>CACZVE010000035.1 GCA_902784565.1 uncultured Prevotellaceae bacterium
CGTTTTCTAACCCTTGTGATGACATGCCGCAATTTTTCGGCACGTTTTCTAACCCTTGTGATGACATGCCGCAATTTTTCGGCATATTTTCTAACCCTTATGATGACATGTCCGCCTATTGGGGGGGCGCGTCAGAACCTTCCCCTTGATTCGCCCTATTTACTTTTTTCCTCTCTCCTTTTCTGAATGGCTGCATAGCCAATCTCCGGCAGTGGCTCCTGCTGTTTTTCGCCAAGTTGGGTTATGGCTTCATATACCTGAAGAAGTTCTCTCTTGGTTTCTTTCACCTCTTATATTTTCCCCTTCCTGTTTCTAAAATTCCAATTTGGAATCTTAGAGAATTCCATTCTTCTTTTGTCAACTGGAACATAAAGTCTAATGGAAATCTTCTGATGTTCCGTTTTACAGCTTTGTTCAAGTTACCAGTAGTTACCTGATACAATTCTGCCAAGTCGCGATCCAGCATCACGCGCTGACCCCGAATCTCATAAATCTTCCGTTTGATTGGTTCTAATGAGTCCATAAATCTATTGTAAATGTAATGCCTTGTCATAGTCTCCCGATTTAAGGTTGACATTTTAGACGGCTACAAAAGTACTACATTTTTGTAGCCAAACTTATTTCCTGCGCTGATGCTCCTTCATGTAGTCGCGGGGCGACATGCCGTAGAATTTCTTGAAGACGGTAGAGAAGGAGGCCGAGTTGGAGAAGCCGCAGGCATACATCACCTCCGTCACATTCATGCCTTGGTTGGCCAGGAGATTGGCGGCCTGTTTCAGGCGGAGGTTACGGATGAAGTCGTGAGGTGTCTGGCCTGTCAGTTCCTTCATCTTCCGGTGCAGGTGCACACGGCTGATGCCGACCTGCTCGGCTACCATGTCGACGCTGAGGTCCGAGTCATCGAGGTGGGCATTGATGGCTGTCATGACACGCTCGAGAAGTTTTTCATCAGGCGACTTCATCTTGATCTCGTCCACCTGCTCTTCCAGATTGTCGTTGCGTCCGTACTTCAGTTGGAGCAGCCGGTGCGAGTTGAGCAGGTTGATGATGGTACGGCGCAGGATATCCATATTGAACGGCTTGACGACGTAGGCGTCGGCACCGGTCTCCAGGCCTTCCAGTTTGTCTTCGTCGCGGTTCTTGGCTGTCAGCAGGATCACGGGGATATAGTTGGTGCTCGGGTTCGACTTGATCTTAGAGCACAGCGTGTTACCGTCCATCTCGGGCATCATCACATCGCTGAGCACGAGGTCGGGTCTGACATGGAGCACCTCTGCCAGTGCCTCCCGTCCGTTGACGCAGATCCGGACATCATAGTCCTTGCTGAGTTCACTGTCGAGATAGTCACGGATCTCGTCATCGTCCTCGGCAATGACAATCTTCATCTTATGGTTGGAAGGTTGTTCGATGACAGGCAACTCTTCCTCTTCGGGGGCCTCTGTCTCTACCGACATCAGTTCTGCGGGGATGGCTTCCTCGTCCAGAATCATCTCTTCCGGTTTCAGGTGGGCGTTCCCTAAGGGGATGGTAACCACGAACTCACAGCCCTGCTCCAGATTCCGGGCGGTGATGGTGCCGTAGTGCAGTTCTACAAGTGAGCGGGTCAGGTCGAGACCGATACCCGTGCCGGTATGTCTGTCGTTGACGGTGGATGCCGTCTGGTAGAACCGTTCGAAGATCTTGTCCAGTTTGTCTTCCGGTATCTTCTCGCCGTTGTCGCTGATGGCGATATGGGCGGTCTGGTCGTCGTGGGTGACGCGGATGTCAATCTTTCCGCCAGAAGGTGTGAACTTAAAGGCATTGGAAAGGATATTCATGATGACCTTGTCGAAGTTACGGCGGTCAATCCAGACGGGCAGTCTTTCGTCGTCGTGCTCGTAGGTGAAGGTGAGGAGTTTCGTCTTGGCCTGATTGTCGAAGAGGTCATATATTTCCTTCACAAACTTGATCAGGTCCGTCTCCGTCATGCGCATCTGCATCTGGCCTTTGTCAATCTTCCGGAGGTCCATCATCTGGTTGATGAGGCTCAGGATACGTTCCGCGTTGCGTTTGATGATCTCATAGACCCCCTTGCGCTGCGGATCTTCTTCGTTCTTGATCAGCGAGAGCAACGGGGTGAGGATCAGTGTCATCGGGGTCCGTATCTCATGACTGATGTTCATGAAGAAACGCAGTTTGGCATCGCTCATCTCCTCGGCATGGATATGTTCCTGGAGGCGCAGACGGTTCTTCTCCCTGCGGCGATGCGCCAGCAGGAGTTGGGCGAGGATGGCGCCAATCACGAGCAGGTAGAGACAGTAGGCCCAGGCAGAACGGTACCACGGACTGTGGATAATGACCGTAAAGACCTTTTCCGGCGTCTCGATATTGTTACGCACCGCTTTGACGCGGAAACGGTAGGCCCCTGGCGGCAGGTGCGTGAAGGTGATCTCATTGACACCCGGCTGCAGGCTGGAGTATTCCTCACCATTGATACTGTAGAGATAGGTGATCTGCTCAGGATTGTCGTAGGTGAGCGTGGAGAACTGGATGCCGAAGTTATTGTCATGGGCAGCCAGTTGGAAACGGTTGGAGGCGATGACGGCTGTGTCGCAGATCTGGTAGATGCCCGACTTCGAAGCGCTGTTGATGGGATTGCTGTTGACAAGGAATCGCACGAGTCGGACGCTGGCTTCCCATTTGTCCTGTTTGATATCTGCGGGATTGAACCATGTCAGTCCGCCGACACCGCCAAACAGCATCGTGCCATTGGAGGAAGTCCAGGAGGCACCGTCGGAAAACTCATTCGACTGCAGGCCGTTGTCGATGAAATAGTTCTGTGTCAGGTCGGTCTTCGGATCGTAGCAACACAGACCGTGGTCTGTCGCAATCCAGAGTCTTCCCTTCGCGTCTTGTTCGATGGAGGCAATGCCATTGTCCGACAGTCCTCTGTCTGTTGAGGCCTGTTTCAAGGTTTTCTTCAGCAGGTCATAGCAGTAGAGACCGTCGTTTGTGCCTATCCACAACCTGCCGGAATATTCTCTGGCGGTGCGGGTAGGGGTAGCGTAGTTCAGGCAGTTCTTCCCAAAGAAACTAGTCCAACTGTTCTTCTCCAAGTCCAGACAACAGACACCCGTTGAGGTGGCCACATAGAGTCGTTTGTTGTCAGGAGAGATGGAGAGTTGGGAGATGTAGTCATTGGTGATGCTGTTGACGTCACGTTTGTTCTCGGCATGATCCTTCACCTTGTAGGTCTCCATCTTGTTGGTCTGCTGGTCGAGCATCACCACACCTTGTCCCATGGTACCGAACCACAGACGGTTCTGGTTGTCCACCTCTATGTCGAAGATACTGATATTGGCTGCCTGGGGGAAGACGTACCTGTGATATTGCAGGGAGGTGGGGTCGATCCATCCGCCGCCTTCGTTATACGAACCGATCCAGATACGGCCCTTCAGGTCTTCTTCGATAGCCATGATAGAGGCGGGGAAGTTCTCCTTGAAATGCTTCAGGGGCTTGAGGCTGCTGTCGATACAATAGAGTCCGTCCTTGTCGGTTCCGATCCAGATGCGTCCCTTGCTGTCCTGACAGGTGCTGAGGATACAGGCATTACCTATTATATTGCGCGTACCTAATTTATATCCCATATAATTGAAACCGGTAGAGGTGCCCGGCTGCATGAAGATACCCTTCTGAAGGAGTCCGAACCAGTAGTTGCCGTTCTGGTCTTCTGTGATGGAGACCACCTTGCTGTGGGGGAGGTCAACCTCAAGGCTGTGGAAAGGATTGTCGGTGAGTGTGCCTGTCTGGGGATTGTAGATGCCCAGACCTTCACCGTCGTAGCCTAACATCAGTTCCTGTTTACTGTTGAAGTAGAGTTCATTGATAGGCTTGTTGCCCGTATTCTCTATGCGCTGGAATTCGTTTCCTGCCAGTTTGAAGAGACCGGCATTCGAGGTGCCTAGGTACAGGGTCCCGTCGGAGCCTTCACACATTTTACGGAGGGAGGTCCTCAAGGGACTGTCCTTGAAATAAGTACGTGAGGTCTTTTCGTTAAAGCAGATCAGACCGTCTTCCCTGGTGAGTACCCAGATATTGCCCTTGCTGTCTTCCATCAGTTGTTCCGCCGTGTGGATTCCCTTCAACGGACCTCCCACCTGATGGGCATGCTCAGAGTCATCCATCTTCAAGACACCAAAGCCAGAAGTTCCTACCCATAATTCACCGTTCTTCCGTACGAGGAAACAGGTGACATAGCAGTCAATGTGATTCCCGTCCAGGTCTTTTACCTCAATGGTCTGGAAGGTATTGCCGTCGTAAACCTGCAGGACACCCCACATACCCAGATAGAAACGGCCGTTTTGATCTTGTACGATACAGTTCACATAGTTACTGGCCATGCCAGTCTTGCTGTCCTTTTCCTTTTTATAGATATGGAATTGGTAGCCGTCGTACCTGTTCAGACCGTTACGACTGGCTGACCAGATAAAGCCGTTGTTGTCCAAATACACCTGATTGGTAAAATTGCTCGATAACTGATGGTTTGCATCATACAATTTGCCCATCTGGGCTCTTGCATTCCATGCCGGGGAAAATATAAAAATGATTAACAGGGACAGACATAGTATCCTCGTTAGTTGTAGTTTTTTCCTATTCATTGTTGTTAGTATATTACAAATGATGATGCAAAGGTACGGATTTTTTCAAAACAAACAAGTATTTGTTACTAAAAATAAAGTTTATGATACCAAAAATTTTGTTAATTATGCAAATTTTCCTTACCTTTGCACCGATTTTCATATAAAACAATGTATAGCAGGCTTTGTCAATGGTCTGAGCGGTAAGTAATTTGAATGATGAGAAAGATTGTATTATTGGCTTTCTGTTTGTTGGGTCTGTCTGCCGTCGCAGAGGAACAGACGATAGACATCAGTGGCGACAATACCGACAAGGACTACATCTCGTATAGCAAGGCCATCAAGTTGCCGGAATCGGATGTTGTCAATGTGATGATGGGACGTTATGTCTATTTCAGTTCCACCATCACGGGTAAAGGGACACTGAACCTGTATGCCGGTGGCGAACGTTGCTATCTGGGTACGACAGGCGGCAAGACATGGCCCGACTGGTCGAACTATACGGGTGACATTCATATCTGGCCTTTCCAGGAGAATGCTCCTTCGGCCAGTGCGTATAATGTGGTTGTGGCATTCGGCGGGAAGGCTTCCTCACCGGAGACCATCCCCGAGGACTTCAAGTTGAATAGGGTGAACCCGTCGATGGCCAACAACCGTGTGATGCTGCATGCTGGTGCCACGATGTGCGGCGAATCAAATACGGCGGGTTCTGGTTACCAGATCGGGGAACTGCAGACGGAGGCTGGCTCGATGTTGCAGGGTTATATGAAGAAAGGCCGCGGGGTGTATTACCTTGTCGGTGGACTGAATACCGATGCCACCTTAGCCGGAACCATCGCTCCCACGGACAATGACGACAAGACGCCACTGACCATCGTGAAGGAAGGTACGGGAACCTATACGATTACAGGCAACAATAACTACCTGAGCGGTGGTATTCGCATCCAGGAGGGAAAGGTGCTTGTGATGAACGACCGTGCCGAGGCGGAGGCCAAGAAGTTGTCAGGTGCTACTGGTGCCAACCCCAACCCGAAAGACGCCGTGGTCCATGTGTTTGAGAACGGCCTGCTCGGCGGTACGGGCAGCATCGGCGGCACGGTGAATAACTACGGCACCATCCAACCGGGTGCTGCTGACATAGGACTTCTGACGCTGAAGAACTATGCAGCCGACCTGGAGGCTCACCTCATCGTTCATCCTGCCTCTACCCTGCGTTTCCGCATCGGCTCTGGCTATGATCAGTTGTCTGTCGACGGCGATGTGAAATACTACAATATCACCCAAGATTTCGACAAGAGTGATCTGATGCCATTCATTCAGGTTGTCCTGGACGAGAAGGCCAATGTCAAGATCGGCGACGAGTTCAAGGTGCTGACAGCCAAGCGTAAGTCTTCACTCGCAGGCGACTGGCATTTCAGTGTCTGGGCCGACCTGTATACCTGGGAGGTTATAGAACGTGAGGAGAATGGCGGCATCGCTTTTGTGCTGCGTCTGGTATCTTATGACAAGATGGATCATCCGGAGATTCCGGACCCGGATCATCCGGAGAGCACTATGGGTGCGCTCTATGATGATGGCATCGACGACAAAACCGATCAGACGTCTCTGAGGGATTATGCCGCCAAGAACGGTAAGTATCTCGGAACGGCTATCTCCATGTGGAAGAACGACCTGAACAATGCGAACCTCGGTGAGACGAAGGAGGTCGGTGCGCAATTTAATATGCTGGTAGCCGAGAACGAGATGAAATGGGATGCCCTGGAACCGTCGCGCAACAGTTTCAGTTACGGCAGTGCCGACGATCTCGCACGGTTTGCACAGAAACACGACATGCGTCTGCGCGGCCACTGTCTGGCCTGGCACTCCCAGTTGCCGGGGTGGGTGAGCAGCGACGGTAAGAAGAACGACAAGAACTGGACCCGTGAGGAAGCCTTGCAGATTCTGAAGAACCATATCGAGAAGGTGGTGAAACACTATAAGGGCAAGGTGGCCGAATGGGACGTGGTGAACGAATGTCTCGACGACAACCAGTCCATCGTCCGTGCCGATACGGAGGGTTATACCCTGCGTAAGAACAGTGTGTGGACACAGGCTGTCGGCGAGGATTTCATCGACTCCGCTTTCGTCTGGGCTCATCAGGCCGATCCGGATGCTGTGCTCTATCTCAACGAGTATGGCGTGGAGTTCAGCAACAAAGCCAAGACCGCTGCCTTCTTCAACCTCGCCATGCGCTTGAAGAAGTCGGGTATTCCCATCGACGGTGTGGGTCTGCAGTGCCATTTCTCCATCGGCGATGTGGACAGCCTGCATCTCGACAACACCATCCGTCGTTTCGCCGAGGCTGGCATGAAGTGCATCATCACCGAACTGGACATGGGTGTCCCCTCCACCTCCTCGCAGAATCTGCAGGAGCAGGCGCGCAACTACCGTGTCATCACGGATATCGTGCTGAACAATGACAACTGTCCCACGATGGTGATCTGGGGTCTGAAGGACAATAACAGTTGGCGCGAGTCGTCCAATCCGCTACTCTATACTGCAGGCATCGGAAAGAAACCCGCCTGGTATGCCGTCCGCTCCGCCCTGCGTCATCGTACGTTGGACGATACGGGTATCCAACCTCTCATCTGGTATGGTGATGATTCAGATTCTCAGGATGTCATCCTCTACGATCTTCTGGGTCGCCGGGTAAATGGCAAAGCCAGTCTGAGACCAGGTCTGTATGTCACCAAACACGGAAAGAAGATTCTCGTCAAATAAACGTAAAAAGCCGAAAGCATGAAGTCTTTCGGCTTTTTTTTATCTTTCTATGAAAAACTACCGTTTGATAAACTTACACGTAGCCTTGTGGCCTTGGTGGTCGGTGACGGTAGCGATGTAGATGCCTGCTGGCAGTTGTTCTACGGAGACTTCTGCATAGCCGCCACTTAACTGAGCCTGAATGGAAGAGACGGTCTGTCCGGAGGGACTGACAATCCTGACTTGCAGACGCTCTGTTGAGGTACTGCGGATGGCGAGTGCGCCTTCTGTATAACGGATGCTGATAGGATCGGTGGCATCAGCCATGATGTCGTGGATGCCAGCTTCATTGGTCTGTTCAACCAAACTCACGTAACTCGACGTGATGTTGGGTTTGGCAATGGTGGGGATGTTCATCACAAAGACTTCGGGGAATCCGTCAGGATAACGACCTACACTCTGGTCTCCCTGATGGAGGGAGTAGGTGAGTTGGTCGCACCACGACTCATCGGCTGCGGTCAGTATGACGTCACCGCCCTCGGCATCGAGTTTGAAGTCGGAATGCAGTTGTGAGAGGGGTTCGAGTTTGTCGCACCAGATGACGAGATAACCATGTGCGGGGATGGTTGTTTCTGTCTTCGTCTCACCTTTGGTAATCTGGTATTTCTTGGGCTTGTTCAAGTTGTCGCTCAGGTACATGCCTTCCACGTCGATGGGACTATTGGTGGTGTTGTACAGTTCCACCCAGTCGTTGTGCTTGAAATACTCATTGACGAAAGCACTGTTGGCTGCGCTGACCTCATTGATGCGAACGGGTGTAACGCCTTGCCGGGCTTTCTCCTCGGCAGACAGTGGAGAGAAGCAGGCCACCAGCGACAAGGCATTGTCGGCAGGCAGGTCCATCACAGATTCTGTGTTGACATAATCATCGGTACTGGATCCTACTGTGGTGAAGAGTTCTGCGGCCCAATACTGGTCGCTGGAGGTGTAACTGTTGTTGTGGATCTCGACGGCGATGACGTTCTCGCCACTCTTGAAGAGTGACGGCGAGAGTCCCAGTGTTCCCGTCAGGGGGGTGTCGCCAGCGTAACTGGTGGAGAAACTGTCGAAACCGACCTCGCCCTCACGCATGTTGTAGCGTCCTGCCTCTTTGCCGTTGACATAGACCACGAAACCATCGTCTACGCCGTAGTTCAACAGGAAGACATCACTGCGTGTAGGGGTAGCGCTGAGAGTGATGGTCTTGCGGAAGTAGGTAGTGGGATTCTTCTGGTTGGGGTCTGAGCCGTAACTGACGGTGGTCTTCACTCCTTCCATCTTATAACCCAACGGTGCTGGACCGGATGCCCATGAGTTGTCGTTGAAGTTGCTGGCGGTCCAGTTGGACGGGGCTGCCCCCTTGTCGTAGTATTTCCAGGTGTCGTTGTTCTTGATGAGTTGGACGGAGGCGCTGGCACCTTTCTTCCATCCTGTGAAAATATAACCTACGGGTGCCTTGGCCTCAAGGGTGACAGGTGCAAACAATTGTCCGTCAAAGGCGGCATAAGGCACGTTCAGACCGTTGATATAGAGACTGGCCCCTTCCGTATCAGCAGCCAGCGTGACACTCTGTTTCTTGGCATTGGAGAGTTTCAGGGGCCGGTACTGTTGCAGTTGCCCCATCTTGTTGCCCAGCCAACTATTCAGATTGTCCTTGATCTTGTTAGCGGCTCTGTCGGGTACACAATCGTCATACTCCGACATCGGACGCATGGCATCGGCCAGTTCATCCACGATGCTGGAGGCGCGATCTTTCTCAAAGACACTGCCGGCAACGATGCAGAAAGTATCGATGAACTTCTTGCGGAACTCTTCGTGCTTGAGCAGGTTCTGGAAGAGTTGCACCATGTTCACCCAGTCATAGTCTTCGATGGTGGAGATGGTACGGTCCCAGGGATTGAAGGCATAGTCGAGGTCGAAGCATATAAAACGGAACCGTCCGTCGTTCCGACTGCGGTAGGCCTTCACATTATTCTCGGGCCAGTCGTCGTTGCCGATATACAGTTCGGTAGCCATGTAGTTACAGAACTCGTCGATGTCGAGCAACTGCTTCACCTCGTCGTATACGCCGGCCTGATTGATCTTCTCGCTGAGGCCGACAAGGTGGAGATAGGCTTCGTCGGTACCGTTCTTGAACGTGCTGTTCTCGAAGTTGTCCAGTTCCTCGTCGTCATAACCCCAGTTGGCGTAGGCAAATTTGTCGTTGTTGGGCTCACGCAGGTTCAAGACCCCGCGGAACTCTCCGTTGATGAACTCTGCTATCTGAACGGTGCTCTGTACATCGAGATCGATGCCGGAGCGTTGGATGATAGTAGTCAGGGCAGGATCCATAAAGCGGGCATGATTGGTCCAGTAGTCATTGCCGCCGTTGCGCAGCAGGATAACCTTGTTACGGATATAAGGCTTCTGGGGGAAGAAGGGGTAGTCGAGGTGGTTCAGACCGTCGAAGATCTTATTGGACTTCAGTTTCATGGAACGGGGATTGATGGAACGCGTCCATCCGCCGGAGACACTGATGTTCACATCCTGATTGAAGAGCATGCCCTCCGTCGGACTGATGTAACTGAAGTTCACAGGACGGTCCCAATCCATATTGTAGTTGCGGGGCTGGTTCTGTCCGTTGCCGGTCTTGCCGTTGGTGCCGTCACCGTCGCAGTCAATACCGATCTTCGGATCCCAGAAGTACCGTTCATCGCCGACGATGCTGACGATGGGGATGGTGAATTCCCTGTCTGACTTGATATAACTGCGCGTGACGGGCGGGCTGGGCAGATAACCGTCCTGGAAGAGGCGGAACACAAAACAGGTGGTCTTGTCGATGCTGAACTTACCGCTCATCTCCTTGCCGTTGGCGGTGGGCAGACTACCGTTGGTGGTGTAGCGCAGCGTGGCACCCTCGGGAACCTCTATCTTTACCTTCAGCGTGCCACTGAAGAGTTGACTGCCTTGGTCTACCACAGGTGCCGGCAACCGTTTGTCGGCGAAGACGGCTGTGGCATTCGTGGCACCAGGTGTGGCGTCAGCCGTCCATCCCCAATCGTCACCGCCATCGGTCTTACGGGCCCAGGCCGTATGGCTGATGGCCTCGGGATAGGTCTGGCTCGTGATGAGTTGCCCCTTGTTGTCACTCAGATAGATGGTGGCCCCGTCGCAGAGGAGTTTAAAAGGCGCCTGGTTGTCCTTGATATCATTGCTGCCGAGCCATACCACCCTGAAGCCCTTTGCCGGGATAGTACCCATGTCTTGGGGCATCTGCCACATCGTCAGATTATCCGGATCATAACTGAGGTACATACCACCGATATTGACCGCCTGATCACTGGGGTTATATAGTTCTATCCAACTGTCAAAGTTGATGGCGGGACTCATCACCTCGCCTGCATTGGAGGCCATCAGTTCATTGATGACCAGAACGATAGATAATAGACTCGACCACATAGTTCTCTATATTTCGGCTGCAAAGGTATGAATAATCGTTGACATATCAAAACGATTATGGAACATTAACGCTTTGAGCCCTCAGAGACCGTTGAGAGAATGAAACAATAGTGGTGCGGCTGGTTGCCATCGATGGTATATTGGGGTAGGGTACGTTTTCCCCACGTGTCAGCACCGCCTACGCCGTGGATATCCAAGTCGATGTTCAGATTAACGAAGCGTCCACGGGGGATATCGTTGGGATGGCGTGGGGCGGATTCAAGATCCTCCTCTCCATAATCCCAAGCACGGATGCAGAGGGGCTGGAAGCCGTCGATGCGAAGATTCCCGATTTCGAACCAACGGATGTCACAGCGATTGCCATTGTCCTGCGGATGGATGTATTCCGTCTCATACTCGCTGAGAGGCATCTCGTAGATGCCGAGGAAAGCGGAACGCTTGCGGTCGGGATAGTTCTCCCATGGGCCTCTGCCGTAATACTTGATTTGTGTATAGTCGGCGGGCAGGCGCATGCGCATACCGAACTTGGGTATCACGGGACGATCGGTGGCCGTAGGCTGGTAGTCCATATCGACGCGGATGCTGTGGTCGTTGATGACGGTATAGGTTACCTTGACGTCCTTGACCTCTTTCCATGTGGCGACACGACGGGCAAAGCCAGCTGCACTCTGGTTGTCGTTCTCGGGTTTCCAGAAGTAGGGCTCCAACGGCGCCTGCAGCATCTCCTTGCCATCGACGATCCATGAGGTGAGTTTATTCTCGTCGATGGTGATGCCTTTTTGGGAGACATTGGCCGTTGGGGTGTGTGCATCAGGGAAAACATACGGCGTCAGCACAAACTGCTCACGTGCCACCACAAAACCTTTCTTTGCCCATGGCGTATCGTGACGCAGACGGGCATAGACATTCAGCACCGTCTCATCGTCATACTCGATCGTGTCGCGGATAATCTCATATTCGCTGGGGTCGGTGAAGCAGTCGCGGTTGATGGTGCGGATAGTGCCGTCAGCATCACGGACAAACTGCAATGGCTGATAGACGTACTGTACCTCATAGTAGTGGGGATGAGGCTTACGGTCAGGAGCAATCAGTCCGTTGAGACAGAACGGTCCGTCATTGGGCTTATCGCCAAAATCTCCTCCATATAAAAACTTTTCACTTTTCACTTCTCCCTTTTCACTTCTATACAGCCCTTGATCCACCCAGTCCCAGATGGCTGCACCGCAGATGCTGCTGTCGGCATAGATGACATCCCAATATTCTTTCAGGTTGCCGCAGGAGTTACCCATGGCGTGGGCATATTCGCGCATCATAAAGGGTTTGTCGGTGACTTGCTGGGCGTTCTTCCGCAGTTCGTCGGGGTAGAGGTAACTGTCGTCCCAGATGGCGGAGTAGCGACGGTCGCTGTCGTAGAAGGGTGGACGGGTCGTATCGAGTTCCTTTACCTTGTTATACATCGCCTCGATGTTCGGGCCGACACCGCCCTCGTTGCCAAGACTCCAGAGGATAATACTCGGATGGTTGAAGTCACGTTTCACCAATGCTTCGGCGCGGTCCACGTGCGCCTTTTGGAAAGACAGGTCTTCGCCCATCACCTGGTTGGCATAGCCATAGCCGTGGGTCTCGTGGTTGGCCTCGTCCATCACGTAGATACCCCATTTGTCGCAGAGTTCGTAGAGATATTCACGGTCGGGATAGTGTGAGGTGCGCAGGAAGTTGATGTTCGCCTGTTTCATCAGACGGATATCTTCTTCGTAGGTGGCATCATCCACGTAGCGACCTGTCTTCGGATGGTGGTCATGGCGGTTCACACCACGCAGTTTCACGTTCTTGCCGTTGATCTTAAACACCTCGCCGACCACCTCCACCTTCTTTACGCCGAAGTGGTAGTTAAACGCTTCGTCGTTCTTGCTATCCTTCGTGCCAAGCAGTTGCAAGGTGAAGGGATAGAGCCAAGGCTTCTCGGCAGTCCACAGACGAGGTGGGGTATCGTAGTGATAGGCGAGTTCTACGGTAATGGTATCGCCAGCAGGTAGTTTTGGAATACGGTGGTTGGTTATATTCCTATGGTTAGGATTGACGTTGATGCCATACAGTTCGGGACAATCCATCTGCAACTGAACCAACAGATTCTTAGCGCTTTTCTTGCCAGTATTGCATACAGCAATCTTGGCATTGACGGTAAAGTTCGAGTAGTCAGCATTAGTCACAGCCGTCACCTGATAGTCACTGATATGCACCAGTGGCCTCACCCACAACTGCACACTGCGGAAGATACCGCTCAGTCGCCACATGTCCTGGTCTTCGAGATACGAGCCGTCGCTCCAGCGGTACACCTCCACGGCGAGTTTGTTTCGCCCTGCCCGCAGGTACTTCGTCACGTCAAACTCCGCCGGCGACATCGAATTCTGGCTGTAGCCCACCTTCTGACCGTTCACCCAGAGATAGAAGGCAGAATGGACACCCCCGAAGTGGAGTATCAGGTTTTGGTTCAGCATCTCTTTGGTCACATCGAAGAAGGTGACATACGATCCCACAGGGTTGCGGTTCTCGTAGGCCGTCCAGTCTCTTGGCGGCTCGGAAGTCACGCTAGGTCGGTTCCTGACGAACGGGTAGTTAATATTAATATAAATAGGTGTACCGTAGCCCTGCGTCTGCCAGTTACCGGGTACGGTGATCTTACCCCACTGGCTCACGTCGTAGTCCTCGCGATAGAAATCAACAGGCCTTTCCTCAGGATTCCGGCTCCAGTGGAACAGCCACTGTCCGTCGAGGCTTACAATCTCCTTACACTCCTTTTCCTTCGACGGCAGTTGCAACGTCGCATGATACGGCAGTTTGTTGATGCTTAAAACTGCGGGATTCTCCCAGTCATGCGTTTGTGCCTGTGCTGTTATCGCCAGCACCAAGGCCAATAGAACAAAGACTCTCTTCATCTTCAAAATTCACGCGGTAGCAAATTATTCACTTTTCACTATTCACTCCTTACGGTGAGTGTGGCTGTTGGCAGACTACTCTTGATGCTAATTTGTGTCATGCCTTTTTTCTGTGCGCTACGTACGACGAGCAGGGCACGGCCCTTCCATGTCTTTACGCGGGGTGAGGTATAAGGCTCACAGTCCTTGAGGTCGGCAGAAGCAAAGGCCAACAGACTTCCCTGGCCCTTTACGATAGCCTCGCAGTCGATGGCAGCCTCAGGACAGACATTTCCCTTACTGTCGATGACCTCGACGGTGACGAAAGCGAGGTCCTGCCCGTCGGCAGTTATCACGCTGCGGTCTGGGGTGAGGCGCAGACGTGCCGGCTTTCCTGCGGTACGGAGTGTTTTGATGCGTCCCCAACAAGTCTGAGCACGTAGTGTACCCGCTTCGTAGGGAACGGTAAAGACGGCCTTGAATTCTGTATCTTGATTGATATTCTTGGTATCGATGAGCTTGTCGTTGAGGAAGAGTTGTACTTGTGGATCCTTCGTGTAGACTTCCACCTCGATGGCTTTTCCTTCCCAGGAAGGCCAGTTCCAACTTTCCCATGTGGGCCATACGCTCCAGGCGGTCTGGTGAATCTTTCCGTGGTAGCCATCGGGTTCTTTCACGGCCATATACAAACCGTCATCTTCTATTGGTGTGGAACTCTTCTGGCCATCTTTCCATTCATACATTGGCATGTTCCGGGTTTTCCAGAGCATCTCGCGGTAGTGACTGATGGGTTTGCGCCAGCCGGTGATATCCACATCGCCGCAGTAGGCCCCGTGCCAGTCGGGGATACCACCTTCCACATAATGCTCGCCTTTCGTCTCACCGTCATAATAATTGCGCCCGATGCCAGACTCTCCGAGGTAGTCGAGACCCGTCCAGACAATGTCGCCCACCACGTAGGGATAGTCATTGACGATGGCCCAGTTCTTGAAGGCATCACGTGGAAAACTCTCCGTCTGCCACATGACGCGTTCTGGATCGCGCTGGTGGTCGCTGGCATGTTTGTGGATCATATAGTTGTAGCCCACTACATCGAGCACTTCGGCGTGCGGGTCATAAATTTCCCAGTCACTGTCCCATGAACAGAGGGCTTCCGTCACAGGACGCGTAATATCCATCGCCAGAATGGCCTGTTTCAGTTTCCGGGCAGTCGTGATGACACGGATGTCCTTGCGTTCCATCACCTCGTTGCCAATGCTCCAGGCGATGATGCTGGGATGCAGACGGTCGCGCTTCACCATGGCGTAGATGTCGGCACGGTAGCAGGAATCAATGAGGGTGGAGTAGTCGTAAGGTGTCTTGGCCTCGCGCCAGCCGTCAAAAGCCTCGTCTATCACCAACATACCCAGTGAGTCGCAGGCATCGAGGAAGGCGCGGGTGGTGGGATTGTGCGACGTACGGATGAGGTTAAAGCCAGCCTCCTTCATCTGACGTACCTTGCGGATTTCGGCAGCATCGAAGGCCATCGCACCAAGCACACCGTCGTCGTGGTGTACACAGGCACCGTTGATGAGCAACGGTTTGCCGTTAAGCAAGAAACCTTTTTGTGCGTCGAACGTAGCCGTACGGATGCCGAATTTCACCGTTTGCTCGTCAATGACCTGTCCCTTCTCCTTTAATCTGACGGTAGCCTCGTAAAGATAGGGATCATCAGGTGACCACAGATGGGGATTGTCGATGGTGTAGCCGAAACTGCAGACGGATGATCCGTTGTGCTTCACCACGGTAAAACTCTCCTTCCATCGCTGCTTCATCTCCTCATATAAAGGCATCAGCGTGAAGGTGCCACCTTTGAAGGTCACCTCGATGTCGTCGATCTCACGGGTTTCCAATCCTTCGTTATCCACGGTCACCATCATATTGACCCTGGCTTGCTTGGTTTTAACTTCCGGTGTCCAGATTATAACGCCGTTCTCGGCAATATGCATCGCCGTCATCGTCTCTAACCACACGTGACGGTAGATGCCTGAGCCACTATACCAGCGACAGTTGGGCTGTTGTGAGTTATCTACCTTCACCACGACCTCATTCTGTCGCTTGTCTTTATATAAATAAGGTGTTACATCTGCCGTAAACGGCGTGTAGCCGTAGGCATGCTGCCCGGCCTTCTGACCATTGACGAAGATCTCGGCTTTCTGATAGACACCCTCGAAATGCAGTTTCACCCGCTCACTTTTGGGTGTCATAAATGTCTTGCGGTATTCGCCCTTGCCGCCCTCGAACCAGCCGCCGCCAGTACCAGTGGCTCCCTTACTGGCATCAGGACCAGCGTAGATGTCCCAGTCGTGCGGTAAGTTCACGCTTACCGTCTTTCCATTGTGCGTAAATGTCCAGTCGCTATCGAAGAGCGTTCGTGTCTGTCCCATTGCACCCATCCATGTGCACAGGGCTGTTGCAATCATAATGATTCGTTTCATATCATTTTCATTTTCGTTAGAATTTTGCCACAAAGGTACAATTAAGTGAGCAAAAAACCAAATAATTAAGTATTTTTGCGAGATAATAGAAAATCGCAATCATCGCGGCAAGCCTGAAATCTGGAAGATTGCATTCTTGAAACAGCATAATCTGTCTGTATTTCCGGACAATTCATTTTTGTTTTCCGATGGTATGAGTGAATCTTGTGTCATCACGCTCCAGAAGTGGAGAGGTCTGTCTGAAAAATCAATGTTATCACTTTTGTTTTCCTATGCCCGGGGGGCAGAAATCTGTCCGAAAACTGGGGCATCATTATGCCCGGTGTGCATAACCTTCCCCGTGATCCAACAATCATTTCCCCAAGAATTTCGTGTCTAGATAGGCTTGGAAGGTTTCCTTATAGAGGTCGCCGATGGGGAGGTAGGTGTTGGCATCCATGAGAATGCGGTTCTTGTTCACCTCCTGAATCTTGGTGAGATTCACGATGTAAGAGCGGTGGATGCGCATGAAGGTATCTGGGAGCCGTTCCTCCATCTTCTTCATCGACAGAAGGGTGATAATGGGCTTTGGTTCGCCTTCTATCCACACTTTCAAATACTCGCTCATTCCCTCGATATAACGGATGTCGGCGATGCTGACCTTCACCATGCGGTAGTCTGTCTTGAGGAAGAGGGTGTCGTCATTAGAGGTGAGAGGTGAGTGGAAAGAGGAAAGAGAATTGTCTGCGGCAGAAGTATTCTCATTCCACTCTCCTCTTTCCACTTTCCTCTCTTTTAGTCGGTTCGCGGCCCGTTGGAAATCTTGTAGGCCAAAGGGTTTGAGCAAGTAATCGACGGCATTGACGCGAAAGCCTTCGACAGCATATTCGGAGTAGGCGGTAGTGAAGACGATCAGAGGCGGTGCAGAAAGCGACTTCACGAAGTCCATACCGTTGAGGTCGGGCATGTTGATGTCGCAGAAGATGGCATCCACCGTGTCATGTTCTAGAAACTGACGAGCCTCCAAGGCACTCTGACACTGGGCGGCGAGTTCGAGAAACGACACCTTATTGATATATGTAACAAGTTGTTGCAGGGCAAGGGGCTCATCGTCGATGGCAAGACATCTGATCATGATAGTGGGATTGTTAGTTCGACAGTATAGACATCCGGATTGTCCTGGATGCGGAGTGCGTAGTCATGGTCGTAGAGCAGGTTCAGGCGTTTACGGACATTGGCGAGGCCCACGCCGCCCTTTTCCTGATTAGGGACATCTGCCTTTGAATTACAACATGAGAAACGTAGCGATTCATCCTCCAACGATATCTTCACCTCGATGAACGACTCCTGCTTGTAACTGACTCCGTGTTTGAAGGCATTCTCAATAAACGGGATGAGTATCAGCGGGGGAATGGTCTTGTCGGGTGCTTCGGCAGGCAGGTCGAGGTCAATCCTCACCTTGTCGGTATAGCGCAACTGCATGAGTTTGATGTAGGTACGGATAAACTCCAATTCACGGGTGAGAGGCACACCGTGCTTATCGCCTTCGTAGAGCACGAAACGCATCATCTTCGATAATTCCACGATGGTCTCTTGCGCCTTTGCCGGGTCGATATCCACCAGTGCATGGATATTGTTGAGCGTGTTCATGAAGAAGTGCGGATTGATCTGATAGTGCAGGTATTCCAACTGCTGTTCCAGGTTCTGTTTCTCCAAATTCAGGAGTTTCTGATGGTCCCTGCGGCTGCGGAAATAGTATTTCGTGCCAAGGTTGGCACCAAACATTAGCAGGAGTACCACGATGGCCAGGATGTCGTGCTCACCGACGATGGGGGGCGGCATGTCTGGACGGTGCATATCCGGACGGTGCATGTCAGGACGGTGTTCGTCGGGAGGGGGAGGAGGCCGGTGACCTTCTACGATGTGCGACGGCGGACGATGGCCCCTCGGTCTGTCCGGACGACTGCTACACTGGTAGATTATAAATGCCACCAAGACTGCAGCCACGATGGAGAAATAGAGTGTGCGTCTGTTCTGATGCACGAGCAGTGGCGCCAGAAACACATTATGAAGGATAAAAAGCAGCAGAAATACCGCAAACTTCCGCCATACCAGAAACACCTCTGTCCAGTCGAAGGTGAGCATAGGGTCGTTGACGGTACGCACATACAGACTCAGTAGTGGGGCTGCGAAGAGCAGTCCCCACACTATCAGGTATATCAGGTTCTCCTGTCGTGACTGATGCTTCATCCAGTATATTCTTCTCATAAGAAATAACGTGGAAAACCAATAAATATTGCATCAACGCCATCCACCGCCACCGGGCCAGCCGCCCCCTCCGCCAGGCCAGCCTCCGCCGCCATTGCCGCCGGAGTAGGATGAGAGGGATACCGACGAGCCACCACTGACAGAGGCATCGGTATAACCTACGCCGCTGAAGATGCTGGTGCCGTCGCTGACGGTGACACCACTCATGAGTGTAGGCTGGGAGGCACCGGATACCACCAGACTGTTGCCGCCGCTCGACGGGGTCTTGAAGGCAAAGGTGTCGTTACCCACTGTAAGGGCATACCAGGTGCTCTTGCTCCAGGAATTGGTGGAGTAGCACGACTGTGTGAGACTGGCTCCATTTTCCAGTCCGCCGATGGCGATGATGGTACCGCCTTCCACGTAAAGTTTGAAGTTACGTTCGGTATTGGCGTCGATGGCCACCTCCGGCTCACGGGAGCCGACGGCATAGACCAGTCCGCCCTTGATGTAACAGTTGCCATTGGCGTCAATGCCGTCGTTACCCGTAGAACAGGCATAGACCTTACCGCCACTGATGGTCAGATGACTGGCAGCGTTGATGGCGTCGTCCTTAGCGGTCACACAGACTTCTCCGCCAGTGATATGCAGTTCGCCTTTGCTCTCGATACCCTCGCCGGCAGCATTGACGGTGAGGATGCCGCCCTCGATGTAGATATTGCCAGAGTCCTCGTCCTCGTGGTCGGTGGTCTCTCCTGTGCTACTCGTACCGTCGAGTTCACACTGGATACCCTCGTCGCCTGCACTACTGATGGTGACAGTACCGCTCTCCATGAGGAAATATTCGTTGCAGTTGATACCGTCCTTCACGGCAGAGGTGATGTTGAGTGTCAGGTTCTTAATAGCAATATAGTCGCCGCTCTTGATAGCATGCTTGGTCTTTCCTGTGACGTTCAGCGTACCGTTGCCCTGCAACTGGATCTGTCCCTTGCTGTAGATACAGCCCGTCTGTGAACCGCCAGTACCATCAGTCAGTGTATTTACGGTGTTCTTCTTCGCACTGATCTGGATGCGTTTGCCGTTGGAGATGTTGATGGCGGCACCGGAGGGATTCGTCAGCGTCAGACCTGCCAGTGCGATCGTACACTTATAGTCGCCGTCGAGTTCGAAGCCGCCATCGGTGGTCGTCCCTGAAAGCACGTAGGTAATCTCATCGCCATCCACAGCAGCCGTGTTCGTCTGTGTGATGGTGACATGGGCGCCATTGACTGTTGCCGTCACGTAGGACATGACGTTATCTGCCATGGTAACGGTGGCTGTTGAACCATTATAGACGATATTGACAGTATTGTCTTCTACTCCTGACTCCTGACTCCTGACTACTTCAATACTAGTAATATCGCTGATATCAAAGACATCGTTGCCGATGGTGAGTGTCGTGCCACCCGAAAACAGTGCCGGTGAATGCTCCGTCATCTCAGAGGCGGGATACTGATAAGTACCATTGGTGGTGGTCACCTTCAATGTCTGTGCCCCGGCTGCTATTGTCAGCACGAGGGCAATAAAATATAATAAGGTACGTTTCATCTGACAATCATCTTATAGGTTCTGTTCTTTGTCTTGACGACATAGACACCCTTCTTCATCTGCTCTTTCGAGACCTTATGTCCCTGCAAGTCGTAGATATCGGTGGCTTCGTCGAGTGTGGTACTGGTGATTTCCTCAATGCCAGAGACGGTCTCGTCTGTCGTCGAGAAATACATTCTGCTGAGGTTCGAGAGGATGAATGTCTGTGAGTCTGCCGTCAGCGTGTTTCCGCTGATGGTCAGTGTCAACGACTCTACTGGTATGGAAGCCTTCGCCCCGTCAGTCGTTTCAAAGGTCAGGTAGGTATAGGCGTTATCAGCCAACACAGTCAGTGCACCCGCCAAGGCCATGAATAATAAAACAATTTTCTTCATATTTGCGTAATAGTTTGTAATTTTGGGACAAAGGTAATAAAAACCGGGGTGCTAATCAAATATATTCAACCAACACCCCGATTTATTCAACGAATAATTACTGTGGTCAGATTTTTTTCGTACCTTTGTCCCCCAATATGAGTAAGGAAACAAAGAAAAGAATACTTTTTGTTTGTCATGGGAACATCTGCAGAAGTCCGATGGCGGAGTTTGTGATGAAGGACCTCGTCAGGAAAGCAGGACGCGAAGATGAGTTCTACATTGAGTCGGCAGCCACCTCGACGGAAGAGATAGGCAACAGTGTCTATCCTCCTGCCCGACGGAAACTGGCGGAGCACGGTATTGGCTGTGCGGGAAAGACGGCACGGCAGATGATGCGCTCGGACTACGACCGCTACGACATGCTGATAGGCATGGACTCGTGGAATATCCGTAATATGCGAAATATCTGCGGTGGCGACCCGGAAGGGAAAATTGTGATGCTGATGGACTTCACCCGGCGGCCCGGCGACGTGGCCGACCCTTGGTATACGGGCAACTTCGAGGCTACATGGCGCGACGTGCTGGAGGGCTGTCAGGCACTATTAGATCAGTTGGTCAGCAGGTCAAACCAATCTATATCCACATAACCTTTTGTGTCTTGGCTGCATTGTGTAAAGAGGCCGAGCATGACGCCAGTAAATCCGCCGATGGTTTCCGTGCTGAGGAAACGGTATTCCATCTTGGCCAGTTGGGTAAAGTTGGTGCCATCGGAGGATGCCAGTAGGTAGTAGAAGTCCTTGTCGGAGGTGATGCGCAGATAGGCATGGGTGCTACTTAGTGGAAGTTCCTTTTCGCTGTGACTGGTCTGGCCGAGACGGATGTTTGACTTCACAAACAGTTTTCCGTCGAGACGCTCCACCACCACGTCGTAGTGGTTCAGTGGTGCGGCATAGGCTGTGATGCCGGCTTGCATACCTTCGGTCAGATGGGAGAGATCGAGTAGGACGGTGGCAGAGAAATACAATTCCGTCTGACGACGAGCCACGAACGTAGGTGACGCAGTCTCACTGAGGTCTGTCGTACTGGGACGGAGACGCAGAAAACCCTTGCGCTCTGTCAGCGAATACTTGCCATAGTCGGGGTTGCACAAACTCATCCAACCCATCGGCAAGCCCAAAGAATGATAACTGTCAGCAGGAGCATCACGCTTAACGTAATCGAATTCTTCGCGTACAGGGTCTTGCGGCATCGGCACCAGGGGTAGTGTCTTGCACTGCATATCTATCTGCAACGTACCATCACCATTCACCACAGGCCAGCCGCCATCAGCCCACTGTACGGGAGCGAGCATCGTTTCACGTCCCATCACATGCTGCAGGTAACCACTGGTACGATAGCCCAGACAAATCATCCACCACGAGTCATCTGGAGCCTGCACCAAGTCAGCGTGTCCGAGACCCTGTATCGAACTGTTCTGCATCTTCATGTTAAAATGCGAGAGGATGGGGTTTGCTGGATTTGGCTCGTATGGGCCAAAGAGACTTCGACTGCGCAAGATGTTCACATGGTGTCCATGTTCTGTACCGCCTTCGGCCAGCAACAGATAATAGTATCCGTCTTTCCGATAAATGTGCGGCCCTTCAGGATAGCGACCGCCAAGACCCGTGCCCAGATGATGGATTTCGCCCAACTGCTTACCTGTCTCTATGTCAATTTCGCAGATTTTGATGTCACCCTCCTTCCAAAGGAAATAACATTTACCCTCGTCCCAGAAGAGTGTTGGGTCGCAACTGCCGATGGCGAAGTCGATAACGATTGGCTCTGACCATTCACTAGCGGGATTATCTGTCCACACATAGAAATGTCGGCGCGATGGGAATACTGTCGTCACCATGTAGAACCGCCCTTCGTGATAGCGGATGGTCGGCGCATAGATGCCGCTGTTGCCGTCGGTACCTTTCAGATCCACCTGTGAGGGTCGCGTCAGACAGTTGCCCACCTGTTCCCAATTCACTAGGTCTTTCGAGTGGAACACCGGCACACCAGGGAAATATTGAAACGTGCTGTTGACGAGATAGAAATCATCACCTGCCCGACACACGCTTGGGTCGGCATGGAATCCAGGAAGCACAGGATTCTTGAATCCCTGAGCGTTCGTCTGTTGCATACCCAGCACGATTGTCATGATCATCAAAACTATCTTTTTCTTATAAATCAGGTGCAAAGTTAATATGTTTCTGAATGTACTCATATCTGGATTATTTATGATTTTCTGTTACTCGCTGATGCTGTATGTGTGTACACTCGAACCTTGGGCTGAGGGGAGATAGTTTATGCCCCACCAACACATTTGCAGGAGTGCGAAAGAGAGGATGAGTATCCAAAGAGCCAGATGCTCGCGATGGCGAGGAGACTGACGATAGTGGACGTAGACGAGATAGGCGAACCAGGTGATAGCGGCCCACGTTTCCTTAGGATCCCATGACCAGTAGTGCCCCCAAGCCTCCTTTGCCCAAAGAGCACCGAAAAGCATGCCGATGGTGAGGAAGGCGAGCCCGACATAAACGAGGTTGTCCGTAATGTCCATTTCAGAGGTGAGAGGTTTCTTCCTCAACAGAAGAAACAACGCCATCACTGTAGCCGCACCCAGTACGGCGTAGGCGAACATATAGACGATGACGTGGGGGGCGAACCACGGGCTTTGGAGTGCGGGCATCAGCGTCTTGTCGTGAATCTCCGGCTTGAATAGGTTTACACAGATGAACACCAAGGCGAGCACTGTAGAGAACGAGAGAATCCATTTATATTTCCATCGCGAATAGACGATGAGACCCGCCAACGGTAGGAAGAACGAATACCAGAGTCGCGTCTCGCCCATTGTCCGTAGCGGTGGACGTTCCAGAGAAATCCACATTGAGAGAATGAACGAGAAGAAAACGAGTAAGCCTAAGATTGTTGTCGTGTAGGCTATGCCAGTTTTATCCTTCCACGCAGCCCAGGCACCAACGGCCCATAGCAGCACCGCTGTAATCGCAAAATATATAAAATGTTCCCAACTCATGCGCGTTTCCTCCCTCCAATAACAAACATACAAACCGCTCCTGCCAACATCATATAGATGCCCGCATAAACCAATGGCAGCCACGGGTCTCTGACGAGTTCGAGTATAGAAATCCGGCTCTGTGAACCCATCTGCGTGTCGTAGCCGTACTGATAGATTTTCCAACCGTCCACCTCGTAGGGCTTGTTCACATCGACGATGGTCTCGATATTCTTGCCCGTCTTCGTCAGGATCTGAATCTCCGAGGCGAAACGCTTAGGCGAGCCGTCGTCGTAAGTATCCATGATGAACCGTTTCAGTTCGATGGCCAGTGGCATCTCCTTGACGGCTCCATCTTGAGTCAGTGCCCGCCACTCAGGCTCGCCAATGGCTGTGATCATCTTAACCCTTTGCATATCAGCATTGCCAAGCGTGGCCGTAGTGATGGCAAGAAACAGGCCAAGATGGTTCAGTAAGAAAGACACATCGCGCTTCCACGAGTGCAGATGTGTCAGCCGTCGCAGGATGACGACACCCAGAATTACGGCGATATACACATAGATGAGTACAAATGGCCAGAACGACAGCATGTTGTTCAGCCATGTGCCATTTACTTGTTGTCGCGTCAATCCCATGATAATCGTCAGTGCCACAGCATACACCATCGCCGGGATGGCTGCGGTATATGTCGTCATCCATTGGAAGGCATATATTTTTTTTCTGAGCAGAAATAATAGAGCGATGATTGCCAAGAATCCAGCCAACACAAAACCGTTGGCAGGCCACGCAAATGCCTCCCACGCCACAGGGCCAACGCTCAGTTCCAGCATCAGCCCTGCAAAGATAAGGCCTCCTCCTATGAGGAAGCCTTCCTTAAAAGTCCAGGGTTTCGTCCACATCAGATCTCAATCAACTTTCCGTTTTTCTTGGCCTCTTCAATCCACTTAGGCTCGATTTCCTGTAGGAACTTCTGTTTATTATCGTTCAAGGTCTTCATGTCCAGTCCGATGGCAGCCTGAGCCTTAGCCTTAGTGCTGTAGTCAGGCACTGGGATGGCGTCGGTATGTCCGTGTTTAGCGGCTACGCGGGCAATGAGCAAGCGAGCTTGCTGGGCATAATCGACAGAATGAGAGAGCAGACGAACAACCTCCTGTGGAGCATGGAACGTAGCACCGTGCGAAGCGATGGCATAATCCCAACGCCACTGGCTCTTGCGGAGCAGGGCCTGGATGGGCGCCATCTCAGCCTCGGTAGCGCCCTTGTCGATGATGAACTTAGCCTCGAAGTGGGCACGGGCCAACTCTTGCTCAGCACGGTTGCGCACCTCGTTGCACTTCTCCTGACGGTCATAGACATTCTGGCGCAGCACCTCGGCATCCTGACGGTGACAGGTCTGACAGGTGCGGTCAATCTTGGCCAATGGCGACTGTATATGGTGATCAGAGAACTTCACACCGCCCTCTTGCTTATATGGCATGTGGCAGTCTGCACATGACACACCACGCTGAGCATGAATACCCTGCAGGGCAATCTCATAACCTGGATGCTGAGCTTTCAGAATTTTGGTCTTCGACAGCGGATGGATATAGTCGTAGAATTCGATTTCATCAAACCATTTCTCTGCAGCCTCGCAGGTCATGCCGTAGTGCTGTGGGAATACGAGGTAATTAGCCTTGCCGGGATTTTTCGGGTCGTTGGGCTTGATGAAGTAATACTCCGTATGGCACTGGGCGCACACTAATGAGCGCATCTCCTGATGGCTGGCCTTTCTCACATCCTTGCCAACCTGTGCCCATGCCTCGTAGAGTGCAGGACGGGCTGGACGCAGATCCATCGTACGGGCATCGTGACAGTCGGAGCATCCGATGGTATTTACTTCTTCGGCACCCAGTTCGCTCCACTTCTTGGCGTAGAAGTTGGCGGGATCGAAGACCGAATTCGAGCCGCTGAGTTCGCGCATCATGCGAGGTACGTCAGGACCCTTACACGTCCAACAGGTCGCGGGTTGCATGTCGGCGGCGATGGAATCGGCACCAATCTGAATGCCAGGATTACCTGTGCGCAGAATCTTGCGCATATCCTCTAAGGCGTGTTTGTGGCCGCGAGGCGTGTTGTAGTGACGCGAGAAGGCATAGCCAGCCCATAGCACCACCATCTCAGGACGCTGTTCGAGCACATCAACCTCCTGCGACGAGTTGTACTTCGATTTAAAGGTGGTGTCCTCCGTCATCGCCCATGTCTCGTACTCGCGGGGATAGTCGGCCTTGAACTTCTCGTTCTGTGCCACAATCGAGTCTTCGAACACGGTACGCTTGTTGTTAAACACACTGGCCACCTCGGCTCTGCGCTCCATCAGCGATGAAACGAGCAGTCCCAGGACAAAGACCACTGCCATCGATCCTCCGAAGAGAATCCAACCTTGCCATTGTTTCAATTGCTTTGCCATATTATTTCGTTTTTATTAATTCGTGAAATTCATTGTTTAATTCATCATGTTTTGTAACCAATCGGGTACAGGCGATGGGGGTAGGGGAGTTACACCCTCAGCACCAGGTGTTGCCATCAGCGAGTTCATGCCGCCGTGGGGCACGTTGCGATGACAGTCCCAGCACACCTTGCCGCCCTGGGCCTGCTGCTGCATATAGCCCATGCGGCCCGTTTTCACAAACTCTGTGTTTAGTTGCTCGTGACAGCGGATGCAGTTGTCCATCACCACTTGACCTGTCAATGTCTCGGCCTTGATGGCCTGATGCTCCATATGGCCCACGAAATAAGCTGTGTGCTTCAAGCCGTCGACAGCCTTGAAACCATAATACACGGCCAAGTTCTGATGGGGCACATGACAATCGTTGCACGTGGCACCGTTCGACTGATTGTCGATACGTCCGTGCGAGGAGTGGCTCCATGTGGCGTAGTAGGGGGTCATAATGTGGCAGTTGACGCAGGCCGACGGGTTGTCACCCACAAAATAAGTATGCGCCCTGAGCAGATACATAAACAATCCGCCGAGGCCGCATACGACGCCCGCTATTACCAGCAAACCCACCTTCTGCCGATACGATAGCCAGTCCTTAAAAGCAAAGAAATCTTTCAACTTCATCCGTTATACATAGATTTGGGGGCGAATATACGAAAAAATAACCAAACTTCCAAATTTTGGAGCAGCGAATTCAAATAAAGTTCACTATTTCTTTGATGAGTCGTGACAAAATTCGCCTAAAGAGCAAATTTTCGCCCCTTTTTAGAACATAATAATTGTTAATCCGTCATGTTTAAAGAATTATTTCCATTGTCGTTTTCTGCACTTTCATACCCATATTCCTATAAAAGGATAACGCAGGGCCATTGCCTTCCCATACATTCAGGGTGATGTTGTTACAGCCTATTGACAAGGCATAATCGTGCACATACTCATACAGAGCCTTTCCGACATGCAGTCCCCGAGACTTTTCATCCACGCAGATGTCATCAATGTATAGCGTCTTGATGTCTTGGAGCAGTTTGTCATCCCTCACCTCTGTAATCAGGCAGAAAGCATGTCCTAAGACATCATTTCCACTGTCAAAGACGAAAATGGGTTTGCTCTCATTTTCGAGCAGGGCTTCAAGTTCCTGCTCATTATACTTGGTCGTGTTCGGTTTGAACAAGTCAGGACGTATCACATGATGCACCATATCCACCTGATGTAATAGTTCGATGATACGTCCGATGTCGCTTTTGTTTGCTTTCCTAACCATGTTATTATTTGTACCTGAATCATTATTTTGCTGGCAAATATAAGTAAAAAAATCCAAAGCACGTTGATTGTACCTTGGGATTTATAGATTATTGGGAATTCCCCCCAAATTCTATCCTTTTGTAAGTTTTTCTGATTTCTTTACACGTTTTTCGAAAATAATACGTAAATTTGCGGCTGATATGTCGAAAGTTAGTACGATTATCGCCAAGACTTTGTCCTTTCGGCTTAGTCTGAGAATTATTGCCGCCTTAGCCCTGCTGCTGATGCTGGCACTGATTACGATGTTCTATTTTTCTCGTAAGGCTGTGCGGGAAGAAGCCCTGCAAAATGCCGGACAGACCCTGGAGGTGATGGTGGAAAACATCGACAATGTGCTGTTGAGTGTGGAGCAGGCGGCGGGTAACATCTACTGGAAAATGATGGCCCACGCCAACCAGCCCGAACTGATGGATACCTATGCGCACAAACTCGTGGAGTGTAATCCCTATATCACGGACAGTCGGATCATCTGGGATGTAGACAGTAACACCGTGGAGGCTTTCGCACAGTGGACAACACCCCGTAAAGTCGGTAGCAGTAAAGAGAATGCAGTGGTGACCTTCAGCCTGCCTTTCTATGATAAGAACCAGAAACTGAATGTGCTTGCTATCGACGTGTCGCTGACGCTATTGTCGAAGTTCGTGCTCGAAGAGAAACCCTCGCCCAACTCCATCTGTGCCCTGTTGGGAAAGGAAGGTAACATCATCGTCTACCCCGACAGTACCCGACTGAATATGAATTTGGTGGAACTTGCCGAGCGGTATGAACATCCCACACTGTTTGAGGCGGCAGAGGCCATGCTGGCCGGCGAGACCGGATACAAGGAGGTGAAAGTGAAGGGCGAGACCTGTTACGCCTTCTACAAACCCTTCAAACAGACCGAAATAAGAGGACGCGCCATGACGGACTTAGGATGGAGTGCAGGCATCATCTATCCTGAGGAGGATATCTTCGGCAGTTACAACCGCTTGGTCTGGACGGTGTTTATCATCGCCGTGGTGGGATTAGGTCTGCTGCTTGTGCTCTGCCGACTCTTTATCCATCACCAACTGCTGCCCCTGAGACGACTCGGAAAGTCGGCACAACTGATTACCGAAGGACATTACGACGAGCCTATCCCCCAAAGCAAGAACCAGGATGAGGTGGGACGTCTGCAAAACCACTTCCACACCATGCAGCAATCACTGGCACAGCACATGGGTGAACTGCAACAGTTGTCCGACACGTTGAAGGAACGAGGCGAGGTGCTACAAGCCGCCTACGAACAGGCACAGGGCGCCGACCGCATGAAAATGAATTTCCTCTATAACATGTCGGACCAGATGATGGCTCCTGTCAAAAGTATTCTGGAGAGTGTCAAGACTATCGGTAAACATGGCAGTGAACTGACGGACGAAGACACCAACGAGATGGTTGACGAGATCATGCGGCGTGGTGAAAAGGTGACGGCACTACTGAACCAGTTGATTGCTGACTCGGAGAGGTTGGAAGTGGGAAGTGAAAAAGTGAATAGTGATGCGTAGGATTGTACAACATATCAAACAGTCGCTTTCCTGGAAACTCAGTCTGGGAATCCTGTTGATGGCCATACCTATCTTCGTGCTGTCGATAGGTATCCTGTTCCAGCAGTCGAAGAGCCAGATAAAAGAGGAAGCGACGAAGCACGCCGCCAGCGTGCTAAACACCACGATGCAACGCATCCATCGCGCGATGAACATCGTAGAAACGGCAACCGACATAAACGACTGGGAGATATTGGCCCATCTGGACCCAGACTCGATACTGGCCTACTCACGCTTCATCGTTATGCTCAATGGTCAGATCGACGGCTGCTCCATCAGTACCGAGCCGAACACCTTCCCGAAATACGGCAGGCATTTCTCGGCCTATACCGTTCGCGAGGGCGACAGCGTGACCACCGTCATCGAAGAGCCGTATGACTATTTCGAGAAAGTATGGTACAAGACGCCTCACCTGCAAGGCAAGCCCTGTTGGGCGGTGTATTACGACGAGAGCGACTCGCTGGACCTGACCCTCGACGGGATGATTGCCTCGTACAGTAAACCCCTCTACAATGCTGACAAGCACTTCGTGGGTGTCATCTCCACCGACCTCTCATTGATACGACTCTCAAAGATGATCACGGCTGAGGTGCCCTACCCGGACTCCTACTTCGTGATGACTGGCGAGGAGGGACGTTACTTCGTGCATCCTGACTCCACAAAACTTTTCACACAGACTATTTTCAGCGAAGCCGACCCGCAGCAGAATGCCGACATCTATGCCTTAGGACATGAGATGACTACCGGCAAGCAGGGCAGCATGAGCGTCAGGATTGACGGCCAACCATGTCTGGTGTGCTACCAACCTGTGCCTGGCACCACGTGGAGCCTCGCCCTCGTCTGTCCGGAATGGAGCATTCTGCGGGGCTATCACCGACTGAACTTTATTATCAGCCCACTCATCCTCCTCGGTCTGCTGTTCATCCTGCTGTATTGCAGCGTCACCGTGGCACACGCCATCCATCCACTCTACCGACTGACAAGTAAGGTGCAACGCATCGCCGAGGGACACTATGACGAACGCATCAAACTGAGTAAATACAACGATGTGGTGGGACGCCTGCAAAACACTTTCGCTGCCATGCAGGAGTCATTGAGTCAGCACGTGACCAGCATCCAGCAGATGAACGAAGAGGCGGCATTGCGTAACGAAGAACTGGTACGTACCAGTGAACTGGCGAAGGAAGCCGATAGACAGAAATCGTTGTTTATCCAGAACGTGTCACACCAGATCCGTACGCCCCTGAACATCATCATGGGCTTCTCGCAGGTGATGAAGGATAGTAAGGGTGCCTTGCCGGAAGAAGAGACCAAGAGCATCACCGACATGATGCAGCACAATGCCCTGATGCTCCACCGCATGTCGCTGATGCTCTTCGACTGTTCGGCAAGAGGTACCACCGAAGAACTGTATGCGACCAAGAACGATGAGGTAATCTGTAATGAGATTGCCCGCGAATGCATCACCGGTATCCAGGAGCAATACCCGGAGATACCCATGCAATTCTCAACGGACGTGCCTGACGATTTCAGCATCACCACCAACCGTAACTACCTGCGGAAAAGCATCCACGAGTTACTCTACAATGCCGCCAAATACTCCGACGGAAAGCACATCTCACTGCACGTCAGCGAGTCTGGGTCAAAGATCAACTTTATCTTCGAGGATATTGGCCCGGGCATCACCGAGGAAGAATGCAACCATCTGTTTGAGATGTTCACGAAGGTGAACGACCTCTCGGAAGGTCTCGGACTGGGTCTGCCATTGGCCAGACGCCATATCCGTAACCTGGGCGGCGATCTCCTCCTCGACCTCGACTACCACGAGGGCTGCCGATTCACCATCGAACTGCCTAAGGTATAGGCCTTAGGAGTTCTTCCACCTGACGAACATCTGGTCGCCGATGATCGTCTGTACCTCACCTACCAATGCTTCATCCATTGGCTCATTCACGTAACCGATGTTTTTCAGCACATTGTCAGGATTGGCACTGCTGAAAAGCGTCGTGGCGATACGGGGGTTCATGCTGGTAGAGAACTGGATGGCGAGTTTTTCGATGGGGTAGCCTTTTTCCTGACAATAGGCTGCCGCCTTGGCACAGGCCTGCTTCAAGTCGCGCCCTGCGGGATGCCACATTGGGGCACCGCGCTGCGACAGAAGACCCATAGAGAGAGGTGATGCATTGATGACCCCCACGCCGTGCTGTTCGAAGAAACCGAGATAGTCGGCAAGCAGGGTGTCATTCAGACTGTAATGACAGAAGTTCAGGATACTCTCCACGGTGCCTTCCTCGCAGTGCTCGATGACCCATTTCAGGTTCTCTGGCTGTAGGTCGGTGATACCTACATGACCTACGACACCCTTTTTCCGAAGTTCCACGAGGGCAGGCAGCGTCTCGTCGACAATCTTTTGCAGACCGCCCTCCATGGCGCCCTGAAACTCGATGTCGTGTACGTTGATGAGGTCGATATAGTCCACGTTCAGGCGCTCCATACTCTCATAGACACTCTCCGTGGCACGCTTCGCGCTGTAGTCCCACGTGTTTACGCCGTTCTTGCCGTAGCGACCCACCTTCGTAGAGAGGTAGTATTTGTCACGGGGAATCTCTTTCAGGGCCTTACCCAGAACGGTCTCTGCCTTCAGATGACCATAGTAGGGCGACACGTCGATGAAGTTGATGCCGTTATCCACGGCGACATGGACGGCACGGATGCCTTCCTCTTCGCGGATGCTGTGGAAGACGCCTCCCAACGAGGAGGCGCCGAAGGCGAGATTGGCCACCCGCATGCCAGTCTTTCCTATTTCATTGTATACCATATTTATTTTTGTGGGGTGATAACACGGTAGTTGCCACTCAGGTGCATGAAGGCGAAGAGGCGCAGCAGACCGTCGTAGTAGGCATCGAAGTAGCCGTCCTCGAAGGGTACGTGCTTCGCGTTCCACAGGGCATCAACAAACTCCTTGCTCTTGTCGTGGCTGCACATCATCGAGGAAGCGGCAACGGTAGCCACCAGTCCGATGCTGTGGCGCAGTTTACGGAAACCGCCTGCACCGAGTATCTCATTACCCTCGGGGATGGAACCGTCCTTACGATACTGGTCGAGGAAGGTATCGACACCCTGGGAATAGAAGAAGTTCTGGATCTTCTCGCCATACTGACGCTGCCACTCGCCGTCGGCACAACTCCACTCGTAGTCGAGGGTGATGTTCATGGGCACGCGCCAGGAGTCATAGCGGAAGTTATTGTTGCCATTGCGGGGAGGAGCCTGAGGAGCACTGTTCTGTTGCTGACCCTGCGGTCTGCCGGGGAAACGGAAGCCAGCCATCTCCGAACCGTCGTACTGACACTGGTCACCGTTCAGACCCGTCTTCTCGTCGGTAGCCTTGTGCAGGAACTCACGACTCTTCTGGGCGCATTCTTTCCAGAAGTCGGCGCGTCCGTCGTCACCCCACTTCGCCCAGACCTCGTAGAAGGCAGGGATATGATAGGAGGGATCTGTAAAGCCCTGTCCGTAACCGTCAGGGGTGAAGGTGATGAGTTTCGTCTCGGGATCGATGAGGTACATCTTCTGGGGACCCTGTTGCTGCGGTCCGCCACCGAAACCGCCAAAGCCTCCGAAACCGCCTGGACGGGCCTCGGGGGTGTATTCCTTGGGTTGGATGGCATTCAGGATGCGCTGGGCCTCAGCCTTGTAGTTGATGCCGGTATCATTGCCCCAACGGTTGGAGGCAAAGATCAGTGCCGTGATGAAATACAACTCACCGTCGCTGGCGGCACCTGGGGAGTTACGGGAACCGTCCGTCCTACAACTCCAGGCAAAATAACCCTCACGGATGCCGTCCTGGTGCTGCATATATTTCTTCGTCCAGCGCCACAGACGGTCGAATATATCCTTCTCACCAAACTGCACCGCCACCATCAGACCGTACGACATACCCTCGGTACGGGCATCGTGGTTCTTGATGTCAGAGACATAGCCCATCGAGTCGCCTACCTCGAAGTAGACCTTGTTGGGGCCACGGAACACATCGTTAAAAACTTCCTTCAACTTCGCGTCGACATCGGCCTGTTTGTAGCCCATCTCCACGAAGAGGTTACGGTACTTACCTGTCTCAAAAGCACCCTTCTTCCAAGGGGTCAGTGCCATTGTCGGCACCGTCAGCAGCATCATCACTGCCACAATCATTGATTTCTTCATCATAATTTAAATCCTATTTATTCACTTTTCACTATTTCACTTTTCACTTTTGATGTTTCACATCGAGCCCGCTCACGCTCGACAATGCTCAAATGCGATTTGGCATTGTTCTCGCTTAATTGCGGCCTTCACTTCTTCACCTGCCACCAGTCCAGACGCACGTCGCCACTGACGTTGCTGAAACAGAGATACACGTCGTGGACACCTGCGACACTCTTGATCTTTCCGGTGAAGAGGCGATATTTCTCCACGTTGCCGGTCTTGCCGATGGTGCAGACACCAACTGCCTGACCGTCTTTGCTGTCCAGACGCAGGCTGACGGTGCAGCCACCGGTAGAGGCTGCCATGATACTGAACTGCTTGCCACCCTGAGAGAAGTCCACACCACGCAGACGGATATACTCACCGTCGTCGATGTCGTAGATATACATATTCTTCTTACCTGTCGAGGCAGGCATATCTGCCACGACACCGGTGTTCTCGATACCCATCTTGGCACTCTTCAAACCGAAGCCCCACGCCATCGTCTCAGCCTCTATACGCTGGTAGGGATTGAGCCACTGCAACTGCTTCATGGGTTCCAGATCCAGCCAGTAGGGTGTCTCACGGATGGTGCCGTCGGCATTGTAGAAGATCTCTGCCCCATTCACACTGCGACGCTCATGGTGTACGAAGGTCTCTAAGTGCATCAGGTCGTAGTCCTGTCCGAAGAGATACGAATGCCCCTTGAAGTCGGCAATGCCGGGGTGATTGCCTCTGTCGCGCTGGGTGGGAGCCATCAGGTAGTTCTGTTCTTTCCAGGGACCCAATGGCGAATTGCTCATCGCATACCCCAGACCCTCAGGACAACAGGTCGAGGCGAACCCCATATAATAGTGTCCGTTGCGTTTGTAGAACCACGGTCCCTCCTGATAGTGTTTCACTGCCCAGTTGGCCTTCTCACTGAACGGCACCCGGAGGTTGATCTTCGCACCCTCCTCCTTCACGGGACGCATCATGCCGTCCTTCGGGTTGAGCACGTAGATGTCGCCCTTGGTGGAGATCATATCCTCATTCAACTTCACGCAATAGGTCTGAGGGTTGCCCCAGAACATATAGGCCTGTCCGTCGTCATCGATCCAGACGGAGGGGTCGATGTCGTCCCAGTGCTCCTGTTGCCAAACCAGCGGCTTACCCAGGGGATCCTTGAAGGGTCCGTAGGGCGAGTCTGCCACCAACACACCGATGCCGTGTCCATGCAACGGGGCATAGAGGTAGAACTTGCCGTTGCGCTCTATTGTCTGGATGGCCCAGGCACCGTTCTCCCTGCTGCGCCAGGAGAATTCCTTCAACGAGGCCACAGCACCGTGCTCCGTCCAGTTCACCATGTCGGTGGTGCTCCACAACAGCCAGTCGTACATAAAGAAACCGGCCGAGTTCTTCTCGTTGGCATCGGGGATATCCTCCGGCGAGGCATCGTGTGAGGTATATAAGAATAAGGTGTCGCCCACAACCAACGGTGAGGGGTCGGCGGTATATTTCGTCTGGAAGAGGGGCATATTCACTTGTTCCAGTCCGCGCATCTCCCACCAGTCAAAATTAAACAGTTTCGGACCCTTACGACCCTTGAAGACCAGATAGAGGTCTGCCGTCTCAGGCAGGGCAATGTTGGCAAGCGTACGTTTTGGTCCGTTTACATCTGCCAGCGTCGGATAATCCAAATCGAGGGTGACGGTCTGCCATTTCTCCCAGCCACCGGTGCCAGGCACATTCACCACGCCGAGGCATCTGCCACCGACGCTGTCGAGGCGTATTTCAATCTGTCCTCCCCTTAAGCCGGAAGCCACACGGGCCTTGAAGACACGCGGGTATTTGTTGTCGAACGCTACATTCTGCAGTTTGATATAGTCGCCGTTGTGGATATCAGTCACATAGACCCCCACCTCGTCGTTCTGCTCTGTCTTGATACCCTTTGAAAAGGCCATCGTCTCAGCCTCCACCTTACGATAGGGGTTGAACTTCTCCACAGGCTGCACACCCTCGTCGGTAGGCATGATGGTGGGGAAACTTCCATCGGCATTATACTTGAATTCCTCCACAGCTACACTGCGTCCGAAACCACCGCCATTGGGCAGTTTTCCCGTGTGGTAGAAGAAATAGGAATGACCCTTATAGTCTGCCACGCCGCAGTGGTTCGTAAACGACTTCGTATCACAGAGCGGCATGATCTCACCAGCGTAGGTCCAGGGACCTAAGGGCGATGGTGCCGTACTGTAAGAGATATGCTCCGGCACGCCACCGGCGGCATAGAGCAACTGATAAACCTTCGAGGCATCCACATTGTATTTCTTGCTGTCCACCTTCCGCAGCCAGGGGCCTTCCACATACGAGTCCTTGTATTCCTTGCCCTGCACACGTTTGTCTCTCAGGGGTGAGCCGAAGCCCCCCTCTGTCATGTCGAGCATACCCAGTTCTCCGGAATAGGAAATCATGTCACGGTTCAGTTTCAGGTAATACACGCGGGGGTTACCCCACATCAACCAGGCCTGTCCGTCGTCGTCGATCATCACCGTCGGGTCGATATGGTCCCACGAACCGTTCTCGAACAATGGCTTGCCGATGGCATCCTTGAAAGGTCCTACGGGAGTGTCACCCACTGCCACACCGATGGCCATACCACCTGACAGTTTGGAGTGGGCACAGATATACCAATAGAACTTCCCGTCGCGTTCGATGGTCTGCGAGGCCCAGGCACGGTCGTCTGCCCAGGAAAAACTCTCCAAGGCGAGGGGAGAACCGTGATCCTGCCAGTTCACCATGTCCTGCGTCGAGTAGACGCGCCACTCCTGCATCCAGAAAAAGTCGGCACCGTCTTCGTCGTGGCCTGTATAGACATACATCGTACCATCGTGTACCATCGGCGCGGGGTCGCTCGTACACCATGTTTGCACAAAGGGATTCTGCGCGCTGGCAGACAGAGCCATTGCCGTAGCAACGGCGATAAAAGCATCTCTTAGTTTCATCCGTAGATTATGTTAAAATACAACTTCGTGAGGTTTACGCTGCAAAATTACGAAATAAAAATGGAAAGCCCCGCGGTTTAACATTATTTATTGACTAAAAAAGTCCTGTACGTTCACGGGGGCTGATATTCTTGATCCACACATTCTTTTGGACAGGAATCAGAGCGATTTTGGCGATTTGTCCAAAAGGCAGGCGTTTGTCCATACAAGTTTGAGAAGAATTCGAGATTTTTCTTGGAATCGAAGGATAATCGCCGTAAC
>CACZVE010000036.1 GCA_902784565.1 uncultured Prevotellaceae bacterium
ACGCTACGATATAGATATCAATGCACCGTATGGCAACTTTATGATGAAGATTCGGAGTATGTCGGCAGAGGAGCGCAAAGCCAAGGAACTGGAACTGACCGGTGGACTGATGATTGCCATGATGAAGATGATGGAGGGCATAGAGAATGTCTTTAAGGAGGAACGTGAGACATTGATTCCTGTGGCGTTTTTCAGTGAGTATCAGAGTTATCTCGGACAGGAAAAACTTGACAGTGTCCTTGCTACCAAACCTGCCTGGGCCAGTCATCCCATCGTGAAGGGCCAGATGGATATTTTAGCCTATCAGAAGAGTCTGGAAGAGAAGAAGCAGGCCTTCGTGGGTCAGCAGTTCATCGACCTGGAGGAGGCTGATCCTGACGGCAAGATGCACAAACTGAGTGAGTATGTGGGCAAGGGTAAATGGGTGCTCGTGGACTTCTGGGCCTCATGGTGCGGACCCTGCAAGGCTGAGATGCCGAATGTGGTGGCAGCCTACGAGAAATACCATGACAAAGGCTTTGATATTGTGGGGCTCTCGTTCGACAATAAGAAGGAACCGTGGGTGAAGGACATTGCCGAGTTGAAGATGCCTTGGACGCACCTCTCCGACTTGAAGGGCTGGAATACGGTAGCCTCAGAGGTCTATGGCGTGAACAGCATCCCCGACAACCTGCTGATCGACCCGCAGGGAAAGATTGTGGCTCGTGGGCTTAGGGCGCAGGCGCTGCAAGACAAACTGAAAGAAATCTTTGAGTAGATAATAGTGAAAAGTGAATAGTGAATAGTGAATAATCCCCGAATTGCTTGGCAATTCGGGGTTTTTTGTTTAACTTTGCACCGGATTATGAGTATACTGAACTTAGATAAAGACCGCAGGCGGTTCTCCTTTGAGGTGCTGCCCCCGCTGAAGGGGACAGGCACGGACAGGCTTTTTGCCGACATCGACCAATTGAAGGAGTTCGATCCTGCATACATCAACATCACGACCCACCACTCCGAGTTTGTCTACAAGGAACTGGCAAACGGACAGTTTGAGCGGAGCAGAATCCGTCGTCGTCCTGGTACGATCGCCATTGCTGCTGCCATCCAACAGCGCTATCATATCCCCGTGCAGCCCCATGTGATTTGCAGTGGCGCTACCGTGGAGGATATCGAGTACGAACTGCTTGACCTGCAGTTTCTGGGCATCAGCGACCTGTTGCTGTTGCGTGGCGATAAGGCAAAGGAGGACAGCAGGTTTGTGCCGACACCCGGAGGTCATGCCCATACGACAGACCTGATACAGCAGGTGAAGCGTTTCAACGAGGGCTTCTTTGTCGACGGCACACCCATCAAGAATCCGGGTCGGCCCTTCGACTATGGGGTGGCCTGCTATCCGGAGAAGCATGAGGAGGCACCGAATCTGGAGATGGACATGGAATACCTGAAACAGAAACAGGAACTGGGAGCGCAATATGCTGTGACACAATTGTTCTTTGACAATGAGAAATACTTCTCCTTCGTGGAGAAAGCCAGAGGGATGGGCATCACCATTCCTATCATCCCAGGCATCAAGCCGCTGGCCAAACTGACGCAGTTGACGGTGGTGCCTAAGACGTTCCATTGTGACATCCCTGAGCCATTGGCCAAGGAGATCGTGAAGTGTAAGACCGATGAGGATGCCCGTCAGTTGGGCATTGAGTGGACCACGGAACAATGTCGCGACCTGTATCAGCACGGGGTGAACAACATCCATTTCTATACGGTGTCGGCAGTGGAAAGTGTCGTGGAAGTCGCAAAGCGATTGTTATGACTTGGAGTGAGGTGATAGGGCAGAAGGAGGTGCAGGAGCGCCTGATGCAGATGGTTAGTGAAGACCGTCTGCCGCATGCCCTGATGCTCTGCGGACCGCAAGGTGTCGGGAAGATGGCACTGGCAATGGCCTTTGGCTGTCAGTTGCTTGACGATGGCAGAGCATCGTCGAAGGCCATGCTCGACAAGTTGGAGCACCCTGACCTACACTTCACCTATCCGACCATCAAATTGCCCTCGATGTCGAGCGAACATAAGCCTGTAAGCGATGATTTCGCAAAGGAATGGCACGAGTTGATCATGGGAGGGCCGTACTTCACGATGGACGACTGGATGCAGGCGATGGGAGGCGAGAACCAACAGGCCATCATCACCGCTGGCGAGAGCGACGACCTGGTGCGGAAACTCTCGTTGAAGTCGAGTCAGGGAGGCTATAAGGTCAGCATCGTCTGGCTACCGGAACGCATGAATATCGAGTGTGCCAACAAACTCCTGAAACTCATCGAGGAACCGCCCCACCAGACGGTGTTCATCATGGTCTGTGAGGAGCCCGACAAACTGTTAGAGACCATCCGCAGTCGGGTGCAGCGCATCGATGTGAAGAAGATTGAGGATGACATCATCGAACAGGCCCTTGTGGAGCGACGGGGTATCAGTGAGGCGGCAGCCCACCGTATCGCCAGACTCGCCAACGGCAGTTGGTTGAAGGCGATGGAAGAACTTCAGGTAGGCTCCGAGAACGAACAGTTCCTGGATCTGTTCATCTCGCTGATGCGACTGGCTTACCAACGGAAGATCAAGGACCTGCGTAAGTGGAGTGAGGTGATGGCTGGCTTCGGACGTGAGAAGCAGAAGCGCTGGCTGACTTATTTCCTCAGGATGATCCGTGAGAACTTCATGTACAACTTCCAACAGGAAGAACTGGTGTATATGACGGAGAAGGAAGAGGATTTTGCCCGTAACTTCGCACGGTTTGTGAATGAGGGGAATATCCTGCCCATCAGTGACCTGGCTAATCTGGCCATCCGTGACATCGGACAGAATGCCAATGCGAAGATCGTGTTTTTCGATTTCGCGCTGCAAATGATAGTATTATTGATTCAGAAATAGATATGACAGACAAGACAAAAGAATTGCCCATCATGGTAGGCTGTGACAGAGGATTATGTCACCAGGCCGTAGGACGACAGGACCGACAGTTGAATACCTACGACTGGCTGGCTGATGTGCCTGGCAATGCCGAAGATACCGACTTGGTGGAGGTGCAGTTCAAACATACCCGTAAGGGCTATTATCACAATGTGAATAATCTGCCGTTGAAGAAAGGTGATATCGTGGCGGTGGAAGCCAGTCCAGGACATGATATTGGTGTGGTGACACTGACAGGCCGACTGGTGAAACTGCAGATCAAGAAGGCCAATCTGAAATCGGCTGACGACATCAAACGTATCTACCGTATCGCCCGTGAGATCGACATGCAGAAGTTCCGTGAGGCCAAGGCCCGTGAGCACTCGACGATGATAGAGAGTCGTATGATTGCCAAGGGACTCGGACTGCAGATGAAGATTGGTGATGTGGAGTATCAGGGCGACGGCAACAAGGCCATCTTCTACTATATCGCCGACGAACGTGTGGACTTCCGTCAGTTGATCAAGGATCTGGCTGCCGCCTTCCACGTCCGTATCGAGATGAAACAGATCGGTGCGCGTCAGGAGGCTGGACGTATCGGTGGTACAGGTCCCTGTGGACGGGAACTCTGTTGCGCCACCTGGATGAAGAATTTCTCCAGTGTCAGCACGAATGCGGCCCGATTCCAGGATATCTCACTGAATCCACAGAAACTGGCGGGTATGTGCGCCAAACTGAAATGCTGTCTGAACTATGAGGTCGATGACTATGTAGAGGCCAGCAAACGCCTGCCCGGCAAGGATGTCGTGCTCCAGACGCAGGATGCCGACTATTACCTCTTCAAGAGTGATATCTTGGCTGGTCTCGTGTCCTATTCCACAGACAAGAATATCGCTGCGAATGTGGAGACTATCACCGCTGTCCGTGCCAAGGAGATCATCGAGATGAACAAACAGGGTGAAAAGCCTCTGTCACTTCAGGAAGATGGTCATCAGAAACCTGTCAAACAGCATGTGGATCTGGCAGGAGGTGATATCAGCCGGTTCGACAAGTCGAAGAAAAAGAAGAAAAAGAAGAAGAAACCATCGGATGCGCCTCAGGACAACCATGCGAAGGAATAACAAATGGATATGTCTCGGTATCATGCTTGCGGTTGCAATAGGTCTGGCCTCTTGCGACCGTAAGACGATTTATTATCACTATGAGCATGCACCTGTGGAAGGATGGGAAAAGGGTGACGTACTGTCCTTTGAGGTGCCTCCCGTCAGCGAGGGGACCTATCGGGAGGAAGTGGGACTGCGTATCGACAAGAGTTATCCCTTTCTGGGCTTATGTCTTGTCATCAAACAGACCATCCTGCCTTCAGGTTATGTGCATCTTGACACGCTGAACTGTAACCTGATAGATCAGGATGGCAACAACAAGGGCCCCGGTCTCAGTTATTATCAGTACAGTTTCCATGTGAATACGCTTCGTCTGCAGGAAGGCGACTCCCTGTATATCACGGTGAATCACAATATGAAACGTGAGATGATGCCTGGCATAGCAGATGTCGGCATTCGTCTGGACAAACAATAACCCTATTATATATAATTAGGTACGCGCGAGATTCCTGCCTGCATCTATTCTCAGGAAGATAAAGAGCAGGATGGTGAATCCCCATAAGGAAGAACCGCCGTAACTGAAGAACGGCAGCGGAATGCCGATGACAGGTGTCAGACCTAATACCATGCCCACGTTGATGAACACATGGAACAGGAAGATACTTAATACCGAATAGCCATAGACCCTTCCGAAACGGTATGGCTGACGTTCTGCCAGACGGATGAGACGCAGGATCAGACACCAGAACAGGAACAACACACCGGCGGAGCCGAGAAAACCTTCCTCCTCGCCAACGGTACAGAAGATGAAGTCGGTATCTTGCTCCGGCACATATTTCAACTTCGTCTGTGTGCCATTCAGGAATCCTTTACCCTTGATGCCGCCAGAGCCAATGGCAATCTGACTCTGATGCACATTGTAGCCGGCACCCTTCAGGTCTTCCTCCAGACCAAGGAGCACGTTGATACGTACACGCTGGTGGGGTTCCATCAGATGATTGAGCACATAGTCGGCAGCATTGAAGAAGACGACGGAGCCAAAGGCGAAGAGCGCAATCCACATATAGTTCCTGATACGGGTGGACAAGGCCTGCCAGAGCAGATAACCTATCAGAAGGGCTGTCATGACCAGTTGGACATACACGATGTCGAACGGAATGACGTAGAGGGAGAACAACAGGAAGATGAGGGTGATGCCGATGGTGGCTATCAGGATACGCCAGGCTTCCCGTTTGTTTTCGCAATAGATATATACCATTGCCCCTGAGAAGATATGTATCAGGAATAGGACAATAAACTTGCCTACAGAAGTGGGTGTGTACAAGAGCATGGTGTCGGCATAGCGGATGCCCACGACGAAATAGATAACCATTGCCACACCTGTGAACAACACACTGCCTGGCATCCCCTCACGGTAGAACATCAGGAAAAAGGCCAGATAGACAAGGGCAGATCCCGTCTCCCGCTGAAGGACGATGAACAGCATCGGCAACAGGATAATGGCCAGTGTGATGGCAAAGTGTTTCCATTTATGGATGTCATAGCCGTAGATACTCATGAACTTCGCCAGTGCCAGTGCTGTGGCGAACTTCGCAAACTCCGCCGGCTGGAGGCGCAGGGGACCTAATACCAGCCACGATCGGGAACCCTTGATGGTGTGTGGATTGAAGATGGTGGCAAAGAGCAGGATCAGCATGGCACCGAAGATCACGTAAGCAAAGGTGTCGTAGAAACGGTCATCGAGCAACAGGATGATCAGGCCTAATACGATAGAGGTGCCTATCCAGACAATCTGCATACCGGAACGACTGTCGAGACTGAGGATATCCGTCTCGCCGTAGGTGTAACTGGCACCGCAGACACTCATCCATCCCAACCCCAGCAGAGCGAGATAGAGGATGATCGTCAGCCAGTCGATGGAACGCAGTACGCTGGGTTGTTTATCTGTCCGCTGAACCATACGCAATTCTTTTGTTTTGGATACCCTGAGCCTTCGCCTCAGACGCAGGAGAGAGTTTTCCGTTGATAAACTGTTCCATGATCAGACCACCGATAGGTACACCGTAGGTGGCACCCCATCCGCCGTTCTCCACATAGACGGCAACGGCAATCTTTGGGTTGTCCATGGGTGCGAAGCCCATAAACACAGAGTGGTCGTGACCACGGTTCTGGGCTGTACCCGTCTTTCCGCATGGCACGAAACTGTGCCTTGACAGTTCCTTACAGGTTCCACCCATTGCCGAAGAACGCATGCCCTTGACGATATACTCGTAGGCTTCGCGGTTGGCCTTGGTGAAATGACGACGGGTGAAGGTGGTGTCGAGGGGTTCGCCCTGTACCTTCCTGACCACGTGAGGCACATAATAAAAGCCTCTATTGGCGATGGTGGCACCAAGATTGGCTATCTGGAGCGGGGTGAGCAATACCTCGCCCTGTCCGATGGCGATGGAGATAACCGTCAAACCGTTCCAGGAACCTTTATAGGCCTTATCGTAGAACTGGGCATTGGGAATCAGGCCACGTTTCTCGCCTGGTAGGTCAATACCCAACTTATAACCGAAGCCCATGCTGACCATATAGTCGCGCCAGGTGTTCATGGCATTCTGCACAGAACCGTATTTGGAGATGTTTGTATTGATCATATGGTAGAGTCCCCAACAGAAGAAACCGTTACAGGACGTGCTGAGGGCAGGGACAAGCGGGAGAGGAGCGGCATGTCCGTGACATCCTACGTGCAGACCCTTGAAATTGAATCCATGTCCACAGGGGTAGGGGGTAGACGGGGTGATGATGCCTTCTGACAGAAAGGTCAGTCCCTGTGAGGTCTTGAAGGTGGAACCTGGCGGATAGAGTCCCATGATACTACGGTTCAACAATGGCTTCCACACATCCTGACTCAGTATCTTGTGATTTTTGCTGCGCTCACGTCCCACCATCAGTCGTGGGTCGTATGAGGGAGAAGAAACCATACATAACACCTCACCGGTAGACGGTTCGATGGCGACGATACTGCCAATCTTACCTTCCATCAGTCGTTCACCCAGAGCCTGGAGTTCGTAATCGATACTCAGCGTCAGGTTCTTACCGGGAACGGGACGTTGGTCGAGTGCACCGTTCTGGTAACGGCCCTGAATCCGTCCGTGCGCATCACGGAGCAGGATCTGCATGCCTTTGACACCTCGGAGTTGTTTCTCGTAGGATCGTTCCACACCGAGTTTTCCGATATAATCGCCAGGCTGATAGTAGTCGTCTTCCTCAATGTCGGCAGGCGACACCTCTGCCACATCACCCAGGATGTGGGCACCCATATTATATTGATACTGACGGACGCTGCGCTTCTGGACGTAGAAGCCAGGGAAACGGTACATCTTCTCCTGGAAAATGCTGAAGTCCTTGTCGGACAACTGACTCATGAACAACTGCTGGGTGAATCTGGAATAACCGGGATTACGGTTACGGTCCTTGATCGTGGCCATTCGTTTGTCAAACTCTTCCTTGCTGATGCCCAGGGCTTGACAGAAGTCCAAGGTGTCCAGTCGTCCGTTGGCCTCATTCATCACTACCATGATGTCGTACGAGGGCTGGTTGTAAACCAGCAGTTTCCCATTACGGTCGGAGATGACACCACGGGAGGGAAACTCTACCTTCTTGAGGAAAGCATTCGAGTCGGCACTCTTCTTATAGTCGTCACTGGTAATCTGGAGTGTAAACAGACGGATAATATAGATGACTACAATCAATGTAGCCACCCCACTAATCACGTACCGTCGTTTTCCAAGATTATAGTCCTTCACTTTGTTCGTACACTTTCAATGGCAAGGATCAATATCAAAGTCAGGAACGCACTACAGACGGCACAGGCCAGCCAGTGTACCCAGTTGTAGAAGGTAAAGGCTTCCACGGCAAAGAATACCAGACAGAAGATCAGTATCAATATGGCACTGAAAAAAGTGAATTTTCCCCAGCCCAATGATTTGGCGGATATCTCCAGTTCCTCGAAGGAATCCCGGGGGATAAACAGTTCAAGCAGGTAGGGTTGTATGGCAGCAATAAGTGTCATGGATCCTGCCGCCAGTCCGGGCGTGTTGGAGAAGACGTCAATAGCCAGTCCTAAGGCAAAGCACCAAAGCAAGATGGCCCATTTGGGTGTATTACGGTGGAAGGTGATGGCAAAGTAAATGTATAATAGTGGGATGGCCACACCAAAGAGGTGTATATGATTCAGAATCAGTATCTGGACCACACACAGGGCAACAAACAGCCCCAACCGTTTCAACAGTTCTAACGACATATCCTTAGTTTCCTTTCATTCTGATAGAGTCGCGGGCTGCTTCCAACAGATTCACGCGTTCTGGTATATGCTTGTCACAGATGACGACCACATCCCGTAGACAACTGAAGTCCGTACTCAGGCGCGTCTGTAGTTTGTACGACAGACCATCGTTCGAGTTGAACACTTTCTCAATCTTTCCAACCAAGATGCCTGGCGGGAAGATAGACGAGTAACCGCTGGTGACAATCCATTCGCCTTTCTTGAAATGTGCATGACGGGGAATATCTTCCACATATGCAATCGTCGGGTCTCCGCCTGTCCAGTGCAGATAACCGAAGTAATCCCGGTTACGGATGGCACAACTGATACGTGATGAACTGGTGTTCAGGGCCGGTATGACAACCGCATAATGGTCAGAGACCAGATAGACCACTCCCACAATACCATTTCCGCAGGCCACGCCCATATCCACCTCTACGCCATCGGCCTTTCCTTTGTTGATGGTGATGAGATTGTCGGGTCTGTTAATGGTGTTGGCCACCACCTTTGCGGGAATCAGCCTGAACTGACTTAGGAACTGCAGTTCATTGCGCTGTTCTACCGTTGTGTCCTTGGTGGCTTCCGTATACAGTCTGCGCAATTGCGCCACTTGTCTTTCCAGATAGAAGTTGCGGAGGGTGAGTTCCTCATTGGCTCTGGTCATCGAGAAGAAGGAGGTGATGCCACTTTCCACCTCATAGACCTTGCCTGCCATCGCATTGGCGGATGACAACCACACGCTTTCCTGATAAGTATTGTATCTGAACAACATAACACCACTGATTACCTCCAATATGACGAAGAGTAACCAGTGATGATATTTTCGAAGGAAATCGAGTAGGTTGTGCATCTACCTTACTTGATTATCGCATCAGGAAAGAGAAACGGTCAATATTCTTCAGGGCAATACCGGCACCCTTAGCCACACTGTGGAGAGGATCCTCAGGTACGTGGAACGGAATATTGATCTTGTCTTCCAGACGACGGTCAAGACCACGTAACAGTGCACCGCCTCCAGAGAGGTAGATACCGTTCTTCACGATGTCGGCATAGAGTTCTGGTGGTGTGTTCTCGAGTGCGGAGAGCACGGCGTTCTCGATCTTCGAAACCGTCTTGTCAAGACAGTGTGCAATCTCCTGATAGCATACGGGCACCTCCATGGGGAGAGCCGTGATACGGTTCGGACCATGTACGATGAAGTCCTCAGGTGCCTCGTCGCCAAGATCTGTCAGGGCAGAACCCACATTGATCTTGATACGCTCGGCCATACGTTCACTGACCTTCACATTGTGCTGACGACTCATATACTCCTGAATATCTGCCGTCAGGTCGTCACCAGCCGTACGGATGGAGTTGTTGCTGACGATACCGCCCAGTGAGATCACGGCAATCTCCGTAGAACCACCACCGATATCCACGATCATGTTTCCTTCCGGAGCCTCTACGTCGATACCGATACCAATGGCAGCAGCCATCGGCTCGAAAATCAGATAGACATCACGTCCGTCAGCGTGTTCTGCTGAGTCGCGTACGGCACGGAGTTCAACTTCGGTAGAACCGGAGGGTACGCCAATCACCATACGGAGGGAGGGGGAGAACAGGCGGGAGCCTGTGTGTACCATCTTTATCAGACCGCGCATCATCTGCTCACAGGCAGAGAAGTCGGCTATCACACCGTCGCGCAGCGGACGGATGGTACGGATGTTGTCGTGCGTCTTTTCATACATCATCTTTGCCTTTGCACCTACGGCAATCATCTTGTCGGTACGACGGTCAAGGGCAACGACAGATGGCTCGTCTACCACGATCTTGTCGTCGCTGATGATGATGGTGTTTGCTGTGCCCAGGTCCATTGCAATCTCCTGGACGAAACTAAAAAATCCCATTCTAATTTACAATTTGACAATTTACAATTCGACAATTTACTTTTCGAACCAGCCGTGGATGGCGGTGTCGTAGTGGCTGCTCACACCAAAGGCACGGGTGGCGAACATACGACGCTGTTCCTTGGTGGTCTCGGCACCCTGTTTGTTCAGAATGTCAAGCAGTACACCGTATTCTGCCTTACTGGGTACAATCACCACATCGTTGAAGTTCTTGGCACCTGCACGGATCAGTGAGATGCCGCCGATATCAATCTTCTCGATGATATCATCTTCTGCAGCGCCACTGGCAACGGTCTGTTCAAACGGATACAGATCCACGATGACGAGGTCGATCTCGGGAATCTCGTAACGCTTCATCTGCTCCAGGTCTCCTTCGTTGTCACGACGTCCCAGAATACCTCCGAACACTTTCGGATGGAGCGTCTTCACACGGCCACCTAATATGGAGGGATACGTTGTCACGTTCTCTACCTTCTGGCACTCATAGCCGAGTGACTCAATAAACTTTTGTGTACCACCTGTGGATAAGAACTTGACGCCCTCCTCATTCAGTTTCTTGAGCAATTCGTCCAGTCCGTCCTTGTGAAAAACCGATACCAAAGCGGTCTTAATCTTCTTTCTGTCAGCCATACTTTTTCTTATAACGTTATAATAAATGCATTTAGGGTGCAAAGATAATAAAAAGTCGCGGATTATATCACATTTCTCTCCAGAAAATTAGATAAATCCGCGATGTAGTTAAGATAGGTCAATTAAAAGACCTTCAACCTTAGTTGTATTTCAAAATCTGACCGGGCATCAGGCGAATATTCTTCCCGATGTGGTTCAGTTTACAGAGTGCATCGATGGTCATACCACGCTTCTTGGCGATGGCCTGCAGCGTCTCACCTTTCTTCACCTTATGGAAGTGTACTTCAGGTGCAAAGGAAACCTCCGGGGCAGCGATGGCCATTTCAGTATCATCGTCGTCGGCAGTCTCCAGTCTACCTGAACCAGTGGCACTGGCATTGGCGCCACGCAGACGGGTGGCCTGTGCCGACTCGGCTGCATACCTGCTACGCTTGAAGGTCCAGAAGTCGCCTGTGACATCCTGGTTACGGAAGTCGAACATCAGGGCTGGGTTGAGGGCCACACCACAGAGGCGTGTCTCGAAATGCAGGTGCGAACCTGTGCTACGTCCCGTATTACCGCCAAGGGCGATGGGGTCGCCAGCGCGCACTTCCTGATTCTCTTCCACGAGCCACTTCGACAGGTGACCATAGTAGGTCTCCAATCCGTTATAGTGGCGGATGACGATATATTTTCCATAACCCTTGCGGGCACCTTCGTTCTTCACGACACGTACCTTTCCGCTGAATGCGGCACGGATGGTGTCACCGATATAGACCTTGATGTCGAGTCCCTTGTGCTGACGTCCCCAACGGGCCCCGAAGTTCGAGGTAATCACACGACTGGGTGTCGGCATGCAGAAACCGCGCAGGTCGATGGTGGCCTCATCGGGCAACGGGGTATTGGCACGATAGTGGGTTGAAATGTTGTCGAACTCATCATACAGATCGGATGCAGGATTGTCGAGCATCTCCTGATAGATCAGTTGGTTGAGCGCAACGGAATCAACCTGTTTCATTTTCTTGTCAACGGGAGCCTGACGGGCTAACAAATCCTGCGCCTGCAGAGGGGCGGCTGATAGCGACATCGCGGCAAATATAAGTGTAATCTTAATGGTCCTGAACATCTTTTATTTGTTAGAGTTGACCCGCTTTTCGCGGAATTACGCTGCAAAGGTAATAAAAATATTCAAAAAACATGCAAGAATGTTGTGTACGTTAACAAAGTTTAGGGTTGTTTTAACACTTAATATGAGGTAAATCCCTTTAACTGTTATGAAATCACGCCCCAATTGATGTTTGTCTTGCGTAATTCACGGAGTCGTTTCCACAGGATTCCATACTTATCGGACTGGCATTCGGGATCCTCCTCAATGATGGCCTGTGCCGTATCACGGGCCATCTGCACCAACTGTCCGTCACGGGCAATGTCTGCTATTTTCAAGTCGAAAGCCATACCACTCTGTTGTGTCCCTTCCAAGTCGCCTGGGCCACGCAGTTTCAGGTCGGCCTCGGCAATGCGGAAACCGTCGTTGGTGTCGCACATGATGTCGATGCGCTTACGGGTGTCCTCGCTGAGTTTATAGGGGGTCACGAGGATACAGAAACTCTGGTCGGCACCCCGTCCGACGCGTCCTCGGAGTTGGTGCAACTGGGACAGTCCGAAGCGCTGGGCTTCGAGGATCACCATCACGGAGGCATTGGGCACGTTGACACCCACCTCTATCACGGTAGTGGCAACCAGTATCTGTGTCTCTCCACTCACAAAGTGCTGCATCTCTTCCTCTTTGTCCTTGGGTTTCATCTTGCCATGCACCTTACTGAGCCGGAACTCGGGAAAGGCTTGTTTCAACACTTCGAAGCCGTCTTCGAGGTTCTTCAGGTCGCTCTTCTCGCTCTCCTCAATGAGGGGGAAGACGATATACACCTGTCGTCCTTCGTGGATTTGTTGACGGATACCATCGTAGAGCGTGGTCATACGGGTATCAAAGACGTGAGTGGTCCTTACGGGTTTCCGCCCTGGTGGCAGTTCATCGATGACACTCACATCGAGATCGCCATAGAGTGTCATCGCCAATGTACGGGGGATGGGTGTGGCTGTCATCACGAGGACGTGGGGTGGATTGATGCTCTTGCTCCAGAGTTTGGCACGCTGGGCCACCCCGAAACGATGCTGTTCGTCGACCACCACGAACCCCAGACGGGCAAACTGTACTGTGTCCTCTATCACGGCGTGGGTGCCTACTAAGATATGAATAGTACCATCCATCAGACCCTCCAACACTTCCTTGCGTCGTTTGCCCTTCACGATACCCGTCAATAGCGCCACCCGTATGTCCATATCTTTGAGAAACGCCATGATGGTCTGCAGGTGCTGTTCGGCCAGGATTTCCGTAGGTGCCATGATACAGGCCTGATAGCCGTTGTCGATGGCAATGAGCATCGACATCAGTGCCACGAGGGTCTTTCCGCTGCCCACATCACCCTGTAACAGTCGGTTCATCTGCCGTCCGGAACCTACATCAACCCGAATCTCCCGGATCACCCTTTTCTGCGCCTCTGTCAATGGGAAGGGCAGATAATGGTTATAGAAGGTATTGAAGGCATTGCCAACCACAGAAAACACATAACCCCTGTATTTCCTGCGCTGGTCACTCGCGTACCTTAATATATTAAGTTGGATGTAGAAGAGTTCCTCGAATTTCAGTCTGACGCGCGCCCGTTCCAGGTCTTTGGCGTTCTGGGGGTAGTGTACGATGCGGAAGGCCTCGTCGCGCCCCATCAGGTGGCGCTCAGCGATGATGAAGTCGGGTAGGGTCTCAGGCAGAGGCGGCAGTTTCTCGATGAGCACCTTCGTCAGTCGTTCGATGGCTCGTGAGTTCAGACCGCTCTTCTTCATCTTCTCCGACGTGTTGTAGTAGGGCTGGAGCCCCATTGATGAGATATCCACCTTCTCTGCATCATCGAGGTCGGGATGGGTGAAGTTGATGCGGTTGTTGAAGACGGTGGGTTTGCCGAACACCAGGTATTTCGTGCCGATCTTATAGTTCTGTTTGGCATATTTGCCGCCATTAAACCACGTCAGGTCGGCGATGGCTGTCCCGTCGGTGAAGTGGGCCACCACTCTTTCCTTGCGTGGACCCATTGGGAAAGTCTCAAAACTCAGGATATGTCCCACCACCTGTACATAGGGCATGTCGCCCGTCAGTTCGTGGATGGTGTAGACCTTCGAGCGGTCCACGTATTTGTAAGGATAGTATTCGAGCAGGTCGCCATAGGTCTCAATGCCGAGTTCGTTGCTCAGCATCTTCTTGCGGTTAGGCCCCACGCCTGGCAAGTATTTGATATCTTGGTCTAAGATATTCAATTGATAATGGACAATTGAGAATTGATAATTGCTTCGGCGACGGTGATGTCGTAGGGCGTGGTGATCTTGATGTTTTCGCGATTGCCTTCGACGAGTGTGATCTGGTGACCATACGACTCCACCACGGAGGCATCATCCGTAAAACCGTCGTTATAGGGTTGTCTGTTCGCTGCCTTTAACAACTGAATATCAAATGTCTGTGGCGTCTGCACCAACCGATACGCATCTCTCGGCACGGTTTTGGAATTACACAACGTTCCTGTCCCCGTGTGTAATTGTCGGACGGTTTCGACGATGGGGATGACGGGGATGACGGCTTTCGTGGTACGGGCAGTTTCGTAGCAACGACGGATGACCTCGATGCTGGGGAAAGGTCGTACGCCATCATGCACACCTACCACCCCCTGTGCATCGTCGGGTACGAGGGCGAGGCCGTTCTGCACGGAGTGGAAACGTGTCTGTCCGCCATTCGCCAACTGATACTCTACCTCAAAATGATACTCCTTGCAGAGTTTCTGCCAGTAGTCCTGTTGTGCCTCAGGCAATACGAGGATGATCTGCAAATCGGCAGAATACTCGCGGAACCGTTCTATCGTCCGCATCAGCACGGGTTTCCCGCCAATGGGCAGAAACTGCTTGGGGATGTCGCTTCCCATCCGCAGTCCCTTTCCCCCTGCCACAATGATGATATAATCCATTAGGCCATCAAGTGCTTAAACCGCATACCCTCGGCAATCTGGTCGGAGGTCTTCTTATCCACGAGTTGTGCCAACAGTTCGTAGGCGTATGGGAAGGCAGCAGCAGGTCCCTCGCCAGTGGTCACGTTACCATCCACCGTAAAGAGGTCGCCCGTATAAGTGGCACCTGCCTCTTTCAGCACTTTCTCGAAGCCCGGATAGCAGGTGGCCTTCTTGCCGTCGAGGATACCCAACTGCGCCAGTACCACCGCCGGAGCGGCACAGATGGCAGCCACCTTCTTACCGGCAGCAAACTGATCCATCACCACCTTACACACACCCTCGTGCGCAAACAGGTTGCTGGCGCCGGGCATGCCGCCAGGCAACATGATCAGGTCGGCATCCTCGTAGTCGCTCTGCTCAAACTGGATGTCTGCCTCGATATTCACGCCATGAGCCGACTCCACGAGTGGAAACTCCGTGGTGCTCACCGTTACAACCTCCACACCGCCACGACGCAGCACGTCGATGGGAATCAGTGCCTCGACATCCTCGAAGCCGTCTGCTAAGAATACATAAACTTTTGCCATAATCATTCTTTTTAGGGTTTCTGACCGCAAAGATAGCAAAAAAAGTGAATAGTGGAAAGTGAATAGTGAATAATTTGCTTCCGCTATTGCATTTTTTCTTAATTCTTAACTCTTAATTCTTAACTTCTTCGTATCTTTGCACCCAAAAGCGAAGAATATGGAACATCAGAGACTCAGATTTGCCCTTTTTGGCAATATCTTCCAAGCCAAGAAGTCGGCGAGCATCCAGAAGGTGCTCTCCTGCATCGCCAACTACGGCGCCGACCTCTATGTCGACAAGGAGTATTATGACTTCCTAAGAGATGACCAGCGTTTGGATGTCAACGCCACGAAGATTTTCTCGGGCGATGATTTCGAGGCCGATTTCGTCATTTCTATGGGTGGCGACGGCACGTTCCTCAAGTCCGCCAGCAGGGTAGGGCGTAAAAACATCCCCATCCTGGGTGTCAATATGGGACGCCTGGGATTCCTTGCCGACATCAGTCCCGACGATATCGAACGCTGTCTGGAAGCCCTTCATAATGACGATTTCGCCATCGAGTCGCGTGCCTTGATACAGGTCGAGGCCGACGGACAGCCGTTGGGTGAGTGCAGCACTGCACTCAACGATGTAGCCGTCCTGAAACGTGACTCCGCCTCGATGATCTCCATCCGCGCCTGCATCAACGGCCAGTATCTGAACACCTATCAGGCCGACGGTCTGGTCATTTCCAGTCCTACGGGTTCTACGGCCTATTCCCTCTCCAATGGTGGCCCGATCATCGTCCCTGGCACGAAGGTCTTTTCTATGACAGCCGTTGCTCCGCACTCGTTGAATGTGCGTCCCATCGTACTGCCCGACTCGTCCGTCATCGAACTCGATGTGGAGAGCCGTAGTCACCATTTCCTTGTGGCCATCGACGGCCGCTCGGAGAAATGCAAGGAAGGCACGAAGATTGTGCTCCGTCGTGCACCATACGATATTAAGGTGGTGAAGCGCTCCGACCATCGTTACTTCAATACCCTCCGCGAGAAGATGACCTGGGGCGTAGACACAAGATAGTAAATAGTGAATAATGAAGAGTGAATAGTGTACGATGAAAAGTTAAAAAATCCCAACGCGGGAAAACTATTCACTATTCACTATTCGTTATTCACTAAAAAATCGCTACCTTTGCACCCGCAAATGAAAAAGGTCGGCATAGCTCAGTTGGTTAGAGTATCACCTTGACATGGTGGGGGTCCTTGGTCCGAATCCAAGTGTCGACACAAAATTAAAGGCTGCCAAACGGCAGCCTTTCTTTATTTCTTCTTCACGGGATCGCAGGTCAGTCCGCAGCCCAGTTTCTTGAAAATCTTCCTGTCCACCTCACTCAGCATCACCGTCGAGTGTACCTGACAGTCGCGCAACTTCGGCAGTTGTTCCAGTGCCTTGCGGCAGTTCTCGTCATCGTTCGAGAGCACGCTCAGTGCCACCAGCACCTCGTCGGTATGCAGACGGGGGTTCCTGGCACCAAGATACGCCGTCTTCGTCTTCTGCACAGGTTCGATGAGACTCTGTGAAATAAGTTTCACTTCGTGGTCAATGCCTGCCAGATACTTCGTGGCGTTCAGTAGCAGGGCGGCGCTGCACCCCAGCAGTGGCGACGACTTGGAAGTGATGACTGTGCCGTCTTCCAGTTCGATGGCTGCCGATGTGTGTCCGCTCTCAATCTTCTTCTCGTAGGCGGCAGTGGTCACGCGGCGGAAGGCCGTGCTGATCTTTGCCTGATTGAACAGCAGTCGTATCTTGCTTACCTCATTCTCGTTGTCGGCTCCGTCGGCCATCTTATTGGTAGCATCGTAGAACCGACGGATGATCTCGTCCTTCGAGGCCTTGCAGCACACCTCGTCGTCGCAGATGCAGAAGCCCACCATGTTCACACCCATGTCCGTCGGACTCTTATAGGGGTTCTCGCCGTAGATACCCTCAAACAGCGCGTTCAGCACGGGGAAGATCTCGATGTCGCGGTTGTAGTTGATAGCGGTCTTGCCGTAGGCTTCCAGATGGAACGGGTCGATCATGTTCACATCGTTCAGGTCGGCGGTGGCGGCCTCGTAGGCGATGTTCACGGGGTGTTTCAGCGGTAGGTTCCACACGGGGAAGGTCTCGAACTTCGCATAGCCCGCACGCACGCCCCGCTTGTTCTCATTGTAGAGTTGCGAGAGACAGGTGGCCATCTTACCGCTGCCTGGGCCCGGGGCCGTCACGATGACCAGAGGACGGGTGGTCTCCACGAAGTCGTTCTTGCCGAAGCCCTCGTCGCTGGCAATCAGTTCCACGTTGTGCGGGTAGCCGTCGATGGGGTAGTGGATGTACGACTTAATGCCCTCGCGCTCCAGACGGTGCCGGAACTGGTCGGCGGCGTGCTGACCGTTGTAGTGGGTGATCACCACCGAGCCCACCATGAACTGACGGCTCATAAACTCGTCGCGCAGTCGTAGCACGTCCTCGTCGTAGGTGATGCCCAGATCGGCGCGTATCTTGTTCTTCTCGATGTCCTCGGCGCTGATCACGATCAGTATCTCGATCGAGTCGCGCAGTTGGGCCAGCATCCTCAGTTTCGAGTCGGGCTTAAAGCCGGGCAGCACGCGCGAGGCGTGGTGGTCGTCAAACAACTTGCCGCCGAGTTCCATATACAGTTTACCGTCGAACTGTGCGATGCGCTCGCGGATGTGCTCGCTCTGTATTTTGAGGTATTTCTCGTTGTCGAATCCTATTTTCATTTTATGGTCTTTTTTTAATTTGCCTGCAAAATTACGAAATATTTCCTGAACTACCAAGTGTTTCCCTTATAATTTTATAATCCAAGTTTTTTAATTCAAATCCTTGTCTCAAAACCGGGGCACGTTTATGCAACCCCTGCAAAATCTTCCCTCAAATCTGGGGTATGTTTCTGCAACCCCTGCAAAATTGTCCCTCAATTCTGGGGCATGTCATCGATGGAAAGCGTGTATTGGGCGCTCCTGACGAGATACAAGAAGTGAAGAATGCTATTGAAGCCTATCGCCTGATGCCAGAACTGGATGCCTTCAAGGAAAAGGATCTGCTGAAGGCTCATGGACTGATAATGAAAGACCTGGTGAAACAAGCAGGACACTACCGTCAGGAGGGTGTAGGCGTATTTGATGGGAATGGCAACTGTCTTCACATGGCTCCTCCTGCTGATCGTGTGCCACAACTGATGGGCGACCTTTTCCAATGGGTGAAAACGACGAAAGAGCATCCGTTGATTCATTCGTGTGTGTTCCATTATGAGTTTGAATTTATCCATCCATTTATTGATGGTAATGGCCGTATGGGCCGTTTCTGGCAAACGATGTTGCTCTCTCGCTGGAAGGGTATCTTTGCATGGATTCCTGTAGAGATTATTGTAAAAGACCATCAGCAGGATTACTACAATGTCATTGCCCAGAGCGATGCTGCCGGCAATAGTACAGCATTTGTGGAGTTTATGCTGAAATGCTTGCTGGATGCGATGGAGAATTATGAGGATGATGAGAATGTGATTCCTTATAAAGTGCAGGATAAAGTGCAGGATAAATTTCCAGAGGTTTCACAATCTACATGGGATGTATTGGCCATTATCCAACAGAATCCAAAAGCAACGGTTAACAAGTTTATAAGCATATTTCCGTATTAAAGTCTTTGGGTTTTATTGTCCGCGTAGGCAGCAATAAGACAGGCTATTGGAAAGTAACAATCGACAAATGAGCTGATTTGCTAAACCCGTGTCACAGAAGGATGGTTCTTTTGTTATAGGAGGGAGGTACCATACCAAATATTGAATGAAAAAATAGGGCGAAAAATTTGGTATTTTCGCCTTTTTTTTGTATCTTTGCAGAGAAATAATTAAGGTCAATAATATATGAGAACTACCAAGATTTTGCTGGCCATGATGCTGATGGTCGCATGCTGCACGGAGATGGCAGCGCAGGGTTTTAGGATGGAGAGTTTCCCGGAGGGTTCGTACTCCCCAGTGACAAACATCAACCGCAACGGGTATCCCCGTGTGTTGAAGGACGGCAGCGTGATGTTCCGTGTGAACGCGCCGCAGGCCCAACAGGTGCAGATAGACCTGGGTGGCACGAAGTACGATATGACGAAGGGCGAAGGTGGTGCCTGGACGGTGACCACGAAGCCACAGGTGCCGGGCTTCCACTACTATTCGTTGATTACCGACGGTGTGTCGACAGCCGATCCTGCCAGTCAGTCGTTCTACGGTTGCAGCCGTTGGTCGAGTGCCATCGAGATTCCCGAGGCAGGGATGGCCGACTTCGAGGTGCAGGATGTAAAGCGCGGTGAGGTGCGCACCGTCTATTACTACTCGAAGGTGGACGATGCTTGGCGTCCGCTGATGGTCTATACGCCGGCAGGCTACAACGAGGGGCAGCAGGATTATCCTGTGGTGTATATCCAGCACGGCGGCGGTGAGGACCATCGCGGATGGATGGAACAGGGACGTACGGCACAGATCATGGACAACCTGATTGCTGCGGGCAAGGCTGTGCCGATGATCGTGGTGAGTTCGAACAGCAATGTACGTTCGCGCAACGGCGGTTTTGGCGGCGGTTACAGTTGGCAGGGCATGCAGACCTTCCGCAGTGAACTGATAGAGAACGTGATACCGTTTGTGGAGAAGACCTACCGTGTAAAGAAAGACCGTAAGAACCGTGCGATGTGCGGACTGTCGATGGGTGGCGGACAGTCGTTCTATATCGGTCTGCGCGACCCGGAGGTATTCGCTAACGTGGGTGTCTTCTCTACGGGTATGTTCGGTGGTATCCAGGGCGCCTCGAACTTCGACTTGGAGAAGGAGGTGCCTGGTATCCTGACGGACACCAAGGCGTTCAACAAACAGTTTGATGTGTTCTTTATCAGTTGCGGCGAGCAGGATCCGCGCATAGAACATACGCGGAACATTGTGAAGAAGATGCGCGATGGTGGGGTAGAGGTGAAGTTCAATTCCTACCCGGGCGACCATGAGTGGCAGGTGTGGCGCAAGTCACTGCACGAGTTCGCGCAGTATCTGTTCAAATAATCAGCGACGATTATTTGATCATGCTGAGCACCTGTTTCTTAAGGGCCTCAGTAGGCTGAGTCTCTTCGCAGGGCTGCAGATACCAGCGGACCGTCCATGAGAACTCCTTGCCGGGTTCAAGGGTGGTGTAGGCACCCTGACTCTCCAACTCGATGAAGGTCTTGCGCTGGTTGACGTAGACCTGTATCTCTGCCTCCTCAGGAGCAGGCTGCGACTTGTCGAGATCCTGGAATTTCTTCACCATGAGCAGTCCCTTGGCACAATGGGCCAACCAGCCCTTGCCGTCGGCATTGATCTTACGGTTCTGCTGGGCCTCGTCGGCGGTGTACCAACTGAGTCCGAAGGCAGCCTGAAAGTCCATCAGTCCGGCGGGGGTGATATCCTCAACGGGTGCATCGAAGAAGATGATACCGTTGTTGGGTACACGCGTAATCTCCCACGGAGCCACCTGACGGGTCTCTTCTGACTTGTTGATGATAGAGTAGGTGACGACGATGGCCTTGTCGGCAGGATCGACGCTGAACTCCTTGCGAATCTGATACTTGAGTCTTCCTGATACCTCACTCGTCATGACGAGTTTATCGCCTGTGGTTACCTGGTACGGCATACGGTCGAACTCAGGCACGGGCGGCCAGTTCCACTCTTTCTGCGGACTGGTCCAGAAGGTGCTGCCAAACGAGTTGGGGAAGGTGGTCTGACTGATGACCTCGCCCTCGCCGTATTTGAAAGAGAGGATTTTACCGCCGTCTTTCGATACGGTCATCGTGACCTTGTCGTTCTGGATGGTGTACTTGCCATCGCCATTGTCGGTGATGGTGGCGGCGCTTGCCGAGATACAACTGGCGAAGACTGCCGTTAGGATGGATGCAAATAATTTCTTCATGAATCGTTGATGTTTAATGTTGAACTGGGTGCAAAGATATTAAAAAGATTCCGATTGACAATGCGACGTATGTTTAAAAAACTTTAATCTTATGGAAGTGTATTTGGTACGTTCAATTTTTTTGTTTATCTTTGCTCGAAATTTTCTAACTTACTTAAACTATTGCGTATGAGAAAAGTGAAATGTGTTGCAATTGCCGCATTATTAGGCTTGGCAACAACCTGTTGGGCACAGTCCGCAGTCAAATCAACCGTCTGTAATCCGGATGGAACAGTGACCTTTAACTACAAGAATGACTCTGCAAAGAGTGTGTTGGTGGATGTCCAGTTTGCTGGACGTAAGGAGATGACCCGTAATGCCGACGGCGTCTGGTCAGTGACACTCGGTCCTGCCGAGCCTGACATGTATCCCTACTGCTTTGTCGTCGACGGCGTCAGTGTGATGGATCCCGAGAATCCGCTGTACTTCCCCAATGAGGGCTTTAAGAACAGTATTTTGGAGATCAAGTCGAAAGACGGTCTGCCGCACGACATCAAGGATGTGCCGCACGGACGTGTGGAGTACGTACATTATTATTCGAAGAGTCTTGGTGGCACCAATACGGCCATCGTCTACCTGCCGCCCAGTTATACTGGCATGGGCATGGGTGGCGGCGGCTTCAATATGGGAGCCGAGCAGAAGAAGTATCCCGTGTTCTACCTCATCAGTGGTACGACAGACACCGAGGAAGTGTATCTGAAGGTGGGTCGTGTGAACTATATCCTCGACAACCTGATTGCCGAGAAGGCCGCCAAGGAGATGATCGTGGTGCTGCCTTACGGTAACCCGACGAAGTTGTTGCCCGCCCCGAAAGACGGCGGTCCGCAGATGCAGTTCGGTAACGATGTGTTCAGCAAGGACCTCATCAACGACCTGATGCCTTTCATCGAGAAGACCTACCGTACGGTGAACAACCGCGATAACCGTGCCATCGGCGGTTTCTCCCGTGGTGGTAACCAGGGCCTGCTCAACGGTCTGACGAACCTCGACAAGTTCTCTTATCTCTGCAGTTACAGTTCATTCACCTCGACGGACATCCCCAATGTCTACGACAATGCCGAGGATACCAACAAGAAGATTCACCTCTTCTGGCTTGGTGTCGGCACCGATGACTTCCTCTATGGCAATGCCCGTGACTACATGGAGTTCCTCGACACCAAGGGCATCCAGAGCGTGAAGGAATTCACAACTGGTAAGTTCGGACATACCTGGATGAACGCTAAGTATTTCCTCACCAAGACCCTGCCGTTGCTCTTCAACAAGAAGGCTGCTGAGGCTGCCATGAAGGAAGGTAAGCCTGCACCTGCCAAGACAGGAGAAGAACAGCAGTTTACGCCTGGTGTGATGGCCCGTCTCTTCCCACGTCCCATCATCTCGCCCGAATATGGCGAGGAGGGTATCACCTTCCGTTTCAAGGCTCCTGAGGCCAAGAAGGTGGAACTGGAATGTGAGATGTTGCCGGAGAATCTCGCCATGGAGCGTGACAGCGACGGTGTGTGGAGTGTGACGATGACCGATCACCTCTTCGAGACCTTTAAGTACTGTTTCGTGATGGACGGTACCCCGGTGGCTGACCCCAGCAATATGTATATCGCACCCGACAAGGGCTTTAAGTACAGCATTGCCGATAACCCCAACTCACCTTTCAACTTCGCCTCGATGGGTGAGATAGAACACGGACGTGTGGCCTACGACTTCACCAGTAATGAGGCCTGGTACACCTCGCCGACGCCTGCCGGACAACAGGCTGGTATGTTTATGATGCCTGCCATGATCCAGTTGGTACCTGCTGCCGGTGAGACCATGGAGAGTTGGTTCAAGGTGGGTGGTGCCGATGCTATCGTTGACAGACTCGTTGCCGACGGTAAGGCCAAGGCTTGTATCCTGACAACCAGTAGCATGGACTTCATGCAGAACATGCCTGGTGGCGGTATGCCTGGCTTCCAGATGGATGTGCTGAAGGCTGACGACTATCCCACATGGGGTCTGCGTCGTGCTGCCCTGATCAAACTGCTCCTTGAGATTGCCAAGCGTCCTGCACCTCAGATGGGTGGCTTCGGCGGCTTCGGTGGTGGTCGTCCTGGTGGCGGCGCTGGCGGCGGTCGTCGTGGTGGCGGTGGCTTCCCAGGCGGTGGTGGCGGCTTCCCAGGTGGAGGCGGTGGCTTCCCCGGTGGCGGTGGTTTCCCGGGTGGAGGCTTCTAATCTGAAAGTATGAATAGTAAATATAGGATTAAAATGAGAAAATTGATTTTGGCGGCAGTGACCGCTATGATGGCCCTGACCAGTGTGTCGGCCCAGTACAAGTATGAATGGCAGAACCCGAAGTTGCCGACGGCACAGCGTGTGGAGAGTCTGCTGAAGATGTTGACACCCGAGGAGAAGGTGGGTCTGATGATGAACAAGTCCATCAGTATCGACCGTCTGGGCATCCCCTCCTACAACTGGTGGAGTGAGGCCTGTCATGGTGTACGTCAGGGTGGCTATACTGTCTATCCCCAGCCGATCGGTATGGCTGCTGCCTTCAATGAGCAGTTGGTCTACGACGTGTTCTCGCAGGTGTCTGATGAGGCCCGTGCCAACTGGAACCGTAGTGACCATAATATTTTCAACGTGCCCATGGGCGTGACTTACTATCCTGGTAATCCTGAACTCACCTTCTGGTGCCCCAACGTAAATATCTTCCGTGATCCACGATGGGGCAGGGGACAGGAGACCTGTGGTGAGGACCCCTATCTGAATGCCGTCCTCGGCGTACAGACCGTACTCGGTATGCAGGGCAACGATGATCACTATTTCAAGACCCATGCCTGTGCCAAGCACTATGCTGTGCACAGCGGTCCGGAGCCTCTGCGCCATTCGATGAATGTGGAGCCCACCAACCGTGACCTGTGGGAGACCTATCTGCCTGCTTTCAAGGCTCTTGTGAAGAAAGGTAACGTGCGTGAGGTGATGTGCGCCTACCAGCGTTTCGAGGGAAAACCCTGCTGCACCAGCGACCGTCTGTTGATTGATATCCTGCGCAACAAGTGGGGCTACGATGCCATCGTGCTCACCGACTGCGACGCTATCAATAACTTCTTCAACCGTGGACAGCACGAGACGCATAAGGACGGCCTCTCTGCCTCTGTCGACGCCGTGTTGAACGGTACCGACTTGGAGTGTGGTAAGGTGTTCATGTCGCTGACCGATGGTCTGAAGCAGAACCTGATCAAGGAGAGCGACCTCGATGCCCATCTGCGTAAGACTTTGACAGGTCGTTTCGAACTGGGTATGTTCGATCCCGCCGACATGTTGCCTTGGGCTAAACTCGGTCCTGAAGTCATCAGCAGCGAGAAGAACAACGAGATGGCTACACAGGCTGCCCGTGAGTCGATGGTGCTGTTGGAGAACAAGGGTAATGTGCTGCCGCTCTCGAAGAGCATTAAGACCCTCGCTGTGCTGGGTCCGAATGCCGACGATGTGGAACTCCTGAACGGTAACTACGGTGGCACACCTACCGACAACCACAAGCACTCGCTTTTGGAGGGTATCAAGAATGCTGTGCCCGGTGCGAAGATCATCTACAACAAGGCCTGTGAACTGAACGATGAGTACACCACTGTGCATCATATTCAGGACTTCAATGATGGCAAGGGTATGTTCGTGGAGTTCTGGAACAACAAGAACCTCGAAGGTGATCCCGTAAAGAGTGACTACTATACCAATGAGTTCAACTTCTCTACCTTTGGTGCCTGGGGCTTTGCAGAGGGTGTCGACAACAACAACCTCTCCGTGCGTATCACGGGTAAGTACAAGGCCACCTTCACGGGTGAGATGAAGTACACCCTGAGCACGGATAACGGCTATATCCTGAAAGTCAACGGCGAGGTCGTTGAGGAGAATAAGGGTGGTGGTCGTCGTGGTTTCGGAGGCTTCGGATTCGGACGCCGTGGTGCCGACTATAAGGGCTTCCCCGTAGAGGCTGGCAAGACCTACGATGTCGTCATCGAGTATCGTCGTGGCGACGGACAGTTTGCTATGCTGCGTGGTGACATCTGCGAGCGTAAACTCGCCGACTTCACCGATCTGGCCAACGAGGTGAAAGGTGCTGATGCCATCATCATCATTGGCGGTATCTCTGCCCGTATGGAAGGTGAGGGCGGCGACAAGCAGACCATCGACCTGCCAGTGGTGCAGCAGTTGCTGGTGAAGGCTATGCACAAGACTGGCAAGCCTGTCATCTTCGTCAACTGCTCCGGTTCGGCTATTGCCTTCGGTCCTGTGGAGGGTGAGTATGACGCCCTGTTGCAGGCTTGGTATGCTGGTCAGGGTGGTGCCAAGGCCCTTGCTGAGGTGCTCTTCGGTGACTACAATCCTGGTGGTAAACTGCCTGTGACCTTCTACCGTTCGAACAACGACCTGCCCGACTTCATGGACTACTCGATGAAGAACCGTACCTACCGTTACTTCACGGGTGTGCCACAGTATGCCTTCGGCTTTGGTTTGAGTTATACGTCGTTCAAGGTGGGTCAGGGCAAATTGTCTGGCACTTCGATGAAGAAGGCTGGCGGTAAGGTGACCCTTACCGTGCCTGTTACCAATACTGGCAAGCGCGAGGGTACAGAGACCGTACAGGTCTATGTGAAGCGTCTCGGCGACGAAGGTGCACCTATCAAGGCCTTGAAGGGATTCCAGAAACTGTCGTTGAAGCCTGGTGAGACCAAGACGGCTAGCATCACCCTCGATGGTGAGGCTTTCGAGTACTACGATGAGATGATTGACGAACTCTCCACCAAGGCTGGCAACTATAAGATCCTCTACGGCACATCGTCGCTCGACAAGGATTTGAAGAGTTTCGATTTTGCAGTGAAATAAGAGATGGAACGGCTATGGAACAGGAACTACTGCAAGGTAATGGTGGCGAACTTCTCGCTGTTCTTTGCCTTCTACGTTCTTACTCCATTGCTGCCCCTCTACCTGAGTGAACATTTCGGAGCGACGAAGGATGTGATAGGGTTGGTGCTGTCGGGTTACACCGTGACTGCCTTGCTCTTCCGCCCGTTTAGCGGCTATGTCGTCGACTCGTTTTCAAGAAAGAAGGTGCTGATGCTTTGCTTCGGCACCTTCTCCATTTTCTTCGCGGGTTATCTGGCTGCCTCCACCTTATTATTATTTATGGTGGTCAGGACACTGCATGGCGGTCCCTTCGGTGCGCTGACGGTAGCCAACTCCACGGTAGCCATCGACGTGTTGCCGTCAAGTCGTCGTACGGAGGGCATCGGCTACTATGGCCTGAGTAATAACCTCGCGATGGCTATTGCCCCCACCATTGGCATCTTCCTCTACAAACTGACCAACAGTTTCGAGGCACTCTTCTGGCTGGCCCTTATCGTGGCCTGTCTCGGCTGGCTGGTGGATTCCACCGTCGACCTGAGGGACAAGAATCATGGGGACTGGCACAATGATAGCAGCGTAGCGGAGATCAGGGGGCCTGTCCCCGTGATTCGCAAAATTTCATGGGACCGTTTCTTTTTGGTGAAAGGCTGGCTCTTGGGTCTGAATATGGTGGCTTTCGGCTTCAGTTTCGGCGTATTGAGCAACTATCTCGCTATCTACGGCAAGGAGGTGTTAGGCATCACGGGTGGCACTGGAACTTATTTCATGCTCTGTTCCGTAGGTCTCATCCTCTCACGTATCCAAGGTGGCAGAGCACTGCGCAAAGGCCGTCTCACCCACAATGCCGGCGAAGGGATGGTCATCTCCTTTATTGGCTATACATTATTTATAGCCGCTCCAGGGTGGCTCGGTTACTACGGTTCGGCCTTGCTGATTGGTCTAGGTAATGGTCACATGTGGCCTGCCTTCCAGAACATGACTATCAACGTGGCCCACAACAACCAGCGTGGCACGGCTAATAGTACTATTCTCATCTCATGGGATATCGGCATGGGTCTCGGCATCCTCGTCGGAGGTGTCGTCTCGGAACTTCTGGGCTATGCTGCTGCCTTCTGGACGGTGGTGTTGGTCAACGGTGCCGGTGTGCTCTGTTTCTTCCTCGCCACTAAGATGTTCTTCCTCCGTCGCAATCTTAACGCATCAGTCCATTAAAGCAGAAGTGCCGCCCACAAGGGGCAGCACCTCAGTTTTGTTGTCTGGTATAGTCGAGTGCTGCGCCGATGGCGGTGCAGTACTGGGAGTACTTGGGGATGTGGAAACGGATGTCGTAGAGTTTCTCCAAGGCGGGGAATACCTCTTTGCACTGTGGTAACAGTGAGAGGTTGCCGATGAGCACGAAGTCATGGATATCGCTGCCAAGGGAAGCCAACCAAGCGGCAGAGCCTATCGACTGGAGTACCATCTTGATGATACCGGCGGCAATGTCTTCTTTCGAGGCATCGTTCTGGGCACGGGCAAAGTTAGAAGCGGTGGTATCCATCGGCAGTCCTGGAAGCGGCTGTGGACTGATATCACCGATAGTGAGGTCGATGTTACGGTCGTTACCCTTCTTGGCTAACGCTGCCACTTGTTTGATGTCACTGGTGTTCAGCAACAGACGCGAGAGACCTGCCAACGTTCCGCCTCCCACGCCGATACCACCGATATGACGCATGTCATCGCCGTCACATCTCACAAACGATGTACCAGTACCCATGGATACCACGATGGTATGGTCGAGTTTGGATTCAAAACGGGCTCCCAGACCGTCGGCGATGAACTCCTGCGACTTGCTGGTGGGCAGACCGTAGATGGGCTGGTCGATGTAGGCGGCACCCACACCTGTCAGCATGACATGCTCCACATCTTTCAGTTCAATGTCATTATCGTGCAGATACTTGCCGAAGGCCCCGTAGAGTGAGGTGATGGGGTCGGCTGCCGTGATACGGATAGGGGCAGAGATCTTGTTGTTCTTGATGCCTACAATCTTTGTTGTGGAGATACCCACGTCAATTCCAATAACGATTCCCATTTCTTTTAATTGATAATTGACAATTGATAATTATTTATTCATCTCGTCAAACTTGGCGAGTTTGTCGAGGTAGTACTGGCGCAGGGTGGCCCAATTGTAGTAGGGATGCTGGTCTGTACTGATGGGGAGTGTGACTTCACGCTCGTTGAGCAGGGCCTTCACCAGGATGTCGCCATTTCCTTTTTTCGGACGATAGAAGATGAGTTGGATGTTACAGCCCATCGGGAAGATCTTGTAGTTCTGCCAGTACTGGTCGAGTTCGTCGAGGTTCTCCACCTGTACGGCGCAGTTGTCGAGTTCCAGCAGGCAGGCGAGTGGCATGACACACACCTCGTGACCGAAGCGGAGGGTGGCCTGTGTCTGTGTAACAGTGTCTGCCGTCTCGATGATGTTCTTCAGGAGATTACGCTGACTGAAGGGCATGATGCCTTTGGTTTGTGGGGCAGGACCATAGTTGAGATACCAAGCGATATTGTTCTGTTTCCACAGGTCATAGATCTCCTCGTCGGTGAAAAGGGAAAAGAGTTCGATGTCAGTGTCGTGACTCTGCATGTTGGTAGCAATCTCAAAGAGACTACGCATGAAAGAACTGGCGCGCAGGTTGTTGAACACCCACTGCTGATCGTTGAACAGGGCCTTCATCAATCGCTCGGGATGCGTGTATTTGTCACGCCATACCTCACGACGCAGTTTACTGTCGGTGCCGGTCTTCTTCACGAGTCCGTCCCAGGGTTGATTCAGGTAGTACTGTAACGACTCACTGACATCATTGTGGAAACGGGCTGTCGGATTGGCAGCAGCCAGTTCCTCGCACTCGGCAATCATGGAGAGGATACAACGGTTGACCACCGTAGAGCGTGCATCGATAGGCACATTCTTTGCCTTGAAGATCTCGGGGAAGTTCTGGGCCATGCGCATGCCGATGCCATGATGCTGGCGTTCTCCCACGGTAGAGAGATCACCCAGGCGATCCACAGAGGTTGGTTCGAAAGCCTCAATCTTACGGAGCGTCTCTTCGCCGAGGGACGTCAACTTACCCTGTTCCTTGGCTTCGCGAAGAGTGTTCCGAGGACCGATATAACTGTTTTCGGCAATCAGCCAACGGGAACCGTGACGACCATAGTGACTCATGTAGAATGGCTCATAGCCCTTTGGGGCAGGGGTGAGTGGTTTGTCGGGCAGACGACGGTTATAGTCCAGATACTGACTGCCAGACAAATACTTGTTGGCCTTGATTTCTTCACGGGCTGTCTGGGCGGTGATGGTAACAGCCATCAGAACCGCAGCAAGGGTGGTCATTAGTTTCTTCATACCTTATTATATTATTAAAAGAAAACCCGGCTCCATGAAGGAAAACCGGGCTAATGAAAGGAGGAGTGGTACCTCCAGGAATCGAACCGGGGACACACGGATTTTCAGTCCGATGCTCTACCAACTGAGCTAAGGCACGTACGAACTTTTTTTGAACCCACCAAATAATTGAGCGACTTTTTTCTAAAAAAGTTGTTTAGGAGAGATGAACCCACCCCTGGGCCTTGAGTTCAAACTCCTGATTATCACGAGTTACGAGCACTTTCCCGAACTTCTCCTCGGTGATGTGTCCGATGAGTTTAATACCCTCTATCTGTTCAATCTTCTCGTGATCGCCGATGGGAACGGTGAACAACAGTTCGTAGTCCTCGCCGCCATTCAGGGCACAGGTGGTGACATTCATATTCATCTCCTCCGCCATGACCGCCGTCTGGTAGTCGATGGGGATGTTCTTTTCATAGATGCGACAACCCACACCGGACTGTTTACAGATATGAAGGAGTTCCGATGACAGACCATCGCTAATATCCATCATCGCCGTGGGACGGATGCCTGCCTCATGGAGCTTCTCGATGATGTCGCCACGGGCTTCTGTCTGCATCTGGCGTTGTAACAGGTATTCCTTGCCGCTGAAATCTGGCTGGAAATGTGCCAGTTCTTCGAGCGCACGCTTGTTCGCAGTCTTTTTTGCTTCCTCCACTTGCTGGTAGTAGACGGCTTTTTCGCGTTCCAACAACTGGAGTCCCATATAGGCAGCACCGAGGTCGCCAGAAACACAGATCAGGTCTGTGTTCTTGGCACCGTTGCGATAGACAATATCCTCCTTCTTAGCCTCTCCGATACAGGTGATGCTGATGGCCAGACCTGTGTAGGATGAGGTGGTATCTCCGCCGACGATGTCCACCTGCCATTTGTCACAGGCCAGACGCAATCCCGTATAAAACTCTTCTATGTCCTCCACACTGAAACGTTTGCTGATGGCCAGCGAGACCGTCATCTGACGGGGTGTGCCGTTCATGGCGAAGATATCACTGATGTTCACCATGGCCGACTTATAGCCAAGATGCTTCAGGTCGATATAGGTCAGGTCGAAGTGAACGCCCTCCATCAGCAGGTCTGTCGTGACCAGTACCTCTTTGTCTGGGTAGGAGAGTACGGCACAGTCGTCACCGACGCCGTATTTTGTCGCAGCGTTTTTGATTTCTATGTCTTTCGTCAGTCTGTCGATGAGACCAAACTCTCCCAGTTTTGCTATTTCCATTTTTCTGTCGGGTGATCTGTGTTGAATCTTTCTATATGCTGGTGCTCGATCTGTTCTGAGCGGACAATCATCTCACGCATGATCTCTGTCATGAAGGGTTGTGCCTTGTTGGCGGCTTCCTGTACCTCCTCGTGACTCACCTCGACAGGTACATCAAATCCACCAAGATCGGTGATGACTGACACACCGAAAGTACGGATGCCACAGTGGTGGGCCACAATAACCTCAGGTACGGTGGACATACCGACAGCGTCACCGCCAAAGAAACGGTACATCTTATATTCTGCCGGCGTCTCAAAAGTAGGACCTTGCACACCGACATAGATACCGTATTTGACACGTATCTTCTTGTCACGGGCTATCTCCGTAGCAAGTTTGATCAGTTTCTGGTCGTAGGTCTCATGCATATCAGGGAAACGGGGACCCGTGGGGAAATTCTTGCCACGGAGGGGATGTTCCGGGAAGAAGTTGATATGGTCGGTGATGATCATCAGGTCACCCACACGGAAAGTGTCGTTCATGCCACCTGCGGCATTCGAAACGAAGAGTGTCTTGATGCCCAGTTCGTACATCACACGGACAGGGAAGGTTACCTCTTTCATCGAGTAGCCTTCATAGAAATGGAAACGTCCCTGCATGGCGAGGATATCCACACCACCCAGTTTGCCGAAGATGAGTTTGCCGCTGTGTCCTTCCACCGTGGAAACAGGGAAGTTGGGTATCTCCGAATAGGATATTTCTTGTTTGTCAGTTATTTCTGAAGCTAATTGTCCGAGGCCTGTCCCCAGAATGATGGCTGTCTTTGGGCTTGTGGTCATCCTTGTTTTTAGCCAGGATGCTGTTTCTTGAATTCTTTCGTACATAACCTATGATTTTTTCATTAAATGATTCTTCTCCTTGTAGCATGAATTCGATGCTGATGGGCAACACGTAGATACCACGCCGTGCTTCTGGCGTCAGTCCTTCTGTCTCTTTCAGTCTGACGGCATCTTTCTCCGTGGTAATGATCAGTTTGGGTGATGGCAGGCCCTCGAACGCTTCATTGATCTTTTTGATATCTTTTTTCTTGAAGTTGTGATGGTCGCTGTATCTGAGTGGGTAGATGTCAGGCGTATGTGGCTTCAAGTCGTAATAAATCTGTTTCGGCGAGGCAATACCTGTCAACAGTAGGATGTGCCTGCCTGCCAGCTCCTCCAACTTTTCAATCTGTTCCGTCCCATCAAACAACGGGTGCAGGGGTTCGTATTTGATGGTGGTGAAGAAGAGTTGCTGATAAGGATAGAGGTTCATCTGCTTTGTCAGTACACGGAACTCCATGGGGTTGAGTGTTGTCGGACATTTCGTAACGATGACGATGTCGGCCCTGTCTTTACCCTTGACGGGTTCACGGAGTCTGCCTGCAGGCAACAACTTGTCGTGGATAATCAAACGGTGATAGTCTACCAGCAGGATATTCAGTCCGGGCTTGACATACCGGTGCTGGTAGGCATCATCCAACAGGATGGCATCGATCTCCAGTCCGGTCTCTTTTCCACTGATCAGATACTCAATGCCTCTGGTTCGTTTGGCGTCTACGGCAACAGTAATATCAGGATATTTCTGTTTCATCTGATAGGGTTCGTCACCGATGTCGCTCAAAGGGGTGTCTGTCTGAGCCAACAGGAATCCGCTGCTCTTCCGTTTGTAGCCACGGCTCAGCACCGCCACGTGGACATGGTCTTTCAGCAGTCTGATCAGATATTCCACATGGGGTGTCTTCCCCGTGCCGCCTACTGTGATATTTCCCACAGAGATAACGGGTGTCTTGTAGGTGTGTTCCTTCAGGACGCCCATCTCAAAGAGAAGATTCCTGAATCCCACACCAATACCGTAGAACCAACTCAGCGGCAGTAGTTTCTTGTTTAACTTAATGAAGTCCCCCTCCATCCCTCACAATTTTTACTTCACTCTCACGTCGTCGAGCATACGGGCCTGAATGCGACTGTTGTTCTGGAGGTCGTTGCGGATCTCCATCAATGGCTCGTAGAGATCACCCAACAAGGCTTTGATCTCTGCCTGGAGACGACTGTCGAGATAAGTCCCCTTGTTCTCCTTCGGCAGGAAGGAATCGATCCAACTGCCCTTGCCGGGATAGGCGGCGGTATGGTATTCCTTGACCTTTGCCAGTTCGGCGGCTTTCTTCACGGCATCGTCGAGACTGCCGAGTTTGTCGACGAGTTTGATGTTCAGGGCATCGGTGGCGAGCCAGACACGTCCCTGACCGATGGAGTCAACCTGTTCGGGTTTCATGCTACGTCCCTCTGAAACGATATCGAGGAACTGCTGATAACCATGATCGATATAGGTCTGCATGTGTTTCATGATCTCGGTATTGTCCTTGCCGAGAATGAGGTCGGTTTCGTAGTCGGTGAACTTATTGGTGGTCACACCGTCGAAGGTGACACCGAGTTTGTCGGTGACGAGGCCACTGAAGTTGGGGATGAGTCCGAAGATACCGATACTACCGGTGATGGTGGTCGGCTCTGCGAAGATATAGTTGGCAGGAGAACTGATCCAGTAGCCGCCCGATGCAGCCATACCGCCCATCGATACCACCAAGGGCTTCTTGTCCTTCAGCAGTTTGAGGGCATGACGGATCTGTTCAGAAGCGACAGCACTACCACCACCGGAGTTCACACGGAACACCACAGCCTTCACGTCTTCGTCATCGGCGAGTTTACGCAGGTCTTCTGCCGTGGTTCTACCCACGATGCTGTGTCCACCACCGTTCAACAGGTTCATGGTCTCACTGTCTACAATACTACCGTAGGCATAATAAACGGCAATCTTCTCACCGTCGTTCTTTTTCTTCGACTTCACATTGAGCATGTCAGAGAGCGTCAACTGGTTGATGCCGTCGTCCTTGTCCAGTTTCAGACGTTCCTTGATCTCCGCCTTGATCTCCTCGGGGAACATCACCTTGTCGATGAGTTTGGCTGTCACATAGTCCTTTGTGTCAGCAAAGGCCATGATGCTGTCATTGGCTAACTGGTTCAGGTCTTCGACCTTCACCTTACGGGCCTCGGCAATCTCCTTCAACCAGTAGTTCCAGATACCAGTGAGGTAAGCGGTGCGCTGTTCACGGTCGTAGTCGCTCATGCCCGTCAGGGTATTGCTCTCTACATAACTCTTATATTTGCCGACTTTGGCCACCTGGTACTTGATGCCCAGTTTGTCGTACAGTCCCTTCATGTATTCACCCTTGCCACCAAGACCCTTGAAGTCAATGTTGCCGTGGTCGTTCAGGTAGATCTTATCAGCCACCGAAGCCACATAATATGTGGCCTGATAGTACATGTCGGCATAAGCCACGATCCATTTACCACTCTTTTTGAAGTCCTTCAGGGCATCACGCAGTTGCTGGGCAGTGGCGGGGGCATCAAACGAAAGGGAACCTCCCTCCAGATAGATACCTTTGACATCCTCTTCGTCTTTGGCTTTCTGGATGCATTCAAGCAGATTGTCGAGTCCCATACTGCCACCCATGCCGCCCATTCCCAGGAATGAGTCGAAGGGCGTGCCTTCTTCCGAGCGCTCGTTGATGCTACCGTCCATCTTGATGACGAAGACGGAATTGTCCTTAACCTTGGTTGATGCGGAGTCGCTGGCAAGCATTCCTACCAGAGAAATAACGAAGAAAAGTCCCATCAAAGTGATGAAGATAGCAATACCACAGATGGTGGCAAGCGTCATTTTGAAAAACTGTTTCATATACCTTATTTATTATTATATGTATTTTCAGATGGCAAAATTAGTGTTTTTTCTTGATATGACAAAATATTCCGTGAAATATTTGCTTTCTGACAAGTTGTCATACCCCTGGCACTTGGCACGGTTTTGGCTGAGAAACAGGCGGAATGGTCTTCGGATTGTTCCCTATATATATTAATAAGGTATTAATTTAAAATAAAGACATTATGAACATCAAACCATTAGCAGACCGTGTGCTGGTATTGCCGGCACCTGCAGAAGAAAAGATCGGCGGTATTATTATTCCTGACACCGCCAAGGAAAAGCCCTTGCACGGCAAGATCGTGGCCACAGGTAAGGGAACAAAAGACGAGGAAATGATTCTGAAAGAGGGTGACGAAGTACTCTATGGCAAGTACTCCGGCACGGAACTCGAGTTTGAGGGTACCAAGTACCTCATGATGCGCCAGAGCGATGTGCTTGCCGTCATTGAGAAATAAATTGTAAATTGTAAATCGTCAAATTGTAAATTACTATGGCAAAGGATATTAAATTCAATATTGAGGCGCGCGACCTGCTGAAGCAGGGCGTCGACCAGTTGGCTAATGCCGTCAAGGTAACACTCGGTCCAAAGGGCCGCAATGTCGTCATTGAGAAGAAGTTTGGTGCTCCCCAGATCACTAAGGACGGTGTGACCGTTGCTAAGGAGATCGAACTGGAGGACAAGTTTGAGAATACAGGTGCACAACTCGTGAAGAGTGTCGCCTCTAAGACCGGTGATGATGCCGGTGATGGTACCACCACCGCTACCATCCTGGCTCAGGCTATCGTAGCCGAGGGTCTGAAGAATGTGACGGCAGGTGCCAACCCGATGGACTTGAAGCGTGGTATCGACAAGGCTGTGAAGGCTGTCACTGAGCATATCGCCAAGAGTGCTGAACAGGTAGGCGACAACTACGATAAGATTGAGCAGGTGGCTACGGTCTCTGCCAACAATGATAAGGAGATCGGTGAACTCCTCGCTGAGGCTATGCGTAAGGTCTCTAAGGACGGTGTCATCACCATCGAGGAGAGTAAGAGCCGTGACACCCATATTGGTGTGGTCGAGGGTATGCAGTTCGATCGTGGTTATCTCTCTGCTTACTTCATCACCGACTCAGAGAAGATGGAGTGCGTGATGGAGAACCCCTACATCCTCATCTACGACAAGAAGATCTCTAATATCAAGGACTTCCTGCCCATCCTGCAGCCTGCTGCCGAGAGCGGACGCCCCTTGCTCGTGATTGCTGAGGATGTGGACAGTGAGGCATTGACCACACTCGTGGTGAACCGTCTGCGTGGCGGTCTGAAGATTTGCGCCGTGAAGGCTCCTGGATTCGGTGATCGTCGTAAGGCCATGCTGGAAGATATCGCTACCCTGACAGGTGGAGTGGTGATCAGCGAGGAGAAAGGTCTGAAGTTGGAACAGGCCACCCTCGAGATGCTGGGTACTTGCGACAAGGTGACTGTCTCTAAGGACAATACTACCATCGTGAATGGTGCCGGTGAGAAGCAGGCCATCCAGGATCGTATTGCTCAGATCAAGAAGGAGATTGAGGTGACCACCTCTTCATACGACAAGGAGAAACTGCAGGAGCGTCTGGCTAAGTTGGCCGGTGGCGTAGCAGTGCTCTATGTTGGTGCCAACTCCGAAGTGGAGATGAAGGAGAAGAAGGATCGTGTGGACGATGCCCTCTGTGCTACCCGTGCCGCCATCGAGGAAGGTGTGGTTGCCGGTGGTGGTACCACCTACATCCGTGCTCAGGAGGCTCTGGCAGATTTGAAGGGTGATAATGCCGACGAGCAGACCGGTATCAATATCATCAAACGTGCCATCGAGGAACCGCTCCGTCAGATTGCTGTCAACGGCGGTGAAGAAGGTGCCGTGGTGGTCCAGAAAGTGCGCGAGGGTAAGGGTGACTTCGGTTTCAATGCCCGTACCGATGTCTATGAGGACTTGCGTGAGGCCGGTGTCATCGATCCTGCCAAGGTGGCTCGTGTGGCTTTGGAGAATGCTGCCAGCATCGCTGGTATGTTCCTGACGACAGAGTGCCTGATCGTTGACAAGCCTGAGAAAGAACCTGCCATGCCGATGGGCGGTGCCCCAGGTATGGGCGGTATGATGTAATTAAGTAACCCCATTTATACCGGCTGTCGCAAGGCAGCCGGTTTTTTTATGCCCGATATGTTTGGATGTTTCGCAAAAATGTTGTATCTTTGCACCGCATGAAGAAGTTATTGGATCTCTATCAACAATGGAAGGGTGCTGAGCCTGCTAACGTTCAGCAGATTCCTGGTGGTGGCAGCAATCGCACCTATTACCGTCTGACAGACAATAATGGCCAGACTGTAATTGGTGTCATCGGCACCAGCCGTGACGAGGATCACGCTTTTATCTACCTGACGGAACATTTCAGCAAGTGTCAACTCCCTGTTCCCAAGATTCTTGCCAAGAGCGACGACTTGTTGCGGTATTTGCAGACAGACCTCGGTTCTACATCTCTCTTTGATGCCATCCGAGGAGGTCGTGAGGCTGGTGGCCGTTATACGCTCAAGGAACAGGAACTGTTGAAACGTACCATCCGTGAACTGCCTGACATACAGATTCGGGGGGCTCGTGACCTTGACTTTTCCAACTGTTATCCGCAGGCAGAGTTCGATGTGGATAGCGTGCTCTTCGACCTGAATTATTTCAAGTATTGTTTCTTGAAGGCGACAGAACTCGATTTCCATGAGTTGAAACTCGAGGCAGACTTCCGTCTTTTTGCCAAGGACCTGACGACAGAAACCTCTGACAGTTTCCTGTATCGCGACTTCCAGGCGCGAAACGTGATGATCGACCACGACGGTAATCCTTTCTTTATCGATTATCAGGGTGGTCGCAAAGGCCCGTATTACTATGACCTGGCCTCGTTCCTCTGGCAGGCCTCGGCGCGTTATCCTCATAAACTCCGTCGCGAATTGGTCTATGAGTACTATAATTCGCTGAAGAATTATATCGAGGTACCGCCTGCCCGTCATTTTGTCAATCGTCTCTCGCTCTTTGTGCTTTTCCGTACCTTACAGGTGCTCGGGGCTTATGGCTTCCGTGGATACTTCGAACAGAAGAAGCACTTCATCGAGAGCATCCCGCCAGCCATCCAGAACCTCCGGGAACTGCTTGCCAGCTCTACGACTTTCCACTATCCTTATCTGATGGATCTTCTGCGTCAACTCACCGAACTGCCGCAGTTCCAGCAGATAGAGGCGACACCCAGTCGTGCCGACGGTTATAAAACCACCGAAATCAATCCCTATAAGACCCATCCGCAAGATGGTCCTGCCACCTTCTCGAAGTACGACGCACAAGGTCCATTGGTGGTTAGGGTGTTCAGTTTTTCTTATACCAAAGGTATCCCAGAGGATGAGAACGGCAATGGTGGTGGCTATGTATTCGACTGCCGCAGTACGCACAATCCAGGACGTTACGAACCTTATAAACAACTGACAGGTCTTGACGAGCCGGTGATCCGCTTCTTGGAGGACGATGGTGAAATTCTTACCTTCCTTGACAGTGTCTATAAACTGGCTGATGCCCATGTGCGCCGTTACATCCAACGTGGTTTCACCTCGTTGATGTTCTGCTTCGGTTGTACGGGTGGTCAGCACCGCAGTGTCTACTCCGCCCAGCACCTCGCCGAGCATATTCACGAGAAATTCGGTATCGAGGTCCGCATCATCCATCGCGAACAGAACATCACCCAGACCCTGCCCGCAGAAAAATAAGTGCTAAAAATAGTTAAGGTATTTGGCGGTCTGATATATTATTTCTATATTTGCACCATTAAAACTGATCCGTATAAAACAATATTAACAATTAATAATTTAAAGCTTAAAGCGTATGAGAATTAAAAACTTACTACTGTTAGCTGCTTTCCTGGCCACGTCAGGAGGGGCTATGGCGCAAACCACGCTGACAGTTGGAAACGTGAAGTACGTCCCCAATGGAGAGGCTACCATGAAGGTCTCTTATGTGAATAAGGAGGCACTTGGCGGTTTCCAGATGTTGATTTCTTTCCCCGAGGGTATTTCTTTGGAGAAGAACACCAAAAAGACGGAATTGAATATCAACGGTTCCAAGGCTGAAGCAGATTTCTTCAACGTGAAGGTGCCTTCAGGTTTTGAATGTATTGGTGTTAAGGCCGATGCAGATGGACAGACAAGCGATGGCGATGCCTTTAAGAAGGGAGATGTGATGATTGTATGCCTTCCAACTAAGACTGGTACATCTTTCGCAGCAGCAGAATCTCCTCAAGAGTTGTGTACAATCACATTAAAGGCTTCTGCGGATCTTACTGAAGAGCAGGCTAAACAGATAACTGTTACCTCTTTTGTAGGTAGTAATGTGGCTCAGGCTGGGGAAAATACGGTATCTATTGCCTTGAATAAAGAAAATAGCGTATTATCTCCAAAGGAGACAAGGAAGACTTTGGGTGATGCCAATGGTGATGGTAAACTCACAACGGCAGATTGTAAGAAGATTCTTAATTTCATGAAGAATGATCCAACCAATTTGGCTGGTGATGCTAATAACGATGGAAAACTTACTCTTGCTGATTGTAAGAAAGTGCTTAACAATATTAAATTATACAATTAACAACTTCTAATTTTAACAAGTATGAAAAAATTTCTATCTTTGATTGCTGTCGCACTTGCTTTCTTTGCCAATAGTGCAAGTGCCCAAAAATTGACAGTAAACAACATTGAAATGGCTCCTGGTGGAGATGGCGAGTTGGTTATTGGCATTGATTATACAGAACCTGTATGGTCATTAGAGTTCAATATTGAAATTCCTGCTGGCATTACTGCAGACTTTGAAAATGCCGTGAAGGGCGAACTTATGAATAATGACAAACATAAGATTGAACTCACAGGAACTAAACTGATGATGTATCCTGGCGATTTTGGTGACTATATGTTTGCTGCCGCATCAGGTACAGTTGCTAAGATTCCTTTGAAGGCTGATGCTGACGTACCAGAGGGCGTATTAGAAATTAAGTTGACTGAGATTTCTGCTGCTAATGAAGAGGGTGATGCTCTTCCTATTGATGACATGACTATCGAGGTTAAGATTGCTGCAGAAGCTGGTCCATACGTTGAGCCAGAGGGAACTCATCAGCTCGAGAATGGTTTAGGAAACCTGAAACCTGGAGAATATACAAATATTGGCGCTTGGGGTGGTACCTGGAGTGGAAACCAGATCGAAAACGAGCGTGATTGGTCTAAGTTCGACTATCTGTGGATTAAGTATAAGGACTTCACAGGAGCCATCAACTTCGGTATCATGTACAACGAGTGGATTGCTTCACAGTCTTGGGGTGAGCAGTATAAGGATGAGACAGTGGCTATTAAGGATCCTTATGGTGTGATTGGTATCAAGATTAACCACACAGATACTTATGTGAATGGTAATGCAAAGGAGAATGGCGAATACATTGGCGACATCTTCTCTAAGCATATCAGAGAGATCTTCATCCAGGCTACAGATGGTGGCTCTAACATCACTATCGAAGAGATGTGGTTAGGTTCTGAAGAGGATTACCTGAAAGCTGTTGAAGATAACAAGTACGTTGACGAGACCGTATATAAGGATGTTATCGTTAATGGTGACCTGTCTGGCGAGGATGTTAGTTGCTTCTTCAGCAAGGAGTGGGCTCCTTCTGGTCAAATCCAGAATTCACGTATTGTAAACGGTGCTATCGAGGTTAATAGTTTCGCTAAGATTTCTCAGGATTGGGATTCTCAGTTCTGGATCCGTCTGCCGCAGAAGTTGGCTAAGGGAACTAAGTTTAAGGTAAGTTTCGACGTCATGGCTACTGTTCAGACAAAAGCTGACTTCCAGGCTCACAACGAGCCAGGTGATTGGAAGGGTAACTTCGAGCAAGTTCCATTCGATACCGAATGGTCAACCTTCGAAGGTACATACAGTTCACCTAATGATGACTTCCACTCAATCGCTTTCAACCTGACAAAGGCAGAGGATATAACTTACTACTTCAAGAACATCAAGGTGGAGATTCCTGAGGATGCTGTGACCGAGGGTGACACATATACACCGGAGGCTGCTCCTTACAAGGAGGCAGAAGGCACTCATCAACTTGCTGGTAACCGCTTAGGTTTCTTGAAGGCTGGCGACTATGCTCCTGGTGCATGGGGTGGCCAGTGGAGTGGCAACAACATTGCCAACGAGCGTGACTGGTCTGACTTCGACTACTTCTGGATTAAGTACTCTGGCTTCACTGGTGCCATCAACTTCGGTATCATGTACAGCGAGTGGCTTGCTACACAGTCTTGGGGTGAGCAGTATAAGGATGAGACTGTAAAGGTCGAGGATCCTGAGGGTGTTATCGGTATCAAGATCAACAAGACCGATACTTATGCAACTGGTAATGCTAAGGAGAATGGCGCATATGTTGGCGACATCTTCGCAAAGCATATCCGTGAGGTCTTCATCCAGGCTACTGCTGGTGACTCTAAGATTACCATCGAGGAATTCTGGATTGGTTCTGAGGAGGATTACCTGAAGGCTGTTGAGGAGGCACAGACTGCAACTGGTATCAAGTCGTTCAGTGCTGCTAAGAAGGTTGAGGGTATTTACAACCTCGCCGGTCAGAAGGTTGACAAGAACTACAAGGGTATCGTGATTGTGAACGGTAAGAAGATGATGATGAAGTAATTCCGATTATTTCTAAAATACTCAAAGGTGGAGGCCGCACGGTCTCCACTTTTTTTCGTCGAATGATTTCCAGAGGTTGCGTGATCTGCCTCGAATTAAAGGAATGTCGTCCCGGATATTCAGAAAACTGCCTCATATTTCAGAAATGTCGTCTCGGGTCTTCAAAAATCAGCCTAAAAACTGGGAGAGACATATGCATGGTGTGCATAAACATGTCCCAGTTTTGAGGCATAAAATTCAGATCTCGGAATGGCCTGAACTAGTTTTTAGGCATGAAAAGCAAAAAAGTATCAATAATAAGCAAGAAAAAGTATTGATGATTCAAAAATAAATGTGTACCTTTGCAACCGAGAAGTATTCTAATTAACTATTAGTATTAAATATTTTAAAACCAAAACGTATGAAGAAGATTTTTACTTTGATCGCAATGGCTGTAATGGCCATGAGTGCAAATGCTAAGGAAGAGGTTGCCATCGAGAGTTTTGTTCCTTGGGACAATTGTACTATTGAAGGTAGTACCATCACGATGGGTTCAGGTTGGAAAGGCGGTGCCATTGCTGTCGGTGCCGACATGACAGCCTATGACTATGTCTGGATTAAGTTCTCAAATGCTACTGGTAGTCCTAATTTCGGTATTACCTATGACGAGTGGCTGAAAAATGAGTCTTGGGGTCCTTCGTATGCTTCAACCCAGTCTGTAATGGAAGGTTCAGGTATCGTAGGTATCAAACTCGACAAGAAGACTGTGATGGTTCATGGTAATGCAGAGACTGACGGTGTAGGCATCGGTGATGTTTATGCTCAGCATGTGCAGCAGGTTACCATCCAGGGACAGTCTGGCGAAGCAGAAGTAACCGTTGAAGGCATCTGGTTCGGAACTGCTGAAGAGTTTGCTGCTGATGGTGGCGATGTACCCGTTCGTCCTGAGGTAGGCGGTTCTCTCACCATGTGGGAAGGCGAACTGGTCTATAACGGCTGGGGTGTTTCATCTACAGTTGATGCAAAGTACTTTGACGTCGCTGAGGTTGGTGATATCATCTACTGCACCGTGAAGGATGTGACAGAAGATTATAATCCTCTCTTCAAGCATCAGGACTATTCTGATTTCACAGAACTGCTGAATAACGACTTTGACAAGGATGAAACCCATTTCCAGGCTACTATTGATGAAGATGCTCTTGCATATCTGCAGCCAAACGGTCTTCGTTTCCAGGGTGTGGGCTTTACCCTGATTAAGGTAGAACTGATGGTTCCGTCTTCTACCGGTATTGCTAATGTGAAGTCCCTGAAGTCACAGAAGGCTGTCCGTTACAACCTCGCTGGCCAGAAGGTAGACCAGAACTACAAGGGTATCGTGATTGAGAACGGTAAGAAGTTCCTGAGTAAGTAATTCCACATATACTAAAACATCCATTCAAAGGTGGAGGCTGCACGGTCAGTCTCCACCTTTTTATATGAATATTTAATCGAAAGTTTTGTGTTATTGGCAGATTTTTCGTAATTTTGCATGCGAAAATGAAACAAGCGATGATATTAGCCGCTGGGCTCGGCACAAGACTGAAGCCGTTGACAGACACGATGCCGAAGGCATTGGTGCCGGTTGGAGGCGTGCCATTGATTGACCTGACCATCCGAAGACTGATGGGTTTCGGCTATGAGCATTTCGTGGTGAATGTGCATCATTTTGCCCAGCAGATCATCGATCATGTGTCGGTGCAGGACTACGGAAGGATGGTGCAGTTCAGCGATGAGACCGCCCAACTGCTTGAAACGGGTGGGGGACTGAAGGCAGCTGCTTCGCTGTTTGATGACGACGAGCCAATCCTGATTCACAACGTCGACATCCTCGACAATGTGGACTACGACTGGTTCTCGCGTCAGCATCAGGAGAATGAAGGTGCCGTGTTGTTGGTGAGCCGTCGGCAGACCAAGCGCTATCTGCTCTTCGACAATGCCATGCGACTGATGGGATGGAAGAACATCGAGACGGGAGAGGTGCGAAGTCCATACGAATATATCCGTCGGACGGGACTTTCGCAACATGGTGAGGAACTGAATATGTTTGCCTTCAGCGGCATCCATTCGTTTTCGCCGCAACTGTTCCCGTTGATGGCGCGTTTCCCCGACAAGTTCAGCATCATTGACTTCTATCTCTCCATCTGTCACCGTACGAACATTTCTGGTCTGATCAAGGACGACCTGCATGTGCTCGATGTGGGTAAACTCGACTCGCTCCACGAGGCGGAATCGTTTTTAAAGACAACGAATTAAACGAATTTCACGAATTATATATGCAAAAGATCATTATTCTGGATTTCGGTTCACAGACGACACAATTGATTGGTCGTCGGGTGCGTGAACTCGATACCTTCTGCGAGATTATGCCCTACAACAAGTTCCCGAAGGACGATCCCTCGGTGATTGGTGTGATCCTGAGCGGTTCGCCTTACTCCGTACACGATCCTGAGGCGTTCAAGGTGGATCTGTCGCAGTTTGTGGGTAAGGTTCCTGTACTGGGCATCTGCTATGGGGCGCAGTTCATTTCGTATTCCCTTGGCGGAAAGGTGGAGAAGGCCGACTCCCGAGAGTACGGACGGGCTAACCTCGAGACGGTGGACACGAAGAATCCGCTCTTTAAGTGGTTCGAACAGCAATCGCAGGTGTGGATGAGTCATGGGGATACCATCACGGCTATTCCTGAGGGTTTCAAGGTGATTGGTTCGACGGCGGATGTTGTGAATGCGGCATTTGCCTCTACCACACAGCCGATTTGGGCCGTCCAGTTCCATCCCGAGGTGTACCACACGTTACAGGGCAAGCAACTTTTGAAGAATTTCGTGGTGGATATCTGCGGCAGTCGTCAGGAGTGGAGTGCTGCTTCGTTTGTGGACACGACGGTGGCAGAGTTGAAAGGAATGTTAGGTCAGGATAGGGTGATATTAGGTCTGAGTGGTGGCGTGGATTCCTCTGTGGCTGCCGTCTTGCTGAACCGTGCCATCGGTAAGAACCTGACCTGTATCTTCGTGGATCATGGCATGCTGCGTAAGAATGAGTTTGCGCAGGTGATGAATGACTACAAGGTCTTGGGACTGAATGTGATTGGTGTTGATGCCAGCGAGAAATTCTTCTCTGATCTGGCTGGCGTGACAGATCCGGAACAGAAACGTAAGATTATTGGACGCGACTTCGTGGAGGTATTCAATGCCGAGGCGAAGAAGATCACCGATGCGAAGTGGTTGGCACAAGGTACCATCTACCCAGACCGTATCGAGAGTCTGAACATCACGGGTAAGGTTATCAAGAGTCATCATAATGTGGGCGGTCTGCCGAAGGAGATGCGCCTGCAACTCTGTGAGCCGCTGAAGTGGCTGTTCAAGGATGAGGTACGTCGGGTAGGATGCCAACTTGGTATGCCGGAGCATCTGATCACCCGTCATCCCTTCCCAGGACCAGGTCTGGCTGTCCGTATCTTGGGCGACATCACGCCGGAAAAGGTTCGCATCCTTCAGGAGGCCGACGATATCTATATCAGAGGTTTGCGTGAGTGGGGACTCTATGACCAAGTGTGGCAGGCAGGTGCCATCCTGCTGAGTTCTGTTCGCAGTGTCGGTGTGATGGGTGATGAACGAACCTACGAGCATCCCGTTGCCCTGCGTGCTGTTACCTCGACAGATGCGATGACAGCCGACTGGGCTCATCTGCCCTACGACTTCATGGCGAAGATCTCTAATGAAATCATTAATAAGGTGCGTGGCGTGAACCGTGTCTGCTATGACATCTCCTCCAAACCACCCGCAACGATAGAATGGGAATAATTAATAATCCCCGCCGAACACGGCGGGGATTCATTTTATTTCTTCAGCAGATCGCGAATCTCAGTCAGGAGTTCTTCCTGAGTGGGACCAGCGGGAGCCTCTGGCTCAGCGGGTTTCTCTTTCTTCATCTTGTTCATGCCCTTAATCATCAGGAAGATACAGAAGGCGATGATGATGAAGTCGATGATGTTCTGAATGAACTGACCATAGGCCAGGACGGCAGCACCAGCCTCCTGGGCCTCGGCAAGTGTCTTGTACTCACCATCACCGAGATTGACGAAGAGGTCAACAAAACTCACACCGCCAGTGGCCTTACCGATCAACGGCATGAGAACGTCGCTGACGAGTGAACTGATAATTTTACCGAATGCACCGCCGATGATCACACCGACAGCCATGTCCATCACGTTGCCCTTCATGGCAAACTCCTTGAATTCACTAATAAATCCCATAGTTCTAAATGTTTAATGTTTAACGCCTATTTTTAATATAAAATTTGTCATCTAGGTTTTACAAACATCAGTCTTTTGCCGCTGATTTATAGTCTTTTCACTTTTCACTTTTCACTTTTTAGTTCTTTTTATAAAGAAATTCAGTGCAAATATAAGAAATAATTTGTAACTTTGCATCCGAAATCAGAAAAAAGTTTCAAATAGGTACAAAAAAGTTAGTAAATTAGGTATAAACCCATTTAATTTTTTAGTAAAATGACAAAAGTTGCAATTAACGGTTTTGGCCGTATTGGTCGCCTCGCTTTCCGTCAGATGTTCGAGGCTGAAGGTTATGAAGTAGTAGCAATTAACGACTTGACCAGCCCGAAGATGCTGGCTCACCTCCTGAAGTATGACACTGCTCAGGGTGGTTTCTGTGGCAAGTTCGGTGAGAACAAGCACACTGTTGAGGCTGGTGAGGACTTC
>CACZVE010000037.1 GCA_902784565.1 uncultured Prevotellaceae bacterium
GTGGTCGAGGTGCAGCACGATCTCAGGATGAGCGCAGCCCAACTCCTTAGCATAAGCTACAGCACCCTCAGCCATGTAGCGCAGAATGGTAGCGTTGGCATAGTTACGGGCACCCTTAGACACCTGCATGATGACGGGAGACTTTGTCTCAACGGCAGCCTGTACGATAGCCTGCATCTGCTCCATCGTGTTAAAGTTGAAAGCGGGGATAGCATAGCCACCGGCTACTGCTCTCTTGAACATCTCGCGGGTATTCACGAGACCTAAATCCTTGTAATTTACCATAATAATTTGAAGTTTAAATATTTAAATATTTACGTTCTGTAATTTTCGGGTGCAAAGGTACACATTTTAGTTGAGAGTAGAGAGTAGAGAGTGGAGAGTTTAACTATTTTTGGCTAATCCACATCCGACGCATCAGGCAATCGTATGACTCTCAATATATTGCATAACCCGCTCCCGATAGTTCTCCGTAATAGGCACGAACACATCACCGAACACGATTCTCAAACGGTCGACGGTACGTACCTCAGGCATCCTGACCATGAAGGAACGGTGACAGCGCAGAAACTCCGGATGAGGTAACATTTCCTCCAATTTCCTCATACTCATCAATGATGAGATCGTTTCACCACTCTTCAGATGGAAACACAGATAGTCCTTGATACCCTCCACATACAGAATGTCGTCGAGACGGACACGCTGCAGTTTATATTCACTCTTGATAAACACCACCCGGTCCTCAAAGAGCGGCTCATCCTTCGGAGTGATGCCAAACCAACTGAGGGCTTTTTCCGTGGAACGGAGGAAGTCCTCATAGGAGATGGGTTTCAACAGGTAGTCGATAGCGTTGACTTTGAATCCCTCGATGGCATACTGCGGGAAAGCCGTCGTAAAGATGACACGGACATCCGGAGTTAGCAACCTGGCATATTCGATACCAGTAAGTTCCGGCATCTGGATGTCGAGGAAGAGCAACTGTGCCGGATTGTCGCGCAGTTTCTTCATGGCAGTAAGGGCACTATTGTAGATACCTGTCAGTTCCAGGTATGGCGTCTTATTGACATAACTCTCCAGCAGACTGGCTGCCAAAGGTTCATCATCGACAATTGCACATTTGATAATCATAATCTAATCTTTAAAGATGATTGATATACTTTGCCGTCATCGCTCACCCCTTTCGTCCACTCATAACGGTTGGGATAAGCCAGGTCCAGACGACGTTGCATCTGTTTCAGACCGATGCCATGTCCGCTTCGGTCCTCTGGTGTCTTCGGATAGTTGGAATTACTAATCTGGCATGTGATCGTATCACGGGTACCAGAGTCGCCCACAGGTTCTACACCCGTCTTAAAAGCAATCTTCACAAAACTCGGCTCCGTCAGACTGATACCATGTTTGAAGGCGTTCTCCACCAACGAGATAAACAAGAACGGTCTGATTCTCAGTTCTGGCTTCTGAACATCCTTCGTAAACGTCACCTCCACATTCTCTGGCAGACGAATCTTCATCAGACTGACATAACTGTCAAGAAACTGTAACTCGTCCTGTAGAGCCATCAAATCCTGTTGGTTGTCGTAGAGCATGTGGCGTAGCATCTGTGAGAGTTGTTGGATGGCATCCTGGGCACGTTTGGGATCGAAGGCTGTCAGGGCATAGATATTATTGAGGGTGTTGAGCAGAAAGTGAGGATTGATCTGCGAGCGCAGGTTCCTCAGTTCCGATTCGGAGCGTGCTGCCTCTGCCTCCAGACGGGCATCCTCATTGCGTTGCCAACGGGAGGCAAGCACGATGGCCGTTGCTACCGCTGCTGACATGGCCAGACTCACGATGTCACGCATGGTGAAGAAGAACTTATCGATGGAGGTCTCCTTGTAGCGGGGCAGATAAGTACTGAACATGTCGTTGGTAAAATTCACCCACGGGTGGAGAATAATACCAAACGCCACGATCATAATCGTGTTGAAGAGCAGATAATAACGGCGTTTGCCGATAACGAAGCACTTGGGTGTCAGCCACAGGTAGTTGACGTAGAACACCACCATCATCAGTAACGGCGACACACACGTCATCAGATAGTGGAGTGCAGACATACCATTCCCACGCAGATAGGTCAGGGGCGAAAGGAACATAAACGCCCAGATGGCCACATGCAGGAAAAGGTATACCTTCTTATTCATGTCTAATGGCTTCAATTGGATCCATATTGGCAGCCTTCTGGGCAGGGATATAGCCGAAGAGCACACCGATACACACACAGACGAGGAACGACACATAGATGCTCCATGCGGGCACACTCGATGGCATGCCGAACGACGAGACAAACGTACTCGCCGCCACACCAACAAGGACACCTATCAGTCCTCCCGTCACTGATATCAATACCGATTCGATGAGGAACTGCAACGAGATGACGGGGCCTGTGGCACCCACGGCCATACGCAGACCGATCTCCTTCGTGCGTTCCGTCACACTCACCAGCATGATGTTCATGATACCGATACCTGCGACGAGCAGTGAGAAGGCGGCTGCTACCACGAGGATAATCGTCACCGTATCCATCGTACTCGACATTGTTTCCATCATCTCCGCCTGCGAACGGATAGTGAAGTCATCTGCCGCCTCATCCTTCAACTTATGATTGTCGCGCAGGATCTGGGTCAATTCCTCGATGGCGGCATCAGAGAGTTCCTCCGTCACTGCCGAGCAGACAATGCTGGAGAAATAGGTCTGGGCGGCAATACGTTTCATCACAGTGGTGTAAGGGGAGATGATCACGTTGTCCTGATCCATGCCCCATGAGTTGTAGCCCTTCGATTTCAGCACACCCACCACACGCATGGGGATACTCTTGAAACGGATGGTCTTGCCAATGGGGTCGGTATGTTCGCCAAAGAGATCCTTAACGATGGTCGCCCCGATGACACACACCTTCGCAGCCTTCTTGATATCCTCCTCCGTGAAACACTCGCCCTCCTCGATGGTCCACTGACGGATCTCGAGGTAGTCTATCGATTCACCATACATCGAGGCATTGGTATTGTTGTTACCGTAGATGGCCTGTCCTGAGGCAGTGACCTCCGGCGACACCTTCGTCACGAACTTCTTCTCTTTCACAATACGCTCGTAGTCAGCCATCTTTAGTGTCTGCATGGCAGAGGGGTCTTGACGCACGCCACCACGCATGTCAGCACCCGGACGGATGGTCAACAGGTTGGTACCCATCGTGGAGAGTTCTGAGCGGATGCTCTCTTTCGAGCCTTGTCCGATAGCCATCATGATGATGACGGCAGCCACACCGATGATGATACCCAACATGGAGAGGAACGAGCGCATCTTATTGCTCGCCACCGCCCGCAGGCTCACCTTAAACAGATTCAGTATGTTCATTGTCTTACTCGTCTTGTGGTAAAGGCAACTGGGCCAGATACTCAGCCGCCGACTTGATATTGGTATTGACTGTATCCTCACGTATCTTACCGTCGCGCAGGTTGATGTTCCTGCTGGCATATTCCGCAATCTCAGGGTTGTGGGTCACGAAGATAATCGTGTTACCCTGCTTGTAGAGTTCTTGGAACAGCACAAGCATCTCGAACGAGGTACGCGTATCGAGGTTACCCGTCGCCTCGTCGGCCAACAGCACAGCAGGGTCGTTCACCAGTGCACGGGCGATGGCCACGCGCTGCATCTGTCCACCAGACATCTGATTCGACTTGTGGTACATCCGATCGCCTAGTCCTACGGCTTCCAAGGCCTTCTTGGCCTTCTCATGCCGTTCGGTAGCGGATATCTCCGAATTGTACATCAATGGCAGTTCTACATTCTCCAAAGCCGTGGTCTTTGGCAACAGGTTGTAGTTCTGGAACACGAAACCAATCTTCCTGTTGCGCAACCTGGCCCGCTGTGTCTTCGACATCGTACGCACGCTGATGCCGTCGAGGAAGTATTCTCCGCTGGTGGGGGTATCTAGACAGCCGAGTTGGTTGAGCAGCGTCGATTTACCCGATCCCGATGTACCCTGGATGGTGACGAACTCGCCCTCGTAGATTTTGAACGAGACGCCCCTCAAGGCCTTCACCGTCTCCGAGCCCACCTGGAAGTAGCGCTTCACATTCTGTAGTTCGATAACTACTTTTCTATTATCTTCAGCCATAGCCTATTGCGCTCTTGGTGCTTGTCCACCGTTACTGTTCTGTCCACCCTGTCCGCCTTGGCCACTTCTGTTTCTGTTGCCTCCTGGACGCGGCATGAAGGGGTTACCTCCCTGTGTGCTTTGTGGCATAGCCATCTCACCGCCAGAAATCTCGAAGTCCGTCAGCACCTCCGTACCCTCGGCGATGCCGCTGACGATCTCCGTCGTCACACCGTTGGTGGTACCTGTCTCCACCTTATGAGCCTTGAACACGTTGTTCTCCAGTGTCCATACCTTACGCATGCCTTCGCAGTCCTCGATGGTCTGTCCCTTCTGGAGCAGAGCCTCGTTGGGTTGAAAGCGCAGTGCCTTGGCAGGCACGGTGAGCACGTCGTTTTTCTCCAGTGTGAAGATGGTCACGTTGGCCGTCAGTCCGGGCTTCAGTTTCAGATCTACGTTGGGTGCACTGATCACCACCTCATAAGTCACCACATTACTCTCTGTGGTAGCCTGCTGGCGCACCTGTGTCACAGAGCCTTCAAAGGTATCCTCCGGGAAGGCGTCGACAGTGAATGCCACGCGCTGTCCTTCCTTCACGCCACCGATGTCAGCCTCGTCGATGTCGGCAATCACGCGCATATTTGTCAGATCCTGGGCGATGGTAAAGAGTTCTGGGGTATTGAATGAAGCAGCCACCGTCTGACCTTCCTCCACAGACTTCGACAGCACCACGCCATCGATGGGTGAGGTGATGGTGGCGTAGCCAAGGTTCGTCTGGGCACGCTGCACACTCTCACGACTCTGTGCCACCTGTTCCTTGGCCTGCTGGTATTGCAAACGAGCACTCTCAAACTCATCAGCACTCACCAGACCTTTATCGTAAAGTGTCTGATAACGCTTGAAGTTACTCTCCTGATAGTTCAATGAACTCTGTGCCGAGGCTAGACTGGCCTTCTGGGCGTTCAACTCACTGATGAGGTTGGTACGGTCCAGTTCGGCAATCACCTGTCCGCGCTTCACCACGGAATTGTAGTCCACATAGAGACGACTCACGATACCTGACACCTGTGTACCCACGGTGACGCTGGTCACAGGCTCAATAGTACCTGTGGCGGTGATGGAGGTCTGGATATTTCCCTTCTCCACCTTGGCAGTCTCAAACGTCACCTTCTCTTCTTTCTTGCCTCCCGAGCATTTCCAAACTCCGAGGATGATCACAACGATCACAGCGATGGCAATCCATCCTTTCTTTCCAATCTTCTTCATATCTTCTTTTTACTTTTTTACCTTTACTTGATTTCTCCGGTTCTGTAAAATTCCAGCATCTGCTTATTGTAGATGGTCTGGTACTTCGACTGCAACTGGTTCTGCTGTGCCTGTAACAGGTTGTCCTTGCCTGCCAACAGTTCCACGATGTTCTTCAGTCCCAGACGGAACTGCTCTGACAACAGGTCGTAACTCATCTGTGCACTCTCCACACTGCTCATCGATGCCTTGTATTTCATCTGGTTGGTCGTGGCGTTGAGCCAGTACTGCTGGATATCGCTGTAGAGTGTCTTCTGCTGGTCCTGCAAGTCCAGTTGTGCCTGTAACTGTTGTATCTTCGCCTTATTCACGGCGGTCTTCGTCGAACGGGCATCATAAATAGGTACACTCACGCCCACACCCACGTTAGTGTTTACGTTAGTCTTCATCTGCGAACCCCACCCATCGTTACTCAACGAGTTTGTCGAGGTAGTCACGCCGCCCGTCAGACTCACGCTGGGCATCCAACCTGCCTTGGCGATACCAAGACTCACGTCACTGCTCTTGATGGCCAGACGTGAGCGCTCCAGTTCGGGTCTGCTCAGCAGCGCCTGTTCATAGACGCTTTGCAGACCAGGAATCTCGGAGAGTATCTGGGCCTCGCTGATCTCTGGAATCTTTACATCGAAGTCCTCCTCATCGGTAATCTCCAAGAGTTGCTTCAGTTGGAGTTTATAGTTCAGCAACTGGCTCCGTGTCTCCACGATGCCATACTCGTCGTTGGCACGCTGTGAGGTGAGTTGTGCCAGATCGGCTTTCGACATCTTTCCTACATTCAGCATCTCCTGTCCACGTTCCTCATTCTTCTTACTAGTCTCCAGCGTCTGTTCACTCACTTTCACGCTCTCGTCGAGATAGAGTATCTGGGCGAAAATCTGGGCGATGCGTTCTTGGATACTATTCGCCGTTTCCTGCATCTGCAGGTCGGCCTGTTGCTCAGCCAACTGATCCAACGTCACCGTCTTGGTGTTACGTCCACCGTTCCAGACCGTCCACTGTCCGTTCACGGAGTAGTTGCCGTTGTACGAGGTCTTCTTCACATTCGAGTTCACCACACCGTTAGTCACTGTCATCATGCCGGTATTCTTCCAGGGTTGATAGCCCAGACTCTGGTTGGTCGAGGCACTCACCGAAGGCAAGAGTGCCGCCTTGGCACCCTTCAGGTCTTCCGTCGCACTCTCCTTCTGCAGTTGCGACTTTTTCAGGGTAATGTTATTGGTCAGGGCGTAGTCAATGCAGTCCTGCAGCGACCATTGTTTCTGCGCAAAGGCAGAGCCCATAGCCAGCATCATTCCCGTCAATAAAACAAACTTCTTCATTATCTCTTTGATTACATTTTCTTTTTGCGCTGCAAAGTTACTAATAAGTAAGAGAATATTTCAACTTTTAGTGCAAAAAAAACAAAAAACAGGGATTAGGGGGCCATAGGCGGGGAAAGGCTGTGCCAGATTCGTTACACAGGTGGTAATGATTATATCCTTATTGGACAGAAATTAAAGACTTCTGGGCGATTTGTCCAAAAACTCCTTGCTTGTCCATACAACTTTTGGAAAAAAGAGAAAGAAAATTTGGAAACAGGCAAAAAATACTCTTAAATTTGCAATGTCAAAAGTCGAAAACGGACGCAACAAACTCCAAAACGACAACGACAAAGAGAGAATAATAAATAATGTGTAACAATAAAAAGTTTACGATTATGAAGACAAAGAAGAATTTGGTAAACCTGGTGCTCATGAGCATCGTTACCGTAGCAGCAAGTTTCAGCATCACCGCATGTTCTGATGATATGGATGCCCTGGACAACAGCAAGGCTAATAATGGCACTGAGGAGAATGTCACCCGTGGTGAACTTCTCGATCCTATCGCCCTCAACTACTTCGACTTCAATTCTTCTGCCGACGTTCAGATCATGACTCCCGATACCACCAAGATCAGCGTCAGCAAGGCTCTGGCAGATAAGTTGGGCATCACCTCGTTCGTCGATCACCCCATGGGTGTCTGGGAAGGTGAGCACATCCGTCCTTACCACATCCGCGCCACGAAGGAGATCCTCTCCGGCGACCGTTACATCCTTGACGTGGTTCAGTCGGGTATCGGCGAGTTCCTCGTCAATCCTGTCACGCTGAGCACAGAGTTCTATAAGAATCCAAATGCAAACACCACCCGTGGCGGTTCGTCGAACGCATACATGGATGAGGAAGGCGTGCTGCACCCCGAGGGTGTGTATATTATCCATCGTCCTGCAGAAGCTTCGGAGTACATGACCCGCAGCAATAACGACTATCCTATGGAATACTTCTCTGCCGATGAGATCCTCAATGGTGGACGTACACGCGGTATCATCAACGGTGACTATTTCAAGGTGAACAAGAGCGGTAACGTGATCAACCTGAAGTCGGAACTCAAGAAGGACATCAAGTACGGCAGCGGCAAAGACACCATCACCGTACACGTCAAGGCTCCCGTGGCTTTCGACCTGAACTACAAACTCTATATCGACTGCGGTCGCAAGAAGGTGGTTGTTCCTTATCTGAGAGGTTTCGATGCCAACATCAACGGTTCGTTCTCCTTCAAGCCTGAGGTGACCATCGGTTTCGAGAAGAAGGTGAAACTTCTTGAGCAGAAGACCAAGATCTGTGACTTCACAGCCTTCTCCTTCAAGTTCACCATCGGTCCTGTTCCTTTCTGGGTAGACGTTAACCCGAACATGTACATTAAGTTCGATGCAACGGTAGGCGGCGCATTCTACGGCGGTTTCAAGTACGAGTACGAGAAGACCTTCAAGGCAGGTATCACCCACAGCAACGGCTTCAAGGGCTACGGCAACACAGAGGTCAAGAAGGACGAGTTTACTTTCATCACCCCACGCGGTACATTCTCAGCCGACGCCGGTGTGGCCCTGATGCTTGGAGTTGACCTTATCATCGACAAGGTGGCCGGTCCGAAGTTCTCCGTAGGTCCTAAGGTACAGGCCAAGGCAGCAATGACATTCGCCCCGCTCGACACCAAGAAGCCGCTCGCATTTGACGCCTCACTAAAGATGGGTATCTATGCAGACCTGGGTGTGAAGCTGAAGTTCTGGAAGATCGACATCGCTGAGTGGAATACAACCTTCAACCTGGTCAAGGAGAAGACCCTCTGGTCATACGAGTATCCGCAGGACATGGACAAGAAAAAGAACGACCCCGTAACGAAGGTACTCGACGCCGCTACAGAGGCCATCAAGGAAGCCCAGGAAAAAAGTAAGGAGGCCCTCTTCACAGGTACAAACTTATAAATCCCTATTCATACAAAAGAAAAACCGGAAGCATGCTTCCGGTTTTTTTATGGATCCTGACTTCGGGAGAGAATTACTTCTCCGTGTCGATAAGTTTCCAGACACCAGCAGCCAATGCACCGCCAGCCAACGGGCCGAGGATAAAGATCCAAATCTGCTCCAAGGCAGCACCACCCTCAAAGAGTGCGGGACCGATGCTACGGGCAGGGTTCACGGAAGTTCCTGTGTAGTTGATGCCAACCAGATGGATCAGCACGAGAGCCAGACCAATGGCCAGACCGGCGAAGTTGTTGGTGGCACCATTGGTCTTTGCAGTAGCACCCAGAACTACCAGCACGAAGATGAAAGTGAGCACGAACTCAACGATCAAGCCATTCCAGAGGTTACCAGAGGCACAGGCATTAGCACCGGTAGCCGTGCCGCGTGCCAAACCGGGATCCGTCGACACGATAAGTGCCAGAAGGGCGGCAGCGATGATGGCGCCAATCACCTGGAAGAGCATATACATGCCACAGTCCTTGGCGTTCATACGCCCACTGAGATATACACCCAACGTGATGGCGGGATTGATGTGGCAGCCACTGATACCACCGATAGTGTAGGCCATTGCCACCACAGCCAGACCGAAGGCCACAGCCGTTCCCACGATGGAAGCCGTGTCGCTTCCACAATTCAGACTCACTGCTGCACCGCAGCCTAGGAATGTCAGTACAAACGTACCGATCAACTCAGCATAATACTTTTTCATTGTCAATCATTTTTGAAGTTAGACATATTGTTAGTTTTCTCATTCTCAACACGGTTTACGCCTATTTGGTTGCAAAGATACAAAAAAAACTGAAACATTGTTCACCTCAGGGCGAAAAAGTTTTGTTATTGTCCACCTAGACGCTCAAAATACACTGCAATATCGTCCCAAGTCTTGAAGGTATCACTACCAAACAGGATGAGTGTCGCCATACCGTCGTTATTCTCCGTGTCGATGAGATAGTCGCCATAGAGTAAGTGTTTCTGGTTGGTGAAAATGGTGTGCGCATAGGCTGGAACATTGATATATTCGTAGAGCCATGACAGCATTTCGGCATAGTGTTCAGTCTCCGCAGTAGCAGGTGCCACGAAAAACAACTGGTAGGTCTCCAATAGCATCCGCACCGTCTTCTGCGCCGAACTCATCGGCTTCCGCCAAGAATCGGCCAGCGTACTCACGTCGATATAGACGATGGGACGTTCCCTACCTTCTTGTCTGTCGTCTATCCAACGGATCACCGGCACTACGGAGTGCATGAAAGAGCGGTCGTTCATCCGATGTTCACCATGAAAACGGATGGCAGTGGGATAGTGTTCGCGGAATAGGTCATAGGTATCAACAGTGGTATCCTCGTCACCAAAGAGTCCCCAGACACGTCGTTTTTCCTCAAGAGTGATGCCGGAGAAGCATTGTTCCGTCATCTCCTTGTATTCCTTGACAAGAGCCTTCGTGACAATAAAGTCCTGCACCCCATCCTGTCGTGGATTCGAGAAGTGCTGTGCCCCTATCATCCCGTGATCTTTCATCGTGTCGCCCATCTGCAGGGCGGGGTTCACGAGAATACGGTCGTAGCCGTAGAGCATCTCCGCATACATGCCACCCATCGACGTGCCGATGATGAGGTCTGGCTTTTCCGTCTCGCAGGTCTGACGCAACAACGCCATCGCCTCCTCCGGACAAACGGGCAGGTCTGGCGCTATCACCGTTGCACCCGGTAGTACTTCACGGATACGCGTCACAGTACCACTCTGTCCTGACGATCCGAAGCCGTGAACGTACATGATTTTCTTTCCCTTGAACAATTCGGGGAACTGCTTGATATATGGGTTTGTCTGTTCCATCATTTTTCAGAACTGCCAACGGTTAGGTATCTGACGCTCGGGCCAGAGGTGCTTGGCGTAGGTGTAATGATACAGTTCGAAAAGCTTCGTAAGACGTGTGAGACGTAGCCAGAAGGCATTATAGTCCTTCCGCCTGGGTTGCGTCCACTGTACTTCGGCAAGGGCCGACATACGCGGCAGGGCCTGATACTCGACCATACTCTCGCTGGTCATATACTCTGTCCAGAGATTTGCCTGTACACCCAGGATATGACTGTGAGCCACCTCAGAGAGGTAGTCGGGGGCAGGGTCAAAGTTATATACTTTCTCAATGGGGATGAAACCACTGCAACGACTGGGTTCGAACTCCGTGTCCTCCACCTGCTGGTAGTCGAAGTAACAATGCGAAGTGGGTGTCATGATGACATCGTGACCTGTTGCGGCAGCCTTCGCACCACCCTCCGTACCGCGCCATGACATGATCATCGCATTGCGGGGACTACCGTCGAGAATCTCGTCCCAACCCAAGGCACGACGGCCCTTCGAGGCGAGAAAGTTGAAGATGCGACGGGTGAAGAGTCCCTGATATCTTGCACTAATGGTGGACATCGGCATTTCCCGTACACTCGTCATATCCGCACCGAGCCGACCCTCAAGGACATCTTTAAGGTAGGCATCCTTACACTTATCACACTGCTGCCAACGGTCTGAAGGAGCCTCGTCGCCACCGATGTGAATGACCTCGGAGGGGAAGATATCCATGATCTCTGTGAGCACATCTTGGACAAACTCATAGACTTTAGGATTTCCTATGCAGAGTACATCCTTATAAACGCCCCAATAATGTCCCACCTGATAGGGGCCGCCCGTACAGCCGAGTTCAGGATAACTGGCGAGAGCAGCGAGCATGTGACCGGGCATGTCAATCTCAGGAACAACGGTGATATGACGCTCGGCGGCATAGCGCACAATCTCACGAGCCTCAGCCTGCGTGTAAAAACCACCGTAAGGGATATTGTCATCAAGGTCAGAATTAGTACCGATGATGGTACCTGAGCGCTGAGAACCGACTTCCGTAAGTTTCGGCCATTTCTTGATTTCGATGCGCCAGCCCTGATCATCGGTCAGGTGCCAGTGGAACACGTTCATGTTGTGTAGCGCCAACAGGTCGATGAACTTCTTGATGAAATCGACAGACCAGAAGTGACGTGAGCAGTCCAAATGCATTCCTCGCCAGGAGAAACGCGGAGCGTCTCTCACGATGACCGCAGGTAATGCAGCATTCGTCACCTTCAACCCAAGCGTCTTCCTCAATGTCTGGATGCCATAGAAGACACCGGCAGCGGAACCGCCGATGATAGAAATATCTTTCTGGTTAACGGTGAGGTGATATGCTTCAGACGGGGTGATTGTCGGAGCAACAGACAGGTTGATGTAGCGCACCTTATTATCACGCTTCTTGGCGATGGGTAGCGTGAGGGACGTGAGATCCTTCAGATAGGACTGCAAGAAGACTGCCTCACGCTGCAGATCATCGGGAGCGATAATCTGCACGGTATTATCAATCACAAACGGTTCGCCTTGCTGCAAGCCGATATCCTGCGGCAGTGGCACCACTTCATACTGCGCCCTTGCCAGACTGAATGATAGCCATAAAAAAACTATCAGCCCAAACCTATTCCATATCCGCTCCATACTATTCACTATTTGTTATTCACTATTCACTAAAAATGGTATTCCACAAAAGCCTCCATCGCCTCGTAACAGGCGAGACCAAGACTGTCGTAACGACGGGCAGTATCGCGGTTGCGATCCTGGGCCCTCTGCCAGAAAAGACGTTCATCATTACCGAGGAACGGGGCACCTTCCATTTGACTCTGATGGCGGAGAATGGCATTCCGCTTCTCACGGAGTTCCTCGGGCGACATAGGCACACACATCTCGATGTCGGCCACATCCCACTCCGCCCAGGCACCACGGTACATCCACACACGACAGTCATCGAGCCAAGAAGCATTATTATTCTTCTCTTCCTCTATCGCTGCCAATACCACATCGGTACATTTGCGGTGAGTGCCATGCGGATCGGCCAAGTCGGCAGCGACATAGATCTGATGGGGCTGGATATCGGCGATAAGGTTCTGCACGATACGGACATCCTGTTCAGTAACAGGCAACTTTTCTATCTTCCCACTCTCGTAGAAGGGCAGGTCGAGGAAGTGGATATGATCCTTATGGATACCATTGTAGCCACAGGCATTACGTGCCTCACCACGACGGATCAATCCTTTGACGGTGAGGACGGAACGGTTATCGAGATCGCCCTCTGACTTCTGTTTGATATAACTCATAATCTCACTGTAACGGATCTTGATGACCTCGTCGGAGCCATTGGCAAAGAGTTTGTTGAAACCGTTGATGAAGTGCATATAGAGGCGCACCTCCTCATCTGCTACGGCGATATTTCCACTGGTCTCGTAGGCGACGTGAACATCGTGGCCCTGTTGCATGAGACGACGGATGGTACCGCCCATGGAGATGACATCGTCGTCGGGATGTGGTGAAAAGACGATGACACGTTTGGGGTAAGGCAAGGCACGTTCCGGACGGGTGGAGTCGTCGGCATTCGGTTTGCCACCAGGCCATCCCGTGATGGTGTGCTGCAGTTCGTTGAACACTTCGATGTTCACCAGTCCGGCCTGTCCGTCGAACTGTTCTACGAGGTGACCCAGACCGTTCTCCTCATAATCCTTCGTAGATAACTTCAGCACAGGCTTGCCGGTCTTGTTGCATAGTTCGATGACCTGACGGCGTAATGCATGGTCAGGCATCTTGATTGTTGATGTGAGGTTTAGATTCATAGATATTCACAATTAACTATTCACTTTTCACTTCCTGCGGCAGCAGGACAACGCCTGTCTGTTTCTTGCCATCCATCATAATCTTCAAGGGAGTCTCGAAGCGGACATGGCGTACATATTCTGTCTCCTCGACGGCAGGCATCGCATCAAGCACTTCCTTCTGGAAAATGCCATCGCCGGTGTAGGTGTTGATGGTAAAGTAACCGACACCGAAGGAGGTCAGGTTCTGGAAGAAGTGCGTACCCTGTGAGGGATCGACATGGTAGTTCTTCAGTCCTGTCTCCACGATGACGCGGGCGGCACTGATATGGGGCCACTTCACGGGGATACCGAGCCAGTAATCGGAGGATCCCCAACGTCCCGGCCCAATCAATACATAGTTCTTGTCCTCATCGAGGAAACGACTGTTAATACGTTCAATCTCTGAGGCAATGGTGGGGTTATTGGCGGCAGTGAAGTCCTCATCTGTTTTGACATACACCACATCGAAGACATCCTCCGAGATACCGTGACCCAAAGAGTTTTGCGAGCGCAACAAGCAGTCGGCGTCGGGAATCTTCTGAAGGTCTTCGTCGAGTACCTGTTTGGAATCGACAATGGGACGGATTTGGAGCAGGTAGAGGGTACCGGTCTTGTCAGCATTCAGGTTACCTGCCAGTTCTATTTCCACGGGTCGGCGCATCTCCTCGGAACCGTACTTCTGTGCCATCTGGAGCAGTTCGGGCAATGGGAAGATACCCTGTTGGAGCACCCCACAGAAGGAGACAATCTTACGTCCGCCCTCGTAGAGGCCATCGCGAATCAGTTGGTCTACGGGGTCGTAGGTGGAGGCAATATAGTTCAGGGAACCGTCAGCATCAGCCTGTTTGACACGCAGGCTCTTGATATTAAAGCCGTCATCCACCTTGAAATCGCCACCGACGTGCGACATATCCAGCGCATAAAATCGCGTCTGCGTCTCCGAGAGGGCAGTCTCCATCTCCGAGGTCTGGAGCACCTGCGTGGGATGATAGGGCGACACACGGAGTGTCTGTCCGCCATCGACAATATATTTTCCTAGTCCAAGGGCTAAGGAGGCTATACCCTCTTCAGCCTTTTCGTCGCCGATAGGATAGTAGTTCAGCGAGCGGAGCACACCGGAGAAATTAGGATAGTAGAGGTCGCCATAGCGCTTACCCACCACTTCCTGTAAGATGACAGCCATCTTCTCCTGATCGATAACATTCTGCGTGGCCAACATATACGCCTTAGAGTCCTTATAGTAGACGGAGGCATAGACGCCCTTGATGGCACAGGCCAACATCCGCAACATCTCGTACTTGTCGTCAAGATAGGGAATCATATAGGTACTGTAGATGCCAGCGAAGGGCTGGTAATGGGAATCTTCCAGAAGCGATGATGAGCGCACGGCTATCGGCGATTTCACCGCATCGAAGAAGGTGAAGAAGTCGGCTATCAGCGAGTCGGGTAACTGCGCCCTGAGGAAGTGTTTCAGAATCTCCTCGTCAGGCGCATCGCTGAGGGCGATCGGATAGAGATTGTTCTTCTCCATGAACTCATCGAAGAAGTCGGTACAGAGCACCACCGTCTTCGGGATCGACACCTCAGCCCCCTCAAACTGATTCAGTTCGGGGTGACGCTTGATAATACGGTCGAGGAAGGCGAGTCCCCTACCCTTTCCTCCCAAGGAACCTTCACCGATACGGGCAAAGTGGGAGTAATGGTCGAACTTCAAACGGTCGAACACTGCCACCACACCGATGTTCTTCATCCTTCGGTACTGTACGATGGCATCGAAGATGATCTGACGGTGGGCATCGACATCCTGTAACTTATGCCAAGTGACATGTTTCAGGAAGGCCGACACGGGGAAGATGGCCCGGGCACAAAGCCAACGGCTCATGTGGTTGCGCGACACGTGGTAGAGCATCGAGTCGTTGGGTATTTTGAAGATATTATCCTGCAACTCCTTCAACGACGACACGCGGAAAATCTCCTCCTTCGTCTTCGGGTCGCGGAAGATGAAATCGCCGAAGCCCATGTGCTCCTCCATCAGGTGGTGCAGGTCGACGTTCATCTTCGTCGAGTTCTTGTCAATGAAATGGAAACCTTCCGCCTCGGCCTTGGCACGGTTGAGAGTCTCCTTCGAGTCGAGGATTAGGGGTACATATTCGTCGCGCTTACGGATTTCACGGAGCAGTTTCAGTCCGGCCTCGGGGTCGCCCTCCTCCACGTGCGAGAGTCGTCCGCGAACACTGTGCATCGGGAAACGGGTATCGGAGATGACACCGAGAGTGTTCTCATGATACTTCTCATAAATCTCCATCGCCTCCTCGTAGTTGGTGGCAAGCACCACCTTGGGGCGACCTCGCTTACGCTGGGCTGCCGCGTGGGGGTTAAGTGCCTCGGTAGAGAAACGCTTCGACTGCGCCAATATATAATTATAGAGGTTCGGGAGCACGGAGGAGTAGAACCTGATATTATCCTCGACAAGCAGGATCATCTGCACCCCAGCCTCACGGATATCGTGTTCGATGTTCATCTTGTCTTCCAACAGTTTGATGATCGACATGATGAGGTTGGTATTGCCTAACCAACAGAAGACATAGTCGAACACCGACATATCCTCGTTCTCAATGCGCTTGGTGATACCGTGCGAGAAGGGCGTCAGCACCACACAGGGGATTGACGGGTGCGCTGCCTTCACCTCACGAGCCACGGTAAAGGCATCATTGTCGGCATTACCCGGCATACAGATCACCAGATCGATGTCTGTCGTCTTCAACACCTGATTGGCCTCCTCGGTGGTAGATACCTGTGTGAAGGTGGGCGGGTAGCGCATACCCAACTCCATATACTCGTCAAAGATCTTCTCATCGATGCGCCCATCGTCCTCCAACATAAAGGCATCGTAAGGATTCGCCACGATGAGCACATTGAAGATGCGCCGTGTCATGATATTGACAAACGACACATCCTTCAAATAAAATTGGTTCCACTCCTGTGGTATCTTGCTTGCTTCTTCCATATCGGGTACAAAGTTACAAAAAAAAAGACACACAGCCATGCTTTTACGATTATTTTTGTACCTTTGTCAGAAAAATCTATCTTGATAGGGTTGGGAAAACAAGAACCTGATTGTCTTATAGATAAAAGGAAGAAGAAATGCCGAAGAGAGACCAAACGGTAGCGGAGTTGTACCGCATGCATTACGAGGAACTGCTGCAAAAGGCCTGCATCCTGTTGCACGACGAGGAGGATGCCCGCGATGCTGTCAGTGATGTGATGACACGTCTGATGGCAACGGACATTCTGCCTGAAGGTGAGAAACTGATTGCCTACGTCAAAAGCAGCGTGCGCTTCGAGTGCCTGAACCGTCTGAAACGGATGAAACTACAAGAGCGTATGCGACGGGCTTTGCCTCTTGAAGACAATATGGAAGACGATGCTGAACACCAATCGGCCATCCGCGACGAAGAGGAAGAGCACTACTCGCAATATCAGAAGTTCATCCAGACAGAACTGACACCGCAGACCCGCCATATATTCCAGATGCACTACGGTGAACGGCTGAAATACCGCGAGATAGCGGAGCAAATAGGTATCAGCGAGGCTGCCGTCTATAAACATCTCTCTCAGGCTATTACAAAACTCAAAAACAGATTCGCCCTATGAAAGAAGACAAATTACAGCAACTCTTAGAGATGCAGGAACATCCAGAGCACTACACCGAAGAAGAGATACGTCAACTGATGGCTGACGAGGAGTGCCGACAGTTATACGAGCAGATGGTACGGGCCACAGATGCCGTGTTCGCAGAAAAAGCAAGAGCAACGCCGCAGACACTTCCCGCTGCTGCAAGAACGAGGACATTACTCTACAAAATTGCTGCCGTCTTCGTAGGTCTGCTGATGCTATCAGGTATAGCATACGCAGCCATTCATATCGCAAGCAATATCGGAAAGGATTTGAAATCCCCGACTCAGGAGACGCAGATCACAAATTCGAGCCAACAAGATGATATCGACCAACCAGCAGAGGTTACAGACAGCATCCCTCCGACACGCATATTCGAGAATATGCCCCTCGACGAGATGGTCAATGAACTCGCTATCTATTATAATAAGGTGGCAGATATCCAGAACCCCAAGGCTCATGAAGTGCGCCTCTACTATAAGTGGGAGCAAAAAGATGAATTGGCAAGCGTAGTTGATGATTTGAATCACTTTGAGCATGTAAATCTTGCCATCGAGGAAGACAAACTGATTGTGAAACCTTGATATTCCCTTAGATAACATCATGAAAAGACATTATATTCTGCTATTGCTGTGCGCAATAGTTTGCATCGCTCAGGCCCAGAAACTGACTCGCAGTTTTCAGGCTCAATCATTGAGTCGTGTGCTTGAAGATCTGAATGCAGCTACTGATCGCCATGAGATATCTTTCGTCTATAACGATCTGGAAGACTTTACCGTTACTTGTCATTTTGAGCGTCTCAACCTTGAAGATGCCCTGATGAAGGTCGTAGGCTTCTATCCTGTCCGCATCGTCAGAGACGGGGAGAGATACTACGTGGAATGTACCCACAAGACGGAG
>CACZVE010000038.1 GCA_902784565.1 uncultured Prevotellaceae bacterium
CGATCATACCGAGCACAGTACCGAACAGAGCGGTCAGGGTACCCAGAGATACGATGGTAGCAACCATAGGCATGTTCATCTGAAGGGTAGGCATCTCCAACTGAGTAGCCTCCTCGTGAGCCTGAGAGATCTTAGCGATCTTAGCGGCCTTCTTCAGTGTGTCATCGGTCTCAACGGTCTGGTACATGTTGATAGAAGCCAGCACAACGTTACCGACAGTACCCTGCATCTTGTTGCAGAGATCCTTTGCCTTACCGAAGTCCTGAGCCTTGATGGCGCTCTTTACCTCAGCAGTGAACTTAGCCAGATTCATCTTACCAGAAGCGGTCTTGATAGCGAAGTAGCGCTCGATACCGAGGCAGATAACGGTGAAGAGAAGGGTAAGGATCAGACCTACCACGAAACCTCCCTTATACACTGTACCGAGAAGGTTTGCGGGATGACCACTACGGTCGCCACCAATGAAGTTGTCGGGGTTACCCATAACGAAGTACCATACACCATAACCTGCAAGAGCGCAAATCACGAGGATAATCCATGCTGCTTTAACACCCTGGAAGCCCGAATTTTTCTTGGCTGGGGCTGCAGCCTTTGTTGTTGTTGCCATAATAAATGAAATTTTTTTTAGTTATTATAAAATTAAGTTTGTAAAAGTTCGTACTGTTTAGACTTGGCAAAGTTAGCAAATTTCGGCGGACTACCGCACGAATTAATAACTTTTAACTCGATTTTTTGTTTTTATCGCAGTTTTGCCACTACATCCTTGATACGTTTCATCGCTTCTACGATGTTCTCGTCGCTCGTTGCATAACTCATGCGGAAACACTCCGGGTCGCCGAAGGCATCGCCACCCACAGTTGCCACATGACCTTTCTCGAGCAGGTACATGGCGAAGTCGGTCGAATTGTTAATCGTGGTCTCCCCGTCGCTCTTCCCATAGAAACTGCTACACTTCGGGAACAGATAGAAAGCACCCTCGGGTTTGTTGACTTCGAGGCCAGGGATGTCCTTAGCCAGTTTCACGATGAGGTCGCGCCGGCGCTCAAAGGCTTGGCGCATCTCCTCGACGCACTCCTGACTGGAGATATAGGCAAACTCGGCGGCTTTCTGACTGACGGAGCACGGACCACTGGTGTACTGGCCCTGCAGTTTGTTACAGCCTTTCACAATCCATTCGGGGGCAGCGATATAACCGATGCGCCAGCCCGTCATGGCATAAGCCTTCGATACACCGTTGACGATGATGGAACGCTCCTTCATGCCCGGGAACTGGGCAATGGACGCATGCTTGCCGATATAGTTGATGTGCTCGTAGATCTCATCAGCGAGCACGAAGAGGTCGTCGTGGCCCAGGATGACATCCGCCAGCGCTTTCAGTTCTTCTTTGTTGTAGACACTTCCCGTGGGGTTGCTCGGCGAACAGAGGATCAGCATACGCGTCTTCGGCGTGATGGCGGCTTCCAACTGTTCGGGTGTCATCTTGAAGTTCTGCTGGAAACCGGCCTCCACGATAACCGGCTCACCGCCAGCCAACTTCACCATCTGTGGGTAACTGACCCAATAGGGCGCAGGGATGATGACTTCCTCCCCGTCGTTGACCAATGCCATGATGGTATTGCAGACACTCTGCTTGGCGCCATTGGATACCAATACTTCGTTGATAGAATAGTCCAGTCCGTTTTCGTTCTTCAACTTGGCCACGATGGCCTTGCGAAGGTCGGGATAGCCCGGTACGGGCGAATAGCGCGAATAATTGTCGTCTATAGCCTGCTTGGCTGCCGTTTTGATATGGTCGGGCGTGTTGAAGTCGGGTTCTCCTACGCTCATGTTGATCACATCGATTCCCTGCGCTTTCATTTCGGCGCTTTTCTGTGACATAGCCAGCGTGGCAGAGGGTGCCAGACGCTGCAGACGATTGGATAATTGTGCCATATTGTTTGCTAATTGAACAAATTTGCCTGCAAAAGTACAAAAATTATAGTGAATAGTGAATAGTGAATAGTGAATAATTTGCTGCCGCTCCTCATTTTTTTTATCTTTTTCACACTTTCCCCTTTACTATTCACTATTCACTATTCACTTTTCATTTCAAATGAAGCGTATGTCCCATGCGGTTCTGTTTGGTCTTGAGATAACGGATATTATACTCATTGGGCGTCACTTCAATCGGGACATTCTCAATGATCTCCAGTCCGTAGGCCTCCAGGCCGACGCGCTTCACGGGATTGTTTGTCAGCAGACGCATTTTATGGACGCCGAGGTGGCGCAGCATCTGGGCCCCGCAGCCGTAGTCGCGCTCATCGGGCTTGAAGCCCAGATGGACATTGGCATCAACGGTATCAAGTCCCTGTTCTTGAAGTTTATAGGCAGCGATCTTGTTCATCAGGCCGATACCACGTCCTTCCTGTTGCATATAGATGACCACACCCTTGCCCTCCTGTTCGATGGCCTGCATGGCTTTGTGCAATTGTTCGCCACAGTCACAACGTTTGCTGCCGAGGATATCGCCTGTCATGCAAGAGGAGTGGACGCGCACCAGGATGGGCTCGTCCTCCCGCCATTCGCCCTTGATGAGGGCCATGTGTTCCAGACCGTTGCTGGCCTGACGGAAAGGTATCAGTCGGAAATGACCGTAGTCGGTAGGCATGTCTACCTCGTCGCCCACTTCGATAAGCGACTCCTTCTTCAGACGGTAGGCAATCATATCCTTGATGCTGATAACTTTCATATCCCACTCCTTGGCCATCTCCAATAGTTGTGGTAGACGGGCCATGGAACCGTCTTCGTTCATGATCTCCATCAAGGCACCGGCAGGGTAGAGTCCGGCCATCTTACAGAGGTCGATGGTCGCCTCTGTATGACCGCTACGGCGCAGGACACCGTTCTCTTGGGCGTAGAGGGGGTTCACATGTCCCGGACGCCCAAAAGTCTGTGGAGTAGAGGCGGGGTCGGCGAGGGCCTTGATGGTTTCGGCACGGTCGTGGGCAGAAACGCCCGTCGTACAACCCTCCAGTTTGTCGACTGTGACGGTGAAGGGCGTGCCTAATACCGAGGTATTGTCCTGTACCTGATGGGGCAGGTCGAGTTCCGCGCAACGGTTCATCGTGATGGGGGCGCAGAGTACGCCTCGTGCGTTTTTCAGCATGAAGTTCACCTTCTCGGCCGTAATCTTCTCGGCAGCGATGATCAGGTCGCCTTCATTCTCGCGGTCCTCATCATCCACGACGATGACGAACTTGCCTTGTCTGAAGTCGTCGATGGCTTCTGCGATGGTATTGAGTTTGAATTCTTCCATTTTCCTTATACCTTATTATTATATATATGGGATATAATCCTGTCGCTGGTGTGGCGGATGGTGCGCAGGTCCTTGTAGAGTCGCAGACGGAAGCGGATCATGCGGATATACATGATAATGCCTACAGGCAGCACCAGACCGGTGATGATATTGAGCCACTTACGACGGAACGGACGGGTGTGGGCGTTGGGCGATACGACGGGGTAGTTGTTGAGTTCTGCTAGGATGACCTTGTCGGTCGAGTAACTCAGATCCTCGATGGCGGCTTCCAACTGCTCATTGATCTCCTCGATGCGCTGGTCGTTGCCTTCCTTGAAGAATACCTTGATGGGACTCGGCCAGTGCAACAGTTTATGCTCCTTCGAGTAACGGTAGATGTCGCTGTTGATACTTTCCAGTGTATGGGCATCCTCCAGATACTTCGGATCTTCGATGATCACCTCCTTACGGTAGATGTAACGTTTGGTACGCATGCCGAGTATCTTCATGGCCAACTGTTTGTAAAGGTCAATGTTGAAGACCACCGAATCGTTATTGGCCTTGTAGGTGAAGAAGGCGGCGAGTGGCGTGAGCACGACAGTGGAGATGGACATGCCGAAGCCGACAGTCCATTCGTCTTCACGGGCCATCCTGTAGCCGGTATTGTCGAGGATATAGTAGACGATGAACACCAATACGGACACGATGACGGGCACACCCAGTCCTCCCTTGCGGATGATGGCTCCTAACGGTGCTCCGATAAAGAAGAAAATGATACATGTCAGTGAGAGCGTGAATTTCTTGATGGCTTCAATCTGGTGGGTCCTTGTCCGTCTGTGCAGGGCCTTGGCATATTCGCTCTTGAACTCGATGTCCGACATCGCTATCTGCAAATTGTTCAGTGCAAACGTGAGGGCCGTCTGCTTGTCACTGTTCTTTAACTTACTATAGATGGAGTCGTAGTTGGTCTTGTCTGATGCTGCTTCCTGAATGGATTTCAGCGAGTCCTTTTTGTCTAACTGTGGTCTACGGTAGTTATAGCGCATGGCCTCAGCATAGAAAGCATGGCCTACGCTGTCGTTATACTCCTTGATGGAGTCGATGTCGTGCAGAATCTTGCTGAGTCCTTTGGCTCGGGCATCACCGGCGATATCGGCCACGTCGGCCAGACTGAACTCACCGTCGAAGTCGAGCACGATCTTTTTGGTGGAGAATGTCTCACGACGGTAGGGAACGGCGGCACTATTGGCCAGATCCTGCGAACGCATATTCTCAAACCACTCGCCGCTATAGAGACTCAGTAACAGGTGTTTCTTTTCTGCCGTTGACTGCATCATGCCAGAGTCGGCCAAGATGATGGCAGCATCTTCGTAACTGCCCGTCATCCGGTAGATCATGATACCGTAGAGCATACCCGTTTTCAGGTCTTTCTTCTGCACGTAGATGTTCGAGCCAGGGATACCGTCGTAGAATCTGCCCTCGGGAATTTCCAGTTCAGGGCTCTTCTGCTTCATGCCCAGCAACAACTGGTAGAACGACTGGTTGGCTTGGGGGCCGATGACATTCTGGAAATAGAAAGAAACGAGTGTCATCAGGATGGCAATGATAATCAGTGGCCGGAAGGTTTGTAACAGTGAGATGCCTGCTGCCTTGATGGCCGTCAACTCACTGCTTTCGCCCAGGTTACCGAAAGTGATCAGCGAGGAGAGCAGGATGGCGAGGGGGAAGGCCTGGGGCATCAGCATCAGACCCATGTACCAGAAGAACTGAGCCAACACGTCGAGCGTCAGACCCTTTCCAATCAGATCGTCGACATAACGCCATAGAAACTGCATCATCAGCACGAATTGGCAGATGAAGAAAGTTCCCACAAACAACAGCGCGAACTGCTTGGTGATGAATATGTCTAACTTTTTAATTCGGAACATAATCAGCGTGCAAAGGTACGAAGAAAATCCCGAATAGCATTCATTTTTTAAGTGAAAAGTTGCTAAAGTCCGCTGGCACGGTGGAGGCGGTCGAGGTTACTCTCCCAGAGAATCTTCAGACCGTCAACGTCGTCATCGTCGGCAAAATCAGTGATAAGCAGGTTCAGATGCCCTGTCAGGTCGCTTTTCTCGATACGCATCTCCCAATAGATACCGTCTCCCTCATCCTCGTCTTCATCCCATTGCAGACGGATATGGTCGTATTTTACATATTCAATAAGGTTCGCGCGCCTAATGTCCTGCTCTGTCCAAGGCTCCCCCCACGTAAAGACGAAGACACCGTCTTCTTCCGTCACGTGGTCGGCGAGCCATCTTTCCAGGCCGTGCGCACTACTGATCTGTTCCCAAACGATGTTGGGCGACTCTGTTGTCAGAGGGTATTCTATGTCTATTCTCTGCTTTGCCATAAGCATTTTGGTTAGTCATTGACGTCTTAGATATGAAATCTTCGCTACAAAAGTACAAAAATTCTTCGAAATAAAAAATATTTTCCCGAAAAATTTTGGTAGTTAATAAAAAAGTAGTACCTTTGCACCCGCTTAACAAGATGATGGCGGGATAGCTCAGCTGGTTAGAGCGCATGATTCATAATCATGAGGTCGCCGGTTCAATCTCTGAAAGATGAATCACAAGGAAACGATGATGAAAAGATCGCTGTTTTTCGCATTTTATCTGTTGTTTGGACTGACGGCTTTGGCACATGAAACCATCGAACTGACGGGAGAATGGGAGTGCTCCGTCGGTGACTCCACACAGTACAACGACTTTGTCGTGCTGCCAGGATCGGTATCGACGAATGAGAAAGTGTGGTTCCGGAAAAACGTGTATGTGCCACAGACATGGGAGAAACAGCGCATCACTCTCTTTCTGGAGCGTCCGCTTGGAGAGACGACACTTTACGTAAACGGTCAGGAAGTTGGGCGTCAGTCGTCGCCTTCCATACCCCATCAGTATGTGATTTCGGATTATCTTTTACCTGGGCAACGCAACAAGATCGTGATTTGTGTCAACAAAGGTATCGTGGGACTGATGGGACTGAAGGCACAGTCGAGGCGGCTCTATATCGATAAGTGGAAGATCGAACCGGACCTGTCGACGGGACAGGCTCATCTGACGGTGAAAGTCGATGGTACCAGACGTGACATAGAGAATTATGCGGTATATGGAGATATCCGGCAGGTGGGCCACGAAGATCAGGTACCTATTGGATGGGGCTTTTATTTAACAGGCCGCCAAGTGTCCAGTGATGTTTTCCTGGGCAATGAGGTGTTCTTGTGGGATGCGTTCCGTCCCAGACTTTACAGTATGAGTCTGTTCTTTGGCGACGACTATCAGGAGAAGACTTTTGGCATGCGCGCATTTTCCGTTAAGGACGGACAACTTCAGATCAACGACTGTCCGATGTGGGTGCATGGTATCGTGGAAGACGCTAGCCGTTTCTCTGAGACGGGCTATCCCCCGATGGATGAAGAAACATGGACGGACATCTTCAAGAAGTACGAGGAATATGGACTCAACTATATGCGATTCCGTGGCTACTGTCCACCGGAAGCCGCCTTTGCCGCCGCTGATAAGATTGGTTTTTATCTGCAGCCCGACAGTTGCGACGAGGAAGAGATGCGACAAATCATGGAAACCTACGGCCATCACCCCTCGCTGATGATGCTTACACCTTACAATGCACTCAGCCAGAAAATCCAGGAACTGGGGTTGTGGCCCACCTTCCCTGATTCCAAGGAGGTGCGTGACAGATTGCGCGACAACGGGATGGCCCAACAGACGGAGTTGTTTATGATGGCCAGTGGTCAACAGCAGAGGCTCCGTTATAAAGACGAGATAGAGCAGAATCTCCGTGACAAGGACAAGGCCGGTTTCCTGCTGCCATCATTCACTCCATTTGTTGGTGCGGAAGAGTGGAGATCGTTCTGTTCGCCTGTGGTTACGTTGGCAAAGTTTCCGAAATATGTGTATGCCAACACAGACTCGTTGATAGTGCCTGTCGAAGTGTATAACGCCATGTACGGTGAGATCCAGAACGTGCGCAACGCCTTTTATATTTCAGACGACAGTATGAAGGTAATATCAGGAGGTGTCCTGTCTGTAGGGAATATCCCTGTGGCAAAGAACGTCCCGGCTGGGACGGTCCGTTTCCCATTGGAGGGTATCAGTAAACCGACAAAACTATCGTTGGTAGTGGCTGTGGCAGGGAAGTTAAAAAACCAGTGGGACTTCTGGGTCTATCCGACAGACAGTGTAGAAACGGTGAAAGTGCCGGAAAATATCTGTGTCACCGATACGCTCAACGCCCAGGTATTAGATGTGCTGAAGAAAGGCGGAAAGGTTTTGCTGCAGGCTAAGGGAAGCGTCCGACAGAACAGTCGTGAAGCGTTGGGAACCTATATCGAACAGTCGCATCCGCTCTTTAAATATGATTTCCCCACCGACACGTGGGCCAACCGCAACTGGCAGGAACTGTTGGACGAGGCACAGGCAATGGACCTGGCGGCACTCCCCAAGGATTATCTGTCGCCCATCCAACCCATCGACCAACCGCAGACCTGCCGGAAACTCGGTATGCTGGTGGAGGCTAATGTGTTGAAAGGAAAATTATTGATGACCACGATGGACATCTCCAACGGTTTGGAGCATCGTTTGGTGGCCCGTCAGATGCGCAAGGCCATCCTTGCTTATATGCAGAGCGACGATTTCAAGCCCGTCCTCACGCTCCAACCTGAGGCTATCGCGAATCTTATAACAAAATAAGAGGTCGTGAAGACCTCTTATCCTGTGATCCGTTTGGGGCTCGAACCCAAGACCCCAACATTAAAAGTGTTGTGCTCTACCGACTGAGCTAACGGATCGACCTTATGTTTTTTTGAATCCGCCAAATTTATTCGGATGATTTTTCGTTTTCGAGTGCTTTTTGGTAACAATCCCGGCATAACGGCTCGTATTCCTGCGTCTCTCCAAGCAGTACACGCTTGTCGTTCTGAACGGTACGGTGACTGACGTAGGCCAGGTTGCCGCACTTCACGCAGATGGCGTGTACCTTCGTCACCTCGTCGGCAATGGCACAGAGGGCAGGCATCGGTCCGAAGGGAATCCCCTTGTAGTCCATGTCGAGACCGGCGATGATGACACGCACGCCCCGATAGGCCAGTTCGTTGCAGACATCCACCAATCCCATGTCGAAGAACTGTGCCTCGTCAATCCCTACCACGTCGATGTCTGATGATAACAGCAGGATGCTTGCCGATGAGTCAATGGGTGTCGACTGGATATGTTTCTGGTCATGGCTCACTACGTCCTCCTCGGAATAGCGCACGTCGATGGCGGGTTTGAAAATCTCCACTTTCTGCTTGGCAAACTGCGCCCGACGGAGTCTTCTGATGAGCTCTTCCGTCTTACCCGAGAACATCGAACCGCACACCACTTCAATTCTTCCGGGACGGTGTGACTCTCCTGCAATATTTCCTGTCATTTGCGTTATATTTTCTGCAAAATTACAAATACGTTTTAAAAATTGCAAAGTTTTTAGTGTTTTTTTTGTCTGTTATAATTATTTAGGCTAATTTTGCCGATTGTTATGGGCATATTGTATATTGTACCGACCCCCGTCGGGAATATGGAAGATATGACATTCCGTGCCATCCGGATATTAAAGGAGGTGGACTTGGTGCTGGCGGAAGATACCCGGACATCGGGTATCCTGCTGAAGCACTACGAGATTAAGAACTCGCTGATGTCGCATCATAAGTTCAATGAGCATGGCACCTCCGCAGCCATCGTCAACCGGCTGCTGGCAGGTGAGAATGTTGCCCTGATCAGCGATGCCGGAACACCAGGCATCAGCGATCCGGGGTTCTTTCTGGTCCGCGAGGCTGTCAGGGCTGGGGTAGAGGTACAGTGCTTGCCTGGGGCTACGGCTTTCGTGCCAGCCTTGGTGTCGAGTGGACTGCCTTGCGACCGTTTCGCCTTCGAAGGTTTCCTGCCACAGAAGAAAGGTCGTCAGACAAAACTCCTCTCGCTGAAGGACGAGACGCGTACGATGATCTTCTATGAGTCGCCTTTCCGACTGGTGAAGACGCTGGAACAGTTTGCCGAGGTCTTTGGCGCCGATCGTCAGGTGAGCGTCTGTCGCGAGATCTCCAAGATTCACGAGGAGAGTGTACGTGGCACATTAGAGGAGATGATAGCCCATTTCAAGGAACATGCACCGAAAGGCGAGATTGTCATCGTCCTGGCGGGCAAGAATGAATAATGAAGAATGAATAGTATTAATTAAATAAATAAATTATGAAGAAACTAATGATTTTTGCCGTTTGTGCAATGGCAGTCGCCAGTTGTACTGACGGAGCGAAACAAGCCAGACTCGCTGCCGAGATGCAGCGTGACTCTCTGAATCAGATCATTGCCCAGAAGGAGAGTGAGATTACTGACATGATGACCACCTTCAGCGATATCGAGGAAGGTTTCCGTGAGATTACAGAGGCCCAGAGCCGTGTGACGCTCGCCAAGCAGGGTGAGGGGACCAGCAGTGCCCAACGTATCCGTGAGAATATGCAGTTCATCCAGTCGACGATGCAACAGAACAAGGAACTCATCAACAAACTGAAGCAGCAGGTGCGCGAGGGTAGTGTCAAGAGTGAGCAGTTGAAGAAGATCGTGGAGAACCTGACACAGCAGATGGAGGAGAAAGACCGTCAGTTGCAGGCTCTTCGTGAGGAACTGGACAAGAAGGATATCCATATCGCTGAACTCGATGAACAGGTGGCCGACCTGAATAGCAGTGTAGAGAACCTCACCGAGGAGAGTTCACAGAAGAGTCAGACCATCAGTCAGCAGGACAAGCAGTTGAACACCGCTTGGTTTGTCTTTGGTACCAGAAAGGAACTGAAAGAGCATAATATTCTTTCAAAGGATGGATTGTTCAGCAAGACCAAACTGCTCCAGAAGGACTTCGATCAGGGCTATTTCACCAAGATTGACATCCGCATCGACAAGGAGATCAAACTTTACAGCAAGTCAGCAAAAATCCTGACGTCTCATCCGACGAATGCCTACACGCTGCAGCGTGATGCCAAGAAACAGTATGTGCTCCGCATCACTGACCCGCAACTCTTCTGGTCAACGAGTAAGTATCTGGTAGTAGAAGTGGATTAAAGGAAAGTCAAGTCCAGATAATCGGGTGCCCAACAGCACCCGATTTTTATTTGTCTTTTTGAGTAGTATTCATCAACCCAAACGGGCAAAATGTTAAAAAATGAGGGTGAAATGTAACTTTTTTATAAAATTATTCGTTTTTTAGGAAGTTATGCACTATTTTTGCAGACTGAAATTGTCAAAAAAGGGACAAAACGGTAGCCCGTCAGTCCGCAGTGTATGCTTATATAATAGATGTACGTGAACATTATTTATACATTAATATATTAATTAATTAACAAAAAAGAGAGAGATTTATGGAAAAAAGACTAATGATGTTAATGGTGAGCTTCTTCCTTTGTGCAGGAAGTATGTTCGCACAGACAAAGGTTTCCGGTACGGTCTACTCCCAGGAAGACGGTCAGCCGATTATCGGTGCAGCCGTAAAGGTGGATGGGACCAGTACAGGTATGTTGACTGACATCAATGGTAAGTTTAATTTGACCTTGCCTGCAGGTAAGACCCAGTTGACTATTTCTTATCTGGGTTATGAGAGTCAAACTGTAACTGCCAAGAACAACATGCGTGTGTTCCTGAAGAGCGACGCTGCTGCCCTTGACGAGGTGCTCGTCGTGGCTTATGGTACTCAGAAGAAGTCGGCCTTTACCGGATCGGCTACTCAGGTGGATGCCAAAGCCATTGAGGCCCATGTGTCTTCTAACGTTGCAAACGCCCTTGCTGGTGCCGCTCCTGGTGTGCAGATTATCAACACCAATGGTGACCCGACCAGTAGCAGTCCTACCATCCGCGTGCGTGGTATCGGTTCTATGTCAGCAGGTAACAGCCCGCTGATCGTGCTCGACGGTATGCCTTTCGATGGTGCCCTGAACTCCATCAACCCGAACGATGTGGAGTCAATGACTGTGTTGAAGGATGCTTCTGCCAGCGCCATCTACGGTGCCCGTGGTGCCAACGGCGTTGTGCTGATTACCACCAAGAAGGGTCGTAACCAGGATGCAGAGATCAAGTTCGATGCCAAGTGGGGTTCTAACAGCCGTCTGATTCCGCAGTACGACGTGATCGACAACCCCGGACAGTATTATGAGACACTGTTCAAACAACTCTACAACTCGCAGATCTACAACGGTAAGACCGCAGAAGAAGCCTACGCTTTTGCCAATAAGAACATCTACGATCAGAACAACGGTGGTACTGGTTACCAGATCTTCACTGTTCCTGAGGGTGAGAACCTGGTTGGTACAAACCTGCGTCTGAACCCCAATGCTACTCTGGGCTACAAGCACAACGTGTATGACGAAGAAGGCAATGTGATCAATTCATACTACTATACACCCGATGACTGGTATGATGAGGCTTTCCACAATTCATTCCGTCAGGAGTATAACGTCAGTTTCAGCGGTGTGACCGAAAAACTGAACTATTACGCCAGTGCCGGTTACCTGAAGGATGGCGGTATCGTGAACAATTCAGACATGCAGCGTTACACCGCTCGTCTGAACGTTGACTATCAGGTGAAGAAGTGGTTGAAGATCGGAACAAACATGGCTTTCTCGCATCGCGATGCCAACCGTCCCTCTTATTCTTCTACATGGGGTTCGTCTGGTAACATCTTCTATATCTGTAACATGATTGCCCCGATCTATCCGCTGTATGTTCGCGATGGTAACGGTAACATCATGACCGAGGAAGGTCGTACCGTCTACGATTCAAACCAGACACCATTCAAGCGCGCAAACTTCGTTGGTAACGCTATCCGCGACAACGAGGTGAATCGCACCAAGACCTATCTGGACAACTTCGATGGTAAGTTCTCTGCCGTCATCACCCCGATTGAGGGGCTGACGCTGAGCGCTAACCTCGCTGTATCTGCACGTAACTCTCGTCAGAACGACTTGTCATCTACCTTTGGTAGTGCTGCTGCTCAGGACGGTATTGCTTACGTGGACCATACCCGTTTCTTCAACGTGACCACTCAGTATCTGGCTAACTACCGCACTGACTTTGCCGACAATACCCATCATCTGGATGTGCTGGCCGGTTATGAGCAGTACAAGCATAAGTATCAACTGTTGTGGGGCCAGAACGACCACCTGTTCAACCCGTATATCGGTGAACTTGGTAACTCTGCAGGTTCTGACAACAAGCAGATGGACTCTTTTACTCAGAACTATATGACAGAGGGTTTCCTCGGCCGTATTCAGTATGACTACTTGGAGAAGTACTTCGTGAGCACTTCTTATCGTCGTGATGCTTCGAGCCGTTTCGCTCCCGGACACCGCTGGGGTAACTTCTTCAGCTTTGGTGCAGCATGGGAAATGGCCAAGGAGAGTTTCCTGAAGGACGTGAGATGGATCGATATGTTGAAACTGAAGGCCAGTTATGGTGAGCAGGGTAACGATGCCATCGGTGAACTCGCTGGTAGCGCTGTATCCAGTTCTACCGAGGGTTGGTTCACGCCATATGCTGACCAGTATTCTGCTTCATATGCTAGTGGTTACTCACTCGTACTGAAGTACAAAGGTAACGAGGATCTGACTTGGGAAAAGTCGAAGGCTTGGAACATCGGTGTTGACTTCTCGCTGTTCAAGGGTCGTCTGAGTGGTACGATTGAGTACTTCAACCGTAAGACTTCTGACCTGTTGTACTACAAGCCCGTGCCTCTGTCAGCCGGTAACCCCACAGGTCAGTATCCTATCAACGTGGGTAAGATCACCAATAAGGGTGTGGAGTTCAACGTCGTTGGTACAATCATCCGTAACAAAGACCTCACTTGGACTGCCAACCTGAACCTGACTCACTACAAGAACACTGTTGACGAACTCGACGAGAGTGTTCGTGAGAACGGTATCAAGTACTCTACTTCGATTATCACCGAGGGCGGTTCGCTCTACGATGCTTATATGTTCCGTTATGCCGGTGTTGACCCAGAGACTGGTGAGGCCCTGTACTACTATAAGGAGAAGGATGCAAATGGCAATGAGACAGGTAACGACCTGACAACCTCTAATTTCTCAAAGGCTGACAAGTACAACTGCGGTAGCGTTCTGCCTAAGGTTTATGGTGGTTTCGGTACAACCGTTAACGCTTATGGCTTCGACTTCTCTGCTCAGTTCCAGTTCCAGTTGGGTGGTAAGATCTACGACGGTTCTTATCAGGCCCTGATGCACACGCAGTCATCTGCTGGTCAGGCTTGGCACAAGGATGCCCTGAATGCTTGGACACCTGAGAACCCGAACACCGATGTGCCTCGTCTCGATGGTGACACCCAGGTAGGTCAGAGTGCTGTTGACCGTTTCCAGATCAGTTCAAACTATCTGAGTCTGAACAATGCAACGCTGGGATACACTTTCCCGAAGAAACTGATTGCTCCGTTGACGCTGACCTCTCTGCGTATCTATGTTGCAGGTGAGAACTTGTTCGTATTGTCAAAGCGTAAGGGTCTTGATCCTCGCTACTCACTCGGTATCGGTGGTTACACCAGCGGTTCCGGTCTGAATACGAACTCTTACTCTTCAATGCGTACTATCACTGCAGGTCTGACGGTGACATTCTAATGGTATAAAAGTAAAAAGGTTAAATAGTAAAGATTATGAAATTTAATAAAATATCAATCCTTGCAATTGCTGGCGCGCTGACACTTTCTGCTTGTGACGATGTGAACAAGCAGGATCCTGAAGGCGGCATGATTACTCAGGGCCAGTTGACTGAAACCTACGCTGCTGTTCCCACTCGTGTGGATGCAACCTTTGCCGGTATGTTCAACATGATGGGTGAGCCTTACGGCGTCTTTGGTACAGGCCGTGGCCGTGCTGATGACTTTGGTTTCGTTATGGCTGCCCTCTCTCAGGATGCTGAGGGTGCTGACTACATCTATCCGAACAGTGGTTACAACTGGTTCTCTGTATGCGGTGAGTATACATCACGTACACCGAACTACGCTAACCCCTATATCCGCTATGCCATCGTTTACAATCAGATTAAGATTGCCAACGACCTGATCAGTTCACTGGGTGAGTTTGAAGATGCTTCGAACAAGAACAAGGTGGCTCAGGCTAAGGCCATTCGTGCCTTTGACTATCTGAACCTGGTGCCTTACTTCCAGTTCAACTATCAGGGTCACCAGAACGATCCCTGTGTGCCTATTGTGACACCTGATACCCCTGATCCCGCCAACAACCCCCGTGCTTCTGTACAGGAGTGCTACGACCTGATCATGAGCGACCTGAACGACGCTATCAGCGTGTTGGGTACCGCACGTGAGAACAAGTCTCGTATCAACATCAACGTGGCTTACGGTATCCGTGCCCGTGCTAACCTCTATATGGGTAAGTGGGCTGATGCTGCTGCCGACGCTGCCAAGGCTATGGAAGGTTACGAGCCTGCTACTATCGAAGAGGTTTCTACACCGACTTTCGTCAATGCTGACGATCACAACTGGATCTGGGGTATCATCCTCACCGATGACCAGGCTCAGGATCGCTATGCTACCAGCGCTTCCTGGCTGTCAAGTTTCTCTGCTAGTGCTTATACAGCCGGTGCTGCCTGCTACGCTATGATCAACTCTATGCTTTATGACAAGATTCCTGCTACTGATGTCCGTAAGGGCTGGTGGGTTGATGCCAACCTGCACTCTCCGTTGCTGAGCACTATCTCATGGGACGGTGTCACTGGCGACGATATCTCTCCGTTGCTCATCGAGGACGTGAAAGAGAGTTTCACACCTTACACCAACGTGAAGTTCGGTATGAAGAGAGGTATTGGTAACACCATGAACAGCAACGACTTCCCTCTGATGCGTGTTGAGGAGATGATCCTGATACAGGCTGAGGGGCTTGCCAAGAGTGGCAGTGAGGACCAGGCCCGTCAGATTCTCGAGAACTTCGTGAAGACCTACCGTGATCCGGAATACAGTTCTACGGCTCAGAACCGTTCACTGGCTGACGAGATCTGGTATCAGCGTCGTATAGAACTCTGGGGCGAAGGTTTCTTCATGGCTGACGCAAACCGTCTGCATAAGCCGGTTGTTCGTTTCCACGATGACACCAACAACGTGCCTGATGCCTTCCGCTTCAACATTGATCCGGATGATCCCTGGTTGCTGATGCGCTTCAGCGACAGCGAGACCAACGCGAATGCTGCTATTGTCAATAACACCGGTGGCACTCAGCCCAAACAGGATCAGAATCCTGGACTGCGCGACGGTGTAACAGACTAATGATATAATTGTATAAAAGTAAAAAAGTTAAGAGTTATGAAGATCAACAAAATATTCCTGTTTGCCGCTATGGCTCTGACGAGCCTGAGTCTCGCATCATGTAGCGATGACGATGACTTTACACCCGGCAAGGCTGCAGGTAGCAATGACGTGTACTTCACGAACCAGGGTAACCAGACAGTCAGTCTGGAGGCAACCAGCTTCACCATCACACTGGGTCGTAGCAACGCTTCGGGCGCACTCTCTGTACCTCTGAAGCAAATTCAGGTGTCTCCGATGCTCACCGTACCCGCAACTGCAGAGTTTGCAGCCGGTGAGACTGAGACAGAGGTTACTATTCAGGTGAACAGCGAGGCTAAGCCTTTCACAGACCTACATCTGCGCCTCTCTATCCCCGAGGAGTACACAAGTCCTTATAAGGCACCGACAAACGGCGTACCTGAGTTGAACATCAACATCCAGAAGGAGGACTATGCTCCCTTCAAGACCGGAACCTACTTCTCTGAGTTCTGGGAGACCGAGGAAGAGAATATTGTTCTGGAGTACTCACCGATGCTCGACACCTATCGTTTCCAGCATGTTGCAATGGATGAGACCTTCACCTTCAAGGTGGATGAGGAGGGAAACATCAGTGTCCTTCAGTCGGCTTTCGCAACAGCCTACGTTCATCCTGACTATGGTGTGATCTCTGCCAACCGCAGTAGCGATGCTCCTTCGTTCGTTGATGTCGACGAGGACGGTGTTACGACCTATGTCTTCTGCTTTGAGTATACGGTATCTGCCGGTTCATTCGGATCTGCTTTGGATTATTTCGTAGTGAATCCGTAATATGATGAAGCGTGTATTCACACTATATGCATTAGTGGCTATCCTTGTGGTAGCCACTTATGCTTCTGACAGGACTGAGTCTCAGATGCGGGCCATTGCCAGTCAGCAACTGTTCAAGGCGACATCGAGAGGAACTGCACTAACTGCCAAGAATTTGACGCTGGAGTTGAAAGACAGTCATCTCTCCTTATACAGTGCCGAGGGACGCGGATTCGTAGTTGTCAGCCGTGACAATACTTTCCCCGCTGTGCTCGGAACATCTGCCACAGCCATCGACATGAAGAATCTGCCGGATGGCTTCAGATGGTGGCTGACGGAAGCCAACAAGTCGATGCAGCGCAGACTGGAGACGAATGAATGGTATACAACCCGCTCTCCCATGGCGGTGGAGCCTTTCCTCACCACGAAGTGGGATCAGGGCACACCATTCAACCTGAAATGTCCGAAGACGGGTACCAGTTATTACCCCACAGGCTGTGTGGCTACTGCTGCCGCCCAGATCATGAAGTATTACAACTATCCGGAACAGGGTGAGGGCGTCGCAAAGTATACCAAAGACAAGTTACCCAGAACAAAGACCATTGAAGGTGTTTACGACTGGGCGAACATGAAGGATCGCTATGCCAACAATATGACCGACATGACCCCCGAGGTAGAGGCTGTTTCTACGTTAATGGCCGATGTCGGTGCTGCTTGTAATATGACATACACGATCAATTATGGTGGCGCATCACTGACGGATTGTGCCAGTGGTCTGATTCACCATCTCAAATACGACTCCTTGTCGTTGCGTGCGATGTACCGTGTATTCTTTTCTGATTCAGAGTGGGAGGATATGATCTACAACGAGTTGCTCAACAAGCGTCCGATACTCTATTGTGGAATGCCGGATGACGGCTCTTCAGGTCATGCCTTTGTGTTCCATGGCCTCGATGCCGATGGCAAGGTGTATGTGAACTGGGGATGGAGTGGCATCTGCGACGGTTATTTCGACTTTAACGTGCTATTGCCTGGAAAAGAAGCCAAGCAGCACGGCAATTTCAGTTTCCATAGTCAGATGATCTATAATTTCAATCCTACGCAGACACCTGCAGAAGGCACAGAGGAACAAACGGTCTGGATAACCGACACCCTCAGTTATTTCTCCATTGATAAGGATTCACTGGTATTGCATGCGTGTGGCATCTACAACTACAACTACCGTTACTTCAAGGGAAAACTCATTGTAGCCTTGGAGAACACCAATGGCGTGGATGATGATAGTTTCCACTATATACTCTATGACACGGAGGATGAGAAAGATGGTGGCGCCATAGAAATGTACTATGGTTTCGTCTTCAATAACGAGGATCGTAATCAATATGGTCAGGAGACCATTTGTTACCTGAAGGACGACGAAATAAAACCCGGTACGTATATCGTCACACTGGCCTCACAGGGCCTTTATGAATCACACATCTCACCGATGCGCTATTATGGTGGTGTAAAATGCCAGGCAAAGTTAGTGAAGGGTGCTGACGGTAAGATAGAACTGACAGACTATACCGCCTCAGGTATCACGCCTGTGACGTATCACCCCGCTACATCTCCTCGCATCTACGACCTCCAGGGTCACAACCTTGGCACCAATCCTTCGGCTCTCCGCAAGGGCATCTATATCAAGGATGGCAAGAAGGTGGCGAAATAGTAGTTTAATTTGTGTCAGTCTGGTACTGACCGCACTGATAGTGGCTGCCTGCTCTGAAGAAGAGACAGGCAGCATCACTATATCTGCCAGTGGGACTGCGGAACTGTACTCGGTGACAAACCAGAGTACCGATATCCAGTTTCATACAACCAGTTCATGGAAGGCGAGTTGTGAAGCCAAGTGGCTGACCTTTTCACCCAAGAACGGTGAGGCTGGAGCCAATACTATTACCCTCTCGACAACTGCCACCAACCGCACGGGTAATCCGCGTGTTGCGAACCTGACCATCGAGTCGGGTGGTACGCAGAAGACCGTCTCTGTGAAACAGCGTGACGAATATGTCATCTTCGATCAAAAAGAGTTCCATCTGTCAGCCAAAGACACCGTCATCGTACCGACTTTCAGGACGAACGTGGATGTAAACCTCATGTCGGCGTATGCCAGCAACGGTCTGATGGACTGGGTGAAGGTTGAAGACGAAGAAAAGGCAAAGACCCGGGAAGAGAAGCAATATGCCTTTAAGAATCTGATGGTGCAGGCCAATACCTCTAAGGATGCCCGTGACGGTGCCATTATTATCGCTATGGAAGGCAAGACCGGTCAACCGCTCGGACTCGACACGCTGTTCCTCTATCAGGAGGGTGCCGACAACGACTATCAGTCGGTGGATTATTCCCAGGACGGGAAGGTGGAACTCCTGAACAAGGCCACTGAGGGTAAAGGTATCCCCATCGTCCTGATGGGTGATGGCTTCATTGATCAGGAGATAGCCGACAGCAGTTATGCCCGTACAATGCGACAGGCGATGGAGAATCTCTTCAGCGAGGAACCCATCAAGTCGTTGCGCGACTATTTCAATGTCTATCAGGTAACAGCAGTCTCTGCCCGTAACAGGTTCGTAGGCTCCGATTCGACGGCTTTTGGAACCATCCCTGACCATCGGACGATGGGGATAGAGGTGAATGCCAAGGCCGTGATGAAATATGTCAAGAAGGTGGAGCACATTGACTCCGTGAATGCCTTGGCAGTGGTCATCCTAAATACCAATATCAGTCGGGGCGTCACCTATATGATGGGCAGTAATAAGCGGGAATACAACTATGCCATTGCCCTTTGTCCTGTCATCGACAGTCTGAAGAGTGAATCGTTCCGTCAGGTGCTGACGCACGAGGCTGTCGGTCACGGCTTTGCTAAACTGGCCGACGAGTATGTGCGCTCTACGGAAGGCTCCGCTACCGACGATGAAATCAAACGTCTGAAGGAACTGCACGAGAAATGGTCGTGGTTTATGAATGTCGATTCGGAGAAAGACTCCACGAAGGTCATCTGGACGCAGTTTATTTACGATCCCGAGTTTGCCAACGAGCAGATCAGCACCTACGAGGGTGGCTATACATTCTACAAGGGCGTGTACCGTCCGACGCAGGAGAGTATGATGCGTTCTAACAATGCCCCTTTCAATGCGCCCAGTCGACAGGCTATATATAATAAGGTAATGAAATTGGGACTTGACAAGATGCCGACTTATGAGGAGTTCGTGGCTTTCGACCACCAGCACAAGCCAACGGTATGGAGTTACAAGTCGCGGACACGATGGGGTAGTGGGGAAGCATGGTGGCATCCCGCCCCGCCGAGAATCATCTGGCTACCCTAACGCTTCTGCTGAAAGAAATCCTGCATTAACTGGCGGCATTCCTCCTCGAGGATGCCGCCAGTTATTGTTGCCTTAGGATGCAAGGCGTTGGGGGCATAGGCATGATAGCCCCGTTTCTCGTCGAGACAGCCGTAGACGATACGTGGGATCTGTGCCCAGCCGATGGCACCGGCACACATGACACAAGGCTCCACCGTGACGTAGAGTGTACATTCCGTCAGGTACTTGCCGCCCAAGAGATTGGCTGCCGAGGTGATGGCCTGCATCTCGGCATGGGCCGTCACGTCGCAGAGTGTTTCCGTCAGATTGTGGGCACGGGCGATGATACGGTCCTTGCACACCACCACCGCCCCGATGGGAATTTCTCCCTCCTTATATGCCTGTCGTGCCTCGTCCAAGGCCCGCTGCATATAGAACTCGTCCTTCTTTTGCTGTTCTTCTGTTGTCATGGCACAAAGGTAATAAAAAAGCCCCATCATCATTCATAAGGTTTAGTTAATATTCTATAAAAGGGTGATGAAGAATTTTGTAGTCTAAAAAATAAACACTATATTTGTACCATCAATAACGGACGTTTATGACTACTGCCGAACTCGATATCATCAGCCGAATGCGTGGCGAGGTTTATGGCCACAGGGTACCGACGGGCGAGAACCTTTTTCTTGTCTGGGGATACCCGACGGCATTTTTCTTGCTTATAGAGTTTGCTGCGCTGATGTTGTGGAAGGAGAACTGGTGTAACTGGATCTGGATGGGCATCCCTTTGGTGGGGGCGCCACTGATGATTCATTTCCTGCGCAAGGATTATGACCGCACAGGCAACCGCTCGCTGGATGCGAAGGTCATTCTCTATATGTGGATCTTCGTCGGTTTCGTCAGTTGTATTGGCGGGGCCACGATGGGGTTTGCTGGTGTCTTCGAGATGCTCTACTGCACATTCCAGGGGATTCTCGTTGGCTTTGGCTGTTTCCTCACGGGTGTCATCCTGCGTTTCCGTCCCAAGACGGTGTGCGGCATTGTCGGCACGGCGCTCTCCTTCGTCAGTCTCTTCTTCCAGGGTGACCTCTGGCCGTGGCAATTGCTCATTACAGCCCTTGTCACCGTCATCACCCTGATCATCCCAGGACACATGTTTAATAAATACGTCAAGAACTATGGCATTTAAGTTTCCTGTTATCAATCCATTGCTGCACAACGAACTGCGGCTGAAAATCATGGTGGCCCTCGATAGTCTGGAGAGTGCCAACTTCATGTATCTGTGTGAAATTACCGGTGCCACACGTGGTAATCTGAGCATCCAGATCAAGACGTTGCAGGAGGCTGGCTATCTGCAGATGGACAAGAGTGGCAGTGGTCCTGCCTCCCGTTCCATCTGCCGTATCACCCGTAAGGGTACGGAAGCCCTTCGTGCCTATGAGCAGGGTCTGCGCCGTCTCTTCTCAGAGGGCGTACCAAAGAGTCCGGGGGAGACAGAAAAGAAGAAAACTGGCTAATTTCTTATGGCCAATTCCAATCTTAGTGGATTACTGTACCTTAATTTGTCTAAAAAATAAACTTATTGTATAACTTAAAAAAGTATGTATTATGCTAACAATTAAAAGAACCTTTCTGGCAAGGATAGCGGTGACGTTGCTCCTGGCCGTGCTCTGTTCCATAGGGACGTGGGCACAAGACGTCCAGAAGGACGGTAAGATTATCGTCTGGCTGAAGGACGGCACCACAGTAGAGGTGCTGTTCGATGAGATGCCGGAATTTCTCTATGAAAACGGCAACGTGTCGCTGAAGGGTGGTACTGCCGAGCAGTCGTGGCCCCTGGCCAACCTGAAGAAGTTTACCTTCGAGCCTGTTCCCACCATTCCTATCAAGATGGGTGACGCCAATAATGACGGCACCATCGATGCCAATGATGTCATCGAGGTGGTGAACTACCTCATGGGTAAGCCTTCTCCCTCTGGTAACTTCGTTCTTTCGAAAGCAGATGCCAATGAAGACGGAGTCATCAATGCCGCCGACGTTGTCATGATCGTAAACAATAGTATTGACCAATAAACAGATACCGCTATGCTTACCAATAAGATTCAATCCCTTTGGACGCGGACGGCCATGATGCTGTTCCTCGTCATGACGAGTGTGGTGGCTTCGGCACAGACGTTTGTCGTGGTCGATAAGCAGGGTAACAAGATTACCTACGATGTGAGCAAAGTCGACAGTGTGACGTTCCAGCAGGATCCGCCTGCCTTCACGGTTTTTGAGAACAAGACGGATGAAGTCAGTCAACCCGGTGAAGGCCCTGGCCAGGGCGATCCTCAGGAGCCTCAGGAACCCAAGCAGGAAGAGACCACCTACACCTTCGATGAGGTGAAGAGTTTCTCTGGCGATCCCACCTTCCTCTTTGCCCACCCCGATACGGTGTATGTGGATGCTGAGGGACAGGACTTCGCCCTCCAGTTGCGTACCAACGTGGAGTATGAATACAAGTTCAGTGATGACACCGACTGGATTAGTTATATCCGAGTCATCAACAATACAGACTCTTTGCGCTTTAATGCCGGGATGAACCCGATGACAGAGCGTCGTGAGGGTATGATTATCTTCATCAGCACAGACGATGCCATCCGCGACACGCTTGTCGTGGTACAGTATGCCAAGAGCGATAGCCGTTACATCGACATTGACTGGACGAAGACGACTCTCGACAGTTTCGACGAGGCGAGCGGTAAGGCCGTGCTCACCTTCCAGGACAAGGTGCCTGTGATGGGTGACTACGACGTGGTGCTGTTGCCCAGCGGAGGTTCCCAGGTGATTCGTCTCATCGACGAGGTGAAACAGGATAAGGACAGCAAGACCGTCACCCTCGCCACCCGTGAGGGAAAGATGGGTAATCTCTTCAAAGATACAAAGTTCTCACTATCCACAGAGACTGGTGGCGCTCAGGCCCGAGGCAAGTCAAATGCATCTGCTACAGGTCCTGTCTATACACCTTCCAAGGTAGAGATATTTACCGGCGACGAATATGTAGAGATCTTCAATACCAATACCAACAAGGCACTGGCCAGAGGCAAGGCACCTACGGAGATGGAGAAAGATTTCGTCAGCTGGGAGTACAACCAGGACGGTGTTGAACTCTGGTCTTCTGGCGTGCAGAGTCTCTCTTGGGATAAACTGAATTTCAACATTGGTCTGAAGGGTCTGTTCTCCTTCGACTTCGGCGAGGTTCCTTTCGAGAAGGTGCGCATGGGCGACCTGAAGCATCTGGAGATTGCCCTCGAGGGTGGCTTCAATATGGAGATGGTGATGAAGTATCTCGTTTCCAGTTCTGTGGAATGGAAAAAGGAGTGGGAGTTGAAGAAGGATGTCTTCAATGCCAAGTTCACTTTCATGGTGGGTACCGTACCCGTCATCATCACCGTCGGTGCCGACCTGATGGCAGAGGTGAGTCTGGGTGCTTCCGGCGAGGCCAGCATCACATCAGGTATTACAGCTTCAAACACCGTGAAATGTGGCGTAGAGTGGGATGCTGACGACAGTTATAACATCAAGCCAATCTACGAGTGCGAGAAGAAGATGGAACAGGTAGGTCCGGACATCGACATCAAGGCACATGCAGAAGCACGTGCCACGGCTTATCCTCAGATGAAGATCGGCATCTACAAGGTGCTTTGTCCTACCATTTCTCCGCAGCCTTACCTGAAGGCAGAAGCCGACGGACGACTTGTAGATAACAGTAAGGTGGCTTGGAATGCAGGCATCAGCACGGGTATCGATCTCGGACTCGGACTGAGTCTCGACCTCTTCTTCTGGGAGTGGCAACTCGCCGATATGGATCCTATCAATATCTTCGACCAGCCAATTGTCAGTCTGCCCGACGAGATTGAACTGCAGAACGAGAAGGAGGAGCAGATGCTGATGAACGAACAGAAGGAGGTGAAGTACCACGTGACGAATAAGAACTACCTCACTGGCACCACCTACAATGCGCCTGGCGTACTGGTGAAGTTTGAGGCCGAAGGCGGTGAGCTCAGTTCGGAGTACGACTACACCGACAAGGATGGTAATGTCAGCGTCAAGTACACGCCGAAGGCTGGTGCCAAGGGCGGTGTGGTAAAGGCTGAAGTGATGTTGGGTGCTGAGCCCGAGAAGGAGGAAGATGCCATGAAGGCTGAGGATTATAGCATCGAGGCTATTGACTATCGTCTCTCGGGTGGTTCTTACTACATTCCTGAGGGTGAAACCACTGTGGATGTCACCTTCAAACTGGAACAGTTCTCATCGACGAAGGGCACATGGTCCGGCGCACCGGGTAAAAACGTATCCTTCTCAGCCACAAACGGTTCGGTATCGCCTGTCTCTGGTGTCACCGATGCCAATGGTAAGGTAACCGTTACCTTCACAGCCGGTTCAAACTTTGAGGAAGGTTCTGTCACTGCCACTGCCAGCGGACCTGATCCCAGTTCATGGACCAAGACCGGTAATGCCACCATCAAGGCAGGCAGCGGTGATGATATTGGCGACGAAGACCTGGGCAAGGCTGCCAAGCAGAAGGATAATGTCTATGTCATTGAGAACAAGAAGACCGGTGAGAC
>CACZVE010000039.1 GCA_902784565.1 uncultured Prevotellaceae bacterium
GCGCTCTCACGACCGTTCTTAGAACTACCTACACCTTTTTTATGAGCCATTTCTAAGTCCTCCTAACTTTAAGCGATTACTGATTTAACTTCAACCTGTGTGAACTGCTCACGATGACCATTGCGCTTACGAGAGTCCTTGCGACGCTTCATCTTGAACACAATCACCTTGTCGCCCTTCACGAGCGGGTTCACAACTTCACATACTACTTTTGCTCCCTCTACGGTCGGAGCACCTACCGTCACTGCACCGTCAGCATCTACGAGCAGCACCTTGTCAAATTCAACAGTCTTGCCTTCTTCGGCATCCTTAATGTGGTGAACGAACAGTTTCTGACCCTGTTCCACCTTAAACTGCTGACCCTGAATGTCTACAATTGCGTACATTATTTATTATTGTATAAAAGGGTTTTTCCGCGAGGCGGTGTACGTTCGTACACACTTCACTCAGCCCCCACGGACTCTAATCGGGGTGCAAAGGTACTAATTTTAAGTGAAAAGCGAATAGTGAATAGTGAATAGTGATTTAGTTTTAGGAAAATTTAACTATTTCACGTATGGACAAAAATAAAGCGACGACTTTCGCAAGCAATCGCTCCTTATCTTCAATAGGTATTAGCTTCCTAAGGTAAAAAGATTGTTTTCAGGATAACGGGTGCAAAGATATGGAGTTTTTTTTGAACAGCCAAACTTTTTGGTAACTATTTTTCACCCCTTATCTCTGTGCGCCCGCACAACGTGCAAATTTATCAAATATTAACAAAATATTTGTGCAATCGTTTGTTTTTGGCGACGAAACTGGCATTTTTATCGACGAATTCCATTTTCTGTTATTCGTCGTTCTTAGTCGCTTCGCCATTGGTGACCTCTGACGGCTCCTGGTTTGTCTCAGGATTTTCAGTAGGCTCAATGGATTTTTGAATGGGATTGCCATCTTCGTCCAGTTCGATATATTCGTCAATACCCTCATAATTCAATGAGTCTATACCTATTGAGTCGGAGTCAGCCACATGGTAAGAATATGCGCAGTTCATGTACATCTCCTGACGGATGTTCTCATCTTTCGGCTTGTCGAATTTGGCATGATACTGTTTAAAGTTGGGATCACCCAAAACACTCTGGAAGAAATAGCCGCAGATGGGTAGTGCCGTACGGGAACCCTGGCCCAACTGACCTGTTCGGAAATGGATACAACGATATTCGCCGCCAACCCAGGCTCCTGCCACGAGTTTAGGTGAGACACCCATGAACCACGCATCAGAGTGGTTGTTCGACGTACCGGTTTTCCCGCCAAATTCTGTGTCTTTATCGTAGGCACCTACATATCCCCAAAGACTCATTGATGTGCCACCACGTTCACGTAATCCACCTAATAACATTTGCTGCATCAGGTAGGCACTTCTGTAGGGGATAGCTTGACGCTGTTCTGTGGGACCTGCATAGATTTCCTTACCGTCCCTGTCAAGAATACGTACCACCAGCACTGGCTCATGCATCTTGCCGTCGTTGGCTATGGTACAGTAACTATTCACCAACTCCAGAAGATTCACGTCGCTGGAACCTAAAGCCAATGAAGGGGTGGGATCAAGTTTACTTTTGATACCCATGTTATGTGCCGTATTCACAATATTATGGATACCCACTTCCTGTCCAATCTTTACAGCAACAGAGTTGATACTCTGCGCAAAGGCAACTTTTAATGGCATCGAGTCACCTGTAAAATAACCATTCGCGTTGGTAGGTGCCCATGTGGTTTCTTTTTTCAAGGCAGGATCCCATACTTTCATGGCGAAGTAAGAGTCAACACGACGGTCGCAGGGGGTAAGTCCCTGGTTCATGGCCTCGGTATAGACAAAGAGTTTGAAGGTTGATCCTGGCTGGCGCATAGCCGTCACCTTGTCATATTTCCATGATTTGAAATCGACATCTCCCACCCAGGCTTTCACATGTCCCGTCTCTGCTTCCATAGCCACGAACCCGCAGTGCATGAAATGTACCATATAACGAATGGAGTCCATCGTCGACATTTCCTTCTCTATCTGTCCACCGTCATAATCAAACACTTTCACCTTATGTGGTATATTAAGGTAGTAGTTGATAGAGTCCTTATTGCCATTGAATTTCTGCGAGAGTTGTTTGTAATATGGCTGTCGTTTGGCGATATCCTCGATAAAATTCTTGATCTCCTGATGACGCTCGTCCTGCCAGGGGTTTGTACTACCCCAATGAGAGTTAAAGTTGTTCTGCACCTGACGCATCTGCTTACGGGCTGCTTCTTCGGCATATTTCTGCATACGGGTATCGACAGTGGTGTAAATCTTCAGACCATCAGTATACAGATCATAGTCATTGTCCTTACACCACTCTTTCAAGTAACCAGCCACGGCCTCACGGAAATAGGTGGCCTGACCGTCATAAGCATTCTCGACACTAAAGTCCAGTTTGATTTGTGTTTCCTTCAGGGAGTCGCACTGCTCATCCGTCAGATCCCCGTGCTGTCGCATCAGGTCAAGAACGATATTACGGCGTTTCAAGGAATTATCTGGATTAATCAGAGGATTATAATAGGTAGTTGCTTTTAGCATTCCTACCAGTACTGCAGCCTGTTCTGCCGTTAGGTCTTTCGGCGCACAGCCGAAATAGGTCTTGCAGGCCGTCTTGATACCGAATGCATTCGAGCCAAAATCTACGGTATTGGCATATTGCGTTAAAATCTCTTCCTTGGAAAAGAAAAACTCCAGTTTATAGGCCGTGATCCATTCCTTACTCTTCATAATGAGCATTTTGATACCGGGGATATTGCCCAGAAGTCCTGTAGAGTATTCACTTCTCGTGCGGAAAAGGTTCTTTGCTAATTGTTGCGTGATGGTGGAGGCCCCTCGTGCATCGCGATGCATGATATACTCCTTGGCTACAGCGGCAAAGGCAGTAAAATCGATGCCGTGATGACTGTAAAAGCGTTCGTCTTCTGTATCTATCAGAGCTTTCCAAAAAACGGGATTCACCTCTTCGTATGTTACGGGTGTACGGTTCTCGCTGAAATACTTGCCTATCTGGACATTGTCGGCACTATAGATAATCGATGCCTCTGCCGGACGTTTGTTCTTAATGGTCGACATCGACGGAGACTTACCGAAAAGCCAAAGGAAATTCGTATCGACGGCACCCAGATAGAGAAAGAATGCAGCCACCAATGATACCAAACCTACCAATATCTTGACATACCAGGGACGTCCCTTGTACAGACTCTTATACCAAGGCCATAAGCCCTTAATCCATTGAATGACTTTTGTAAATATCTGTTTCATGTTATTTACTTAGATAATATGTAGTTAATGATATCTTCTTTCTGATCTGGATGAAACCACTTCATCTGTTCGTCTTTCTTATACCATGTGAGTTGTTTGCGAGCATAGCGACGCGTATTCCCTTTGATACGTTCTATGGCTTCCTTCAATGTCCAACGGCCTTCGAAAAAGTCAAATAGTTCTTTATATCCTACGGTATTCAGGGCATTCAAACCTTTCCGCTCAAACAATCCTTCCGCCTCTTTCAGAAAACCATTTGCCATCATCTTGTCTACGCGTGCATTGATCCTGTCATACAATTCCGTACGCTCCCTATTCAGTCCGATCTTCACGATACGAAAGGGCCGCCGTTTCTGTTCACGCTTCCGGAATGAGGTATAGGTCTGTCCTGTCATCGTACAAATCTCCAAAGCATGGACCACCCGTTTGGGATTCTGTCTGTCTACAATTTCATAATACTCAGGATCCAGTTGTTTCAGTTCTTCGCAAAGCTTCTCAAGCCCCTCTTCTTGCAATCGCCTTTTCATCGCTTCACGCGTCCCATCGTCAATAGTCGGAATATCATCGATACCGTTGCATACCGCATCAATATACATCATGCTTCCGCCTGACATCAGGGCAAAATCGTGTGTCTTAAACTGTTCCTCAAGCAGTGCCAGTACCTGTTGTTCATAGAGGGAGGCACTGTAGTAGTCATCCAGACTCAGTGTACCGACAAAATAATGCTTTACTTCTAGCATTTCCTCGTCTGTCGGACGGGCGGTGCCGATTTTTAGTTCCTTATAAATCTGACGGGAATCGGCATTGATGATTGGAATGTCGAAGTGTTTGGCTATATCGATACAGAGGCGGGTCTTGCCGACGGCTGTTGGGCCTGTAATGACGATGAGCGTTTTATCCAATTACCTGATAACTCCACGTTTTGAGTTTTCGATGAAAGAACAGATATATTCCACTTCTTTCGAATCGGGGAACTGCTCACGGGCCATGGCGATGCCATCTTTCAGGACACCTTGTGAATAGATGATACGGTAGGCATCATGAATGGCTTCGATGGCTTCCCTGGAGAAACCCCTACGACGTAGTCCTACCAGATTTACTCCAGCATAACGTACGGGTTCCTTACCGGCAAGCACATAAGGAGGAATATCCTGACTGGTGCGTGTACCGCCCTGAATCATGATATAACTGCCCACATGAGTAAACTGGTGAAACAGACAAGTGGCAGAGATAATAGCGAAGTCGTCGATGATTACTTCCCCTGCAATCTTTGTCGAATTGCCGATGATACAGCCATTACCTATCACACAGTCGTGTCCGATATGCATATTCTCCATCAGCAGACAACCATTGCCCACCACCGTCTTACCTTTTGAGGCTGTTCCGCGACTAATGGTGACATTCTCACGGATGGAGTTGTTGTCGCCAATTTCGCACGTGGTTTCTTCGCCTTGAAACTTCAAGTCTTGTGGCTTGGTGGAAAGCGAGGCACCCGGGAATATCTCGTTACCGTTGCCGATACGGGCTCCATAGTGAATGTTCACGCTGTTCAACAATCTATTGTTATCGCCGATGACGACATTCTTATCAATGACACAGAAAGGGCCTATGATGTTACCATCGCCGAGTTTTGCCTCTGGATCAACGATTGCCAATGGATGAATCTGATTTGCCATATCTTATTTGTTTTTTACGATTTGCGCAGTGAATGATGCTTCTGTAACTACGGTATCACCCACGAAGATATAACCCTTCATCGACGAGATACCATGACGCACAGGTGCCAGCAGGTCAACCTTAAAGATGAGCGTATCGCCGGGTACCACTTTCTGACGGAATTTCACGTCCTCTATCTTCATGAAATAGGTACTCCAACGCTCTGGTTCCTCGAGAGTATTCAGTATCAACAGACCGCCACACTGTGCCATGGCCTCAATCTGTAGAACACCAGGCATCACAGGCTCTTGTGGGAAATGTCCCTGGAAGAAAGGCTCGTTCGAGGTAATGTTCTTTATGCCGACGATGGTAGTAGCACCGAGTGAAATCACTTTGTCCACCAACTGCATGGGATAGCGGTGGGGCAAGAGTTCACGGATACGGTTCACATCCATCACAGGTGCTTCGTTGGGATCATAAAAGGGCGCCTGAATCTCATGTTTGCGAATCTCCTTCCGCATCATACGAGCGAACTTGTTGTTGATGGTATGTCCTGGACGGGTGGCAATGATACGTCCCTTGATGGGCTTGCCAATCAGGGCCATATCACCAATAACGTCTAGTAATTTATGGCGTGTACACTCGTTATCCCATTGTAAAGGTTTGTGCTGTATATAGCCTAAATCGTTGGCATCACGGTGCTCAACATGCAGCATGTCTGCCAACATGTCGAGACGCTCCTGCGTAGTCTGACGCTCGTAGATGACGATGGCATTGTCAAGGTCTCCACCCTTGATGAGGTTCGCTTGTAACAACGGTTCAATGTCACGCACAAAAACAAACGTGCGGGCACTGGCAATCTCTGTGCTATATTTCTTCGGGTCGTCAATCGTCGCAAACTGTGAACTGATGAACTTCGATTCAAACGAACACATGGCCGTAATCGAGAACTCCTCATCTGGAAGAATCGTGATGGTCGATCCGCTCTTCTCGTCCTTTACTTCAATCTTCTTACGAATAACATAATAATCCTTGGGGGCATTTTGTTCTTCCATGCCCACTTCCTGAATCTTCTCCACATACTTGATGGCAGACCCGTCAAGAATGGGGAACTCTGGACCGTTCACTTGTATCAGACAGTTATCGATGCCTAATGCGTATAGAGCAGAGAGTCCGTGTTCAACGGTAGAAACCTTGGCATCTCCTTTGCCGAGTACCGTACCGCGCTGAGTGTCTACCACATTTTCTGCTATAGCGTCGATGATAGGCTCTCCTTCCATGTCGATACGCTGGATTTTATAACCTGTATTCTCTGGTGCAGGATTAAATGTCACCGTTAGGTTCAAACCCGTATGGAGTCCTTTACCAAACAGTGAGAAACTACCTTTCAGTGTTTTCTGTTTCATCTTGATATTTTATAATTTAACTATTTCGAATTTCACTATCTTTCCACTTCAACGATCATCTTCAGCTCGTCTAATTCACGTTGCATGGCTGCAATTTGCCGGTACATGTCAGGCAACTTAGCGTCGAGTGCACGGGCTTTGAAGTACATTTTCGGATTCACGGCAGGCGATCCGATCAGCGTCTCACCGTCGCCCTTGGTATTGCCAATTACACCACATTGAGCACCCACAAAGGTCTTGTCTGCCACATGGATATGACCTGAGAAACCAGCCTGTCCACCAACCATACACCAGGCACCGATCTTCGTGCTGCCTGCCATACCAACCTGCGCTGACATAACGGTGTTCTCACCGATCTCACAGTTATGGGCTACCTGAATCAGGTTATCCAACTTCACACCCTGATGAATGACGGTCTGTCCCATCGTCGAACGGTCGATACAGGTATTGGCACCAATCTCTACGTTGTCCTCAATCACCACAATTCCTATCTGTGGAATCTTGTCATAGCCTTCGGTATTCGGCGCGAAGCCAAAGCCGTCGGCACCAATCACACTACCTGCATGGATTGTTACATTATTTCCCAATTTACATCCCTGATAGATGGTTACATTAGGAAACAGCGTACATTTCTCGCCAATTGTCACACCGTCGCCAATCACCGTATGGGGATAGATCTGGCTACCATCGCCAATCACCGCACCGTCGCCGATATAGGCAAAGGCTCCGATATACACATCCTTGCCGAGCGTCGCCTTCTCTGAAACATATGCCTGCGGCTCAATACCCGTCTTACGAGGTTTCATCGACTCGTACAACTGCAATAGTTTGGCAACACTCTCATAGGCGTTCTTCACGCGAATCAGTGTAGCGGCAACAGGTTTCTCCAGTTCTACATCCTCGTTGATGAGTACAACGCTCGACTGGGTATCATAAAGATAATGGGTGTATTTCGGATTCGAGAGAAACGAGATGGCTCCCGGTTTCCCTTCCTCTATTTTGGCGAATGTATTCACAGTGGCCTGTTCGTTACCCTCCACATGACCACCAATCATATCGGCTATTTGCTTGGCTGTAAATTCCATGTTCTCGACGTTAATCTTTGATTATCTGCGAAAATTATGGCTGCAAAGATAACAAAAATTATTCGAAACGCTGATAACAGAGGTAATATTTTCTTATTTTTTTAGAAAGTAATTGAACATTTAGCAATTCTGAAGCCTCAGAAATGTCCCGAATCGTACCATCTTTGTAAAGTATTGCGATAGTATCATCCTCTACGTTATACATATCTTTCGAGATGGTGTTCATACTCATCATATACCGTTTCGCATCGTCAATCGAGATCTCCATCTGGGCAGAAATCGCCTTGGCGATGGTTTCAATATGTGTCTTTTCAACCATCTCTTCCGTTACCTCGACTTTAAAGATATGGCGATCCAGCATGTCAGTAGCCAACGTGGAGAGGATATTATCCTGATGGTGCTTCCAGGCCTTCATCGCACTCCAGATGTCGGAGTCATCCAGTTCGCCATAGTAAGTCAGCGTCTCAGGGTGGGTGGCAAACCAGTTAGCATCCACCTCGTTCGTGAGGAAATAGTATAGGGCTGGTGAGGCAAAAACTTCCTGTCCTTTCCGTATCAGTTCCTTGGCACGATTAAGCATATTTACGAGTACTTTTTCATAGGCCACACAGGTACGGTGCAGATACACCTGCCAGTACATCAGTCTCCGTGTGGTGAGGTAGTTTTCGAGTGAATAAATACCCTTGTGTTCCACTACAAGCGAATCGTCTACCACGTTGAGCATCTTGATGATACGTGCCGAACCAATATTCCCTTCTGTCACACCCGTATAGAACGAGTCACGTCGCAGATAATCCAGGCGATCCATGTCCAACTGACTTGAAATCAACTGGTGCAGGAAGTTCTTCGGATAGTCACCTTTAAAGATGCTGATGGCCAGGTTCAGTTGTCCGTTCAGGTCATGGTTCACCTGCTCCATCATCAGCAATGAGATCTCTTCGTGTGAGATACCGTGAATCAGCGTATTCTCCAAGACATGTGAAAAAGGCCCGTGTCCAATGTCATGCATCAAGATGGCGGCCTCCACCGCCTCTGCCTCCGAGTCAAAGATAAAATTACCCTTCTCCTGTAACGAGCGCACTGCCTCTGTCATCAGGTGGAATGCCCCTAAGGAATGTTGGAAACGTGTATGTCTGGCTCCTGGATAGACCACCGAAGCCAGACCGAGTTGGTTGATACGATTCAGACGTTGAAACAACGGATGCTCTACGATGCCGTAGAGCAGTCCGCGTGGTATCTTGATAAACCCGAAGACCGGGTCATTGATGATTTTAGGGTTATTCATACGTACACTTTAACCAATGACGCTGCAAAATTATGAACTATTTCTGAAAGCACCAAATTATTTTTATAAAAAGGTGAACCTTGTTTTATATGCGGTGAAACTTTTGGTGAATTAAAGAATTATCATTACCTTTGCAGGCGATTATGAGATACTTTGTGACTTTCAGTTATGATGGAGGACGGTATCATGGATGGCAGATACAGCCCAACGGAGTGTCGGTGCAGGAGAAACTGCAAGAGGCATTATCAACGCTGTTGCGTGAGGAGATCACTGTGACGGGGGCTGGGCGAACGGATACCGGAGTGCATGCCAGGATGATGGTGGCCCACTTCGATGCTGATGAAATAGATTGTGAGCAGCTGACGTATAAGTTGAACAGGTTGTTGCCACAAGACATTGCCGTACAGAAGGTGGAACGGGTGAGTGAAGAAATGCATGCCCGGTTCTCGGCCAAGTGCCGCACCTACCATTATTATATACATACACGCAAAGAACCTTTCCTGCGAACCTATTCTTGTGAGATGCACTATGCGCTCGACTTCGCGAAGATGAACGAGGCGGCACAGCGGTTACTCGACTATGAAGACTTCGGGGCTTTCTGTAAGAGTGGTGCCGATGTGAAGACCACGCTTTGTAAGGTGACAAAGGCGGAATGGATACAGACCTCACCGACAACGTGGCATTTTGAGATTACCGCCAACCGTTTCTTGCGAAACATGGTACGGGCTGTCGTAGGTACGTTGATAGACGTAGGACGCGGAAGACTCTCTGTTGATGAGTTTTGTAAAGTGATAGAAGGGAAGAAACGCACCGAGGCCGGTGAGTCCATGCCTGGACATGCACTGTTCCTGGAAAAGATAGAGTATTAGATATGTGGCTGATATTGGCTTTTATGTCGGCAGCGCTACTGGGCTGCTATGATTCGTTTAAGAAACAGGCGCTGAAGGCGAATGCCGTCATTCCCGTGCTGTTTCTGAACACGCTCTTCATGACGATCATCTTCCTGCCGTATATCTTGATGAGTCTGCCGGACTGGACTTGGGCAGAACATAGATACATTGTGTTGAAGGCACTGATCGTCCTGTCGAGTTGGATCCTCGGCTACTTCGGTATGAAACACCTGCCATTGACAATTGTCGGACCTATCAATGCCACACGTCCCGTGATGGTACTGGTGGGTGCATTGTTGGTGTTCGGTGAACGGTTGAATATGTGGCAGTGGATCGGTGTACTGCTTGCGGTGGCTTCATTTCTGTTGCTGAGTCGGAGCGGTAAGAAGGAGGGTATCGATTTCAAGCATGACCACTGGATTTATATGATTGTAGGTGCTGCGATACTCGGTGGTGTGAGTGGACTCTACGACAAGTATCTGATGGCACCTGTGGAAAGCGGGGGCGTAGGACTGGACCGGATGATGGTACAGTCGTGGTACAATATCTACCAATGTGCAATGATGGGTGTGATGCTGTGGCTGTTGTGGTGGCCCAAGCATGAAACGACGACACCGTTTCACTGGTCTTGGTCGATCCTCGGCGTAAGTGTGTTCCTCTCTGCTGCTGACTTCCTGTATTTCTACTCGCTGAGTATGCCCGATGCAATGATTAGCATCGTGTCTATGATCCGCAGAGGCAGTGTGGTGGTTAGTTTCGGATTCGGTGCACTGTTCTTCCACGAGAAGAACCTGAAGGCAAAAACCTTCGACCTGGCACTGGTGTTGCTCGGTCTGATCTTCCTCTATATTGGTTCTCGCTAATCCCTATAGATCCATTTCAGGAGAGAATTAATCCAACGGATGGAGCAACGGAACCAACGGAAGGTGCTCACGGGTTTTCCTCCAAATCGTAAGATAAAATCACGGAAGGTATTTTTTCTGAAAGGCAATCCCACATCCAGGAAGTTGATGTGCTGATAACCATGTTCATGGGCATATTTGATGGCGTGCCAGATCGTGACGGCATCTGGGTGTAGCGGGAGGTAGGTCTTACGACGGAAAGCTGAGTACCACAAGTCAGCATCCATATCACTGTACACACAGGCCGAACAACCAATGACGTGATTACGATATTTGGTAATAAACAACTGGCATCGGTTACCCTCTCTCAATTTGATAAAAAATTGGCTATCAGGAATATATCTTTTTGGCTTGAACCAATGATGATGACGCAATAGTTTGTTGAATGCCTTCAGGTCGTCCTCACTCTCTACTGTCTGACAAGTCACCCCTCGTGAGTAAGCCATCTCTATACGGTGCATCATCTTCTCCGTGATTCGTTCCTCGGGAGTCTTACTATGCAGGGAGTTGTGAATACTCATCCAGTGAACGGGAAAATATTCGTTATGACGGAAGTGACGATAGCCAAACATCTTCTGACTGAGGTTACTGACCTCGATATAAAGACTTCTCTTATTCAGTTTCTTCGTCAGTGCCGTCAACATTTCTCCGAATAGTTCATCCTTCTTATAATCGCTCTCTGCGTATGTACCTTCGCCTACCACCCGACAGTGCATGAAAAAAAACGGAGGCAGGAACGAAGTACGGTAACGGACGGTAGCAAGCAACTGACTCACGACATGACCATCTTCATCGGAACAGACCACCATATAGGGTTTCATCTTGGGTGTGGAGGCACTGATCAGGAACAACTGTCGACTGTGGAAGAAGTTGCTTTCCTCCACCTGCGGCAGTTTCTCCGCACGACTGTATATGACGGTCTTGATTCCTTTCACGCTACAAAGATATGAAAAGAAAGTGAAAAGTGAATAGTGAAAAGTGAAAAATTTGCTGCCGCTCTCCATTTTTTCACTTCTTTTTTGTACTTTTGCCCTCAAATTACAAAGATACACTATGACAGAATTCAAAGATTTGGTGCAGTTGCGCCGTAGCCACCGTAAGTTTACAGAACAGGAAGTTGATGCTGATGACCTGAAGTTGATCCTCCGTGCCGCCCTGATGGCACCTACCTCAAAGAGTCAGCGTGCCTGGCAGTTTGTGGTGGTGGAAGACAAACTCGATCTGGAGAAACTCGCCGATGCGAAAAACATGGGCAGTCAGTTCCTGAAGGATGCTCCCATTGCTATTGTGGTTTTAGGCGATCCCGTGCAAAACGACTGTTGGGTAGAGGATGGTTCCATCGCCGCCATCTCCATGCAATATCAGGCAGAAGAGTTGGGACTGGGCACCTGTTGGATTCAGATGCGGGGCAGAGGCTTGGATGATGGGACGAGTGCCGACACAGTGATTCGTGGTATCCTTGATATCCCCGAGAATATGAACTGTCTCTGCATCCTTGCTTTGGGTCACTGGGCCGACGAACGGAAGCCGCAGGCAGAAGACAGGTTAAAGTGGGAGAACGTGCATCTGAACAAATTCTGATGTGAATAGTGAGTAATGAATAGTGATGATCAATTACGACTTAAATAAGATTAAGGCGATTATCTTTGATATCGACGGAGTGCTGAGCAGTGAGACCATAACCCTCTCTGCCGAAGGCGTGCCCCTTCGAACAGTGAATATCAAGGACGGCTACGCCATTCAGTTGGCGATGAAACTGGGGCTACGCATCGTGATTCTGACTGGTGCCAAGGTGAACAGTGTCCGTGTGCGCTACGAAGGTTTGGGTGTAGAGGATATCTATATCGGTTGTGCGGTGAAGATAGAGACCTACGATACTTTCCTCCAGAAATATGGTCTCCACGATGAGGAGGTAATGTATATGGGCGACGATATCCCCGATTTGGAGATTATGCGTCGAGTAGGGTGTCCCGTCTGTCCGAAGGATGCCTGTCCGGAAATCAAGGAGGTGAGTCTGTATGTGAGTGATAAGATCGGCGGACACGGTTGTGGACGTGACGTCATCGAACAGACACTTCGTGCTCAAGGCAAGTGGGTAATGAATGCAAAGGCATTTGGATGGTAACACCTTATCATATTATATTAGCGAGTAATTCCCCGAGACGGAAGGAACTGTTGGCTGGACTTGATCTCGATTATGAGGTGAAGGTGCTGCCCGACATCGAAGAAAACTACCCCAAGGATCTGCCGACGGCAGAAATCCCCGTCTATATTGCTGCTGAGAAAGCCGCTGCCTATCAATCGATGATGTCGGACAACGATCTGATTATCACTGCCGATACGGTGGTGGTATTAGGCGACGAGGTGTTAGGAAAACCCGCCAACCTCAACGATGCCTGCAACATGCTGCGCAAACTCAGTGGACAGACACATCAAGTCATCACGGGCGTCTGTCTGATGACGCAAAAGAAGCAACACCAGTTTGCCGTCACCACCGATGTGACTTTCAAAATACTCACCGACGAAGAAATCCATTACTATGTAGACACCTATAAACCCCTTGACAAAGCGGGTGCCTACGGCATTCAAGAGTGGATAGGATATATTGGCGTGACGGGCCTAAACGGCAGTTATTTTAATGTTATGGGACTGCCCGTTCAGAGGATATATAATGAACTTAAAGTGTTCTAATACTACAAAAATAACATAATTATATGCGATTTTTGCGCAAAATACTTGCGCATTTTTGTTGTTTTTGTTATATTTGCACCCGATAACTAGTAATTTTAATCTATATTTATCATTTTCCATTTTTAGAGGGGAACTTGTCTGCGAAGATCGGCTCCCTTTTTATTGTCGTCTTTTGAATTCCGAACAGGTGATGGCTGTAGCAATTGCCACATTCAGACTCTCAGCTGTATCGCCCTCACGGAAACAGGGAATCAACAGACGACGATTCACCTTTTGGCGGATGGCTTCCGAGATACCGTTGCCCTCATTGCCCATCACGATGATGCCCTCACAAGAGAGTGGTTGTTGATAAATATCCTCGCCATCGAGCAGCGTACCGTAGACAGGGTAGGAGGGTGGCAGACTCTCGAAGAGTTGCAACAGATCCGTATATATAATGTTCACCCGCGCAATACTTCCCATCGTGGCCTGTACCACCTTGGGGTTGTAAGCGTCGGCTGTATCCTCGCTGCAGTAGATTGTATCGATACCAAACCAGTCGGCAATGCGGATGATGGTGCCGAGATTGCCGGGATCCTGCACACCGTCAAGGGCGAGAGAAAGAGAGGAAAGTGGAAAGTGGAAAGAGGAAAGATATATGTCTTGAGGCAGACGGAAGAGAGCGAGGACTTGTTGGGGATGTTGGAGGAAACTGATGCGGCGCAGTTCGTCGTCAGTGACTATTGTTGCGCTATCACATATCTCTTTCCTCTTTCCTCTTTCCTCTTTCCACCATTCTTCTGTGGCATACACCGCCACAGGTTGATAGCGTCGCAACAAGTCGCCTACCACCTTTGGTCCCTCTGCCACAAACACCCCTTCGCGCTTGCGATATTTTTTCAATTCCAGTTGTCGGATGTACTTAATCTGGTTCTTGCTAATCATTTTTTCCCGTTTTGTTTGCAAAGATAGAAATAAATCTTTATCTTTGCAACTAATTTTGGAGATAATTGATGACTCTACGCCATATTTTCCCTGTCATGACGCTTTCGGTGCTCGGATTCCTGTTGGGTTCGTGCTCCGCCTCGCGTGATCTCCCCGAAGGACAACTGATGTTGAATAAAGTCAATGTCGTTGCCGACGGCAAGTATCCCGACATCAACACCTCGCAACTCAAGAGTTATGTGCGACAAAAAGGAAACTCGCGCTGGTTCTCGGCAGTAAAGATTCCCCTCGGTGTCTATGCGATGGCAGGTGACGACAGTACGAAGTGGATCAACCGTACGCTGAAGTCCATGGGTGAGGCGCCCGTCATCTACGATACGCTTCAGGCTCGTCTCTCCTGTGAGAACCTCCAGATGGCCTTGCAGAACAAGGGTTATCTCGATGCCCAGGTGGAACTCTTTGCCGACACAAAGGGTAAGAAACTTGATGCCATCTATGTGCTCCATCCGGGTACACTTTATTATATTCGTCACGTTGAATATGAGATACAGGATTCCGTCATAGCCCGTCTGTTGCAATACGACCAGCACCGTTTGCGCGAAAACAAGAAACTCGATGTCGATGCATTGAATCAGGAACGTTCCCGCATTACCGAACTCCTGCAGAACCGTGGCTATTACCGTTTTCATAAAGAATATATCGGCTATCGTGTTGACACGCTGCAAGAACAACACCTCGCTGACGTCACGCTGGTGCTGCGCCCTTATCGCACCAATAATTCCCCTGACACCCTGCACACCCGCTACGACATCCGCCATATCACCTATGCCAGTGGTGACCCGCAGGACTCCGTCATTCATCTGCGCCAACATGTGTTGCGTGAAAACACCTTTCTGGAGGAGGGAAGGCCCTATTCTGCCGATGGACTGCAGAACACCTACAACCACTTCGGGCGTCTCAATGCCGTACGCTACACGAACATCAGTTTTCAACAGGATCCCGACAGTGCCCTGCTCGATGCCCACATCCAGTTGCAGACCAACAAACCCTCTACAATCAGTTTCCAACCCGAGGGAACCAATACTGCAGGTGACTTAGGTGCTGCTGCCTCGTTGACCTACCAGAACCGCAACCTTTTCCGCGGCTCCGAGACCTTCAGCGTACAACTCCGCGGTGCCTACGAGGCCATCAAGGGATTGGAAGGATACAGCAATCAGGACTTCGTCGAATACAGCGTTGAGAGTCGTCTCTCCTTCCCACGTTTCATCTTGCCTTTCCTGAGTCGTGACGTACGCCGCCGTACCATCGCCACCAGTGAGGTGTCGTTGCTCTACGACATCCAGAGTCGTCCGGAGTTCCACCGACAGGTGCTCTCCGCTGGTTGGCATTACCGTTGGAATCCCCAGCGCCATCGCGATCACTACCAGTTCGACCTTATCGACCTCAACTACGTCTTCATGCCGTGGATCAGCGAGACCTTCAAGCGGGAGTATCTTGATAATTCCAGCAACTACAACGCCATCCTGCGCTATAATTACGAGGATTTATTCATCATGAAGACGGGCTTCGGTTATAGTTATAACAATGGTAGCGTAGCCATCAAGGCAAATATCGAGACAGCAGGTAATCTGCTCAACCTTGGCAGCAAGGTCTTCGGGGCGGAACGTGATGGCGAAGGACATTACCGCCTC
>CACZVE010000040.1 GCA_902784565.1 uncultured Prevotellaceae bacterium
TCGTATCAGGATTATAGTCAGGCCTATCAGCAGGCTTATCGCCAGCGTCAGCAACAGGGTGATCGTAACAGTTTCCTGTTCTCGTTGCTCGTGCTGTCTTCCTATATCATCAAGGCCGACGGCAAGGCGATGCACTCCGAGATGGAGATGGTGCGTCAGATGCTCCGTCAGAACTTCGGCAGTCAGGCCGTCTATCAGGGAAACGATATCCTGAACAAACTCTTCGACGAGCAGAAGCGTGAGGGATGGACGCAGTTCAAGCAGACCGTCCGTCAGTGCTGTGGACAGATCAATCAGCAGATGGACTACTCGCAGCGGTTGCAGTTGCTGAACTACCTCGTGATGGTGGCGAAGGCCGACGGCTCCGTACCCCAGAGTGAGATTACGGCCCTGAAAGAGTGTGCCCAGTGGATGGGGCTCCGTAGTAATGAGGTTGACTCGATGCTGCATCTGGAAGGCAACACGTTGGAGGATGCCTATAAAGTATTAGGTGTTAGTCCGAATGCCACAGACAACGAGGTGAAGAAAGCCTATCGTAAACTGGCTCTCGAGCACCATCCCGATAAGGTGGCAGCATTAGGCGAGGATGTGCGTAAGGCGGCAGAGAAGAAATTCCAAGAGATTAATGCAGCAAAGGATCGCATCTGGAAAGCCCGTGGTTTATGAAGCAACCTGCGATTATAATTCCAGAAGGGTGTAAGGAAGTGTTGTTGCATGCTTGCTGCGCACCTTGTTCATCTGCGATTGTCGAGTGGATGCTCGCCAATGGGGTTCGTCCTACGATATTCTATTACAATCCGAACATTTTCCCCCGTGAGGAATATGAGATTCGCAAAAACGAGAGTAAGCGACATGCAGAGAGTCTGGGTCTTACGTGGATTGACGGCGACTACAATCATGAACAATGGCGACAGGATGTGTGTGGCCTTGAGGGTGAGCCCGAAAGAGGAAAAAGGTGCGAACAATGCTTTGTGCTCCGTCTGACAATGGCGGCACAGAAGGCGAAGGAGCTCGGACTGCAATACTTCACGACGACCCTTGCTTCCAGTCGTTGGAAGAGTCTCGAACAGATCAATCAGGCAGGTCATCTGGCAGAACAGGCTATCGAAGGCACAACCTTCTGGGATCAGAACTGGCGTAAGGGAGGATTACAGGAACGGCGCAACCAACTCTTGAAAGAATTTAACTTCTATAACCAGCAATACTGCGGCTGTGAGTTCTCTCAAAGGTCAGCACAACCACAAAAATAAGTAAAAACGAGCCTCAAAGTTTGCGAGTCTCGTTTTTTTGTTGTAATTTTGCACACCGAATTATATAAGGTATTATGTTTTTATGTTTGAGAATTTATCAGATAGACTAGAAAGATCGTTTAAGATACTGAAAGGTGAGGGTAAAATCACCGAAATCAACGTAGCCGAGACCTTGAAAGATGTGCGTCGCGCCCTGTTGGATGCGGACGTCAACTACAAGGTGGCCAAGACTTTTACAGATTCCGTGAAGCAGAAGGCGATGGGTATGAATGTGCTCACTGCCGTGAAGCCAGGACAGTTGATGGTGAAGATTGTTCACGACGAACTGACGGAACTGATGGGTGGCAAGGCTGCGGAGTTGAATCTCGAAAACCGTCCTGCCATCATCCTGATGTCGGGTTTGCAAGGTTCTGGTAAGACCACTTTTACTGGTAAACTCGCCAAGATGCTCAAGGAGCGCCAGCACAAGAAACCGTTGTTGGTGGCCTGCGACGTGTATCGTCCTGCTGCCATCGAACAGTTGAAGGTGGTGGGGCAGACCGTTGGCGTAGAGGTCTATACCGAGGAAGGTAACAAGAATGTGGTGGAGATTGCCCAGAACGCCATCCGTAAGGCCAAGCAGGAGAGTTATACCGTGGTCATCGTCGATACGGCTGGTCGTCTGGCTGTCGATGAGGAGATGATGAATGAGATCTCCAACTTGAAGCAGGCCATCAATCCTGACGAGACCCTCTTTGTGGTGGACTCCATGACGGGTCAGGATGCTGTGAATACCGCCAAGGAATTCAACGACCGTCTCGACTTCGACGGTGTGGTACTCACCAAACTCGACGGTGACACCCGTGGTGGTGCTGCCCTCTCGATACGTACTGTCGTCACCAAACCCATCAAGTTTATTGGTACGGGTGAGAAGATGGAGGCTATCGACGTGTTCCATCCGGAACGAATGGCTGACCGTATCCTCGGCATGGGTGATGTCGTCTCTCTCGTGGAACGTGCCCAGCAGCAGTTTGATGAGGAAGAGGCCAAGCGCTTGGAGAAAAAGATCCGTAAGAACAAGTTCGACTTCGACGACTTTATGGGTCAGATCCAGCAGATCAAGAAGATGGGTAACATCAAGGACCTCGCCTCGATGATTCCTGGTGTGGGCAAGCAAATCAAAGACCTCGACATCGACGATGATGCCTTCAAGGGTATCGAAGCCATCATCAACTCGATGACACCGAAGGAACGTGCCAATCCTGACATCATCAACCAGAGTCGTAAATTGCGTATTGCCAAGGGTTCTGGTACAAAGATTGAGGAAGTGAACCGTCTGATGAAACAGTTCGACCAGACGCGTAAGATGATGCGTATGGTCTCTGGCATGGGTAATTCGAAGATGGCTCAGATGGCTGCAGCCATGAAGATGAAAGGCGGCATGCCGAAATTTTAGTGAATAGTGAATAATTAAAAGTGAATAGTTATGGCATTTGGTAAATGGATCGGTAGCCTGAAGGGTCTCTTCAATGAAGGTCCGATGAAGGAATTGACAGAAGAGGTGGCAGAAAAGCCACAGTTGAAGTTGTCCGCAGAGAATGTGGTTTTCTCGAACGAATTTGACCAGACATTCCATGTGGAGAGTCCAGTAAGGGAGAACATGCGCAACAGTTTTCTGTTCTCTATGTTGGTGATGGCTTCACACATCGTAATTGCTGACGGCAAGGTGGAGCCTTCTGAGTATAAGTTCTTGGGTGATTTCCTGAACAAGCATTTCGGTGAAGAGGCAGAGGTTGAGGGCATTGACGTGGTGAAGAAACTCATTGCCAAGCACGAGGAACTCGAGGCTCGTAAGCCGATGGCTTTCTTGCAGTTGATAGGCGACTGTGGTAGTCAGATTGCCAATTCGTTGAGCGAAGACCTCCGTTACCAGATGTTGAGTATGCTCACCATGATTGTCAAGTCCGACGAGAATGTCAGCAACCAGGAAGTGGAGACGCTGAAAGAGGTGGCTATGTATATTGGTATGAAGGCTACCGACGTGGATGCGCTGATGAACCTTGATCCTGAGAAGGCCAAGGACGAGTGGCAATGGATGAAGCAGTGAATAGAGAACAGTGAAAAGTGAATAGTTCATGCAACTGATTGACGGAAAAGCAACGGCAACAGCCATCAAGGCTGAGATTGCCGAAGAGGTAAAGGCGATTATCGCCAAGGGTGGTAAACAGCCCCATCTGGCTGCTGTGTTGGTAGGCCATGATGGCGGCTCGGAGACCTACGTAAAGAATAAGGTGTTGGCTTGCGAGGCCTGTGGCTTCAAGAGTACCCTCATCCGTTTCGAGGATAACATTACCGAGGCAGAACTTTTGGACTGTGTCGACAAACTGAACAAGGACGACGATGTCGATGGTTTCATCGTACAGTTGCCCTTGCCCAAGCACATCGATGAACAGAAGATCATCGAGGCCATCGACTACCGTAAGGATGTCGACGGGTTCCATCCCATCAACGTGGGTCGTATGGCCATTGGTCTGCCGTGCTTCATCTCGGCTACGCCTCTCGGCATCATCACCCTGTTGAAGCGCTATAACATTGAGACCAGCGGAAAGAAGTGTGTCATCTTAGGACGTTCTAACATTGTGGGTAAGCCGATGGCGCAACTTATGATGCAGAAACAGTATGGCGATGCAACGGTTACTGTCTGCCACTCTCGTTCCAAGACCTTGAAGGACGAGTGCCGTGCAGCAGATATCATTATCGCTGCTATCGGACAGCCCGACTTCGTGACGGCAGATATGGTGAAGGAAGGCGCAGTCATCGTCGATGTAGGAACTACCCGTGTGCCTGATGCCTCGAAGAAGAGCGGTTTCCGCCTGAATGGCGACGTGAAGTTCGACGAGGTGGCACCTAAGTGCTCCTATATCACACCTGTTCCCGGTGGAGTAGGGCCGATGACTATCTGTTCGCTGATGAAGAATACCCTCGCTGCCGGAAAGAAGGAGTACTATCGATGACCGCCGAGGAGTATTATCAGAAAGGCAACGAATATCGTAAGCAGAGCCAGTGGCACGAAGCCATCAACTGCTATATTCAGGCCATAGCACTCGATCCGGACAGTCCTGCCGTCGAGGCCAAACGGATGTTGGACGACATCATGGCCTTCTACTGCAAAGATATGTATAATCCCTAATCATAACCAACTAACTTTTTAATCACAACATTTATGAAAAAACTATTTTTGCCCCTTCTGCTCTTGGTAGCAGTGTCTGCAAATGCGCAGAACAATCCCGTGTTAACGATTGAAGGTGGTCAGGTGAAAGGCGTATTGGCCGATGATCATCCTGATGTGTTTGTCTATCGTGGTATTCCATACGCCGCTCCTCCCATCCGTGAGAACCGTTGGAAGGCTCCGCAGCCCGTTGTGCCCTGGAAGGGTGTGAAAATCTGCGATACCTTCGGTCGTCCCAGTTATCAGGCCATCCAGTACACTGGTGGCTACTACACTGAGTGGGGCTATGGCAAGGAGGCCGCTTTCAGTGAGGATTGTCTCTATCTGAATGTATGGACAAAGGCCCCAGGTCAGGTCAACAAGAAACTGCCTGTGGCGCTGTGGATTCACGGTGGTGGCTATCGTGAGGGCTTCGGTTCTGAGCCAGAGTTCGACGGACAGGAGTGGGGTGCCAAGGATGTGGTGCTCGTCTCCATCAACTACCGTCTGGGCATCTTCGGATTCCTCTGCCATCCCGCATTGGCTGAGGAGAGCCCCAACAAGGTGTCAGGCAACTACGGTATCCTCGACCAGATTGAGGCCCTGAAATGGATTAAGAAGAATATCGCTCAGTTTGGTGGCGACCCCAACAATGTGACTATCTTCGGACAGAGTGCCGGTGGTGGTAGCGTTCGTACGCTCTGCGAGTCTCCTCTGGCTCGTGGTCTGTTCCACAAGGCTGTCATCATGAGTGCTCAGGGTCTGAGCATCCCCAACCCCAATGGTGGTGGTATGATGGGTGGCCGTTATAGCGGTGGTTCCATCGAGGATGCTGCCAATAACGCCAAGAAGATGTTCGACTGGGCTGGTATGACTGATTTGCAGAAGATGCGTCAGGCTTCTACGGAGACAGTCTTCGCTCTGCCTACTATCTACCAGCAGTATCAGCAGGCTAACAGCGGTCAGCAGCAACAGGGCGGCATGATGGGTATGATGCGTATGGGTATGGGCTTCATGCCGATGCTCGACGGCTATGTCAGCGTAAAGAGTTTTGATGATGCAACCCGTGAGGGTACGTTGGCTGATGTGCCTTATATGATTGGTTTCACCCTCAACGATATGGGTAATATGGCTCCTAACATCGCCGAGTTCTGTAAGGTTCGTGCTGAGAAGGGTGGCAAGGCCTGGGCTTACGAGTTTGCTCGTCCGTTGCCCGACGATGGCTCTCATCCTGAGGTAACCCAGCGTCTGCGTGGTGCTTTCCATTCTTCAGACCTGTGGTTCGTGTTCAAGAGCCTGAAGCACTGCTGGCGTCCTTGGACCAAGGGTGACTGGGACCTCTCTGAGAAGATGCTGACTGCCTGGACTAACTTCGCCAAGTACAGCGATCCTAATGGCCCGAGGGGTGGGGCATGGGCTCCCTGCACGGAGAAGAATCCTAAGTTCATGGTGTTCAAACTGAATGACAAGGATGTCGAGGCTTCTGTCTTTGGCGAGCCTGAGATTGCACCTCAGCAGGGCTTCGGTGGCTTTGGTGGCTTCCCCGGTGGTGCAAGACCTGGCGGTGCTGGTGCCCCCGGTGCTCCCACAAGGTAATCCCTCATCCTACGATAATCGTAATCCCTGAGTCTGCAAAGACCCAGGGATTATTGTTATTATTAATAATAAGGTGCAAATATACAAGAAAAAAAGGTTTTTCGCAACTTTTAATGGGTTTTCTTTGGTTTTTCGCTGACTTATTGTTACCTTTGCAGCCAATTTCAGAAATTAATGCATTAATTACAGGATAATATGGCAAAAATGAAGGGTGCTATTGTGGTGGATACTGAGAGATGCAAGGGATGCCAGTTGTGCATCATTGCCTGTCCTCAGAAGGTCATCGCTCTGGCCAACAAAGTGAATCTGCACGGTTACCCCTACGTGGAGGCTGTCAACGAGGAGGCCTGTGTGGGCTGTGCTTCGTGTGGCATCGTCTGCCCAGACGGTTGTATCACCGTGTATCGTAAAAAAATGGAGGAATAAGGTATGGAGAAAGAAGTTGTATTGATGAAAGGCAACGAGGCGATTGCCCACGCTGCTATTCGTTGCGGATGCGACGGCTATTTCGGCTATCCTATTACTCCGCAGAGTGAAGTGATTGAGACGCTGGCATCCAGTTCTCCTGGTGTCGCTCTGATGCAGGAGGGTATCACTTACATGGCTGGTGCTGAGGTGCCAGGTGTGTTTGTGAATGTACAGCGTGGTGGTCCCGGTCTGGGAACCATCCAACCCTCACAGGGTGACTATTTCCAGGCTACCCGTGGTGGTGGTAATGGTGACTATAAGGTGATTGTGCTGGCTCCGTCGTCTGTGCAGGAGATGGCCGACTTTGTTGACCTCGCCTTTGAGTTGGCCTTTAAGTACCGTAACCCCGCTATGATCCTCTCTGACGGTGTCATTGGTCAGATGATGGAGAAGGTGGTGCTGCCGCCTTACAAGCCCCGTCGTACGGATGAGGAAGTCATCAAGCAGTGTCCTTGGGCTTCTACCGGTAAGCCGAAGGGTGGGAGAGAGCGTGTGGTGATTACCTCGCTCGAACTGAAGCCCGAGATTATGGAACAGCGTAATATCGCCCTTCAGGAGAAATATGCGAAGATTCAGGAGAACGAAGTACGCTATGAGGAGCAGTTGATGGACGATGCTGAGTATGCGATTGTCGCCTTCGGCTCTGCTGCCCGTATCGCTGAGAAGAGTGTGGAGATTGCCCGTGAGAAGGGTATCAAGGTCGGTCTGTTCCGTCCGATTACGCTGTTCCCGTTCCCCATCAAGCAGATTGAGGCATTGTCGAAGAAGGTGAAGGGTATCCTCGTGGCAGAGATCAATGCCGGACAGATGGTACAGGATGTTCGCCTTGCTGTGAATGGTGCTGTGCCTGTAGAGCAGTTCGGAAGACTCGGTGGTATCGTGCCCGATCCTGAGGAGATTGTTGAAGCTTTAAAGAAGGTCATGTAAGGTTATGGATAGAAATCAAATAGTTCAACCAGAGAACATCGTCTGCAAGAAGCCGACGCTGATGAACGACAACAATATGCACTACTGCCCGGGCTGTAGTCACGGTGTGGTGCATAAACTCATTGCCGAAGTCATCGAAGAGATGGGTATGGAAGACAAGGCCGTAGGCGTATCGCCTGTAGGTTGTGCCGTCTTCGCGTACAATTATATAGATATAGACTGGCAGGAGGCTGCCCACGGACGTGCTCCCGCACTGGCTACTGGTATCAAGCGCTGTTGGCCGGACCGTCTGGTGTTCACTTATCAGGGTGATGGCGACCTTGCCTGTATCGGTACTTGTGAGACCATCCACGCCTTGAACCGTGGTGAGAATATTGTGATCATCTTCGTCAACAACGCTATTTATGGTATGACGGGTGGTCAGATGGCACCTACCACACTGATTGGTCAGAAGACCTCTACCTGTCCTTATGGACGTGATCCGCAGTTGCATGGTTATCCCCTGAAGATGGCTGATATCGCTGCCGGACTGGAGGGTACCTGCTACGTCACTCGTCAGAGTGTGGAGAGTGTGGCTTCTATTTTGAAGGCTAAGAAGGCACTGCGTAAGGCTTTCGAGGCATCGATGGCCGGTAAGGGCTCGAGCCTCGTTGAGTTCGTCTCTACTTGTAACAGCGGTTGGAAACTCACACCTGCCAAGGCAAATGAATGGATGAAGGAGAACATGTTCCCCTTCTATCCCAAAGGAGACCTCAAAGATACGACAGGCGAGAAGTAAGATGTAAGAAGTAAGAAGTTATGAAAAAAGAAATTATCATATCTGGTTTCGGAGGTCAGGGCGTGCTCTCGATGGGTAAGATTCTGGCCTATAGTGGACTGATGGAAGATAAGGAGGTGACTTGGATGCCTGCCTATGGTCCTGAACAGCGTGGTGGTACAGCCAACGTGACGGTGATTGTCAGCGACGAACGTATCTCTTCGCCGATTCTCAGTAAGTATGACATTGCTGTGGTGCTGAACCAGCCTTCGCTGGAGAAGTTTGAACCGAAGATCAAGCCTGGTGGCATCCTGATCTACGATGGCTTTGGTATCATCAACAAGCCTACCCGAAAGGACATCACCATCTACGAGATTAATGCCATGGACAAGGCTGCCGAAATGAAAAACGGCAAGGTGTTCAACATGATTGTCCTTGGCGGTCTGTTGAAGGTGGCTCCCGTCGTCAGCGACAAGGGTGTGGAGAAGGCTTTGAAGAAAACGCTTCCAGAGCGACATCATGACCTCATTCCTCTCAATATGGAAGCCCTGAAAGAAGGTGCGAAGATTATCGAAGAGGTATAAGATAAAGAAGAGGGGCTTGATTTCAAGCCCCTCTTCTTATTTCTTGTTTTGGCATTTTTTCGTGTACTCTTTCGAATAATCTTCAAAGAAATTGTGCTCTAAAACCTGTGAGATTCTCCAGAGTAGTTTTGTGCTAATATCTTTCCTGCTGAAGATATTATAAACATTCGTTCTTTCGCAAGGAATCGCCCTGGCTAACTGGCTCGCACTGACCCCTCTCTTCTTCATCACTTCCCTAATGCTCCGTCCGATATTCATAAAATTAAATTTTTATTGTTGTTGATATTATCATTTTTCGTTTGCAAAAATAATACTTTCAACTCAATAAACCAAATGTTTTCTTCAAAAAAAACATTAAATCGTTGGGATTTAGGGGATTTTAATGTAACTTTGCGCACTAATTAAACAATACGACTTATGAAACATCAACTGAGGAGTGCAGTTTGTACGGAAGGAAGACGAATGGCTGGTGCCCGTGCGTTATGGGTGGCAACAGGTATGAAACATGAGCAGTTTGGCAAGCCGATTATCGCTGTTGTCAACTCGTTCACCCAGTTTGTGCCTGGTCATACGCATCTGCATGAGATTGGTCAGATTGTGAAGGCCGAGATCGAGAAGATGGGCTGTTTTGCCGCTGAGTTCAATACCATTGCCATCGACGATGGTATTGCTATGGGCCATGATGGTATGCTTTATTCGCTCCCTTCACGCGACATCATTGCCGATTCTGTGGAATATATGGTGAATGCCCACAAGGCTGATGCCATGATCTGCATTTCCAATTGTGATAAGGTAACACCGGGTATGCTGATGGCTTCCATGCGTCTGAACATCCCGACGGTGTTCTGTTCGGGTGGGCCTATGGAGGCAGGCAGATGGCGTGGTGAGAATGCCGACTTGATTACGGCGATGGTGAAAGGTGCCGATCCTTCTGTATCCGATGAAGAGATGCAGGAGATTGAGGCTTGTTCCTGTCCAGGTTGTGGTTCTTGCTCGGGTATGTTTACAGCCAATTCGATGAACTCACTCACAGAGGCTATCGGTCTTTCGTTGCCTGGCAATGGTACCATCCTTGCTACCCATACCAACCGTGTTGAACTGTTCAAGGCTGCTGCCCGTCAGGTGGTGAAGAATGCCTTCGCCTATTATGAGGATGGCGACGAGAGTGTATTGCCTCGTAGCATTGCTACCCGTAAGGCCTTTATGAATGCAATGGCACTCGACATTGCAATGGGTGGTTCGACAAACACTGTACTCCATCTGTTGGCTGTAGCACAGGAGGCTGGCACCGACTTCACCATGAAGGACATCGATGCTTTGAGTCGCAAGGTGCCCTGTCTCTGTAAGTTGGCTCCCAACACACAGAAATACAGTGTTCAGGAGTGTGGCCGTGCCGGAGGTATCCTTGGCATTCTCAATGAATTGAATAAGGGCGGTCTCGTTGACGGCTCTGCCATTCGTGTGGATGGCATGACGCTGGCAGAGGCCCTGAAGAAATATGATATCTTGAGGAAAGAGGAAAGTGGAAAGTGGAAAGAGAATACTTCTGCCGCAGACATTTCTCCTTCCTCTTTCCTCCTTCCTCCTTCATCTATATACAAATCGGCTCCCGGCAACCGTTTCTCTACGAAGATGGGCTCGCAGTCGGAAGAGTGGGGGACACTCGACACCGATCGTGCCAATGGTTGTATCCGTGACCTCGAACATGCTTATACAAAGGATGGTGGTTTGGCAGTGCTCTTCGGCAATATCGCTCAGGATGGTTGTGTGGTGAAGACCGCCGGTGTCGATGAAGCCCTTTGGCATTTCGAAGGCCCTGCCGTCGTGTTTGACTCCCAGGAAGATGCCTGCGAAGGAATCTTAGGGGGCAAGGTGAAGAGCGGCGACTGTGTGGTGATTACCCATGAGGGTCCAAAGGGCGGTCCCGGTATGCAGGAGATGCTCTATCCCACGAGTTATATCAAGAGTATGCACCTCGGCAAGGAGTGTGCTTTGATTACCGATGGACGTTTCTCTGGCGGAACATCAGGTCTTAGTATCGGCCATATCTCCCCGGAGGCTGCCAACGGTGGTAATATCGGTAAGATCAAGGATGGCGACATTATCGTCATCGACATTCCCTCTCGCAGTATCAACGTAAAACTCTCCGATGAGGAACTGGCAGCACGTCCGCAGCAGCCCCTGAAGCGTAATCGCGTGGTATCAAAAGCCCTCCGCGCCTACGCCCAGAGTGTTTCCTCTGCGGATAAAGGCGGTATTCGTATAATAGACTAAGAAATTATGAAAGATAGAATAACCGGATCGAAGGCGCTGATGCGAGCGTTGCAGGCAGAAGGGGTAACCACCATTTTTGGCTATCCCGGTGGCTCTATTATGCCCGTCTATGATGCGCTCTTCGATTATACACGAGGCGAGAAGAAATGTTTCGACCATATTTTGGTGCGCCACGAACAGGGTGCCACCCATGCCGCAGAAGGCTATGCCAGAGTATCTGGCAAGGTGGGTGTGGCCTTGGTGACCAGTGGCCCAGGTGTGACAAACACCCTTACTGGTATCGCTGATGCCATGCTGGATTCTACACCGATTGTTGTCATAGCAGGACAGGTGCCTATCTCTGCCCTGGGTACGGATGCCTTCCAGGAAGTAGACCTCGTGGGTGTGTCGCAGCCAATCTCCAAATGGAGTTACCAGATTCGCCATGCCGAGGATGTGGCATGGGCTGTGAGTCGTGCTTTCTATATCGCACGGACAGGGCGTCCAGGTCCTGTGGTGCTCGACTTTGCGAAGAATGCCCAAGTCGAGGAGATAGACTATAATCCGCAGAAGGTGGATTTCATCCGCTCCTACGTGCCTTATCCGAAACTCGAGAAGGAGGCCGTTCGTCAGGCTGCCGAACTGATCAACAATGCCAAGAAGCCTTTGGCACTCGTCGGACAAGGCGTGGAACTGGGTAATGCCCAGAGTGAGTTGAAGGCCTTCCTTGAGAAGGCCGATATCCCTGCAGGACGTACGATGCTGGGTCTCTCAGCACTGCCGTCGGATCATCCGCTCAATGTGGGAATGCTCGGCATGCACGGCAACTACGCCGTGAACCTGAAGGAGCAGGAGTGCGATGTACTGATTGCCATCGGTATGCGTTTCAGCGACCGTGTGACTGGTAATCTGAAGACCTATGCCAAGCAGGCAAAGATCATCCACCTCGACATCGACCGTAGTGAGATTGATAAGAATGTGAAGACCGACGTGGCTGTGGTAGCCGATTGTAAGGAGTCGTTGCCTGCCATTACGGCTTTACTCAAAAAGAATAACCATCAGGAGTGGCGTGATTCGTTCAAGCCCCTCGATGAACAGGAACGTACGAAGGTCATCGAACCCGCCATCCATCCCAAGGAAGGACCGCTGTTGATGGGTGAGATTGTGAATGCTGTGGCAGAGCAGGCTCCCGACGATGCCATCCTCGTGACGGACGTAGGACAGAACCAACTCTTTGCCACCCGTTACTTCAAATATCATCACAAACGGAGCATCTGCACCAGTGGTGGTCTCGGTACGATGGGTTATGGCATGCCTGCCGCCATCGGTGCCACATTCGCTGCTCCTGAACGTACCGTCTGTTGCTTTATGGGCGACGGCGGCTTCCAGATGTGTATCGAGGAACTTGGCACCATCATGGAACAGAAGGCACCTGTAAAGATGATTGTCATGAACAACCACTACCTCGGCAATGTGCGCCAGTGGCAGGATATGTTCTGGCTGCGCCGCAAGTCGTTTACGAAGATGATGAATCCCGACTACGGACCTATCGCACAGGGCTATGGCATCCCCTATCAGGCCGTTTCCGATCGCAAGGATCTGGCTGATGCCGTCAAGAAGATGCTCTCCACCAATGGACCATTCATCCTGGAATGTCAAATCAAGGAGGAGGACAATGTACTGCCGATGACACCTCCAGGCATGGATGTCGATAAAATGATGCTTGAAATATAGAGGAAAGTGGAAAGAGATATGAAGAAGGAAGAAAGAAAACTCTATACCCTGCTGGTTTATTCTGAGAACGTGGCAGGTATCCTGAATCAGGTGACGGCAGTGTTCACCCGTCGTCAGGTGAATATCGAGAGTCTGAACGTGTCGGCATCGAGTATTCCTGGTGTGCATAAGTACACCATCACTGCCTGGAGCAGCGACGAGGACCAGATCGTAAAGATCGTCCGTCAGATAGAGAAGAAGATCGATGTGGTGAAAGCCAACTATTTCACGGACGACCAACTCTTCATCCGCGAGTCAGGTCTTTATAAACTGGCCACAGATAAGGTCTTGGAGAATCCCGAGATCTCCCGTACCATCCGACGTTTCGATGCGCATATCATTGAGGTGAACCCCACCTATACCATCGTCATGAAACATGGTATCACAGAGGATATCATCTCGCTGTTCCGTGCGCTTGACGCCTTCGGTTGTGTACTGCAATATACCCGTTCTGGCCGTATCGCCGTCACCCGCGGTAAGCAGGAGCAGGTCAGTGCTTTCTTAGAGGAGAGAGAGAATGGATAAAGTAGGCATATATCCTTTTATGGCTGAGCCGTTCCACTGCGACTTCTCGCAGCGGCTCTTCATGGGTCATCTCGGCAATCATATGCTCAACGCTGCCGACTTCCATTCGTCGGCCCGTGGCTTCGGCATGAAGTATCTGCTCACCATCAACCGTTCGTGGGTGCTCTCGCGCCTCGCCATCGAGATGGAAGAGATGCCGCAGATGTATACGAAGTTTAATGTGGAGACCTGGGTGGAGTCGGCCATGCGCTACTTCACCAGTCGTAACTTCCGTGTAGTAGGGGAGGATGGAAAGGTCTATGGCTATGGTCGCTCGATCTGGGCGATGATCGACACCGAGAGTCGTCAGCCTACGGATATCTTCGCCATCGACAACGGTGCCATCAACAACTGGATTGTGAAGGACAAGGAATGTCCTATCGACAAGGGTGGGAGAGTGAAGATGACTGACGATGCTGAGTTTTTACGTACCATCGACACCCAATACAACGATGTCGATATAAACGGCCACATCAATTCCGTGAAATACATCGAGCATGTCCTCGACCTCTGGCCGCTCGACTGGTACAAGGAACACCGTATCCGTCGTTTCGAGATAGCCTACGTGGCTGAGGCCCATGCCGGCGATCAACTCTCGTTCTACAGAGAACAGACGGGCGACGGTGAATTCTGTGTTCGCATCGTTAAAGCATCTCCTGATTCAGACGAACCCATCGAGGTCTGTCGCAGCAAAATGTTATTTTTTGAATAAATATTTGGCTTTTTGCTTACTAATTTGTAATTTTGCAAGCGGTTTTTAAAGTTCACCCCTCGTCGCACTCTCTGAGTAGGGTGGGAGCGGCTGACAAGACGACGGCTCTCGGGTAGGGCTGGCATGGTACGCAAGGGATATGTATAACATTTAATTTTTTTGCAATTATGGCACAAATGAATTTTGGTGGCGTGATGGAAACTGTAGTCACCAGCAAGGAGTTCTCTTTGGAGAAGGCACGTGAAGTATTGAAGAACGAGACCATCGCCGTCATCGGTTATGGTGTTCAGGGACCTGGTCAGGCTTGTAACCTGCGCGACAATGGCTTTAACGTCATCGTCGGTCAGCGCCCCGGTAAGACCTACGACAAGGCTGTGGCCGACGGATGGGTTCCCGGTGAGACCCTCTTTTCTATCGAGGAGGCTGCCGAGAAGGGTACCATCCTCTGTATGCTTCTGAGTGATGCTGGTCAGATTCAGCAGTGGCCCACCATCAAGAAATACCTGAAGCCCGGTAAGACCCTTTACTACTCTCATGGCTTCGCTATCAACTGGAGCGACCGTACGGGTGTCATTCCCCCGAAGGATGTCGACGTCATCATGGTAGCCCCGAAGGGTTCTGGTACCTCTCTCCGCACGATGTTCTGCGAGGGTCGCGGCCTGAACTGCTCGTATGCCGTCTATCAGGACGCTTCCGGCAAGGCTAAGGAGAAGACCATTGCCTTTGGTATCGGTATCGGTGCCGGTTATCTGTTTGAGACCACCTTCCAGCGCGAGGCTACCTCTGACCTCACTGGTGAGCGCGGTTCACTGATGGGTGCTATCCAGGGCCTGTTGCTGGCTCAGTATGAGGTGCTCCGTGAGCACGGACACTCTCCCTCTGAGGCTTTCAACGAGACCGTTGAGGAACTGACCCAGAGCCTTGGCCCGCTCTTCGGTGCAAAGGGTATGGACTGGATGTATGCCAACTGTTCTACGACTGCTCAGCGCGGTGCCCTCGACTGGGCTCCCCGTTTCCACGATGCCATCAAACCCGTGATGGAGTGGCTGTACTACTCTGTTCAGACTGGTAACGAGGCTCAGATCACCATCGATGCTAACTCGAAGCCCGACTACCGTGCCGGTTTGGAGAAGGAACTCGAGGCCATGCGTAATCAGGAGATGTGGCGCGCCGGCGAGACCGTCCGCAAACTCCGTCCCGAGAATCAGGAACTGTAAGAAGTGAATAGTGATTAGTGAATAATGAAGGCTCGCCGATTGGCGAGCCTTTTTTGTGGGTGCTGATGGATTCGAACCACCGAAGTCGAAAGACAGCAGATTTACAGTCTGCCCCATTTGGCCACTCTGGAAAACACCCTTCCTGCGATTAAGCGGGTGCAAAGGTAATTATTTTAATTGAGAATCAGGAAATGCGAAGAAGGTTATTAACTATTTTTAATCAATAATTATAGACGGAAATCAACATTTCTCTTTTCTCATTTTTCATTTTTCATTTATTTTTTGTACTTTTGCAGCGAAATTTGAGAGACAGTGAGTATTCATATATACTTATATATATAATAAGGTATGGGAGGATTCTTTGGAACCATCAGTACAAAGTGCTGTGTAAACGACCTGTTCTACGGTACGGACTATAACTCGCACCTCGGTACGAAGCGTGCCGGTATGGTCATGTTTGACAAGGAGAAAGGTTTCAGTCGAAAGATTCATAATCTGGAACGCGACTATTTCCGTTCGAAGTTTGAGGATGAACTGGAGTCGTTTTCCGGGAATCAGGGTATCGGCGTCATCAGCGATACAGACCCGCAGCCAATCATTGTCAACTCCCATTTAGGACGCTATGCCGTGGTAACGGTGGCAAAAATCAATAACCTGCGTGAGATTGCCGATGAACTGCTGGAGCGGCGGATGCACTTCAGTGAGTTGTCGGCCAACAATATCAACCAGACGGAACTGGTGGCCCTGCTTATCAATATGGGACGTACCTTCGTGGAGGGCATCAATCTGGTGTACCGTAAGATTGAGGGTTCCTGTTCGATGCTGATCCTGACGGAGAAGGGTATCATCGCAGCCCGCGACTTCCTGGGACGTACGCCGATAGTCATCGGTAAGAAAGAGGGTGCCTACGCGGTGAGCAGTGAGACAACGAGTTTCCCGAACCTTGATTTACATCGCGTGAGAGACCTCGGCCCCGGGGAGATTGTCTATCTGCAGGCAGACTCGATGGAGGTGCTGCAGGAACCGTTTAAGCGCGAACAGATCTGTTCGTTCCTCTGGGTGTACTACGGTTTCCCGGCTTCTGACTATAACGGCATCAATGTGGAGGCCGTGCGTGAGGCCAACGGAAAACTTATGGGTGAGAAGGATGATACCGAGGTGGACAGCGTCTGTGGCGTGCCTGACTCAGGTGTCGGAATGGCTCTGGGCTATGCCGAGGGTAAGGGTGTGCCGTACAAGCGTGCCGTACTGAAGTATACGCCTACCTGGCCCCGTTCGTTTACACCGGGCAATCAGGAGCGTCGTGCCCTGGTGGCTAAGATGAAACTGATTCCGAATCCTGCCTTGTTGAAGGATCAGCGTGTGGTGTTCTGCGATGACTCTATCGTGCGCGGTACACAGTTGAAGGATAATGTGAGGACATTCTTTGAATACGGTGCCAAGGAGGTGCACTGCCGTATCTCCTGTCCGCCACTGGTCTATGGTTGTCCGTTCATCGGTTTCACATCCTCCAAGAGCGATATGGAACTGATCACCCGTCGTATCATCAAGGATTTTGAGGGCGACGATAAGAAAAATCTGGAGAAGTATGCTACAACGGACTCACCGGAATACAAGCGGATGGTGGATGAGATTGCCAAGCGTCTGGGTCTGACCTCCCTGAAATTTGCAACATTGGAGGATCTTGTGAAGAGTATCGGTATGCCGAAATGCAGCATCTGTACGCACTGCTTTGATGGTAGCAGTTATTGTCATGAACATGATGACGAGGAGGATCGCACGAAGCAGTTGAAGTTTGATTTTTAGCCACAGATTGCACAGATTCACACAGAGTTCACAGATTCACACAGATGTGATGAATCCGTCCTCCATGTGGATGTGTTCTTCTTTGAAAAGATAATCCAGCGCGGCATTCAGTGAGTCGGTAGGCAACTGAATGTCGCGCAGTTCTGTGATATGGTGGGGCTTGCCGTCGGAGAGTAGGGTGAGAATGGCTTTTGCTTCGGCAGTCATCGTAGACTCGCGGGTCTTTCCGTGATTTTGCGACAGACAGACATCACACTGTTTGCAGTCATGGCTATCTTCTTCGCCAAAGTAACGCAGTAACTGACGACTGCGGCAGATGGTGTCATTCGTTGCATAGTCGATCATGGCATGGATGCGCAGACGGAACTGCTCCTTGCGTTCCTCATAGACAGCAGGCATGATCTGTATATGCTCAGGATCCTCCCGACGTTGCAGATAGCGTACGTAGGGTGTTTTCTTCTGAGGAATGAAGTGCAGGATGTGCTTTTGGCCGAGGCTTTTCAGTATCAGGTACACTTGTTGGGGCTGCAGACCGCACTGGCTGGCAATGAAACTCTCGTCGATGAAGTTGTAATCCACGAAGAGTCCCCCGTAGTTGCGCAACAGGGCGGTAATCACCTTTTCCTCATTGGGTGTGTTGTTTTCCAGACGGTAGAGATCGTTGCGACTGACGGTGAACATCACCCTTGCCTGATTGTCCTGTTCTTCCGTGTATTCGATGTAGCCTGCACGGTTCAGGATCTTCAGGGCGGAGTCTACCTGGATGGGGAAGTGGCGGAACTTATGACAGAAGTCGTCGATATTGAACTCGAAGGTGGCATGATAGCCGGAACCGATGCCGACCTCATAGAAGTAGGCGAGGTGTTCATAGACCTTTCTGATATAGTCCTTCTCGGGGAAGGTGTCGCTGATGCGCTTGTCGAGTTTCCGGCGGTCTGCCTCATTGTAAAGCAACACGGCGTAGGCTTTCCGTCCATCACGCCCTGCCCGTCCTGCTTCCTGGAAATAGGCTTCGAGGGAGTCGGGACAGTCGATATGAAGCACCAGACGGACATCGGGTTTGTCGATACCCATACCGAAGGCGTTGGTGGCTACCATCACACGGACCTTGTCGTTCTGCCAGTCCTTTTGGCGTTCATCCTTCACGGTGGAGTCGAGTCCGGCGTGGTAGAAGGTGGCACTGATACCGGCCTCGTTGAGCATATCCGACACTTCCTTCGTTCTCCGACGGCTACGGGCATAGACGATGGCACAGCCTTTCACGCTGTTGAGGATATGGATGAGTTCCTCGCGTTTGTCAGTGGCGCGTCGCACAACATACGCTAGGTTCTTCCGTTCAAAGGACATCTTGAAGACGTTGAATGTCTCTTGGCCAGATGATAGTTTATCCTGGATATCCTCTACCACCTGCGGTGTGGCGGTGGCAGTGAGTGCCAATACTGGTGCGTGGGGCAGATCCTTGCGGATATCGGCTATCTGGAGATAGGAAGGACGGAAGTCATAGCCCCATTGGGAGATGCAATGCGCCTCGTCGACGGTGATGAAACTCACCTTCATGTGACGCAGTTTTGTGCGGAAGATCTCAGACGATAAGCGCTCTGGCGATACATACAGGATCTTGATGTCGCCGAAGATGCAGTTCTCGAGGGTGATGATGATTTCTTCCCTCGACAGACCGGAATAGATGGCGGCAGCCCGGATGCCGTGGCGGCGCAGGTTCTGTACCTGGTCTTTCATCAGGGCTATCAGGGGGGTGATAACGATACAGGTGCCTTCACTACATAGTGCTGGCACCTGAAAGGTGATGGACTTTCCGCCTCCTGTGGGCATCAGTCCCAATGTGTCGTGTCCGTTGCCTATCGACTCGATGATTTCCCGTTGAATCCCACGGAAGTCATCGTAGCCCCAGTACTGTCGCAGAACCTCCCTATAACTTCTCACTTCTCACTTTTCACTTTTCACTCCTCCGAGGGTCTGATGTCTTCTATCTGCAACTGCACCTCGCTGCGCTTGTAGATGTTCTCCTCGATGGTGAAGGCGATGTCGAACGAACGCTTCGACTTGATATAACGTGCATCGGCGCTCTGTCCGAAGGCAATACCGTTCATCACGTTGCTCGATTTCGAGTCGACCAGTTCCAGTTTGATATGCTCCTGCTGGCGTCCCACCACCTTTGAAGTACCGTAGTCGTAGACGTTACGGGTACAGAAGATGGGCTTTTCGTTGCCGGGACCATGAGGGGCAAACTTCTTCAGGTCGTTGTGCAGTTTCTTCGTGATGTCCTTGAAGTCGATCTCTGCCTCGATGTCGAGGGTGGCCTCCGTCTGTTCCGGCAGGATATGCTCGTTGACATACTGTTGGAAGCGGCGGCGGAACTCGGGGATATTTTCTATCTTCAGCGACAGACCTACGGCATAGGTATGTCCTCCGAAGTTAGCCAACAGGTCGCGACAACTCTTCACGGCATCATAGATGTCATAGCCTGCCACACTACGGGCAGAACCTGTGGCCAGGTCACCGCTGCGGGTAAGAACCACTGTCGGACGATAGTAAAGTTCCGTCATGCGGGAGGCGACAATACCAACCACACCCTTCTTCCAGTTTTCGTCGTAGAGCACGATACTGGAGTGATGCTTCTGGCTTTCGAGTTTCTCGATGATCTGGTTGGCCTCTTCCGTCATCTGCTTATCGACATCCTTACGCTGTTCGTTGTATTCATTGATGCGGTTGGCTTCTGCCAGTGCTTTCTCGAAGTCACGCTCCACCAACAGATCCACAGCCTCCGTACCATTCACCATACGTCCTGAGGCATTGATGCGTGGCCCGATCTTGAAGACGATATCACTCATCGTCAGTTCGCGCCCTGTCAGTCCGCAGATCTCGATGATGCTCTTCAGACCCACCGACGGACTCTGGTTCAGTTGCTTCAAGCCATGGAAGGCGAGGATACGGTTCTCACCTGTCACCGGCACGATGTCCGCAGCAATACTGACGGCACAGAAGTCGAGTAGGGGAATGAGTCGTGAGAACGGCAGACCATTGTTTTTGGCAAAAGCCTGCATGAATTTAAAGCCCACGCCACAACCGCAGAGGTCCTTGAAGGGATAGGTGGAGTCTTCACGTTTCGGATTCAGCACTGCCACAGCAGGTGGCAGTTCATCGTCCGGCACGTGATGATCGCACACGATAAAGTCTATGCCTAATGACTTGGCATAAGTGATTTCTTCGATTGCCTTCACGCCGCAATCGAGCACAATGATAAGTTTAATGTCCTTCTCAGCCGCATAGTCCAACGCCTTGATACTGATACCATAGCCCTCCTCATATCGGTCGGGAATGTAGTATTCAATGTTGGAATAGAACTGCTGTAGGAACTTGTACACCAAAGCCACCGCCGTACATCCATCGACATCGTAGTCGCCGTATACCATGATTCGCTCTTTGCGCCCCATCGCGTCGTTGAGCCTGTCAACAGCCACGTCCATGTCATTCATCAGGAACGGGTCTATCAGTTCGTTGAGCATCGGGCGGAAGAATCGCTTGGCTGCGCTCTCCGTCTTGATGCCACGCTGAATAAGCAGGTCTGCGAGTATCGGGTTCATGCCGATCTTCTCGCCTAACTCCTTAGCCGCCGTCCGTTGTTCTGATGTAGGTGGTTCGTAATTCCATTTGAAATGCATTTAATATGTTATTTTTATTCTTATTGTCGCTTTGGTGTTGCCAAAAGGGTACAATAACCCAAATTAGCGCCCAAAGATAAGAATAAAAAATGAATTAACGGCATAATCTGTGAAAAAATTAACAGATTATGCCGTTTTTTACCAAAAACGGATGGTTTTTGGTCTTAAATTCCCAATTTCTTGCGGATGGCAGCGGGGATAGCGTTCTTGTTGATGAGGAAGTCCATCGTGTTGGCAGCGATAAAGGCCTTGGTCATATACCAGGTACCTTTATAGTCGCCTGTCTCACCCCAGGAGTTCTGTACCATATAGTATTCCTTGCCGTTCTGATCTTTGGCCACACCGTAGATATGCATGCCGTGGTCATCGGTCAGTTCCCAGTTGTCGAAACGCTCCTGTCGCATCTCCTGTGTGGGAACAATCTCGGGCACGTTACATCCCAGTGAGTCGATGAGACTGCGTTTCTTATCGGCAGTCAGTTTGAGCCAACGGGCCATGTCACTGCCACTGAGGCTCTGTGCCGACTTGGCGTCAACGGCGTAGGCCAATCCCTTACGGGTAAAGCCGTCTTCCGACACGTCGCCGCCCCAGGCTACGGTATAACCGTTGTCAATGGCATTGTCGATGATCTGCATCATCTCGTCCATCGGCAGGTTGTAGGAGAGCGGGAAACGCCAGTTGTCCTGTACCTCTACGGCAAAGGCGGTGTAGAAAGGATGATGGGTGTAACTGGTGATAGAGACATAGTCGTCGAGGTTGATGCCGAGGGAAGCCATAAACGACTTCGGGGTGTACTCCTTGCCCTCATAGACGAATTTCTCCGGGCACTTGCCGAGGTAGGCGTCGAGGATACCCTGCAAACCGACCTTCCACTGGTTACTGATCTTCTTGGCAGAACTCTTCGACACAGCAGCCACATAGGGCTCCAGGATAGAGAAGAACTCATTGAATCTTGGCAGAACTCTTCGACACAGCAGCCACATAGGGCTCCAGGATAGAGAAGAACTCATTGAAGTTGTTCAGTGAGTCGCCATAGAGTGAGCCGGGGAAGGGCATGGCGTCAATGGGACAGATGCCCCAGGTCTTCAGGGTGTGAAGCACGTCCTCAGAACTACCGCCCTGAGCAAACTGGCAGTCACCGTGATAGCGTACCACCTGGATGGCGCGTTCCATATAGGTCTTGTTGGCAACGAATGCCTCGCAGAGGGTGTATTTCTTGCCAGTGGCCTTCAGGATCTCAGCCTCGAAGAACGAGAGGGTGGAGTAGTCCCAACAGGTACCCGAACGGTTCTGGTCCTTGATAGTGGTAATGGGATTCGCCTTGATAGTGGTAAAGACGGGTTTGTTCACG
>CACZVE010000041.1 GCA_902784565.1 uncultured Prevotellaceae bacterium
GAGATCCATTAAATCACCATTGCGATTGAAGAGCTTGTACGTAGGCCAGCTGTGGACGTTCAGGTAGCGCTCAATGGCGGCCTGCTGGGCATCTGGCAGGTTGTAGTGGGCGACATTCGGACCACTGACGTTATACTCCTTGATGACGTTCTCCCACGAATCCTGCGGACTGCGATTGGCCAGATAGAGATACTGGATGTCGTAATCTTTCAGTCGGGCGTATTCCTCAGTAGAGTGGGAGAGTGCCTCCTTGCAAGGTCCGCACCACGTTCCCCAGATATCCAGCAGCACGAACTTGCCCTTATAAGGTTCGATGATCTTCTTCAGCAGTGCCCCACCCTCAGAGATGTTGGCAAGATTGTCGGACGACTTGAGTACTAGCTTGTCGAACTCGCGGTTCTCGATGGCGAGATAGTAGTCGTTCTGCTTCTCGATCATCGCCAGGCAGGCGGGATTGCTGATCATGGTCTTCAACGTCTCCATGACATGGGGTGCCAGCGAGGTACGCTCATGGTCAATATGACTGAATGCCTGACGGGAGAGCCAAATGTCCTTGATAAACGGGTCGGCACCGAGTGAGTCCAGCGTCAGAACGTGTTGTTTCAGGGTGTTTATGAGCAGCCCTCCATTAATAATTTTGGAGGCTCTCGGTGTTTGGACAATTTTATTCACCTCCTTAATCATGTCGGCATTCAGCGAATCGAGTTCTTGGGATTTGCGTATCTTCGCCTCCATGGTAGGTTCGGCCTCAATGAGCGGAGAAACTTCATCTGCCCATTTAGCCCAACGCGTGAGCAGTGCCAGTTCCTCGTCGTTGGAGGCAAATGCCTTGTAGTTGTCGCGAAGGCTGTAGGCAAACACGGCATTACGTGCCCGTGAGGCATCGTCCAGATAGTCGCGCAGGAATGTGCTGAAGTCGCGGTGCAGCGTATAGGGTTTCTCCATCTTGGTCCAGAACGTGTCGTAGGCATAGCGGCGGGCATGGTCGGAGAGTAGCATACCTTTGACGCAAAAGCGGGCCTGTCCGAAGGCAGATGCCTGTTGCATCAGCGTGTTACCCTTGCTGTAAAGGCTGAAACGGGTGGAGAGCGTAGGATGCTGCTCGCAGAGCGCGTCGATGTTGGCATGTTGTGCCTTGATGAGGCTATCGACTGAGGCGATGTAGGGCTCAAAGAGTTCTGCGCCTCCTTTGCCGGCACTCTCCACCCCATCATACATATCTATAGTCTCCCAGTCGAGCGGAAACCTGAAGAGCTCGTTCTGCAGGCGACAGTCGTCACCCATAAAGAAACGACGACCTTCCTTGAAGTCATAGAGCAGGAAATAGGTCTTGCCCGGCTCGAACATCGTGCGGACGAAGCAACGCTGCCAGTCGATGGTGAACTCCGTACTATTCACAACGGGAATTTTTACACTGAAGCGTCCCTGTTCGTCCAAGTCGGCATAGACAGACTTTTGTTCGTCCGTATAGAGGTCTTGATAACCGAACTGGAAGGTCTTCAGCTGCTTGTAGTGCTCCGGCATATCCTTGATCCAGCCGATAACGGTAACGGTATCCTCCTTGTAGCCGGTATCCACAAAGCCCTCACGGGTGTCCTTCGTGGGATAGTCGGGCAGGAAACGACTGGTAATCATAGTGTAGGTGGCCTTATCGCTGCCAATCTGTATCGGGCGCTGGCCCTTCTTGTCCTTGCCGATGACGACCTTCAGCTCGTCGTTGCCGTTTGTCATCACCATCTCGGCCTCGCCAGTCTTCTGGTTCACGTCACATTGCTTGTAGTCCCAGAACTTACAGTCGTAGATGGCACAGTCCTCAAAGAAGGCGATCTTCCAGTCGCCCTGGTCGTTTCGCCAGTAGGATGGGAAGATTTGCTTCCAGCGCTCCTCCACAGGTTTGATGCCCTTGATCTGGAAAGCGCCTTGTCCGTCGCCCTCGATGAAGTCGAATACTTTCGTACCCTTCGGCAGCGGTGGGAAGTGGAACGCCATATCACGCTTACCGTCCTTGTGCGACTGTTCCTGTTTGCCGAGTTCGATACCGTCGGCAGAAGTGACAGTAAAACGCTGCTCCCCTACTTTCAAATAGGTGTCTTCTGCAAACCTGAACCAGAAGTCGGGATAGTCCGACCGCTGCTGTGCGGTGATATACACCACGGTCTCGTTGTCCTTCAACTCCACCTTCGTCACGTCAAGGGCGAGATTGAAGAATCCGTCGCCGTTACTGGTTCCATATTCGATAGTGGGCTGTTCCCACACCACCTCTTTCGCCTGCCCCGTCATCCCAACAAGGGCCAGCATCACGGTTGATAAAAAAAGTTTCTTCATATTTGTCTTATTTCATTTGATCCAGTAGTCGTACGAGGCCATCCAAATCCCGGGCATCCACCTTCAGGTCGAGCAAGTCGCCATCACGATTGAATAGTTTGTAGGTGGGAAAACTGTGGACATTAAGGTGTCGCTCGATGGCGGCCTGCTGCTCTGGGGGCAGGTTGTAGTGGGCCACGTTGTCGCCGCTCACATTATACTCCTTGATGACGTTCTCCCATGACGTCTGCGGACTGCCATTGGCCAGATAGAGGAACTCGATGTCGTAGTCCTTCAGTCGCGCATACTCTTCTGTGGAGTGCGAGAGGGCTTCCTTGCAAGGGCCACACCACGTGCCCCAGACATCTAAGAGGACAAACTTGCCCTTGTAGGGTTCGATGATCTTCTTCAGCAGCGCCTCACCTTCGCTCAGGTCTGCGAGGTTATCCGACGATTTGAGTACCAGTTTGTCGAAGTCGCGGTTCTCGATGGCGAGATAATGGCTATTTGCCTTTTCTATGGTCTCGATGAAAGAAGGGTTGTTCGTCATCGCCTTCAACGTGTCGAGGACAGCGGGCGACAAGGACGAATGTCGGTTGTCAACCTCATCATACACCATGCGTGAGAGATAGAGGTCCTTGATAGGTAAAGAAGCCTGGAGCGAGTCGAGCATCTGCCGACCTTCATTCAGACGGGCTATGAGTAACTTCCCGTCCATCAACTTCCTTGTTTTCGGACTGTTGACAATCTTATCCACTTGCTTGAGCATATCTGCATTCTGGGTGTTCAGTTCGTTGGCTATTTTCTGTCTTTCCTCGACGGTAGGCGCTGCGTTGACTTTAGTCTGGGCGTCGGTGAGCCAATCCAACCAGCGTTTGATTAGAACCACTTCCTCGTCGTTGGAGGCTATCTCATTCACATGGTCCGCAAAAGGTATTGTGATTGAGAAATTACGTTTCCGGGCTTCAACTTCCAGATAATCACGCAGGAAGGTATTCAGGCTGTTATGCATGGTGTAAGGCTCCTCGAGTTTCGTCCAGAACATGTCGTGGGCATACTTGAGGGCGTTGTCAGACAACATGAAGTTGGGCGCAGTGAAACGCGCCTGACAGAAAGCGTTAGCCTGTGAAGAGAATATCTCGCCTTTTACATACAGGTAATAGCGTGTGGAGAGCGTGGGATGTGCCTCACAAAGTGAGTCGATACTGGCATACTGCACCTTAAGAAGGCTGTCGACAGAGACGATATAGCGGTCGAAGGTTTCCGGTGTCGTCTTGCCTTCACTGTCTCTACCCGTATATAGTCTAAGGGCATCCATGTCATCCATGTGGAGAGTATAAGTATTTTTTAGGAGTTCGTTCTGTAGGCGGGCATCCTCACCCATGATGTAACGGCGCCCCTCCTTGAAGTCGTAGAGTAAGAAATAGGTCTTGCCTGGCTCGAGCATCGTGTCAAGACAACTTCTAGACCTGTCGCAGTAAAACAGCGTACTGTTAAGCACAGGTATTTTCACCGAGAAATGACCCAGAGGATCCAAGTCGGCATATACTGACTCATCTTCGTCGATGAGGAAGTTTCTGTACTCGAATTCGTAGGTATTTCGGCTCTTGAGTTGATCAGGCATATCCTTGAGCCAGCCCACCACCGTGATGGTGTCTGGCTTGTAGCCATTATTCACGAATGTTGTGCGCGTGTCCTTCGTGGGATAGTCAGGCAGGAAACGACTGGTAATCATGGCGTATGTGGCTTTCTCGCCGCCAATCTGAATGGTGCGCGAACCTTTCTTGTCCCTGCCGATGGTGACCTTCAGTTCGTCGTTGCCGTTTGTCATCACAATCTCGGCCTCGCCGGTCTTCTGGTTCACATTGCACTGCTTGTAGTTCCAGAACTTGCAGTCGTAGATGGCACAATCCTCATAGAAGGCTATCTTCCAATCGCCCTGGTCGTCGCGCCAGTAGGAAGGGAAGAGTTGCTTCCAACGCTCCTCCACAGGTTTGATGCCCTTAATCTGGAAAGCACGTTCGCCGTCACCCTCGATGAAGTCGAACACTTTCGTACCCTTAGGCAGCGGTGGGAAGTGAAATGCCATGTCGCGCTTGCCGTCCTTGTTCGTTTGTACAAACTTGTTGAAGTCAATGCCGTCGGCAGAGACAACAGTATAACGCTGCTCACCCACTTTCAGATAGGTGTCGCCAGCAAACTGGAAACTGTATTCGGGATAGTCCGACCGCTGCTGTGCGGTGATATACACCACAGTCTCGTTGTCCTTCAACTCCACCTTTTTCACGTCGAGGGCGAGATTGAAGAATCCGTCGCCGTTACTGTTTCCATACTCGATGGTGGGCTGCTCCCACACAACATCTTTTGCCTGCCCCGTCATAGCGACAAAGGCGAGCATCATGGTTGATAATAATAGTTTCTTCATATCTTTACTTTTTTACCTTTTTACTTTTTCATTTGGCAGATTGCCTGTGCGGAGCAGCCTGAAGTCGGTGGCGGAGAACCACTGGGCTTGGCAGGGCTGACCAGTGAATTCCTCATCAGAAGAAAGACCGTAGGCAATAGAGTCGCCAGTGACCACGATACTGTCAATGCTGACGGGAAGCCAGCCCATGTCAGGTATGCCGGTTTGATTATCATAGACAGGAATGGACTTCAAACGCTTGCTGTCGCCGATGGCGTAAACACAGGTGCCGGGACCTTCTGCCCTTCCCATACACTCCAAACGATATACACCAGGCTCGACAGCCTCTTTGCGTTCTACCTGAAAGACCTCCTGACAGTCTTCATTGTGGGCATCCAGGAAGCGTACATCGGGATTACCGTTGTAGAATCCAAGATAGGTATAGTGGTCGCAGTTCTCAGCCTTAATCAGATTCCAACCTCCCTTGCGCAGGAACTTCTTGTCCTCTCTACTCATGGGCACACCCTGATAAGAATACTTCTCATTTATCAAAGTGGTATAATGCTCCGACTCCTGCTCCTGTATCCAGACGAGGGCTGGGAACAGGCAGCACAGCGAGGCCACCCACAGCACAATCCACAGGATGCGCTGTCCGATACCCATCGGCTGCACCTTACCAGCCTTCGAGAACAGCATGTGACAGATGGCATAGAGAGGAATGGTGAGGGCGAGTGTCAGTCCCACGATGAAGACAATCACGATCCAAGGATGCACGTCAATCAGTACGGGCAAGTTCAGATAGCCGATGTCGAATGGCAGACTCACGCGGGCCGAGCGATGATTGAGAAAAGCACGGAAAAGACAGAGCCCAGACACCCCCTTCGACGCTGTACGGGTTCCTTGTCCTCTATCACCACATCGGCTAAGTTCTGTGGCGTCACATCCTTGCCCTCCATCTCCAGCACCTGCCTGGGCGTATCGGCCACGGGGATGGCAATGGCCAGCACGAAGTAGAAGATGATAAAGGCAATATTGACGTGGAGGAAGAATCCGAAGCTAAACCATATTCCGAACAAGGGGAACAGGAAGTTGGAGGCCAGTATCAACATGGCGTAGCCGATGCGCCACCAGGTGACGTCAGAGCCTGTATAGGCCGCAATGCCCGAGAGCACACCAGCCACCATCTTGTCGTTGGGGTTGCGGTAGAGCCGTTTTCCGGCAGTCCTCGCACGGAAACTGTCCTTGATGCCCTGGGCAGCCGTTTGAAACGAGTCATACTTATGTCCGCCGCTTTCGCTGTCGTTCGTTTCTTCCTCGCCCTTGAGTTCCTCGGGCTTGCCGATACGAGTGATGATATCCTTCACGTGCTCGATGGTGATGGCCTCGATGCCTTGCTGTTTCAGTTCTGCAAACAACTCGGCGATACGGGCCTCGATGTCGTTGACGATTTCCTCGCCACCCTCCTCATGTCCGAACGACTGACGGAGCGACTCGATATACTGCTGTAATAGTTCGTAGGCATCCTCGTCTATCTGAAACAGGCGCCCACATAGGTTGATGGTAATGTTTTTCTTCATTTTGCTTCTAAAAGTTGTGGTATGATGTTTTTGAGATAGTTCACGGTGTTGTCGAGTTCGTTCCAAGCCGTGTCGAGTCCTTCAAGGAACTCCTCCCCCTCTTTGCTGAGGGCATAGTACTTGCGGGGAGGTCCCTGCGTCGACTCCTGCCACTCGTATTGCAGCAGTCCGTCGTTCTTCAGGCGGGTCAGCAGTGGGTAGAGCGTTCCCTCCACCACGAGCAGTTCCGCATTCTTCAATTGTTGGATAATGTCACTGGCGTATGACGGACGGTGTTTCAGGAGCAGCAGTACGCAGTACTCCAGCATCCCTTTCCTCATCTGTGACTTTGCATTCTCGATATTCATATTTCTTGCGTCTTATATGATTTTCGGGTGCAAAGATAAGTAAAAAACAAGTACCTTGCAATACAAAGTACTAAGTTTTTGCAAAGAATTATATCTATTTAACAATTAGACACTTTCACTCAAAGATACATCATTATTCTGACTGAGGAGGTTTGAGCATGTCCCATTTGCGCTGGTATTCCTCTTCCTTCTCACGCATGGCCTTCTGGTGTTTCTTGCTTCGGGAACGTTTCGCAAGGATCTTGCCAATAGTCTTTTCATAGAGCCAGCCTGCCAGCGCCAGCACATTAGGCCCCGAGGGGACGGCCTGAGGCAGTTGGTCGAGTAACGCTTGCTCTGCTGATGGCTTCAGGATGTTTGCCATCCGCTCGTCGAACCGCCTGCGCCCCCAGATGATGACCTCGCCCAACGTATTTGTCTTCGGCAACAACCAGATGGTGTCACCCAGCAATTCTGACGGCAGGAGGTAGCGCTGTTCGAAATGGGGATGACGGAAGTTTAGACGACTGAAACTGTCAGGCACCTCGAAAGTACCGTCCCAGGCGGTACGCTGATCTTGTCCTTCGGAGGTAAAGACCTGCACATCGCGCACCGGCACTTTTGTCTCGGCATCGACCACAATCATCCTACGCTGGGCAGCGATGGCCAACGACACAACCAACAAGAGTCCTATGGAGGCAAGGTGTTGTTTCATTCTGTGGACAAAGATACTGCTTTCGACGGTTCGTTATATACGCACGAACCTTATTTATTCTTACAGATATTAAAAATAAAGTAAGATTAAGTCTTTTTCATTAAAACATGCGGCCATTTCACTTAAATTTATTATCTTTGCCGCCGAAATAACTAATTGATTATGCATATACGAATTATTACACTGGCCACACTGATGACCATGAGTTTACAGTTAAACGCGCAGACAACCATCGCCACTAACTTTAAGCCGACAGGACAAGCAAATCCTATCAGCGGTTGTATCTTCTGCGCAGACCCGACGGCACTGGATTATAATGGACGGTTATACGTCTATGGGTCGAACGACCACCAGCAGTTTATCAAGAACGGAAAAGGAGGCACCAATGATTATGGCGACATCAAGTCGTTTGTCATCTTTTCAACAGACGACATGGTGAACTGGACTTTCCACGGAACGATTGATGTGAACAAACTATGTTCTTCGTGGGGCTCAGGTTTCTTCAGGTCATGGGCACCCTCTGTGACGTGGCGACACAATGAGACTACTGGCAAGGATGAGTTTTTCCTCTATTTCGCCAACTGGGCTTCCAATGTGGGTGTGCTGACGGCTGATTCGCCTATCGGACCTTGGAAATCTCCCCTATCCAAGGCTTTGGTGACAGGCAACACACCTGGCGTCAATCCCTGTAGTTGGTGTTTCGACCCGGGTGTGGTGATTGATGAGAACGGCACAGGCTGGCTATCCTTCGGTGGTGGCGATCCCAATGCGAAAGGCAATGATATCCAGCCAAACAATGCCGGTATCGTGAAACTCAAGCCCTCGATGATTGAACTCGACGGGAAGGCTGTCAAGATTCCAGCCCCCTACCACTTCGAAGCCAGCGAACTGAACGTCATGGACGGCAAGTTCGTCTATACCTATTGTTCGAGTTGGAAAGATCGCAAAGATGCTGACTGGAATACTTACAAGAGTGAAAAGGGCATCAGCGTTTCGAAACCTGACAAATGCACCATGTGCTATATGGTTTCCGACAATCCGATGGATCCTGACTCGTGGGTATACAAAGGTGTCTATGGCCCATATTCCACAGCACCCAACAACCACTCCCACTTGCACAAATTCTTGGGCACCTACTATCACATCTACCACTCTGGTGGTTTGTTGGAAGGCATGAAGAATGCCAAGGCTGTCGATTCTAATGCATCCACCTATCGTTCCATCTGTGTTGATGAAGTCACTGTCGATGAAGCCACACAGACCATCAGCAAGGTCAATCTGACCACGAAAGGTGTCAGCCCCATCAAACCCTTGAACCCCTACGCACTCCAACAGGCAGAGACGATGGCCTCATGCGGTGGTGTCAACTACGAGGACTTCAAGAACATCAAGACCAACACTACGAAGAGTTCTCTTGGCAATGATGCTTCAGAGAACATGTACATCAAGATGGCTTCGGGATCGTGGACATCTGTCCGCAATGTCGATTTTGGTGATACTGGCGCCATGTCGTTTATCCTCAGAGCCAAGGGCAGCGGTACGTTTGAGATTCGTACAGCCAGTAAGGGTGAGCCCATTGCTACGATGGAATTCTCTTCGACGGAGTTTGAAAACCATGCGGTGAATATCGATCCAGAGGTATTCAAAGGTGTCAAGAACTTCCTTTTCCTAGTGTTCACCCAAGCCGACAATGTGCAGTTTGATGCCTGGTACTTCTCTACGGAGCCTGCCAGTGGTATCGCCCCCATCCGCACGACCAACGAACAGCCAAAGGCACTGTTCGACCTGAACGGACACCGCCTGACTAACGGCACCCCGTATCGTGGTGTCGTCATCGAGCAGTATCAGGATGTGAATGGAAAAAGACAGAGCAGAAAACGTCTGTCAACGAATACGGTCCATTGAACGGACCAGTCTCTCATCGGCCCTGATGGCACGCATGGCCATCAGATAGAAGATGAGGGCAATGGCAGGAAGGACGGCAGGCCACTCCGGACGGAAACCGACAATGCCCCATGATTTGTCTCCTACCGTCTGTCCTACCACGAAATAGCAGATATACCAACCCACGACCAGCAAGGCGTTGAGTCCGCAGAATAGGGCTTGCGTCTTGCGGTTATGGTATATAAAGATGGTATAGCAGGCTATCACGGCAGTCGGCAACAGGATGGCCATCAGAGGCCAGGTGTCGAAATGGTGATTGCCAAGGGGGTCGGTGAACCACAGGTTGTAGACACGGGCCACCTCCATGCCGGCGGAACGGAACGAACCGATCTGCATAGAAAGACACATGACGGTCAGTATGATGGCCGCCATGAGATAGAGAGTCTGTTTACGCTGTATCATAGCGAATTAGTTCTCCTGATTCACATTGTCACGCTGGGGATCACGCCAGTACACCTTATCCTCGACGAACTCCTGCGTAGCCAACAGAGAGGGCTTCGGCAGTTTCTCGTAGTAACGTGAGATTTCTATCTGTTCACGGTTCTCGAAGATTTCCTCAAGGGAATCATTATAAGAAGCAAACTCAGCCAGTTTCTTCGACAGGTCTTCCTTGATCTGCACGCTGATCTGGTTGGCACGCTTGGCAATGATAACCACACTCTCGTAGATATTGTTGGTATCCTTGCAGAGGTCCATAATGTTACGGGTCACGGTATTCACCGGTGCTTTTGATTTCTTGTAATCCATATTTTAATCCTTAATAACTTTCTTACATTTGTTGATCATCTTGTTGGCCAGCGCCACGCTCTTAGAGTCGGGATACTCATTGAGGAAACCGTAGCACTCGTCCTCGGCATCACGATAACGATCCAGACGCTTGTCTTCCGACGAGTTCTCTGCCAGTTCGAACTTACTCTTCATGATGAGCAAGGCAAAATCCTCACGCCACTTGGAATAGGGATACTGCTTCAGGGCGTTCTGGGCAGTGATGATACAAGAGGTGTAGTTGCTCTCGTCGTTCTTGTTGATATTGCCGAAATAGCCTCCGAGGTTAAAATAGAGTTCAGCAGAGAGCAGTTCCTTCTGTACCAGTTTGTCTTGCAGTTCATAGAGACGATCCTGAGCCGCTTCACGCAGTTTGGAGTCAGGATAGAGGTCGAGGAACTGCTGATAGGCATTCATGGCACCAATGGTAGGCGACTGGTCGAGACGGGGCTCGGGCGAGCCTTCATAGAGCGACTGGCCTACATAATAGGCTGCTGCCTCGGAATAGATGCCTCTGGGATAGCGACTGATATATTTCTTGAATGTGGCAGAAGCAGCCTCATAGTCACGGTTACAATACTGAGCCATTGCCAACATGTAGAGGCTTTCCTGTTCATCTTCCGATCCTTTCTTGAGGGTAATGATTTCCTCTAAGAGCGTCGATGCCTGCTGGAACTTACCCATGGCAAAGGCCTCCTTGGCATATTCGTATCTGTAGTCGTTGTCTGCCGACTTATAGACCCTGTTGAATTCTCCTGCGCAACTGCACAGAAACATCAACGTACACGTACCTATGATGAGACATTTCTTCATTTCGGGGTGCAAAGTTACGACTTTTCAGCAAAATAACAAAGGTTTTTATGATTATTCACGTTTTATTTTGTATTTTTGCTCGATTTTCACTATCTTTGCAGTTTGTAATGAGCAAATTTATACTGACATCACCCTATCAGCCCACAGGCGACCAGCCAGAGGCTATCAGGGAACTGACTGACGGTCTGCGACGGGGAGACAAGTCGCAGGTGCTGTTGGGTGTGACGGGTTCCGGCAAGACCTTCACGATGGCAAATGTCATTGCCAACATCAACCGCCCTACCCTCATCCTAAGCCATAACAAGACACTGGCCGCCCAACTCTATGATGAGATGAGGGGCTTCTTCCCACAGAATGCCATCGAGTATTATGTCAGTTATTATGACTACTATCAGCCAGAGGCTTACCTCCCATCGACAGATACCTATATTGAGAAAGACCTGGCCATCAACGAAGAGATTGACCGTCTGCGACTCTCTGCGGTATCTAACTTATTGTCAGGCAGAAACGATGTCGTCGTTGTATCATCCGTTTCATGTATCTACGGTATGGGCAGTCCGGTGGCTTTGCAAGAGAATGTCATCGAACTGCACGTCGGACAGAAGTTGGATCGCAACGCTTTGTTGAGAAATCTCGTCTCGGCCCTGTATGTCCGTAACGACATCGACCTGCAACGCGGTAACTTCCGGGTGAAGGGCGATACGGTGGATATCGCGATGGCTTATAGTGAGGTGGTGTTACGTGTCACCTTCTGGGACGATGAGATCGATGCCCTGGAGGAAGTGGATGCCGTGACCTTCGACCGTCTGGCACGATTCGAAGAATATAAACTCTACCCTGCCAACCTCTTTATGACCTCGCAGGAACAGACGAATATCGCCATCCGAAACATTCAGGATGATTTGGTGCAACAGATCGCCTATTTCCAGGAACTCGGCGACGGTATCAAGGCCCAGCGCATCAAGGAACGTGTGGAGTACGACATGGAGATGATTAAGGAACTGGGACACTGTTCGGGGATAGAGAACTACAGCAGATACTTCGACGGACGCAAGGCTGGAGAGAGGCCCTACTGTCTGTTGGACTTCTTCCCTGACGACTATCTGTTGATCATCGACGAGAGTCATGTCAGCGTACCGCAGATCAATGCAATGTATGGTGGCGACAGGGCCCGTAAGACCAACCTCGTGGAGTACGGTTTCCGTCTGCCGGCGGCATTCGACAACCGTCCGTTGACCTTCGAGGAGTTCCATGAGATGATCAACCAGGTCATCTATGTCAGTGCCACCCCTGCCGACTACGAACTGGCAGAGGCAGAAGGCATCGTGGTGGAACAGGTGATCCGTCCGACGGGTCTGTTGGACCCCGAGATAGAGGTACGAAAGAGTGAGAACCAGATTGACGACCTGATGGACGAGATCCTGACACGCAGTCACCGGGGGGAACGTGTGCTGGTCACTACCCTCACCAAACGCATGGCAGAGGAACTGACGGAATACCTGATGAACCACGACATCCAAACCGCCTATATCCACAGCGATGTGGCGACACTCGACAGAGTGAAGATCCTGGCAGACCTCCGTCAGGGAGTCTATGATGTGTTGGTAGGTGTCAACCTGCTCCGTGAGGGACTGGATTTACCGGAGGTGTCATTAGTGGCGATTCTCGATGCCGATAAGGAGGGTTTCCTGCGCAGTCATCGTAGTCTGACGCAGACGGCAGGACGCGCTGCCAGAAACGTCAATGGCAAGGTGATCATGTATGCCGACACCGTCACCTCCTCCATGCAACTCACCATCGACGAGACCCTACGTCGGCGTACGAAACAGATTCAATATAACGAAGCACATGGCATCACCCCGAAACAGATTGTGAAGAACCTCAGTATCAGTAACCTGCGGAAAGAAGACCGTGCCGACACGAAGGAACTGATGCGTGGTCTGGGTATGGCAGCAGAGCGTGGCAGCGCAGGTGGCATGACAACAGCCGATCCGATCATCGAACATATGACCCGTCCGCAGATGGAGAAACTCATTGCCGAGACCACCCGTAAGATGAAAGAAGCCGCCAAACAACTCGATTTCTTACAGGCCGCCCAGTACCGTGATGAGATCATCCGCCTCCAAAAGGAACTGGAACTGAAGTGAAAAGTGAAGAGTGAATAGGTAAGAGTGAATAGTTAAGAGTGAATAGTTAATCGTTAATAAATGTAGAGCGGCAGCAAATTATTCACTTTTCACTTTTCACTTTTCACTTTTATTCGTACCTTTGCACCCATAATTATTAATTAAGGTAAGAATGAAACAGATTTTGATAGCCCTGCTGACGGTCCTGCCCATGCTGGCCTCAGCACAAGACAACACTTGGGAGAGAATAGAAATAGCCCCCGTTTCCAAGGAGAATCCCGATGCCAGATACCTCTTGGAGAATGCGGTACCGGTCGTTGACGGGAAGGTGCTCTGGGAGGCCACCATCCAGGCGCCGGGAAAGTCGGCCCAGCAGATCTACGACATCTTGTTGGCCCAGATGGAAAAGATGGTCAAGGAACCCAACCAGATAGAAGGAAAGAGTCATGTGGTCATCAAGGAACCGGAGACCCATCGGTTAGGTGCCTCTTTCAACGAGTGGCTCGTCTTCAAGAGTTCTGCCCTCGTCCTCGACGAGACCCAGTTGGCTTTCACCCTCATGGCCGAATGTTCCGATGGTCAGGCAAAGATCACGATGACACGCATCACCTACCTTTACGAAGCGGATCGTAACCCGGAGCGTTACGTGGCTGAGGAATGGATCGTCGACAAGTACAGCGTGAACAAGAAGCACACCAAGTTATTGCCCATCTCCGGCAAGTTCCGTCGTAAGACCATCGATCGTAAGGACTTTATCTTCAATAAGTTCAATTCGCTACTTAACGACAAATGAACAAGGACAAGATACGCAACGTGCTGAATCTCATCTTTATGATTGGAGCCGTCGTTGGTGTCATCTGGTATCTCACCAAGGACAGGACCGTCGGCACATATATCATCCTGATTTCCATGTGTTTCAAGATTGCCGAGTCGTCGTTGAGAATGATTAAGTAAGTGAAGAGTTGAAAGTGGAGAATAATCATATGGTGAAATCTGGATGGATACTGAGAGTGGTAGTGACACTATTCACTGTTCACTGTTCACTATTCACTATTTCCGCTCAGGACCGTCGTACTTATAATCAGGTTGACGAGAGCGGTAACATCACCCAGCGTTTCGACAACAACAACGGTAACGACAACAGTAACTTCAACAAGCACAACAACGACACCACCAAGAACAAGGAGATACCCAAGGGTCATTACTCTTGGACGGTTGACAGGAAGTTTGGCGACATCACTCCCGCCACCCCCGACACCGTACACCACCTGTTCATGAACACCACATTCAACACAGGCTTCTACGGCGACTACAATACCACCGGCAACAACTATACGGCCCGACAGAGTCGTATCTTCATCAACCGGAAGGAGAACAGTTCGTTTATCTTCACTGACCCCTACAGTTTCTTCTTTAAGCAACCTGACGAGTTTCTCTTCATGAACACGCTCTCGCCCTACACCTGTGTCTCCTACGACAACTGCGGCGACAAGCAGAACGGCGAAGACCGTCTCAGTGCCAAGTTTGCTGTGAATGCCAACAAACGACTCGGTTTCGGTTTCGACCTGAACTACGACTATGCACGTGGCTACTTCAGTAACCAGAGCATCTCCCATTTCAACGGAACCCTCTTCGGCTCATACCTCGGCGACCGCTACCAGATGCATATCCTGCTCTCTACCAATCACCAGAAGGCAACAGAGAACGGCGGTATCGCCAACGACGAGTACATCACACATCCTGAATCATATCAGGACAGTTATGAAGAAAACGAGATCCCGACGGTGCTCAGTCAGAACTGGAACCGCAACGACAACCAGCATATCTTCTTCAGTCACCGCTACAATGTGGGTTTCTACCGTAAGGTGAAAATGACCGAGGAGGAACTGAAGGCCCGCCAGTTTGCCGAACAGTCGAAAAAAGACAAGGAGAAAGAGAATCTCTCGTTGAAAGGTATCGACGAGAAACAACCCGCTCCCAAGGGACGTCCGGCAGGTGCCGCCATCGTTGGCAGTGAACCGAAAGCCAAGACCGACTCCCTGGCAATAGCCGCTACCGACACCACCCGCATCCAGGTGGCAGGACTGGCCGCTATCGACAGTCTGAACCGTGCCCAGGCCATTCAGGACTCCATCGATGCCACGATGAAGAAGGAATACGTGCCTGTCACGAGTTTCATCCACACCTTGGAACTCCACAACTACAAACGTTCCTATCTGGCCTATGAAACACCTGACAACTTCTATCTGAACCCAGGCAACTACACCCGCGGACAGGAATACGGCAACGACTCCATCTGCGATGAGACGAAGCATCTTCAGATCAAGAACACCCTCGGCATTGCCCTGCTCGAAGGCTTCAACAAATACATGAAGGCAGGACTGAAGGGATTCGTCACCCACGAACACCGGAAATACAAGATGCCCGACATCGTCGAGAATACCGACTCTGCCTACCAGCGTTCATGGACTGAGAACACCATCAGTATAGGTGGACTGATCAGTAAGACCCAGGGAAAGACCCTCCACTTCAAGGCACAGGCCGAGGCGTGGGTGGTAGGCGAAGATGCCGGACAACTGAAACTCGATTTCAGCACCGACCTGAACTTCCCCCTCTTCGGCGACACCGTCCGTCTGGCCGCCAGTGCCTATTTCCACCGGCTGCACCCCACCTTCTACCAGCGCAAATATCACTCCAAGCATATCTGGTGGGAGAATGATGACCTGTCGAAGGAGACACGCACCCGTATCGAGGGACTCTTCTCCTATGAGAAGACCGACACGAAACTGCGTGTTGCCATCGAGGAGATACAGAACTACACCTATTTCGGGATGAGTTACGACACGCAGGCCACCCTGCCGATACTGTCATATACCGACGGACGTGCCAACATGACGGCAGGCGTCTACCAGGAGTCAGGCAATATCAATATCCTCACGGCTCAGTTGCACCAGAACCTGCGCTTAGGTCCGCTGAACTGGGAGAATGTCATCACTTACCAGAATGCCAGCAATAAGGAGGCACTGCCGTTGCCCGCCTGGAACTTCTTCAGTAACTTCTATCTGAAATTCAGGATTGCGAAGGTGCTCGATGTGGAACTCGGTGCCGATGCCACTTACTTCACGACATACGAGGCTCCAGACTTCTGTCCGATGATCAACCAGTATGCGGTGCAGCAAAACAGCAAGAGTCGCGTAGAACTGGGCGGCTATCCCTTCCTCGACGTCTATGCCAACATGAAACTGAAAGGTGTGCGTTTCTTCGTCATGATGAGCAATGTGCTCAACGGCTCCGGCAATCACATGGCTTTCCTCACGCCCCACTACCCCACCAACGGCAATGTCTTGCATTTCGGCGTGTCGTGGCCTTTCTTCAACTAAACCAGCAGCAGCCCTGCTGCTACGCATAAACCATAGATAAAGATATTCCGCGCTGTCTCTCCCAAGCAGAGATTCAGCGCCTTTCCTTTATCAATGCGCTTGATCTTCAGATAGGTAAACACATGGAGGATGAAATAGATAAACGGCAGGAAGAACGCCAGGGGATGACCATTCATCCAGAAAGTACCACCAAGAATCATGGCTCCCACACCCACACCCATATAGAGTTGCAGTCCCGCCTTGTCGCCTAAGCGCACGATGATGGTATTCTTACCCACCTCCTTATCCGTTTCGCGATCACGGAAATTGTTCACAATCAACAGGGCGTCAATCACCAGTCCGCAGGCCAGTGAGGCGAGGAACACCTGCCATGTCACCGTATGAAGTTGCAGGTAGTAGGAGGTGCACACTGGCACGATGCCGAAGAATACCAGCACCAGCACATCGCCCAGTCCTAAATAGGAGAAATGTGTGGTATAGAGGAAACAGAACACCACACAGATGATGCCGATGAGGATCATCTCCAGTCCGCCATACCACACCAGTGGCAGTCCGATGACACAGGCCAGACATGTTGTCAGGGCGATGGCCCTTTTCATGGAGTCGAGTTTCACCCATCCCTGTGCACAGGCCCTGCGTGGTCCTAAGCGTGTCTCGTTGTTGTCGGTGCCGTTGGCAAAGTCGAAGAAGTCGTTGATGAAGTTCGCGTCAATCTGCATGGTAAAGGCAAAGAGCAGACACAGCACGGCAGCCGTCCAACTGAACACATCGTCGCCATAGAGGGATGCATCCGTAAAGGCCAGTGCCACACCGATCATCACAGGCACGGCAGCACCGGAGAGTGTCTTGGGACGGGCTGCCAGCCACCACGCCTTCGGCGAATCGGTCTTGATTCTTGTTTCTTCTTTCATATTTTTCGTCATTTGCTTGCAAAAGTAAGGAATATTTCGTAATTTTGCAAACAATAAGCCAACTTTTTATGATCAGCAATGCCCCCAGCCTTGATTTGGTGGAGTTCATCGAGACCAGGATCCTCCCCAAATATGCCGAGTTCGACCGTGCCCACAACCTGGAGCATGTCACCCGTGTCATCCGCCGCAGCCTCGACTTGGTAAAGACCACCGGTGCCGATATCAATATGGTCTACACCGTAGCCGCCTATCACGACCTGGGCATGTCGGGTCCCCGGGCCATCCATCATGTCACTGGCGGAAAGATCCTTGCAGCAGACAACCGGTTGAAGAAATGGTTCTCTGCCGAACAGATCAAGATCATGAAGGAGGCTGTTGAGGATCACCGTGCCTCTGCCAGTCGGGCGCCCCGCAGTCTCTACGGGAAGATCATTGCCGAAGCCGACAGGGACATCGATGTGGAGGTGGTCATCCGACGCACCATCCAGTATGGCTTGAGTAATTATCCGGAACTTGACAAGGAAGGCCATTGGAATCGCTTCAAGGAACACCTCGACAGCAAATATTCTACGAACGGTTATATCCGTCTGTGGCTGCCGAAGTCGCCCAACGAACAGAATCTCAACGATCTGCGCAACCTGATTGCCGATCCTCCCCGTCTTCGCGAGGTCTTCGAGCGCATCTTCGCCGAAGAGACTACCTGAGGTACATCCAATAGATATAGCCCAGTACGACAGCCAGCACAATCAATACGATCGACTTGACCAGGCATGTCGTCACCTTCTTGACAATCAGGAAGGCCACGATGATTGCCACCAGAATAAAAATGTAATAGCCTATATTCTGCATTTCCATCACTTAAACATTTTCTTAAACGCCGTCGGTAAGGGTGTCTCAAACTCCATCGGTTCACCTGTCACGGGATGGTAGAAACACAACAGCCACGCATGCAGACACAACCGATGCAACGGATCATCGCCGTTGCCGTATTTCGTATCGCCACACACAGGATGCCCCATGTCTGCCGAGTGCACACGGATCTGGTTCTTACGCCCTGTCTCCAGTTTGAACTCCACGAGAGAATGCTCCGTTGTACGGGCCAGCACATGCCAATGGGTGATGGCATATTTGCCGCCATTGTCTACGGGCGACGAATAGGTCACATATGCCTTATTGTCCTTCAACCAGTTCTCGATGGTACCGTCATCCTCCATCACCTCACCCGAGCAGACAGCCACATACCTTCTGTCATATACGATGTCGTGCCACTGGTGCTCCAGTGTCTGTTCCGTCTCCATGTCCTTCGCATAGACCATCAGTCCACTGGTATCCCTGTCGAGCCGGTGCACCACATGCGCCGTACATTTCTGACGCGACTTCTTGAAGTAATCGTCAAGCACCGTCTTCACGTTCAGTGTCGAGTGACCTGCCGCCATCGAGAGGATACCCTCGGCCTTCTCCACCACGATCAGCCATTTATCCTCATACACGATCTTCACCCAACGGCTCTTGAAACCCTGTTGGTTACGCTTGGTCTTGCTCACGGCCACCTTCATGCCGGGCTCCAGGGGGAAGTCGAACTGCGACACCGTCTTGCCGTTCACCTTGATGCCACGTCCTTGCAACGTGGCCTTGATCTTCGACTTCGACTGGGGCACGTTCGCCAACAGCCACTCCAACAGAGGCATCGGTTCCTCCACGACGAAGTGGTCGTATTCGCCTTCACGGTTATAACCGTTGTATCTCATCACTGAGGCTGGGGATCAGAGTATCTCAAACAGGTTGGTAAAGCCCGTCATGTTGAACACCTGACGCAAGTCGTTGCTCAGGCCAGAGATGCAGACACGACTGCCTTTGGGCTTGGCTACCTTCAGCAGACCCAGGAACAGGCGCAGTCCGCTCGATGAGATATAGTCCAGTTCCTTGCAGTCGAGCACGATGTCACGTCCGTCACAGTCGTAGAGCACCTGCATTTCCTTCTCTGTCTGTACTGCGGCGGCGGTGTCAAGCCGTCCGATGAAAGCCATTACAAGTTGGTTGTTCTCTTCTTTGAATGATGTCTTCATATTGTTTCTGTTTAATCGTTTTTACTATTTTTCGTCAGTGTCAGGATATTCCGGTTGTTCTCGCGACGGTATTCCACCTTGTCCATATATTGACGTATCAGCATGATACCCAGACCGCCGATGCTACGCTCCTCTACCGACAGCGTGGTGTCCACCTCACCACGGGTGGTGGGGTCGAAGGGTGTTCCGCTGTCGGAGATGGTAACCACCAGTCCCTTGTCGCCAGCCGTCATCTCAATGCAGACATCGCCCTGTGTCCCTGCGGGATAGGCATAGTCTATCACGTTCACCACGGCTTCCTCGATGGCAAGGTTCATCTGCATGGTAGTCGACATGTCGAAACCTGCAGCCTCACAGGCTGCATCGACATGTTCCACCAGCCGAGGCACCTCCTGCAAATTGTTGGTCAGTGTCAGGCTAATCCGGAAGTCTTCTTGCCGTTTTCCTTCACTATTACTCATATCGCCTGCAAAGATAGTGTAAATTGAGCGAAAAACCAAGAAAAAAAACAAAAAAAACGCCGATACGCTCCACAAAGAGCCTATCGGCGGGGCTATCACTGGGGTCAGTGATATGACCCCGAAAAGTTGGACGATTAATTAAACGTTAATATTTATCTCTCTATAGTAGTGAGCTCGGTATAATGCCGGGCTCATTCCTTTTAA
>CACZVE010000042.1 GCA_902784565.1 uncultured Prevotellaceae bacterium
CGCGGCGTGATTGTCTCTGTGGGTGGTCAGATACCTAACAACCTCGCCATGAAACTCTATCGTCAGGGTGTGCCCGTGCTTGGAACATCGCCTGTGGATATCGACCGCGCTGAGAACCGCGACAAGTTCTCCGCCATGCTCGACAAACTCGGCATCGACCAGCCCTCATGGCAGGCCCTCACGAGTTTCGACGATGTGAAGGAGTTTGTGGACAAGGTCGGTTATCCCGTCCTCGTGCGTCCTTCGTATGTGCTTTCGGGTGCTGCGATGAACGTCTGCTACGACGAAGAAGAGTTGCATCGCTTCCTGAATATGGCTACAGAGGTATCGAAGGAGTTCCCTGTGGTGGTTTCTAAGTTCATGACTGAGACGAAGGAGATTGAGTTTGATGCCGTTGCCGATAAGGGTGAGGTCATCGAATACGCCATCTCCGAGCACGTTGAGTATGCTATCTACTTCTCGACCATCCGTCAGATTAAGAAGATTGCCCATAAGATCGCTGCCGAATTGAACATCAGCGGTCCGTTCAATATCCAGTTCTTAGCCAAGAACCGTGAGGTGAAGGTTATCGAGTGTAACCTCCGTGCTTCGCGTTCGTTCCCATTCGTGTCGAAGATCCTGAAGCGCAACTTCATCGAGACGGCTACGAAGATCATGCTCGACGCACCTTATCAGAAGCCCGAAAAGAGCGAGTTCGATATCGACCGCATCGGTGTGAAGGCTTCGCAGTTCTCGTTCGCACGTTTGCAGAATGCTGACCCAGTGCTCGGCGTGGATATGAGTTCTACCGGTGAAGTTGGCTGTCTGGGCGATGACCTCAACGAGGCTATGCTCAACTCGCTGATTGCCACAGGTTACTCCATTCCGAAGGATGCCGTGCTGATCTCCTCTGGTGGTGCAAAGGGTAAGGTCAGTCTGTTGGAGCCCGCTCAGCAGTTGGCAAAGAAAGGCTACACCATCTATGCCACCGCCGGAACGGCTAAGTTCTTCAACGATAACGGCGTAAAGGCTGTTGCCGTTGCATGGCCCGATGAGGATGGCGACAATAATGTGATGGATCTGATCTCTCAGCATAAGGTAGGCTTGGTGATCAACGTGCCGAAGAACCACTCTTCCCGTGAGTTGACCAACGGCTACAAGATTCGTCGTGGTGCCATCGATCACAACATTCCTCTGATGACGAACGTCCGTCTGGCCAAGGCATTCATTGAAGCCTTCACCGCCATGAACCTCGAGGATGTGAAGATCAAGTCATGGCAGGAGTATAATAATTAATGACTGACGAATATCGCACGATAAAGACCGGAGGCGAGGGCTACTACACCGACAAGCGTAGCAAGTTCCTCGCCTTTGCTCATCATGTATCGTCAGTAGAGGAAATCAAGGATCTCCTCACCGGCTATCGCAAGAAATACTTCGATGCCCGTCATGTGTGCTATGCCTATATGCTTGGCCCTGAACGATTGGAGTTCCGCGCCAACGATGATGGCGAGCCATCGAGCACAGCCGGAAAACCCATCCTTGGACAAATCAATAGCAACGAACTCACCGACATCCTCATCGTCGTGGTGCGTTACTATGGCGGGGTTAATCTCGGCACATCCGGTTTGATTGTCGCCTATCGCGAGGCTGCAGCCGATGCCATCGCCCACTCGGAAATAGAAACGAGACAGGTGGAGGAAGTCATCACCTACTCTTTCGCCTACCCCATGATGAACGACGTGATGCGCATCGTGAAAGAGATGCAACCACGTATCGTTTCGCAGACTTACGACAATACCTGCGAAATAAAACTCAGCATCCGCAAATCAGAAGCCGAACAACTAAAAAGCCGTCTCAACAAACTTTCTTTCGAATAAAAGTCGCTAGAAATTTGGTGGTATCGGAAAAAGTTGCTACCTTTGCACCCGCAAAAGTCCAAACGAGGGCTTTGAAGCATTCACTTATTGGAAGGTTGGCAGAGTGATCGATCGCGCTGGACTCGAAATCCGGTATACCCCTTTCGGGTATCGGGGGTTTGAATCCCTCACCTTCCGCAACATAATAACAATCTTTTAATTTAATAGAAAGAAAAGGGGCCCGTCGTGACGACGAACCCCCTTTTCTTTCTATTAACTGAGTTTATGAATAACCAATCCTGAGCGTAACTTCGGCTCAAACCAGGTAGCCTTCGGTGGCATGATCTTTCCACTGTCGGCGATATCCATGATCTGCTGCATCGAGACGGGATAGAGTGCTAAGGCTGCACGCATCTCACCAGAATCGACACGACGCTTGAGTTCACCGAGTCCGCGAAGACCGCCCACGAAATCGATACGCTGCGAAGAACGCAGGTCACCGATGTTCAGGATTTCATCGAGAATGAGGCGTGAAGAGATATCCACGTCGAGCACACCGATGGGATCGTTGTTATCGTAGGTTCCCTCCTTGGCCTTCAGACTATACCAGTGCTGATCCAGATAGAGTGAGAACTCATGCAACTGCTGGGGCTTGTAAATCTCCGTACCCTTGTCTTCCACGATGAAGTTCACCTGCAGGGCAGCCAAGAACTCCTCTGACGACATGCCATTGAGATCCTTCACCACACGGTTGTAGTCGAGGATCGTCAACTGACTTGCCTGGAAGCACACAGCCATAAAGAAGTTATACTCCTCCGTGCCATTATGGTTGGGATTCTGCTTCTGCTTTTCTGCGCCCACGAGGGCAGCAGCAGCGCTACGATGGTGACCGTCAGCAATATAGAGCGACGGCATCTTGGCAAACTCGTCGGTGATGACCTGAGTATCCTTTTCATCGTTGATCACCCAGAATTGATGGCGGAAGCCGTCGATAGGGGCGATGAAATCATATTCGGGTTCTGTAGCGGCATAGCGCATCAGAATCTCATTGAGTACGGCATTGTCGGGATAAGCAAAGAAGACGGGTTCGATATTGGCATTGTTCACACGCACATGCTTCATACGATCCTCTTCCTTGTCACGACGGGTGAGTTCATGCTTCTTGATACGGCCTGCCATATAGTCGTCGGTATGCGCACATACCACCAGACCATACTGCGTTTTGCCATTCATCGTCTGCGCATATATATAATAATGTTCGCGCGCATCCTGCACCAGCCAACCCTTATCCTGGAACTTTTTGAAGTTCTCGGCAGCCTTCTCATACACACGGGGATCATACTCCGAGGTACCGACGGGGAAGTCGATCTCGGGTTTGATGATGTGATAGAGACTCATCTCATTGTCGCCAGCCTCTGCCCTCGCCTCTTCCGAATCAAGGACGTCGTACGGACGGCTCTCCACTTTCTCCACCAACTCCTTCGGCGGACGGATACCCTTAAAAGGTTTGATGATAGCCATACGGATTACTTATTCACCTGGAACTTTGTGTCGCCATCCTTGAAGAAGGCGTTGATCTGCTTGGCGGCAGCGATACCGGCATTGATGTTAGCTTCGGCTGTCTGGGCACCCATCTTCTTCGGGGTTGAGAAGTAACGACCCTCGAACTTAGCAAACTCATCGTTGGCATCGGGCATAATGTCGGTGACAAACTTCAAGTCCTCACGCTCTGCCATCAACTGAATCAGTTCGGGTTCGTTGATCACTTCCTTACGGGCGGTGTTCACGAGAATACCACCCTTCTTCATCTTACCCACGAGAGCAGCATTGATGCTCTGCTTGGTTTCAGGCGTAGCAGGGATATGGAGTGAAACAACATCGCACTGCTCGAAGAGGGCATCCTGATTGGCTACGGCATGCACACCAGCCTTCTCGATGACATCTGCGGGACAGAAAGCATCGTAGGCATAGACGTCCATACCAAATCCCTTGGCGATGCGAGCCACATTACGACCTACATTACCGAAGGCGAGAATACCGAGTTTCTTACCCAGCAACTCAGAACCGCTCTTACCGTTATAGAAACCACGCACAGCCATCACCAACATACCGAATACCAACTCGGCAACGGCGTTAGAGTTCTGACCCGGGGTATTCTCTGCTACTACATTGTGAGCGGTAGCAGCGGCGAGGTCGATATTATCGTAACCGGCACCAGCACGAACCACGATCTTCAACTGTTTGGCAGCATCCAGTACCTCAGCGTCCACCTTATCCGAACGGATAATCAGGGCATCGGCATCCTTCACAGCCTCCAAGAACTGAGCCTTCTCTGTATATTTCTCCAGCAGCACGAGTTCATTACCGGCTGCCTCAATCTCTGCCTTAATACCATTCACGGCTGCTGCTGCGAATGGCTTCTCTGTTGCAACTAATACTTTCATATCTATTAATGATTTGCTTCAAATTCCTTCATGCAGGCAACAAGGGCGTTGCAGCCTTCGATGGTCTGGGCGTTGTAGCAGGAAGCACGGAAGCCACCAACACTACGATGACCCTTCACACCAACCATACCCTTCGATACGGCGAAATCTAAGAAGTCCTTCTCGAGTTCCTTATACTCAGGAGCCATCACGAAGCAGAGGTTCATCAGTGAACGATCCTCTTCCTTGGCGGTACCCACGAACATCTTGTTACGGTCGATCTCGCCATAGACGATCTCTGCACGCTGCTTAGCCAACTTGTCCATAGCGGCAACACCACCCTGAGCCTTGATCCAACGGAGGTTCTCGAGGGCGCAGTAGATGGGCACCACAGGAGGTGTGTTGAACATCGAACCCTTCTCCACGTGTGTGCGATAGTCAAGCATCGTGGGAATCTCACGCGGAGCACGACCCAACTTCTCATCCTTCAGGATGATGATGGTCACACCGGCCATAGCCAGGTTCTTCTGGGCACCGGCATAGATGGCATCATACTTGCTGACATCCACAGGACGACTCATGATATCCGACGACATATCGGCGATCAGGGGCACTGCGACGTCGAGATCCTTGCGGATCTCCGTACCATAAATAGTATTATTGGTCGTGATGTGCAGATAATCGGCATCAGCGGGAACAGTCCAGTCTTTGGGAATGAAGGTGTAGTTGGCATCGGCTGAAGAAGCCACCTCTACGACCTCACCAAACAATTTGGCTTCCTTCATGGCCTTCTTAGCCCATACACCCGTGTTCAGGTAGGCGGCCTTCTTGATCAGGAAATTGAATGGGATCATACAGAACTCGAGGGATGCACCACCACCGAGGAAGATCACTGAATAGCCCTCGGGTACGTCGAGCAGTTCCTTCACTAAAGCCACAGCCTCGTCAACAACGGGCTGGAAATCCTTTGCACGGTGGCTGATCTCCATCAGAGAGAGACCAGAGCCATTGAAATCAAGACACTGTTGAGCGGTCTTTTCAATCACTTCACGGGGAAGCATCGAAGGACCGGCATTAAAGTTGTACTTCTTCATTTTTAATTGTTATTTTGAATGTTTGAAATTAATCTGTTTTGAAAAACGCTGCGAAATTACACTTTTATTTTCATTTGGCCAAATATTTGAGCAGAAATTCACGAAATTAATTCATTTTCTTTCAATTTGTCAAGTCGGCATAGCACTTTACCACCTCTTTTGATAGTTCCGATTCCGATCATTCCGCTATTGCAGTGCAAAGATAGTGAATAATTTCCGCATTTTATTCTCTTTGAACTGATTTTTTATTATCTTTGCATTCGTTATGAAACAAAAGGAACATACTGTCATCATCTCACTCGCATCGAACGAGAATCAAGAGGCCAATATGGCAAAGGCTAAGGAGCAACTTATACAGTTGTTGACGGAAGCGCATTTCACTTCTGCCATCTGGACAGACCCCGTCAATAGCATCAGGAAGGAGCCCTATCTGAACCAACTCTGTCGAGGTACGACGGCTTTCGGTGAGGGCTTACTCTGTGAAGTATTGAAGGAGATCGAGAAACGGATCGGACGGACCCGTAATGAGGACGGTATCGTGGTCATTGACCTCGATTTGTTGCAATACGACAACCAACGTCACCACCTGCGCGATTGGGGCAGAGATTACGTCAACAAATTAATTCAAGAATTATGAAGAAGTTGCTTATTATCATCACTTTACTGATATCGGTCATCTGCGTCAGCGCCCAGCGATTTGAAGACTATTTCGAAGGCCGTACCCTCCGTCTGGACTACACCTTCGCTGGCAGTCAGATCCAACATGAGATATATGTCGATGAACTCGTTAGCCTGCCTCATTGGTATGGTCGTAGAAACCGTCTTTCAGAACTACCACTGAGAGGCAACGGACAGATCACGGTACGTTCAAAGACCGACAGCACGGTCATCTATCGTCATTCCTTCTCCACCCTCTTTCAGGAGTGGCTCGCTACATATGAAGCCAAACATGTACAGAAATCCTTTGAGAATGTCTTCTTGGTGCCCTTCCCAAAGGACTCTGTGGAGATCACGGTGGAACTCTTCGACTATCACGACAAAGTCATCAGTTCCCTTACTCACCTCGTAGATCCTAAGGATATTCTCATCCGCAAGGCCGGCGAATACCATGTCACGCCCTACGACGTATTACATCAGGCCGCTGACACCTCTCATTGTATTCATATCGCCTTCGTGGCAGAAGGTTATACGGCTGACGAGATGGACCATTACCTTGACGATTGCCAACGCGCCATCGGATCGCTTTTCAACCACGAGCCGTTCAAGTCGATGCAAGAGCGTTTCAACATCATCGCCCTAAAACCCATCTCGGAAGAGTCTGGCACCAGCGAACCTTCTAAGGGTCTCTGGCGAAACACGGTTCTAGGATCCCATTTCGACACGTTTTACAGCGACCGTTATCTGACCACGCTCCACCTGAAACATCTTCACGATGTCCTTGCAGGAACACCCTATGAACACATTATTATATTAGTGAATACTGAACACTACGGCGGGGGTGGCATCTACAACTCCTACAACCTTAGTTATACAGGGGGCAAGCATTTTCTGCCTGTCGTAGTGCATGAGTTCGGCCATTCCTTCGGAGGACTGGGCGACGAGTACGCTTATGGCAATGACGACCCGATGTATTTCGATGATACAGAGCCTTGGGAACCAAACCTTACCACAAAGGCCACTGGCATCATCAAGTGGAACAATCTGATTCAGGAAGGTAAGGCGGGTCTTGTCGAGGGCGGCGGCTACTTAGAAAAAGGAGTCTGGCGTGGTTGCGAGAACTGTCGCATGCGTACCAATGAAGAACCGGAATTCTGTCCCGTCTGTCAACAGGCCCTCACACGACTCATTGATTTCTATACAAAATAATCTATAAACGCAGGATTTTCAGTTTATAGACATTGTCGGCAAAATCGATGCGCATCAACTGGTCTGAGGCGCATTGTTTGGATAGTTCGAGAGCGACATGCCCCATCGTGCGGCGTAGATTTATCTCCACACAAGGGTGCAGTAAAAAGCCGTCGGCTTCCGAGGCCACAGTCATCATATCGATGCCGAAGGGACCACTATACATTCCTTTGAATCGTTCACCCAGACGCTCGCAAATGCGTTGCTGGACCGTATCGAGCAGATCTGTCGACAGATAGTGGCTTATCATCTCCCGCTTTTCTTCCTCCGTCGCCAAGATGTTTCCCGTATAAGCCCCGTTTTGCGTATGGAAGAGCGAGAGTCCTAAATAATTTACACGCCCCTCGCCATCGCTCTCAAATTCCATACCAAAATCCTTTATCTTATGATAAAACGGCTCTATCTCCACACATCCCTGACGTGCAACGACATTCCGAATCCATCGCTCCTGGTAGTCGTTTATTTCCTCGTCGATAAAGCGGATGCCGCGTCCGCTGCTGCTCCATGGTGCCTTCACCACGATCCGACGGTTATACCTGAGCGCCTGTCTCACCTCTACCATCATATCTGCCAGCCACGAATCGCCCGTCGTCCCCTCGAATTCCCTCAGTTCCCTCAGTAGCCAGACGGCATGCTTCCTGTGCGACAGGTCACGGATCACGGCTATCTCTTCCTCTGTCGGCACCGTATCCAACCCGTATCGAAACAAGAACTCACGCAGCGCCAAGTCCCAGCCCCACGGCTCCACACGGTCGATGTTAAGGCGGGCAAGTGCGTGTTTGTTGATAAAACCCTCAAACCGTCTGTGCATCAATCGCGAAAAGGCCGTCTGCGCCCACTCCACGTCCTCCACCAGCACATAATCGCCATCCTTCGCCCATATCGCAGGTAGATAACCGAGGTCGTGCCTCAGTTGTCTACCGGCATGTGGTGCCGTGAAATTGCTCAGGTTGGACGCAAGAGCAATGTCATGCTCGGGATTGAAAATGTGTAATTCTGCCATTCTTCTGGGTTGCGAAATTACAAATAATAATCGAACATGCCAAACGTAAATCTACTGAGGATGGTGGTGAACATCCATTGTATGTTCTGCTTCATTATTATAAGTTTAAACTTGATAGGCGTTGAAACTATTTCTTGTATCGCTCACCCCAGTAGTTGATCATACGTTCTACGAGTTTCTCTTCTGCAGGGGAATGCTGACCGTGCCAGAGACGCACATTTACCAAGGCATCTGGCAGATACTGCTGCTGGGTGAAATGACCGGGGAAATCGTGCGGATACTTATAGCCATCGTGATAGCCCAGTTCCTTCATCAACTCTGTAGGAGCATTACGGATGGGCAGCGGCACGGGTTGGTTTCCCGTACGGCGCACCAGATCGAGGGCGGCATCGATGCCGAGATAGGCAGAGTTGCTTTTTGGCGAGGTGGCGAGATAGACCGTTGCCTCTGCTAAGGGGATGCGCCCCTCAGGCCAACCGATCTTATTGACAGCATCGAAGGCGGCATTGGCCAGAAGCAGGGCATTGGGATTAGCCAGACCGATATCCTCCGAGGCGGAGATGACCAGTCGACGGGCAATGAATTTGGGGTCTTCCCCACCCTCTATCATCCTTGCCAACCAGTAGAGAGCAGCATCAGGATCACTACCTCGGATGCTCTTGATGAAGGCTGAAATAATATCATAGTGCATCTCGCCGTCCTTGTCGTAGGCGAGTGGATTCTGTTGGAGGCGCAAGTTCACCAATTCGTCGGTGATGACGATCTTCTTTCCATTCTCCGCTTCAACCACAAGTTCCAGAATATTAAGCAGTTTGCGGGCATCGCCTCCACTGAATCTCAGGATGGCGCCAGTCTCTTTCAGTTCGATATCCTTTTCCTTTAGAACCACATCGGTATGGATGGCACGATCGAGCAGTTTCAGCAGATCTTCCTTCTCCAACGACTTCAGAACATAGAGTTGGCAACGGCTCAACAACGGACGGATGACCTCAAACGACGGGTTCTCCGTGGTGGCGCCAATCAGTGTGACGACACCCTTCTCCACAGCCCCCAATAGTGAGTCCTGCTGCGACTTGGAGAAACGATGAATCTCGTCGATAAATAAGATGGGCGAAGCCTCATTGAAAAACCGTCCCTTCTGTGCCTTCTCAATCACGTCGCGCACATCCTTCACGCCGCTCGTCACAGCAGAGAGTGTATAGAAAGGTGTTTCCAGTTTGTGGGCGATGATCTGCGCCAGCGTGGTCTTGCCCACTCCCGGCGGTCCCCAAAGGATAAACGATGAGATGCGTCCTGCGTCGATCATCTTCCGCAGGACTGCTCCCTCGCCTACCAGATGTTCCTGTCCGATATAGTCATCAAGGGTGCGAGGACGTAGTCTTTCAGCCAGTGGTTGTACCATATCCAGTGCAAAGATACTAATAAATTAAGAAAAAATGTGAGGACAGCGAAATTTTTTTCACTTTTCACTTTTCACTTTTCACTTTTTTTATTATCTTTGCACACAAATATCTAATTTTTATATGGCAAGACAAAAACAACAACCCGAGGACAGCAACGCTCTGTCGCTCAAATCACTTACTAAGAGTTCCGTTTGGGACGTTCAGGAAAACGACATCTTCCGCATGCTTGACGCAGGTCTGAAGGATGCGGACATCAAAGAAAACTTCCGCCATTACACCGACATCATTCGGTGTGCCTTTGAGATTCTGGAGATACCAGAACTGACGCCAGTCCTCAAAAAAGCCTATACCAAACAGGGCTATAAGGTAGGCGAACTGAAAATGGATGAGGAAACACGCCTGAACTGGGGACTGCGCAAAAAACCCATCATGCGTGTCACGGACCTGACCTACGAAAATATCCGGCATATCTCTGCCGCAAAACTCATCGAGGTGTTAGACCGTAACTTCGGAGGCGGTTGGGATTCCCTGTCACAGTCTATCCAAGATATCATCCTCAGTGGTTTCGATATCTCCACAACGACACTGCCTAAGGACCGTCTGCACAAGAAGGGCGGCATGTATGAGAAAAAGGTGGAAGACGGCTTTGAAGTACTTGAGGTAGCCAAGGGCAACTGGGTGGAAGCCATTTTCGCCAAACTCAAACCCCAGCAGGAGAAACTGCGTATGAAGTTCAATGACGAAGATGAGCGCGAAGAAAGTGAAGAGGACGAAGATGCCGACGTAGAGGTAAAGGACGACTACAAGAATCACGATGAAGATGATTCTTTGGTTGAAGACCCCAACGACGATGAAATTACGGAGGAGAACTACTCTACGATGATGGACCTCGGCAGCGAGGATCCTGACGATGAGGCCGCCCAGTTGATTGAATTCGTTGACGAGTAAAAGACAAATCAAATAAATCCAACAAACTTAACAAAACCATTATGAACATCCCCTCAGTTTTCTGGCTCGTGCCCATCGCATCGATCGTGGCACTGAGCATGGCGTACTTCTTCTTCCGCAGCATGATGAAGGCTGACGAAGGTACGCCCCGTATGAAAGAGATTGCGCTCTACGTGCGCAAAGGTGCTATGGCCTACCTGAAACAGCAGTACAAGGTAGTGCTTATCGTGTTTATCGTCCTCTGTGCCCTGTTTGCCTTTATGGCATACGGACTGAACGTACAGAACCCCTGGGTGCCCTTCGCATTCCTAACAGGCGGTTTCTTCTCCGGACTGGCAGGTTTCTTCGGCATGAAGACAGCCACATACGCTTCGGCACGTACGGCTAACGCCGCCCGTCAAAGCATGGACGCCGGATTGAAGATCGCTTTCCGCTCCGGTGCTGTGATGGGTCTGACAGTTGTCGGACTGGGACTGCTTGACATCGCGATATGGTTCCTGGTACTCAGTTATTTCTATCAGGGCGACCAGATGGCTCTCATCACCATCACTACCACGATGCTAACCTTCGGTATGGGTGCCTCGACACAGGCACTGTTTGCCCGTGTCGGTGGTGGTATCTACACGAAAGCAGCCGACGTGGGTGCCGACATCGTAGGTAAGGTGGAAGCCGACATTCCCGAGGACGACCCACGCAACCCCGCTACTATTGCCGACAACGTCGGTGACAATGTCGGTGACGTCGCCGGTATGGGTGCCGACCTCTATGAGAGTTATTGCGGATCTATCCTCTCCACTGCAGCCCTGGGTGCTGCTGCCTTCGGTGTAGCAGGTCTTGAGATACAACTCAAAGCCGTCATCGCCCCGATGTTGATTGCTTCCGTGGGTGTGTTCCTCTCACTCTTGGGAATCTTCCTCGTCCGCACCAAAGAAGGTGCCACAATGAGGGATCTGCTCCGCTCGCTCGCACTGGGAACGAATGTCAGCGCCGTACTCATTGCCATCGCTACCTTCGCCATCCTCTACCTGCTGGGTATTGAGAACTGGCTGGGTCTTTCCTTCTCCGTCATCTCCGGTCTGGCTGCCGGTGTGATCATCGGACAGGCTACGGAATACTATACCTCTCACAGTTACAAGCCCACCCAGAAGATCTCCGAGGCAGGACAGACCGGTGCCGCTACCGTGATCATCAAAGGTATCGGTACGGGTATGATTTCTACCTGCATCCCGGTGATTACCATTGGTGTGGCCATCATGCTGAGTTATCTCTGTGCCAACGGCTTCGATCTCTCTTTGACGTCGGAATCTCTGGCTCACGGACTCTATGGTATCGGTATTGCTGCCGTAGGTATGCTCTCTACACTGGGTATCACACTGGCTACAGACGCCTACGGACCGATTGCCGACAATGCCGGCGGTAATGCCGAGATGTGCGGACTGGGTGAGGAAGTGCGCCACCGTACCGATGCCCTCGACGCACTGGGAAACACCACTGCTGCTACTGGTAAGGGCTTTGCCATCGGCTCTGCCGCCCTCACGGCTCTCGCCCTCCTCGCCTCTTATATTGAGGAGATCAAGATTGCGATGACCCGTGCCGGACAGACGCTGACGAATGTGGCCGGTCAAGTGATTGATGCTTCCAACGCCACTATTCCCGACTTCATGAACTACTATCAGGTGAACCTGATGAACCCGAGGGTCATCGTAGGTGCCTTCATCGGTGCGATGGCAGCCTTCCTGTTCTGTGGTATGACGATGGAGGCCGTAGGCCGTGCAGCCGAGAAGATGGTTCAGGAGGTGCGCCGTCAGTTTAAGGAGATCGCCGGTATCCTCGAAGGAACAGGTACGCCCGACTATGGCCGTTGTGTGGAGATCTCTACCAAGGCCGCCCAGCATGAGATGATCATCCCGTCCATCCTCGCCATCATCATCCCCATCCTCGTGGGTATCATCCTCGGTGTGGCTGGTGTACTCGGTCTGCTGGTTGGCGGTCTGGCAGGTGGTTTCACCCTCGCCGTCTTCATGGCGAATGCTGGTGGTGCCTGGGACAATGCGAAAAAGAATATTGAGGAAGGTGCTTTTGGCGGTAAGGGTTCGTTTGCCCATAAGGCTTGTATCGTAGGCGACACCGTAGGTGATCCGTTCAAGGATACGTCCGGTCCGTCGCTCAACATCCTCATCAAACTGATGTCGATGGTATCGATTGTGATGGCAGGTCTGACTGTTGCCTTCTCATAAAGGACAACGCTCCACAAACAAAAAATGCTCCCAAGTTGGGAGCATTTTTTTGTTGGGATATCACAATATCACTGTTTGATGGCTTCTGCCACGAGTTGGGCGAGCCGTTGTGCACCCTTGTCGTTGGGATGGATACCGTCGTCCAGCACCAGACTGGCATCGGTAAACAGTGAATGCAGGTCGAGCACTTGCAGACCGTACTGCGCAGCCACCTCTTTCTGGATGGGGATTATCTCGTTGGTAATCACCTGATCGCTGATGTCCCATGTCGATTTGAAGGCGGGAATCGGTGTGCAAAGGATGATACGGGGCTTTACAGGCTCTGCCACCTGACCTTTCTTGGCTTTCTTGCCCTTCTTGGCGGGCTGGGCCAACTGCGGACAGAGGGTGGTAATCATCTGCTGCAAATCCTGCTTGAACTCGTCCTTATGCACCCAGTTGTGGGGCTTAGAGTCGTTGGTACCCAGTTTGATGACGACGATATCAGGTTTGAAAGCCTGTGCATCGCGCCACGCCATCTCGTTCATATAAGGCACATCACCCTTGTTCAGCATCGTACGGGCACTCAGTCCGAAGTTCTTCACTGAGTAGCCATCGCCTAAGAGTCGCTGCAACTGGGCGGGATAGCCGTTGCGGGGTGCCAGGTCGATACCGTGACCATCGGTGATACTGTTACCGATACAAGCCACGCGGATGGCATCGGTCTTGGGAGCCTTCAACTGATCCAGCCACTTACCAAGTGTTGCCAGCATCTCATCGTGATACGTAAACCACTGTCCGAAGCCGTAGCCGTGACCACCCGAAGGATAGAGCAGCAGCATACAGTCGTTGCCGGCATTACGCATAGCGGTATAATAAGCCAGACCGTTGGTCAGCGGTGGCACCAGATTGTCGTCGCCCGACATGATGATGCAGGCAGGCGGTGTCAGATGACGCTGCACGGCATTGTTGGTAGAGAAATCGTGCACCAACTTTGGATCCTTCTGTCCTTTCTCGCCGAGGAAATTACGGCAAGACCATACATGCGACACGCGCTCATCCATCGAGATCACTGGATAGAACAGGATCGAGAAGTTCGGACGCACCTCGAAGGGGGAATGGGTAGATATGACAGAAGCCAGATGACCACCTGCCGAAAAACCCATGATACCTACATCGCTGGGATTGATACCCCAGAGGGCGGCTGAGTCACGCACGATACGGAAACCTTTCTCCACATCGCCCATCGGAATGGTACGGTCACCTTCCGGCAGACGGTAGTTCACTACAAAATAGGCAATGCCTTTCTTGTTTAGCCAGTCGGCAGCCATTGTTCCCTCGTGGGTATTCGACAACATAGAATAGCCACCGCCAGGAATACCAACAATTGCCTTGCCAGACGGTGTCGTAGGAAGGAAACATACCATCTGCGCCTTCCCGTCGTCAGTTAGATCGAGTGTGAACTTTCTCGCGGTCTGGTCGGTGAGTCCAGGTTCCACCATTCGTGGTCTCTGACCCCATTGTGCCTGTGCTGTCATCCCGATCAACAACAGGCCGAAAACTAATAATTTCTTCATTGTATATTCAATATTAATTATTATATTTGCACTCGTTAACAACATCAAGGATGTGGAATAAGGCCGTCTTTTCATTCGTCATAAGACAGT
>CACZVE010000043.1 GCA_902784565.1 uncultured Prevotellaceae bacterium
GCCACCAGACAGAGCGTCCTCAAGAATATGTCGCGATTTATTTTGAGGAAAGAGGAAAGTGGAGAGTGGAAGGAGAATACTTTGCCGCAGACATATCTCTTTCCTCCTTCCTCTTTCCACTTTCCTCTAAACACCTTACCGTAATACCTCGCCAGCAGCCCCAACGCCACTAACAACCCAGCATACTGCGCAATGACCGTCCCCAACGCCACACCCTCAATCTTCATACCGAAGCCATAGACCAGTGTCAGCGAAGCCAGAATATTCACTACATTCTGCATGATACTGATGAACATCGGTATCCGTGTGTTCTGCATACCGATATACCAGCCCATCAGACTGAACAGTGCCAACGAGGCTGGCGCTCCCCAGATGACAATATAAAAGTAGGTCGTGGCATATGGTACGACATCTGCCGTCGGGCCAATCAGCCAGAACATCAGCCATTTCAGCGGCACTTGGAGTATGACCAGCAACAGGGCAATGCCAAGGGCCACGCCCACCGAACGTACCAATAATCTTGTGACTTCTGTCAGATCCCTTCGCCCCAACGCCTGTGCCGTCAATCCGCTGGCCCCCATACGGAGAAAACCAAACAACCAGTAGACCAGATTGAAGATCATCGAGCCCACCGCCACTGCTCCGATATAGACAGGACTGCCCATGTGGCCCACGATCGCCACATCGATCATCCCCAGCAACGGCACGGTGATGTTCGACACAATCGAAGGCAGCGCAATCTGCAATATCTGTCTGTCTCGGATGTTCATCTTGCTTGCAAAATTAGTAGTTTTATTTGAGTTATTTACCAGCGGCAGCAAATTTTTCACTTTTCACTTTTCACTTTTCACTTTTTTTCGTATCTTTGCACCGTCATCAATCATTAATAATTAACTGCCTTATGAAAAAGAAATTGTTTATGACGTTAACGCTTGCATTCGCCCTGAGTACAAGCATGTCTGCCCAAACCGAACCGACTGTTCTCGAAGAAGGTGGAACAGGTCCCTACAAAGCCGTGATGTACGAAGTGGAAGGCTTCAACGAGCACACTATCTTCGCGCCGAAGGACCTCTCCGTGTTCAATGCCAAGAAAGCCCTGCCTGTACTGGTATGGGGTAATGGCGGATGCGCCAACTCACCACGTGGGCACGAGAAGTTCCTCAATGACATCGCCTCCTACGGTTACCTCGTACTGGCTACAGGTATCATGCCAAAGGCAGATGCCCCTCGTGGCATGGGTGGTATGGGTCGTGGCAACCAGTCGCGCTCAGAGCAGCAGGTGGAGTCGATGGACTGGGCCTTTGCACAGAATGCCGATAAGAATAGTCCGTTCTACCAGAAGATCGACACCAAGAACATCTGTATCTCAGGTATGTCGTGTGGTGGCTTGCAGGCCCTCTTCAACTGTTTCGATCCACGTGTCACCTCCATCATGATCTGTAATAGCGGACTGTTTGAGCAGCCGGAGGACGGCGGTAGCGGTCAAAGACGTATGCCCGGAATGCCCAGTGTGCCGAAAGCCAAACTGAAAGAGATCCACTGCCCCATCATCTACATTCTGGGTGGTGAGACGGATATCGCCTACAACAACGGTATGGACGACTTCAAGCGCATCGATCACGTGCCAGCCATTGCCTGTAACCTGCCCGTAGGACACGGAGGCACTTACAACCAGCCCAACGGTGGTGAGTTTGCTATTGTGGCACGTGCCTGGCTCGACTGGCAACTCAAGGGTGACAAAGAAGCATCCAAGATGTTCGTTGGCGACAGCCCAGCCATCCTGCAGCGCAAGGACTGGACCTTGGAAAAGAACGCCAAGGTGAAATAAGGGTTACCAACCTAAAGGGAGGACGATATTCTCGACATTGTGGGCTTCATTGAAGAGGGGAGAGATCTCTTCGTTGGTGAAGCCTGCAATGCCACAGCCGATACGGGTGACGAGGAAGGTGAGTTCAGGATGCTGCTTGGCGAAATCGATGAACTCATCGACGTAGGGTTTGATAGTCTCTACGCCGCCCTGCATCGTGGGAATGCCGTAACTTTGTCCTTGCAGTCCTACGCCCTGTCCCCAGATGGCACCAAACTTACGGTAGGCCAGATAGGCCGCACCTCCACCATGTGCCCCAGCAAGGTTACTGCCAAATACAAAAATCTCGTTCTTCTCCAGATGCGAAATACGCTCAGGGGTTACTCGTTTCTGTTCCATAGTCTTGCTGTTTGTTATTTGTTGGCGTACCATTTCTGAAGGACGTAGAAGGCTTTCTTCTTTTCGCCCTTGTCGCTGACGAGACCCTTGCGGTTGTAGTAGTCCTGCACGTCAGGTAGCACGCGACGGGGTGAACGGAAATCCTTCAGGATCCAAGGGGTAGTGCCTGCGAGGCCATCGATCTTGTCGAGCATAGCACAATTCTCACGGTAGAGGTTCTCTTGGAACTCTTCCGTCCAGCGCTGGTTCTTCGCACCGTGATAACCGTATTTGGCGCCGCCGCCGAACTCGCTGACGATGACAGGCTTGTTATATGGAATCTCCCATTTCATCTTAGGTGCATCGTTCACGTCACGGTACCAACCGATGTACTGGTTGAAACTCACCACATCGACATACTGATTCATATTGTCGTTGAGCCGGTTTACGTAGTTTGAGGCCCCCGTCACCTCCATCGCCATCGAGATGAGACGGGTGTCGTCGAGGCTGCGGGCATATTTGGCAAGGTTGCCGAGGAAGGTGTCGCGCTCCTTGGAGTGGGGCGTTTCGTTGGCGATACTCCAGATGATGACATTTGCGCGGTTGTGGTCACGACTGATCATATCACGCAGTTGATTCTGCGCGTTCTCGTAGGTCTTGCGATTCTTCCATGCGATGGTCCAATAGACGGGAATCTCTGACCAGACGAGGATGCCCATCTTTTCTGCTTCGCGCACCATCTCTTCATGGTGGGGATAATGGGCCAGACGCACGAAGTTGCAGCCCAGTTCCTTGGCCCATGAGAGCAAGGTGTAGGCATCCTCGGCCGAGTTGGCGCGCCCGCCGCCGTTGGGTTTCTCATTGTGAATGGAGATGCCCTTCAGGAAAATAGGCTGACCATTAAGTAATATCTGCTTACCACGTGTTTCAATGGTGCGGAAACCGATGCTGTCGGCGATGTTCGTCATATAGTGTTTGATTTCCACGCGGTAGCATTTGGGATTGTCAGGACTCCATAAGGAGAGTTTTTTGGCAGGCACACTGATGATGTCGCTAGCCCATCCCTTGGCATTGGTCAACAGCGGCAGCGACAGTTTCAGTTCGGGGATGTTCACTGTGATCAAATGGCCTTCCAGAGGTTCACTGAGTTGTACCTTGACAAGGATCTTACGTTGTTTGTCTTTCACCTCTCCTTTCATCAGTTGCAGACTATAGTCCTCGATATAACTTGGTGTGGCGACTGACGCAAGACTTCTCTCTTGTGATGCCACTTCGGTAGAGTTGCCAAAGAAAGCCGTCGGGACCTTGACAAGTCTGACGTCGCGGGTGATGCCACCATAATTCCACCAGTCGAAGATCTGCGTGGGCACATCTTCGGCATGACGCTTATTGTCGACCTTGACGATAACAATGTTCTCTCCTTCTTTCAATAGATCTGTGACATCGAAGTTGAAAGGTGTGAAGCCACCGATATGGTGGCCGACTTTTTTGCTGTTCACCCAGACATGGCAGTCATAGTTCACAGCACCAAAGTAGAGGAGCCTGCGATGATTCGTTTCCACCCCTGATTTCTCCTCTTTGGAGGAGGGGAGTTGGAAACTCTTCTTAAACCATACTGTGCCTTCGTAGAAAAAGAGCCGTTCATCCTGCGTGTTCCAGTCGCCTGGGATGTGCATCGTCGGCGACTTGTCGAAGTCATATTCAATGAGGTCTTCAGGCCTTTGGGGTTTGGCATTCCTAAAGAATCCCCAAGGGGTGGGATTCATACGGTAGTCGTAATAGCCTTCTTCCTGTACGTCGACGATATAGTTCCATTCGCCATTGAGCGATAAACTTTCATAAGCCTGTACATTCTGGATCAGCGGTAGGATAGTTTCTTCGGCTGAGACTGTCAGCATACACTCGAAGACCAGACAGATAGTTGTAAAGAGTTTCTTCATCGTTTTAAAATGTTTAGTTGTGTTATTCGATCGTGTAGTTCGCTGCAATTGGCGAGCAGGTTCCAGATGCCATCTTCGGAAAGCACACCGCGCTTCAGACCCTCAGGTAATAATCCTGCCTCATCGTCAGCAAAGTCCTTTTGCCATTCCTTGCTATCGTAATATTTGTCGAGTGTGGCTATATCGTCTGTCACTGCCTCATATTTGTCAAGCGCATTGGAGAGCCTTCTGACGGCAATCGAGGCACGGACGAGGCGTCGTTCCATCTGACGAATGCGCTTAATTTGATCTTTGTTGTCCATGGTGGTGATTGTTTTGTCAATAGAGTAGTAGTAATCCCGCAATGCCTGCTAAGCAGATCATCTTAATGGGGTTGATTTTCAGATAACCCGTGCCGAAGGCAGTGGCAATGAGTAGGGCACAACTGATCCAGAACTGCCATGGGTTCTCGGAAGGTGTGGAGAAATTCTCTTTATTGCAGAGTAGGAGGGTGGCTGCTGCAAGGAGTCCGACAACAGCAGGACGCAGACCTGTAAACACCGACTGCACCAACGGGGTGTTCATGTATTTCATGAACATCTTGCTGATGAGAATCATCAAGATGAGGGAGGGTAATACCAAGGCGAAGGTGGCAGTGAAAGAGCCGAGGATGGCCATCATCTCACCATAGCCAGCATTGTGGATGGCGGTATAGCCACAGTAGGTGGCGCTATTGATACCGATAGGACCAGGTGTCATCTGCGAGATGGCTACGATGTCTGTAAACTCTGCCGTGGAGAGCCAATGGTGCGTCTCCACCGTTTCATGCTGAATCAACGACAGCATCCCATAGCCGCCACCGAACCCGAAGAGACCTATCTCGAAGAATGTGATAAACAGACTCAGGAAAATCATACGTCCGTCACCTCCTTCCCATGAGACCTATTAGATCCATTCAACCCACTCAACCCATAAAAATACCCCCCGAGGCCAGCGATGATGATAATCCATATCGGCGACACACCCAGCGCCCATATCGCAAGCGCGCAGGCGACGGGAATCCAGATGGTAAACTTGTTCAGTTTCGCTCTTTGTCCTAAGCGGAAGGTTGGTACGGCTATCAGCGCCACCACTGCCGGACGGATACCTCGGAAGATAGCGGCCACAATCCGGTTGTCCTCAAACTGTTTGAAGAAAATAGCAATGGCGAGGATGATCAGGAAGGAGGGCAGCGCCGTGCCGAGGGTGGTGGCAATGGCTCCGCGCACCTTCTTTAATTTATAGCCGATAAAGGTGGCGATGTTGATGGCAAACACCCCCGGACAACTCTGGGCAATGGCTATCAGGTCAAGCATCTCTTCCTTTGATACCCATTGCTTTTTGTTGACCACCTCCTCTTCAATCAGCGGAATCATGGCATATCCACCACCGAGGGTGAATATGCCAATCTTAAAGAAGGTTCTGAACGATTCCCAGTAGATGTTCATTGCTGTTCAATCCATTTACGGGCGTTGACAAAGGCCTCAATCCATGGTGTCACCTCGTCGTTACGACGGTCGGCGGGATACCAGGCATTCTGCCAGGGGAAGAAGGCACGCTCCAGATGAGGCATCATACAGAGATGACGACCGTCGGCGGAGCAGATACCTGCCACGTTGTAGTCAGAGCCATTCGGATTGGCGGGATAGCCTGGATAATTGTATTTCGCAATGACGTTGTAGGCGCTCTCTGCCTCAGGCAGATGGAACTTTCCCTCACCATGAGCCACCCAAAGTCCCAACTTCGAGCCACTGAGGGAGCCGAACATCACACTGTTGTTCTGTGGAATACTGAGACTGATGAACTCACTCTCGAATTTATGGGAGTCATTGTGTAGCATCTTGGCTCCCTTCGCACCTGTGAGGCCGAGTTCCACCATCAACTGACAACCGTTACAGATACCCAGTGAGAGCGTGTCCTCACGGGCATAGAACTTATCCAGTGCTTCCTTGGCCTTCGGGTTGAAGAGGAAGGCACCAGCCCAACCCTTGGCAGAACCGAGGACGTCGGAGTTAGAGAAGCCGCCGCAGAAGACGATGAGGTTGACTTCCTCCAGCGTCTCACGACCCGTGATGAGGTCGGTCATCATGACATCCTTCACATCGAAGCCAGCGAGGTAGAGCATATAAGCCATCTCGCGCTCGCCATTGGTTCCTTTCTCTCTAATGATGGCTGCCCTTACACCTGACGACTCGCGACGATCAGGATTCAGACCGTATTGGGAGAGTTTGCCCGTGAAGCCCTTGGGGAACTTCATCTCGATAGGCTGCTTCTTGTAGTTCTCGAAGCGCTCTGCTGCTTTGCCATGGAAACTCTGTTTGCGATCTAAGAGATAGGAGGTCTTGTACCAGGTGTCGCGGAGGGCATCAATGTCGAAAGTCTTCTCTTCATCACCGGCCTTAACCACGATGGTGCGGGCATCTTCGACGGGATAGCCGATCTTGGCGAAGCCGACACCCATCTCCTCCATGAAGTCCTTGAAGTCTTGCTTGTGCTCATCGCTGACCTCGATGACGACGCCTGGGTTCTCAGCAAAGAGTGCCTTTACGATATCACCATCGGCACAGATGTCGTGGAGGTTAATATGCATGCCGCCTTTCGTGTTGGCGAAGCACATTTCAAGCAAGGTAGTAATCAGACCACCGGCAGAGATGTCGTGACCTGCCATAATCCAACCCTTCTGAATCAACTCCTGAATGGCGTTGAAGGCATCACAGAAATATTCGGGATTCTTCACTGTCGGTACGTCATCGCCCACCTTACCCAGACTCTGGGCAAAGGCGGAACCACCCAAGTGTTGCTCGTCGAATGAGAAGTCAATATGATAGAGCGAGGCGTTCTTGTCATTCACCAAGACGGGGCTCACCACCTTCTTGATATCACTGACCTCACCGCCAGCGCTGACGATGACCGTTCCTGGAGAAATGATCTTCTCGCCATTGGGATACTGCTGAGAGAGTGACAGGGAGTCTTTACCTGTGGGTACGTTGATATGCAGGTCACAGCAGAAATCGCTCAAAGCCTTCACACCGGCATACAGGCGGGCATCCTCACCCTCCTGAGAGCGGCAGGGCCACATCCAGTTGGCACTCAACGAGATGCTGTCCATGCCTTCTGCCATCGGTGCCCAGACGATATTCGTCAGTGCCTCAGCAACAGAGAGCACACTTCCTGCAGCAGGATCAGCCAGACCTGCCTGAGGCGCATGTCCGAGGGCTGTGGCGATACCCTTCTCGCCACGATAGTCCAGGGCGACGACACCACAGTCGCTCAAAGGCAACTGAATCTCACCCTGGCACTGTTGACGGGCAATCTTACCCGTTACGGAGCGATCCACCTTGTTGGTCAACCAGTCCTTACAGGCCACAGCCTCCAACTGGAGCACGCGATCGAGGTATTCGTCAATCTTATCCTGACTGTAGGTCACGTCAGCATAGTGACGCTCCACCGTATTATCTTTCATGATGGTCTTTGGCGAGTGCCCGAACATCTGAGCCACGTCGAGGTCGAAGGGTTTCACACCATCACCCTGCTTGAACGAGAAGTGGGCATCGCCAGTGGTCTCACCGACGACATACAGCGGCGCACGCTCACGCTCAGCAATCTTCCGCACATGTTCGATATGCTTCTCGTCGATAAGCAAGCCCATACGTTCCTGACTCTCGTTGGCGATGATCTCCTTACTTGAAAGGGTCTTGTCACCGATAGGCAGTTTGGTCATGTCAATCTCACCACCGCATTCTTCGACGAGTTCAGAAAGACAGTTCAGGTGACCAGCAGAGCCATGGTCGTGGATACTCACGACAGGATTCACATCTTCCTCGCAGAGGGCACGCACCAGGTTGTAGGCACGCTTCTGCATCTCAGGGTTGGCACGCTGAACGGCATTCAACTCAATACCATTGCTGTAGCGACCTGTATCGACGGAAGACACAGAACCGCCACCGAGTCCGATGCGGTAGTTATCACCACCGACGACGACCACCTTATTACCCTTCTGGGGCTCCTTCTTCAGACAGTCGCGCTTGGTACCATAACCCACACCACCAGCCAGCATGATGACCTTGTCGTATGCATACTTGGTGTCGTTTGGCTCTTGATGCTCGAAGGTCAGTACGGAACCGCAGATCAGCGGCTGACCGAACTTATTACCGAAATCACTGGCACCATTCGAAGCCTTGATCAGAATCTGTTCAGGGGTCTGGTACAGCCACTGACGAACGGGCAGAATGCTCTCCCAATCGCGAGTCAGTTTGTCATCGTCAGTCAGACGAGGATATGCCGTCATATAGACTGCTGTACCAGCAATCGGCCACGAACCTACGCCACCGCCCATACGGTCGCGGATCTCACCGCCCGTACCAGTAGCCGCACCGTTGAATGGCTCCACGGTGGTGGGGAAGTTATGCGTCTCTGCCTTCAGCGAGATGACACTCTCGATATCTTTTACCTGGAACCAGTCGCTGGTGCTCTGGTCTTTCGGTGCGAACTGCTCAACGACCGGACCCTGTGCAAAAGCCACATTATCCTTATAGGCAGAGAGAATCTTGTTGGGATTTTCCTGGGTGGTCTTCTTGATCATCGCGAAGAGGGAACTCTCCATCTCCTTGCCATCGATGATGAACATACCACCGAAGATCTTATGACGACAGTGCTCGGAATTGATCTGGGCGAAACCGAAGATCTCTGAGTCTGTCAGCGGACGACCGTTCTGCTTCTCCAGTCCGTGCAGGTATTCAATCTCCTCAGGACTCAAGGCCAGACCTTCCTGCTCATTGTATTCCTCCAGGTTGTCTACATACTTGATGGGCTCCGGCTTGATGTTAATCGTAAAGATGTCCTGGTTGAGGCCATTATACATACGCTGTAACATCTCATCGTATTCAGCATCCTTGTTGGCTACGGGGAAATATTCCTCGATACGGCTGATGCCCTGAATACCCATGTTCTGCGTGATCTCTACAGCATTGGTCGACCATGGGGTGATCATCTCACGGCGTGGACCAACGTAAAAGCCGTCGAGCGTTTCGGCTTCCAAGAGTGTGGCCTCGCCGAACAACCAGTTCAATTCCTTGATTTCCTGTTCACTAAGTGCGTGATTGACCTCTGTTGCAATCACTGAACGACTGTTGCTATCCGTCGTTTTTTGTGGGGTCTGAAAAAAACGTATCATTCCTTATCGTATTTTTTGTTGTTCTTATTTCTTCTTTTTGGTTGTCCGTTTCTTGGTGGTTGTCTTCGCCTTCACGACTATCGGCTTTTCCTTCTCGACGTATGGCTCCTGTTTCAGAAGTGTCCAGGCGGCCTCCAGGATATTGTTCTTCAGGTCGTTGGGATAATCAGGATTAGCCTTGAGGAAATTCTCTACGGCTTGTTTGGCCAACACACTCTTATGATGGGCGAGCACAGCCTTCATCCAGTCGAGGGTGAAGTTGGTACTGCTGTTTTTCTGGATATCCTTGAGCGACGAGAGACTGGCTGTGATATAGTCGAGGTTGCCAGGCTCATAGATATCGGCACTCAACAGGTCGAGCGCATGGATGGTCCACGCCTCCTCTTCACGGTTTTGCGACTTCAGCAGACTATTGAAGAAGTCAGCCCGTTTCCTCTCGTCAGGATTGCAGGCCTGGCTCACGAAATCGAATTCTTTCTTCAGGTCCTCTGTCTGCAGACGCTCACGCTGGGTATCTAAGATCTCCTTCCAGCATTCGGGCTGGAGCATGGCTAGACGGTAGGCCATGTTCATATAGTCGTGCTCGTCGAAGACGGTGGTCTCATTGTGCTTTTCCCAAATTTTGCTGATCTGTCGCCTCACGTCAGGCGAGGTCATGTTAGCAGCCAGTTTGCGGATGATGGTCTGTCGGCATTCCTTGGTTTTGTTCTCGCCCAACAGGTCCATCATACAGAGTTCCAGGGTGGGACGCTGTGTGGATGCCATGTCGAAAGCAATCTTGAACATATGGTCGATGGCTGTCGACATGATCAGTGGGTTCTTCTCCTTCATCATCAGACGGTAGATCTCTCCGAAATGGGCGGGGTTCACCTTTCCCATCAGATAATGCTCATGGATGGTTTCCAGCAACAGATAGCGGTTCAGGTCCTTGCGGGTGGTGATGAGGCGGAGGGGCAGTTGTTTCACGAAGTTATCATCGAGTGTGAACTTGCCATAGCCTCGTCCGTCATAGTTGGGGATGATGAAACTGGGTGTACCCTTCAGTTTGTAGGTCATGATGGGCTGTTGCATGTCGACGTTGATGGTACGACTGCTTCCCAGATTGAAGATGACATACACCTGGAACTTCTGTCGCCAGCAGAGACCCCGTCCGAAGGGGTCGGTCTGCGAGATGATCAGTTGTCCGTCCTTATAGGAAGTATGTATGACCGGCATACCTTTCTGCTGGGCCCAGACCTCACTGAACTGGCGGACACCGGCGGCCGGTGCCTCTTTGTCGAGGGTGGTCAGCAGGTCATCCAGAGTAGCCTCTTTGTAGGCGTAGTCATGCAAGAAGGTACGCAGACCGTTCTGCAGACTGGACTCTCCCATCAGATCCTCCAGCATACGCATCATCACAGGCACCTTATTGTTGAATATCTGGTCATCGTACATGGACTTATTGATATCTTCCATCGACATGGCGATGGGATGGGTATTTTCTGTACGGTCGATAACCATAGACTGTGCCTGATAGGTTCTGATGAAGTTAAGGTTATAGTCGGCATCAGGGAGTTTGTTGTGAGTGACTTTTGAGGCGATATAGTTGGCAATCACCTCCTTGGCCCAGGTCTCGTTGGGGTTCTTCAGGGCCACCAGACCTCCAAACCACAGTTGGGTGATCTCATGGGCCACGAACTCCGAGCGACTCTGTTCTTCTTCTTTGGTGGGTGTATGGTCGAGGAAGAGGTTCTTGTCGCTCTGCAGGGTGTACCCCAGATATTCCTTACCTCCCAACGGATAGTCGGGCAGGATGACAATGCCGCACTCTTTGAAAGGATACTTCGAACTAGTATAACTCTCCATCCATTTCAATGTGGCAGCCGTCTCGTCGAAGATCTTTTCCACCTGCGCCACCTTGGTAGAATTAGTCTCACGGTAGAGGATACGTATCAGGGGTAAGCCCTCGGGCTTGGATGTCTGTTCCTGGAATCTGCCTGCTATGAACGAGTACAGGCGGGAGGGCAGCGGCTTCTCTTCGTCACAGATGATAGCCTTCCATCCTTCCGGTGCTTTTAGTTGGGTGCTGTATTTGGCCTCTATGTCCGGTTGGTCGAAACAGGGGAAGACGGTACTGAGGTCATTGGTGGCAAAGTGGGTGAGCAGGTAGTCACTGTTGTGCTCAAACGCATCGTTCTGGGATGTAAACTGGAACGTCAGGACAACCAGTCCCGGCTTCAGGAATTTTGCCGGTACGGTGATGTGATCGTTTTTCGTAGATACCTTGCGCTTCTTCTTTCCTACATACACGTTTCCATTGAGTTTTCCCTGAAAGTCGAGTGTCACATCGACTTTGTTCTTCAGGTTGAAGGAAACGACGGCTTGTCCTGTCACCTTGTCCCTTTGACTGGCTGGTATGTTGAAGGTCAGATCGTACCTGATATTGCTGATATTGGCTTTCCGTTGGGCGGCAAGTTCTTCAGACAAGCCTTTTTTCGTGGTTTGTGAGCAGATGCACAAAGACACAAGGCAGAATGCCGTCAGGAGTAGGAATCTGTATTTTTTCATCATGATATAGTTTTTGAGTGCAAATTTAATTAAATAATTCTAATTCGGCAAACCTTTTGATGGTTTTTTACTATCAATGTGTAAATTTGCAGTTGAATCATTCATTTATTTAAATAGAAGGTTTGTTATGACGGAAGTTTTTAGTGACTATCTGGATCAGCAGAAAGCGCGTATCGGTCAGGTGATTGACACCTGTCTCAGTCAGTTTAAGGCCGAGGACTGGGAGACTGTTGTCATGATGGGACAGGATCGGTATAAGTCCCTGTTCGACGAACATTGGGACATCATCACCGACTATCCCTCCCGTCGTGGCAAATATCTCCGTCCGGCCCTTGTCATGTTGATGGCAGAGGCCATGAGTGGGTCATCGGAAAAGGCGGTCTATACGGCGACAGCCATGCAGATGAGCGAAGATTGGATCCTGATTCACGACGACTGGGAGGATGGCTCCTTGGAGCGTCGCGGCAAACCGGCTCTCCACCGTATAGTCAGTTCTGAGATCTCTGTCAATGCGGGTGATACGCTCCATGAGTGTATGCACCGTGTCCTCAGCGAGAACTTCCGTCTGTTGGATGTTGCTCTGGCCCGTCGGGTGCAGCATGAGTTCTTCCTGATGCTGGGTCGTACCACCTTCGGACAGTATGCCGAGATCAAGTGGACACAGGATAATAAACAGGACATGACTGATGAGGATGTGCTCTTCACCGTCAGTGGCAAGACGGTCTATTACACCGTTGCCGGTCCCTTGCGCCTGGGTGCCATTCTGGCGGGTGCCACTGACGAGCAGTTGCAACGTATCTATACATTCAGTTATCCGTTGGGCCTTTGTTTCCAGATCCGCGACGATGTCCTCGACCTGACAGGCGACTTTGAAGGTCAGAAGAAACAGTCCTTAAACGATATCTACGAAGGTAAGCGCACTCTGATCCTGCTTCATCTGTTGCATCATTGTACGGATGAGGAACGTCAGCGTGTCGAGACCATCTTGGGCAAGCCCCGTGAAGAGAAAAAACCGGAAGAGGTGCAATATATCCGTAATCTGATGGATACCTACGGCAGCATCCGCTTTGCCGAGTCGCGTGCTGAGGAATATGCCCGTCAGGCCTTGGATCTCCTCTCCACCATCGACTTCATTCAAGACACTTACCGTCCCCTCTTCCGAGAGATGGTCGACTTCATCCTCCGCCGCGGCAGATAAAGAAAGAGATGAGACAGAGTTTACACCTTATTATATTATTGTGCGCCGTGTGGATTGTCGTGGCATGCGAGTCAGACAAAGGCGAAAGACTTCAGCAACTGGAGATGCTGGAGCAGATGAACCGTGCCGACAGTCTGATGACAGATGACTCGCTGGCTCTTGTCCTTGCCGATTTTTTTGATCATCACGGTACCAACAACGAGAGACTTCGTGCCTACTATATCCTCGGAAGGACATACGCTGACCAGGGAGAAGCATCGAAGGCACTTGAGGCTTATCATGCCGCAGTTGCCTGTGACACGACGAGCGAGGATTGCGACTACCACACCTTGTGCCTTGCACATATCCAGATGGCTGAAATCTTCCACCGTCATTATCAGCCCCGAACAGCCATTGCGGAACTGTCGACGGCTCAGCGGATGGCCTATAAGGATAAAGACACACTGTTAGCCACAGAATGCTATTTCGACCAGTCGAACGAGTACGAACGCCTTGGGGAAAAAGACTCGGCGTTTGCCATTGCCACAGAATCAGCAAGACGCTTTACCATGATGGGACAGCATGACCGGGCTGCCGCCGCTAAAAGTGCTAACACACTGATCCTCTTGGACCAGCACCGCACTGACGAGGCCAAAGCCGCTATTGAGGCCTACCTGGCATCAGCATATACCGACAGTTTGGGCAATGTGAGTCCTGGGCGCGAGATCTTCTACTATAAGCGAGGACTATACTATCTGCAAGCCAACAAAACCGACTCTGCTGAGTATTTCTTCCGCAAGGAACTGCGAGACGGCCACGATATCAACAACCAGATTGCCGGACGGAAGGGACTGCAACTACTCTATGAGAAGTTAGGCAAAGCAGACTCTGTGGCCAAGTATGCCGCCGAAGGTTATGCCATGAGCGACTCTGTCTATATGGTTTCAGAGTCGCAGAATCTGCAGTCGTTGCAAGCCATGTTCGACTACACCCACAAGCAGTTGATGGTAGAACAGAAAACCAGCGAACTCAGGAATACAAGGCTTTACTTGGCCATTGCAGTGATATCGCTGTTGCTGGTCATTTTCATGGTGTTGTATATTA
>CACZVE010000044.1 GCA_902784565.1 uncultured Prevotellaceae bacterium
TGACGTTCAGGTCACCGGCGGTGAAGGTCAGACTGCGTCACACGACACACAGACAGGCTGCCCGCACACGCGCGGCATCCCCCTTCCGGTCCGTTTCCAAGCATACCTATCCCAACGTGATGGGTGTCATCGCAGAACTGCAGAAAGACAACGAGAAGGTGGAGCCGGGTCTGTTCTCACTCTATGCCTACGATGCCGACGGCGAGTGCCGCGGTGAGGGGAAGTGGGTGAACGGACTCGCATGGATGACACTCTACGGCAAGGGCGGGGAGGCACTCTCCTACCGCGCTGTCGATCTGTTGGACGGCACGGTCTATACCGTCCGCGAGACCATGCCGTTTGCCGAGGGCATCACAGGCAGCATCGGTCAGCCACGTGTGCTGACGCTAGGTGAGACGGAGGGCAATGCCACCATGATCGACGGCATTCCCGTGGCACCGGCACGTACAGACATCGAGGGATATTACAACCTCAACGGCACACGCATGTCACTCAGGACAGCAAAACGCGGCATCTACCTCGTGAAATACAAGGATGGATCATTCCAGAAAGTAATCGTCAAATAAAAAAAGAAATCGGGGCAAATGCCCCGATTTTCTTATGCCTTAGACTCTTCCTTTGGAGTGGCAGGTTTCTTTGGCGCAGCCTTCTTAGCCGCAGGCTTCTTTTCCGTCTTTGGTTTGGAAACTTCCAACTTCTCCAACTTCGATTTCAGACGGATGATTTCCTTGTCTTTCATCTCAATCTCGTCGCCCTGATTCTTGATGGTGGTCAGCAGACCTTCCAGTTCGTCGTTATCGATGTCAAGCGGATAGAGGGCATTCACCCTGTTGATGAAGTCACCAAGGATATTCATGTAGTTGGTGAAGGCATCAAACGGGCCGCTATAGATACCACGATCCAATCCGACATTCGAGGGCTTCGTCGTCATGAAACGGAAATTGTTCGAGGCTTGCAGATAGTCCCAGTCCTGATTGATACGCGGATCATTGGCGATACGCAGACGATCTGCCACACTATACAGTTTATTGAAAGCCTCACGCTGCATTGCGTTACCAAGCCAGCAACTCACATCGCGCTCCTCATCCACCCACGACAAGGTGTCAGGCACGTCAATTTGTCCCACACTCTTACAAGCCTTACAGATCTCCGTCGGCGTAGAGAAGGTGATGCCTTTTTCCTTGGCACAACCGGGCAGAGCATGGATGAAGTCGAGGATGTTTGAACTCAACGGCTGGGCGATACCGAGAGCCGACAGTTCCATGAAGATATTGATAATCTGCTCCTCTTCCGGCAGACGGGCAATGCGGTCGATATAGGCATCGGCAAAGAGAGGATAGCCGTCCCACTCGGAGTTGTTGAAGCGCAGTGAGATGTCATCCGACAACTCCACGTCGCGAAGCAACAGTTTCAGGTTGGGAGCGATGTTACAGTTGTAGACATAGTGCGGACTCTTCCAGCCGAGCACGTGCTTGGCACCTTCTGTCAGCATACCCTTGAAGCCCATCGCAGCTATCTGGGCACCGATATCATCACTGTAGATGAGTGACGAGTTACGAGCCACTGTGGGTTTCTTGCCGAAGAGTTCCTCAATCTTCGCAGCCTGTTTCTTCACGTCGAGGGCAAAGGTCTCCTCGTTGGCCAGTGACGACAGACCATGACTGTAAGGCTCTGCCAGGAACTCCACGCAACCGGTCTCGTTCATCTGCTGCAGTTTTTCCAGCACCTGTGGGGCATGCATCTCCAACTGTTCGATACCCGTACCCGAGAGTGAGAAGGCCACCTTGAAGTACTTGCCGTTCTCCTTGATCATATCGTGCAAGGTGTTCAGTGCCGGCATATAACTGCGCTCTGCAATGTCAGTAATGCTACGCTCGTTCTCGTAGTCATCATAGTAATAATGATCAGTACCGATGTCAAAGAAACGGTAACGTTTCAGATGAATAATCTGATGTATCTCGAAATATAAACAAATCGTTTTCATAATCTATAAACTATAAACTTTAAACTATAAACTAAAAGTTATTCTTCCCTGGCATCGGCAAGAGCATGGATGTCCCAGTAGTCAACCTTGATACAGTTGTCGAGAATCTCAGCACAGCCACTCTGCTTCGAGATAATTGAAGGCGTACCGCACTGCATGGCCTCCAACGGTGAGATACCAAATGGTTCAGAAACCGAAGGCATCACATACACATCAGATGCTTTCAGACATTCATAGACCTGTTTCCCACGCATGAAGCCAGGGAAGTGGAAACGATCCGCGATACCACGCTCGGCAGCGAGGTGGATCATCGCATCCATCATGTCGCCTGAGCCTGCCATGCAGAAACGCACGTTACGGGTACGGTGAAGCACCATTGTAGCAGCTTCAACGAAATACTCAGGTCCCTTCTGCATCGTGATACGTCCGAGGAAGGTCACCACCTTCTCCTTACCCGTATGGTCGGGACGCGGAATGTCCTGATACTCCTGCGGCAGCGGATAGACGGCATTATGCACCGTATAGACCTTACGCGGATCCTGATGGTACTGGTTGATCACCGTCTGACGCGTCAGTTCCGACACACACATGATACAGTCGGCCCAGTCCATACCGTTCTTCTCAATCGAATAAACCGTTGGGTTCACCTTTCCGCGACTGCGGTCAAAGTCAGTGGCATGCACATGGATACAGAGCGGCTTGCCGCTAACCTGCTTGGCATGGATACCGGCAGGGAAGGTCAGCCAGTCATGTGCATGGATGATATCAAACTCCTCGGCACGGGCCACCTGACCGGCGATGATCGAGTAGTTATTAATCTCCTCATGCAGGTTACCGGGATAGCCTCCCGCAAACTCCATCGCGCCGAGGTCGTTCACGTTCATATAGTTAAAGTCGGCGTAGATATGATCACGGAGCCTGAAATAATAGTCAGGATCCATGATGTTACCCACGCGGTTCTTCACATAGTCATAGTCCACATCGCGCCAGGCGATAGGCACGGCATTCATGGCGACGATACGACAGGCATGCTGACTCTCATCACCAAACGGGTGCGGCAGACAGAGTGTGATATCCATATCACCCTGGGCCTTCAAGCCCTCGGAGATACCATAGTTGGCAGTGGCAAGTCCACCGAAAACATGAGGAGGATACTCCCATCCAAACATTAATACTTTCATAGTCGTCCCTCCTTATTTTTGATATGAATACTTATCTATGAGTTTCAGGGTGCGCAGGATCTCTGCCACGTTCATGGCAAACGACATAGCACCTCGTCCGTGGAACGGCGGGTTGCCGTCGAACAACTCAGAGATGGTTCCCAGTGCATGATAGTCCATCTCGTCCTCGTAGCCCACAAGTTGACGTTCGATGAAACTCAGACGACTGCGCTTGTAGAGTTTCAAGCAAGCCTCCATATAGAAACCGCCCAACCAAGGCCACGCCGTTCCCTGATGGTAGGCATAGTCACGCTGTGTCTGCGGACCCACGTAGATGGGGTTATATCCCCCACTCTTCGGCGAGAGACTACGGAGTCCCTTCGGCGTGAGCAGTTCACGGGTACAGATATCCACCACACTCTTCATCTGATCCTGAGAGAGCGGCGAGTAGTCGAGTGCCACAGCGAAGATCATGTTCGGACGCACTGACCAGTCCATCATATTGCCATCCACATAGTCGAGCAGATAGCCATATTCATTGACGAAGGTTTCCACAAACGACTGCTTCACCTTGGCTGCCAATGTTTCCAGATGCGTAGCCGACTTCGTGTCCTTCTGTTCGGTAGCCATCGCAGCGCAGAACTTCAGGGCATTATACCACAGGGCGTTGAACTCCACGATATAACCAGAACGCGGCACCACGGGCTTACCATTGGCGGTAGAATTCATCCACGTCACGGCACGGTCACGTCCATTCGAGTAGAGCAGTCCGTTCTCGTCAAGACGGAGGTTCGGATGTCCGCCCTTCTCAATATACTTCACGATATCCTTGACCACCGACAAGGGCTTTCCTTCCATAAACTCACGGAGTGCCTTCTCTGCGGTCTTCATTACAAACTCGAAATAGTCCACCTCACCAATAGCCAGTGTCAGACCCGGCAAGGCGATAAATGTATCACGGGCACGTACCTTAAACCAAGGATAGCCAGCCAACAGATAGCGATCGTCATTCTTCTCACGCTTATGGAACTGGTGGGCTGCCGTAACCAGACAATGATAGAAATTATCACGTGGCACACGGTCATCCACCTCTTCATCGAAAAGTTTCTTCAGCGTGGAAGTCTTACACTGCGAGGTAGAGGCAGCGAAGATAATGCTCTCACCCTTCTTGATCGGCATCTCGAAATAGCCAGGCACGTAAAGGTCCTCGTTCGAGGCATAGCCACGCTCCTGCTCCTTCGGGTACTCGATGCCACGATACCAATCGGGATGGAAAATAAACTCATTCTTTTTCGAGAACTGCATATATAAATCGGGATAACCGGCATACATACAGGTCTTGATACCGTTGTCCACCTCTTGATACTCACGACTGGCAGTCATGTTCTCGTGTGTAAACTGGCGCACGCTACGGAAAGCCAGGAAAGGACGGAACCTCAACGTGGTGGCAGAATGAGCATCCACCAGCGTATAGCGAATCAGGATGCGGTCTTCATAATGCTGGAAGATCACCTCCTTCTTCAAAATCACGCCGCCCACACGATAGGTGGTCGTCGGCACCTTACTGGCATCAAACTCTCGGATGTACTTGTGTCCGTTAGGACTGAAATTGTTGCCCTGATACTTGTGGAGACCCAGGTTGAATTCCGCCCCGTGCTGGATGACCGTACAATCCAACGACGACAAGAGCACATGGTTCTCGTCGTCGAGTTCAGGTACAGGAACAACCAGCAGACCGTGGTATTTGCGCGTATTACAGTCTACCAGCGTAGAACTGCTATAAGCACCCGAACGGTTGGTTCTGAGAAATTCGCGACGGAGACTCTCCTGTAGGTTCGTCATCACGGCTTTTTCTAATCGTAAATAACTCATAGTTCCCTAATAGGTTTTTATTCTAATTTCTAATTGTTTTTAGTTTGAATTTCCAAAAGTACGCATTTTTCGTGGAATAGCAAAGGGAAAGTGGAATATTTAACAAATATTTAAGCCCCAGAGTCGTCTGAGGCTTAAATATCATGCAGGAATCAGGAAATTGATGACCTCTTGTTCCACATTCACGCAGAAGGATCCCACGGGTGTCTTCATCAGTCTGCCATCAACACCCACCATCGCCTTCTTGGCATAGTCCACCTGCACCTCGGTGGTGCGATAAGGATGCACACTGCGGTGATTCAGGAACCGTCCGGTAATCAACAGCCACAACCCTTCAATCAGTTGCACCATCTCAGGATGGTACACTACTGATACATCAAGCATCCCGTTGTAAGGCACGGCATTGGGCGTCTGTCCATAGCCAGGACCAGAACCGATACAGACGGTCATCACTTTCCGGTCGATCACATCGCTGTTGATGCGGAGTTTCATCTTGTACTCCATGCGGTGGAAGAGCATTACGAAGAGCGACGATATAAAAGATAAGGTACGCGAGCCGAAGAGCCGGCGCGTCTGTTGACGCAGGTTCATGATGTCGGCTGTCATACCGATGTTCAGGCAGTTCAGGAAATAGCGGTGACACTTGTCGCCGTTGGCGTTCGTATAGCGGATACAGCCTAGATCCACCGTGCGGATACGGTGCTGCACCAGCCAGTCGATGGTCTGTTCTATCTTGTCCTCATCGAAGTCCCAGAAACGTGCAAAGTCGTTCATCACACCGTTGGGAATCACACCGAGGGCGATCTCTTCGCGGACGGACTTCTCCTCCATCATCAGACAGTTCACGGCATCGTTCAGTGCTGAGTCACCGCCAACGATGACGATAGTCTTGTAGCCATTCGAGATCATCATCTTCACCAGACGCTCCACACTGTCGGCCGTCTCACTCTGCACCATATCGTACTGCACCCCACGCTCGTCGAGAATCTTTTGTATCTTCTCCCAACGCTTGCGTGTGCCGCTGATTACTCCCGTTCTAGGGCAATACAGGATGCCCCACCTTGTCATCTCTACTGCCATAATGTCTTAATCCTTTCTATCTTTTCCTCCATGGGGAGGGTTGCATCTATCCAATTGATTTTAAAGCCCCGTCGCTCCATACCCCGAAACCACGTCATCTGCCGCTTGGCAAACTGGTGGATGGCTATTTCGAGGCGACTGAACATCTCGTCGTAGGTCAACTGACCCGTCAGGTATTCCGTCACGAACTTATATTCCAGTCCGTAGTAGATCAGGTCTTCGGCAGGGATGCCCTCGTCGAGCAGCGCCTGCACCTCATCCACCATCCCCTCTTCCAGACGGGACTTCAACCTGCGGGTGATCTTCTCCCGCCTTAACTCGCGGTCAATATTGATGCCGATGATCAACGACTCCACCGGCGGCAGTTCGCGACGAGGCATCGGATGCTCTGCATTATACGTTTCAATCTCTATCGCCCTGATGGCCCGCTGACACGAATCCACATCCGTCGTATTGTGCATGTTCGACCCGTTGCGGGCCTTCAACTCCTTCAACATATCCGTCAACTCCGCCAGCGACTTCCCTTCCAGCGAGTCTCTCAGTGTCTGGTTCTGCGGCACTGGCGAGAGATGATAGCCTTTCAGCACTGCCTCGATATAGAGGCCCGTGCCACCACAGAGGATAGGCACCGCTCCCCTACTCCGTATCTGCTGATATACATCGAAGAAGTCCTGCTGATATTCAAACAGATTATACTTCGTCCCCGGCTCCCGAATATCTATCAGGTGATAGGGCACCGCCCCATAATCGTCCAAATCCTTCCCTGTTCCGATATTCATCCTACGATACACCTGCCGCGAATCGGCCGAGATCACCTCTCCGCCTATCTCCGCTGCCAACCGTGCCGCCACGGGAGTCTTCCCCGAAGCCGTCGGTCCCAGTATCGTAATCATCGGCAGCATATCAGTCCATCGGCTTGATGGTATATCTCTCGTTTGTATTGTAGTCCCGGTCCTTATCCTTGCCGAAGTATTCGAGCAGGTATTTCTTGTTCTTCAACTTGGTGACGCGGATCAGCACTTCTCTGTAAGTCACGCGACCGTTCTCCAGATAACTCTCGTATGCATTAAAGGTCGTAGCCTTCTTGTTTTCGCTGTTCTTGATCAACTTGAATGCCGAGACATTCCGGTGGCTCTGGGCGATGTCGACATACAGGCTGTCACCCTTAAATCGGAACATCAGTTCCCCACTCTGCGACACGTACTTCCCATCCAACTCAATGGCATTTGCCCCAAGGCAGCCACACAACAATAGAAACAAAAAAACGAACTTCTTCATAAGAATTCTTTTAATTATTCATTATTCTGCTGCAAAGGTAGTGGAAAAATTTGATTAAGCGAAGAGAAATCAAAGAATTATGCACCACACTTAACGGTTTAAGAAATATTCACATGATGGTGTCGACCATCATTTTGAAAAGCGCTTGATAGGCCTTGGCGGCTTTCATGTCGGCAAAGCCGGGGCCGTTGCGGTCGGCGCTGCCTTTCACTTCGATGCACTTGCCACCCTTGTCAAAGTAGTAACGCCACTCCAGGGCGGGGCCGTCGTTCTGTTGTTGCTTGCTGAAACAGAAGATGGGCGCGGGGGTATTCGGTTCGAAAAGGTATTCGCTATAAACATCGTGGTCGCCCAGCGTGGTGGTCGACGACATGAAATAACAACTGTTGTAAGGCGTATCGCCGTCAGCCACATTGTCGAACCAGAACTTCAACACATCTTTCTGGGCAGGCATCTCGGGGTCTTCGCAGTCGCGGATGGTGACCTGTACGTTGCGGGGCAGTTCCGACTTGGCATCCTTCTCCACCTTCTGCTTCGCCTCGGCATAGACACTGCGGATGTGCTGCATCTGCGCAGCCTTGTCGGCTGACGCCTGCACCACTTGGCGCCCAGCCTCCGCACTCTTCTGACGCATCAGCGCATCGAAGATGGCGAGATAGTTCTTTGCCTTCTCATAGTCGGTCTCGGCACTGCTCCACGACATGCCGCCCTGCTCGGGCTTCTGTTCGATGCAACGGCCAAAATCGTCGTAATAATAGCGTGACTCGATGACGGCGCCGGCATGCGTCTCGACCTTCATATACGAGAACATCAGACGGTCGGTGAACGGGTCGAAGAGCATCTCACGGTAACTGGTATGGCCGTTGGCGCTCCATTTCTCCACGATGAAATAGCAGTGGGGATCGAAGAGGTCGGTGTCGAGCCGTTGGCGGATGCGCTTGAAGAAGATATCCACCTGCCGCTCATCATTGATAATAAAGTCCTCACTCACCTCTGTACCGTCGTTCAGGTCGATATGGATGTCCACCGGCGGGAAGCCGCCCTTGCCATTGTCGGCCATATCCTTCTTGGCCTGGGCATACGCATTACGGATCTCCTTGATGCGCTGCGCCTTGTTTTGTCCGAAGCCCGTCGTGCCCACCAAGAGCAGGGCGAGTAATGCAAATAGCGTTTTTTTCATCGTGTTCAGTCTTTATTCTGCGTAGTCATTCAACTGGCTCTGCTTCACCATCGTCATGATGCCGTTGTGCTCCTTGCCGCTGGGGAGCATCATGTGGTAGCCACCCCTCAGACGGCCGTCCTTGGTCAGTAGGAAAGCACAATTCAGCGAGGGCTTGAAGTTGGATTCCTCCTCATCATCGTCGAGATAGCCCTTCGGATTCTGCTCGATGACATAGAAAAAGCCTTCATAGGGTGAGGCGACGCACTCCCAGTCTTCAACGCCATAGATGCGGCAGTCGGTGACCTGGGGCCAGTCCTCTTCGTCGATAGAGACGCGGAAGGTCAGAGGCAGTTTCGGATCGGTGCTCTTCCAGAGGCCCACGGCAGCGTCGCGCAGTTCATCGTCGGTATAGGCCGTCTCTTCCTTGAAGGTCGTGCCGTCGTAAGCGAAGACGTGCCATTTGGTGATAGCGTTCTTGTCAGTCTCACCCACCACCATATCGCGACCCATATCGGGGAATTTGTACTGGAGATAGCAGTCCTTAGAAGGCTGGAACTTTAGGATGACATTGTCCTTTTCTGGCACCATCGTCTCAGTCTTCGGGTCGTAGTCGTAGAAGCAAAGCGTTTCACCTTCTGGTTTGCTTCGGTTGTCGGCAGAGGGCGTGTAGAGCCAGATGCCGAAGAGCCGGTGGCCGTTCGGACGCTTCCAGACAGAGGTAAAAAGACGGTCCTCGTCGGTGTCGCCAGGCTGCACGGTGGCAAAGCCGTTCTTGTAGTCGATCTCCATGCCACCACCGGTATCGCGGTTCAACTGACGGGTGACTTTGTCAGCCGCCATACCCAACAACAGGTTGGCAGGCTCTGTCGGCCAAGCCGCATGGAAGGCTTTGAGCAGGGTCATGATGTCAGGCTGCTCACCGCCATCAGCCACATGGATGGTCTTATTGGTCCAACGACTGCCGATTTCGGCAGGCTTCAACATCCCTTGAACAGAGTCGGTCTGAGTTGTCTGTACGGAGTCTGTTGCGGCGGCATCCCCTTCTGTTTGTCCCTGTTTCTGCTTGCACCCCACAATCGTCAGGACGCAGGCCAATACGAAAAGATATTTCTTCATGTCAATTTTCTTCATCACCGTTGATATTCTTAAACCAGGCATTGATCTCCTTGCCTTCCGGCACCTTGTCAAGATAAGCCTTACCCTCTTCCTTGGAGATGTTCTTGCCGTTGAGCGTGCACTCATCCAGTTCACCGTAGATCTCAAGGGCAAAGAGTTTCCAGAGTTGTTTACCATTCTGGAAGGCATAGATGATATGCTGGAAGGCCGGACCACCGGCAGAGCCGGAGAACTTAAGATAGCAGATGCCGTCCTTCTGGCAAGACGTAGGCATTTGGTGGGCATTCTCGACCTCGACGAGACGGAACTTGCCGTCCTTACGGATGAAGAAGGCACCGTTCTTGTCGTCCTTGTCGCGCAGCCAGATCCACTCGTTGTCGTAGTCGATATAACAGTGGGCCCACTTGGTGAGTTCGTTATATTTGTGGGCATGAGGATCATCGTCGAGATAAAGTTTTTTCATCTCTTCGAAGTCCTTCTTCCAGACGGGAATCTCCTCATCGACCAACGCATGGAACATCTCGTACTCATGCTCGAAGAGTTTGCCGTCGCGCAGGTAGATCATACCGACACAGAAACTCTCGGGGGCACCGTGGGTGTAGCAGAGTTCCAGTCCCTTCGGGCCTTCGAAAGCAGCGACGATATCGTTGGAGATGTAGCCATCGGCATCGGCATTCCAGACGGCACCAAACTCGGAGTCATAGTAGCCCAACGCCTCGTACTTATAGATCTTGTCGCTGTCAATCAGGACTTCCAAGGCAAGGGCATATCTGCGGTCTTTATTATAAGGATCCTTGGGGCCGTTCTTGTATTCGCCCTCAAACTCGATGGTGCCGTGTACGTAGCGGCCACCGATCTGTTCTATCTTTCTTGAATTTGCGGTCTTCATGCCGTACTCCTTCTCCAACTGTCTGACGATGTCGGCAGACAGACTGGGATAGCCTCCTTCTTCATCGAGGAACTTGACTTCGAGACGCTTGCGGGAGTTCAGATAACTGTCGGTGACGATGACGCGCCCCCATGAATCGACGACAAATCCTTCCCCTTCTGTCTTTGGCTTGTCCTTGGCATTGGCAAAGTCGAAACGGGCACAGAGCGAGGGAATCTCCTTGCGGTGGATCTCGCCCATGGAGGGTGTATTGCCGTCAGGATCCTTCAGCACCTCGTCGATGAACTTGATCTTGATGATGTTGTCGCCATCGAGCAGGTTGGTGTACTGGGCGGCGTTACGACGGAACATCTCCTGGAACTCCCAGTTCTGGTGCCAGGTATCGTAGTAGTCTTCGTTATCCTCATTCCGCTGCGGCTCCTCGACATTCGTCCAGTAGAGCATCTGCATGTACTTCTCGTCGGTGCCGATGAGGAACATTGGCAACGGGGTGGTGTCGTTCTCCTCGATGATACTGTCGATAACGGCTGCCACCGCCATCGAGTCATTACTGTCGGCAGGTGCCGTCTGGCCTGCGTTCTTACAACTGATCATCACTGCCATCGCGCAGATGGCCAAAAACATAAGTTTCTTCATATCATTCATTTTTTCACTACTCTACATCTGGTCCTATCGGTCTCTTACGGGGACCGGGAATATAGTTGGCATCATCGCCGAACTTGTTATCATGCTCTGGGGCAACGATCCGTGCCTGTGCACCGATAATCGGATGATAAACCTCGCATCCGATAAGCGTAAAGTCCTCGTCACTCACAAACAACGGGGCATCGGCCCAGTTGCCAAAGAAACGGCAATCGGAAAAAGTCGTGTACTCACTGCCTTTATTGGAAATAAGGTCGTACTCGCGATTGCTGAAGAAGTCGCAACTCTTGAAAGTCACGCCAAGACAATCCCATAGTTCCATGATGCCGTAAGTACAGTCGTGGATGTTCGTATCATGCACCGTCAGTTCCCTGGTCTCACTGGCCACAATACCATAGGTACCACAGCCATAGAGATCGCAGTGGAAGATGAAGTTTCGGTTTCCCCCCTTATAACCGATGACACCACCGTCGCAGTAGCCACCCTCAGTATGGCCGATGGTAAGGTTCTCTAACTTACAGCCATCACAATCGATATAACTCAGGCAGAAAGAATAGCGGGGATTAACCTCGATGCTGGAGTTATGTTTTCCACGAATAACGAGATTACGGAAGTTCCGCAGTACCAGTTGCTGACCATCGTTGGTAAACTCGCTGATGACAATGGGCTGATCACCACCGTCACGTTCGGCAATCGTTACCCAGGCACGTCCCGGCACACCCGAGAACCAGTCTTCGCGTTCCAATATATTTGAAAGATTCAGATGGACATCCTCGCCGAGTTCTATGACACGGTCATTGCCGAGGGCATTGATAAACTGTGCCTCGGTGGTGACGGTGATGATGCCATCAACAGGTTCCGCCATCTTTTCTGCCACCTCCGTATTCTCATAGCGCACACGGTTATCCTCTTCCACAGCCTCCTCACTTTTCAGCAACTGGATGTTGGTCATCTCGATGAGACTCAGTTTGATGCTGCTATTGTCGGCAACGGGCTTGTACCACTTCTGCTTTCCGAAATATTCCTGCAGATCCTTCGACTGGAACTTCCACCCGTGACGGGCCAGAATCTCATTACGCAACAGACGCAGTTGGGGTTTTGAGAAACGACCTAAGTAACGGGTATCCAACAGATAGTTCTGAAGCATCCAACTGACTTCCCTGTCTTCGATGATCTTGCGTTGTGCCACGCAGTTCTTCAGGTTGTCGGGTGTCAACGTGAGCGTGTAGCAACAGTCTCCATTGGGTTTACGGACAGCCAGGAAGTCCATGCCGTCCTGCTGCACATGGTCTACCCGCCAGCCCACCTCGCCACGGATAAAAATCCAGCCGTGGGAATTAGTGGAAGCCAGGGTATACTGTCCATTCTTGCCACTCACCTTATTCAACTGGAAGGAATCGCCTCCCATATCCTCACTCTCGCCATCCATCCTGACATTCCCTTCAGCATCGACAGTGGCAGTATAGAGTCGTTTGCCGTCCCACCAACGGGATTCATCCTTTATGTCCTGCGCCGAAACAGTGAATAGTGAACAGTGGATCGTGATAAGTAGCACTAATGCTCTCAGCATCCTCATATCCTTCTTTTATTTGTTTTCGGGAATGAATTTAGAACCGTTCCAGGTCAGGTGCTTCTGGATCTTACCCATAGCGCTGTGGATGGTATAGGTCATCGTTTTACCCGTACGGGGCAGCGCATGACTGACAACCGTCTCACCGTCAGGCACGTCGATTTCGGCACCAAGATCCTGGGCATAAGCCACTTTCATGGTACGCGAGGCATTGTCGTAGATATAGAATTCCACACCGGAGAATTGGCCGACAATGGGTTTGCCGTTCATATAATCGTCGTTGCTAACAGCCACCAACTTATGCTTCTTGTCAGCATAGTTCCAGTAGCAGCACTCGATGACCTGTCGCGAGTTTTCAGCCTCATCAACGGACTCATAGCCCACGTAGCCGTTCTGGGGGTCGACGATGAGATCGTCGCCAGGCATCTGCTTCATGCCGTTCTTGTAGAATCGCCACGCTTCCCTCAATCCATTCATATTTTCCCCTGTGTTACTAGCGAGCAAGGCAACGACAAAGTCCTTGATATTCGGCTGACTGCCCCTGAAACTAACAGGGATGTCAGCCAAGCCGTCGTCATATTCGAGGGGTTCGGTCTTAGCATAGACGGGCTTCGTACCGTCCCAGGTGAACGTATGTACCACGGGCCCTTTGTCACCGCTCCAGTCCTCGACGGTGACGTTCTTTCCCGTCCGCGGCAGATTGCAGAATATCTGCTGGTATTCCCCCCTGTCACCCCAACGATAGCCCTTCAGGATCGAAGGCTCAGGGATGAGGGCTTTCTTTTGCGGGTCATAGTCGTAGGTACACAGCACCTCGATGCAGGGGTCTGTGGGTTTGCCCAAGAGGACAGCCAACAGTTTGTGACCGTTGGGGCGATTCCAATAACAAGCCGACATATACTCGCCGTCGGTACCGGCATCGCCCACACTCACGAAACCGTTCTTGGTATCGACAGTGACAGTGAGTTCCGTCTCTTCGTCGAGCACCTCCTTGGCGAGACCTTTCTCCATCGTCTTCCGTACGACTCCCACCATCCACGTAGGCCATGTCTGGTCGAAGCGCTCCAGCATGATGCCGAAACTGCCGTTAATCACGTTATTGATGGTCTTTGTGCCCCACCCTTTATTGATATCTTCAAGTGAAGTGTTTTCCTGTGCCTGTGTCGTCAACACGGTGACGAACAACAGGACGATTGATGCTATTCTTTTCATACGCGTACCTTATTATATATATTATTGAGGACCGAGATTACGACTCTTGACATTCTTATCAAGCGGGTTGGCATTGAATACCGTCTTGGCACCAGTTTGTTCGGCTTTGTCTATCGAACCGAGGTTCTCCGTGGGATGATAGATTTGACAGCCCATCAGGTAGAAGGTGGTGTCGAGACTGAAGAGCGGCGCATCGCCCCAGTTGGCGAAGAAACGACAGTCATCGAAGACCAAGCCATCAACGCCCCAAGCCTCGATGAGGGCGTATTCACGGTTGTTGAAGAAGTCGCAGGTAGTGAATTTCACAGCCATACAGTTTTGGAGTTCCATAATGCCATAAGTACAATCGTGAACATTCGACTTGATCATACCGAAGTCGGTGGTTTCTCTCAAAACCACGCCATAGGTGCCACAGCCATAGAGGTCGCACTTATTGACCAGAATCTGCCTTCCACCTTTCACGCCGATAACGCCACCGTCACAAAAACCTCCCTCGGTATGACCGATGGTCAGGTTCTCCACCGTACAGTCCTCGCAGTTGACGAAACGGATGCAGAAAGCATAACGGGGATCGACCTCGATGCTGGAATTCTTACCACCACGGATAATCAGATTATTGAAATTCTTCAATGTCAACTGCTGTCCGTCACTGATGTCTTCGCTGATAATCAGAGGCTCCTTACCGATACCCAAGGCATCATAGCTACACCAACGACGCCCTGGTATGTTTCTGAACTCAGACTCATTCTCCAAAATGCGCGAGAGGTTCAGATGGATATTGTCTGCCACCATGACGATTCTTCCCGGACGGAGACTGGCAATGAATTCGGACTCGTTGGTGACAACATAGACCTCCTCACCGTTAATCACTTTCGGGTCAATCTCTTCCGGTCCGCGTCCATCATCTGCCAGTCCACCAGGGAACTGTTCCGGTTTCAACAGACTGACACGATCCTCATCGGGCACAGCCTCCTCACTCTTGATGAGTTGTACGTTGGTCTGCTCGATGATATTCAGTGTGATGGTGTTGTTATTTGCCACAGGACGATACCACGCCTGACGACCGAAATAGTCCTGGAGATCCTTCGACTGGAACTTCCATCCATTACGAGCCAGAATCTCATTACGCATCAGACGCAAGTCGGCCTTGGAGAATCGGGCCAGATAAGTGGTATTCAGCAACATCGTGTTGAGGACGTCACCCACTGGCTGCTGTTCTGCCCATCGCTCCTGATTGATACAGTTCTCCAGATTGTCGGGCGTCAGCACCAATGTCCAGATAACATCGTTGTTAGGCTTGCGTACAGCCAGGAAGTTCATGCCCTCCTGACGAATATAGTCCACGTTCCATCCCAACCGGGCCCTGACGGGCATATAGGCATCGGGATTATCCGTCGTGAGCGTATAGCGTCCCTGCTTGCCCTGGACCTTCGAGAGCATAAAGCGAAACCCACCCTCGTGGGCATCAATGCCGTTCATCGTTACCTCACCCGAAGCATCGACTTTGGCAGTATAAAGTACGGAACCGTCCCACCATTTGGAACCGTTCTGAATAGTCTGCGCCTGCAAGCCGCAAATGGCACACAGACAAAGGGTCATGATTGTCAATAGTCTTTTCATATGTTCGTCGTTATAATATTATTGTCCGATATTGGTTCTTGCCGAGAAACCGCCCCTAAGGTCTTCAACCGTGAGTTCCGTCAACTGCGACTTACTGAGATTCGTCTGTCCTGCCAGACGGTTGGCCTGCTGTTGGATACTTTTCTCAAAGACATTACGGGCAAAACGGGCATTACCGAAGTTGCGGTCCTTATGGGCCACAGCGTACTCAAACTGTTCCTTGAGAAAATCTTCAGCGTCTTCGGCAAGGGTATATTGGTTTTTCTTCATATACATCTTGAAGATATCAACCAACTCCATACCTGTATAGTCGGGGAAGTCGATATAACGGTTGAAACGTGACTGCAAACCGGGATTGGAGTCGATGAAACGCTGCATCTCATTCTTATAGCCGGCGATGATCACCACCAGACTGTCACGGTAATCCTCCATACGCTTCAACAACGTGGCAATAGCCTCCTGACCATAGTCCTGTCCGTTGTCACCCTCAGGCACCAGTGAATAGGCCTCATCGATAAAGAGAACACCGTTAATGGCCTGCTGTATGACAGTATCCGTCTTCAAAGCGGTCTGTCCCATATACTTGGCAACGAGTCCGCCACGATCAGTCTCCACGGTATGACCTTTCTTCAACACCCCGAGATCCTTGTAGATACGTCCCACGATACGGGCCACAGTAGTCTTACCAGTACCCGGCGATCCGTAGAACACGAGATGATACGACACCTTCGCCGTCTTCAGTCCCTGTGCTTCTCGCTGCTTCTGGAGTTTTACGAAATTGGCCAGGGAGCGCACTTCCTTCTTCACGGAGTTCAGACCAATCAACTCATCGAGTTCCTGGTAGGGATCACCCTCCAGGGGTTCGTTCACGATGACGGAGTCTTTCTTCTCCACTTGTTCTGTCTGCTGAGCGGTCTCTTCTGTGTCATCTTTCTTCTCATCATCATCCGCGAAGATGCCAATGATGATCAGCAGCACAAAAAAGCCCAGGCTCAGACAGCCACAGCCTTTGAGAAATTTACCGGTCATTTGTTTAAAGTCACTCATATCCATATTTTCTTGATTTACTAGTTGATTCTTTCGGGGGACAAAGTTACGAATAAGTAAGCAAAAAACCAAATAAAAGCACAAAAAAAACCGTCCGACAAAACGTCAGACGGCTTTTTTAAAAATTATGAACTAATTATGTTCTTATTTGAGTTCAGCGAGGTACTTAATGGTGCGAACCATCTGAGAAGTGTAAGAGTTCTCATTGTCGTACCAAGCAACAACCTGTACGAGAGAGTTGCCGTCGAACAGTGAACCGAACTTCATACCGATGATGTCGCTAGAAACCAGCTTCTCCTCAGTGTAACCGAAGCTCTCATTGGTAGCAGCCTTCATGGCAGCGTTGATACCCTCAACAGTCACCTCACCCTTCACAACAGCGTGCAGGATAGTGGTAGAACCAGTGGGAGTCGGAACGCGCTGAGCAGCACCGATCAACTTACCGTTCAACTCAGGGATAACGAGACCGATAGCCTTGGCTGCACCAGTTGAGTTAGGAACAATGTTCTGGGCACCGGCACGGGCACGCTGAACATCACCCTTGCGCTGAGGACCGTCGAGAATCATCTGGTCGCCAGTGTAAGCGTGAACAGTTGTCATGATACCACTCTGGATAGCAGCGAAGTCGTTCAGAGCCTTCGTCATAGGAGCCAGAAGCAGGAGTCAGGGTCTTGTGGTTTACATTGTAAACGATGGTGGGCAGGTCGTTGCCAGCAGGAGCAGAGATCACAACCTTCTTGGCACCAGCAGTCAGGTGAGCAGAAGCCTTCTCCTTAGAAGTATAGAAACCTGTGCACTCCAGAACAACGTCTACGTCCAGCTTACCCCAAGGCAGTTCAGCAGCGTTAGGAATAGCATAGATAGTGATCTTCTTACCATCAACAACGATGAAGTCCTCACCAGCCTCAACAGTGTGCTTGTTCTCACCGAACTTGCCACAGAAACCACCCTGAGC
>CACZVE010000045.1 GCA_902784565.1 uncultured Prevotellaceae bacterium
CAATTGTTTTCAAATGCGAAGGCAAAGATACGAACTTATTCTCGAACATCCAAATTTTCAACGTAAAAAATGATCAGTAGAACCGACCCCATGATTAACCTTGAAGGTAGTATCACTGTTTTTTAACTTATAGCATCAAGCATATTAATATCGTCTTCACTCAATTCACCTTGTCCCGTCAAGAACTTAAATAATTTGATACTTAATTCTTTGCCAGCCTTTGCCTCTGTGTTTTCATGCACATATTTATGGTTTTCGATTGTTATTGTTGTAATAGCCCATGAAAGGAACTCGTCTTTGCGATTTGTTGTAAGAACTATAAGCGACTTGTTATCTTTTCCTATACCTTTATCAACCACATAATATGGATCATACCTATCGTTTTTGGAAAACACCTCACCCACTATCAGATTACTCAAATACATCTGTAGCCCGTCTTCAGAAACATTTTCTGGACAAAATGGAAATGCAGTCGGGGTTTTCCAGTACCTTTGCCTTGCAGATGGGGTTAATGACTCCGTCGTATCATCATATTCCTTTTCATCGATTTCGCTTATTGGTAATTCTGGAACTGTCTGTAATTCGTCTACAGAACTATAACCGCCACTCTTATTAGGAACTTTGTTCATGTAAGGATTAACAAAATCAGCTTGTCTTGCTTGAGGCACAATAGTTTCATGTTGTGAGGAAGACGAAAATGATGGCTTATCAAATATCCAATTTCCAACGTGATGTTTTTCTCTTTTATAGTTCGGATTAGGAGCAGCAGTCTTTGCCCAGTGCTTCCAGTTGTCTAAGCAGTTCTTTGCTTCTTCGGGTGTGACATTTTTCATCCATGAGAAGTTCTTATCCTCTGTCTCATATCCGAAAAGCAAAGTAGGGTCGTTCAGAAAAGCCTCAACACTGCCACAAATTAATTCCACTTTTTTACGTGTAAACTCATTTAAAAGAATGTTTTCAAGTTTCGTCACCCATCTCAGATTATCAGGTCGGTTGTTTTGTCGATTAGTGTCGATGTGGTCAACAACGTGTTGGTCACTTGGTGCATCTCCATGAAATGCCGTAGCTACAATCCGATGTACTCTTTCTCCGCCAAATTCCATATATCCTGTATGATAGTTTGGGATTCCAAATGTCCACACTTCATCAAGTTTGCGTTTCCGTAAACCTAATCTGGTATGACGCATAATCATCCCATCTTCACGTACAGAATAATGCTCACCTTTGTAATCACACTCCCTCACTTCTAAGGGATTTTTCTTTTTTGTATTCATAACAGTGTTGCCGTATTTTAAGTGTTGCCGCCACTTTAAAAATTAAACAAAAAATAAATCGGCTGCAAATTTAGCAAATAAAACCATGTTATCATAAAAAACAATCTTAAAATTTACTAAATTGTCAATTGAGCGTTTGGTATAAACAACAAATTATTGTACTTTTGCTTCATCATTAATAAAATAGAATTATATGAAAAAAAGATTTTTGTGCCCATCGAGAAGTAAGGTTTCTTTCATTGATCCTAATCGCGCAAAAGTTGAATTGCAAAATGGCGAAACCTATATTGTGGGATTTCCTGGTCCTTCTAATTACTTATCCGGTGATCATTTTATCCTTTCGCTTGGATGGGAATTTGATTTGTATTGGGGGACTCAAGGCTCAATGGATAAAGACTATAGAATTATTAATAGTCACTTGTATCGCGATGAATATGACATGATGATTTTTATCGTTTTAGAGCAAAAGAGATCTGAAGAGAGAAAAAGAATAGGAGAACGAATTAAGGAGTTAAGAAAGAAAAAGAATCTTGATGCAAAATCATTGGCCTCTCGTGTCGGTATTGACGCATCAAATCTTAGTAGAATAGAACAAGGCCATTATTCCGTAGGTTTTGACATTCTATCAAAAATAGCTAACGCATTAGACGCAAAAGTAGACATCGTAGAATTAGATGATGCGAGACCATAGCGTGAGCTCTTCGTGAGCCTTCTTCTGTAATGGATGGCGTCCATATTGTATCTGTTAGAGTTTAATGTTGCAAAGATAATACTTTTATTTTAATAATGTGCAGGGAAGGGGGGACTTTTTTGAATTTTGTACCTTGAGTTTCTCACTTTCTCACTTTCTCACTTATGACAGGAAGGTTTTTGAAAATGAGTTTTTGGTAGAGTCAACTGGTTTAGGAGTGAAAGTCAACTTTCATAGTACAAATTAGAAATATTCATAAACTTATATTATATATATTATTATATATATTATAATATATATAATAATATATATAATATAAAATTCTCTGCTTCTAAAAATCGCAGAATGTTCTTGTCATAAGTGAGAAAGTGAGAAAGTGAGAAAGTTGCGCCTGGTACAGTGTTAAACATATTTAACAAAGAAACTTTACAAAATATTTGCATAATTCAAAAAGATTTTGTACCTTTGTATCGTGTTTAAGAAAGACACAAAACAAGTGGACTAAGGAAGAGGCTAAGAAAAACGCGGACAGAGAAACAACTAAAAACGCATCATTTAGCATTATGAAAATCAAGTGGTCAACAGTGAGGAAGATCCTCCAGATTCTTGCAACCATCATCACCACCGTCGTGGGAACAGTCGCCGTCCCCTTTGCAGGGGTTGCAAAATCATGCCTCAGAATTGGGGGACAATTTTGCAGGGGTTGCAAAATCATGCCTCAGAATTGGGGGAACATTTTGCAGGGGTTGCATAAACATGCCCCAGAATTGGGGGAACATTTTGCAGGGGTTGCATAAACCCGCCCCAGAACTGGGGGACAATTTTGCAGGGGTTGCATAAACCCGCCCCAGAACTGAGGGAAGATTTTGCAGGGGTTGCAAAAACCCGCCCCAGAATTGGGGGACAATTTTGCAGGGGTTGCATAAAGGCAAACCAGATTTTGGACAGAAAAATGAAAGAGGAAAGTGGAAAGAGGAAAGAGGAAAGAGAAATGATTAAACCACAAATTAGAATTTAAAAACAATGATTATAAGGATGAGGATTAAGGATGAGGCACATTGAAAAACAAAATTAAAACTTTTAAAATTATGGCTAGTATTAAGCAAATTGAGACTTTTCAGTCAAAGTACCTGCGCATGGCAGGATTCGTAGAGTTCGTTCAGCAAGTGCTGAAGTTGTTCACGGCATTCCGTGATTCAGGTGAACAGGGCGTAAGCCAGTTGCCCACGAAGGTAGAAACCGTTTATACCTCGTTCTCGGGTAGTGTAACGGCAGTGGATGACGCCTACAAGTTGAGCCGCGCCAGCGACTACACCCAGCAGATCGCGGATGAGGATGATCGTCGCGACAACCTTTACAAGCAACTCGTGAGCATGTTGAAGATGTTCAAGCGCTTCAACTACGACACGGAGAAGAAGGAGGCCGCCACCTATCTCTGGAACATTGTGAAGAAGTACAATGTGGACGTCAACGAGAACTACTCGGAAGAAAGTGGTAAACTCCAGCAGATGCTGCAGGAACTGACCACGGATGCTCAGGCAGAACTCCGCACCGCCAAACTCGGCATCGAGAACATCATCACGCAGTTGAACACGGCCAACGAACAAGTGCGTACCTTGATGAGTTACCGCAACGACGAGCGCATGCAGGTCGAGAAGGCTGCGCTGGCTAACGCCCGCAACGAGGCCGACCAGGCTTACTGCACGCTGGTGCTGTCGCTGAACGCAGCAGCCGTCATGGATGACGATGCGCATCGTTTCGACGAACTGATCTCGCAGGTCAATGAGTTGATTAAGTACTTCCGTCAGTACGTCTTGCCGAAGCCCGGTAAGAAGGATGAGGAAGAGAACGGCGGCAACTCAGGCAATGGCGGAAGCGGCAATGGCGGCAACGCTGGTGGCAATAGCGGAAGCGGCAATGGCGGCGGTTCTTCGACGGGCTCAGAAACAGGGGGTGAAGGCTCCGGTGAGGGAAGTGGCTCAGAATCAGGCTCCGGTGAGGGTACCGGTGAAGGCTCCGGCGAGGGCTCAGGCTCTGGTGACAACGGCGGTTCATCGTCCGGCGGTGACGACACCGACCAGTAAACGCTAAAAGAATCACGGGGACACACCTGATCTCTCGCTACGCTCGGATCAGAGAAGCCAGTCCCCATGATTCTTTCGGGAGCCCTGATTTGCTTATGCTTTGAATTTGAGTATTGCGGCGCTGTTGGGTTGAAGGGTGATGGATACGGACGCATCACGTTTCAATACCAGTTTCTGTTTCTCGCCAGTCAGGAGGTCGACAGCCTGGGCGGTCTTTTCCTTGAGACGTAGGAAGTCGAAAGCGTGGGCGGGGATGGTCACATTGACCGTCCGTTCGAGTCCTTCGAAGTTGGCGACAACGAGGAGCGCATCGGCCTTATACGTCCGCAGGAAAGCATACTGTCGCTGGAGATGGCCGTTGACATACATGAGGTCGAAGGTAGAGCCTGCAGTGACAGCCTGTTCCGAACCGGCAATCGTCATCACCTTATTATATATATCGCGCAGGCGTTTCTCAGCAACGGTGAGACGACCCCGGGCGGCACGCACAAGCGTGTCGATGCTCCAATAGTCGAAGATGGTGGTGCGACCGTCGTTGCCACTGAAACCTTCCTTATCCATGCCCCGTTCACCGTACTCCTGGCCGGCATAAACCATCAGGGGATTCTGCTGGAGCAGGGCCGAGACCACCAGCGCAGGCACACCCTTCATGGCGTCGGCGGCAAAGAAACTGCTGGCGATGCGCTGCTCGTCGTGGTTCTCGAGGAAGTAGAGCATGTGGTCGCGGATATCGTCGGTGGCTTGCCAGGCTCCGGTGATGGCATGGGTGGACTGATGGCCGCAGACGATGGCGCGGAGCGTGTCGTACATACCCACCTTGTCGTAGAGGTAGTCGAAGCCGGCAGCGAGGTAGTTGCGGTACTCAGCGGGATTATACACCTCGCCGATGAAGATCTTGTCAGGATAGGCGAACTTCACCTTGTCGGTGGCCCACTGCCAGAAGGCGGCAGGTACCATCTCCGCCATGTCGCACCGGAAACCGTCGACACCCTTCTTCGCCCAGAACAACAGGATATCGGTCATCTTACTCCACGTGTCGGGGATGGGCTGGAAATGCCCCACACCGCCGGCATAGTAGTCGACGCCGTAGTTCAGTTTGACGGTCTCGTACCAGTCGTTCATGCCGGGGGCATTATTGAAACAGTCGTTGCCAGTGGCCTTGGCGGGGTCTTCGAGATAGGGTTCCGGCTCACCGTGGTACAGGTCGAGATAGGGGGCGAAACGCTGTCCGGGACAATAATAGAAATTGTTCTGGGGGTCGAAACCCATCTGGGGGTTGTCGTCTTCGCCGAGATCCTTCACACCGTCGGGTTTGCAGATGCTGTGGTACTGACGCGCCACATGGTTGGGCACGAAGTCGATGATGACCTTCATGCCTGCCTTGTGGGTACGCTCGACAAGGGCCTCAAACTCCTGCATGCGCTGAGGGACATCCTCGGCCAGGTCGGGGTCGATGTCGTAGTAGTCGGTGATGGCGTAAGGCGACCCTGCCCTACCCTTCACCACGGCGGGATGCTGACGGGGAATGCCGAAAGCCGAGTAGTCGGTCATCGTGGCATGACGGATGATGCCTGTGTACCAGATATGGCTCACGCCCATCTCCCTGATCTTTTTCAGGGTGCTGGGCGTGAAGTCGTTCAGTTTTCCGCAACCGTTTTCCTCGATCGTTCCACCTTCCTTCCGGCTGGTGTTCCGATTGCCGTACAGTCTTGTAAAAACTTGATAGAGTATTAACTTTTCACTATTCATTATTCACTATTCACTAATTTCGATGCCATGAGCAGATACCTCTTTGTTGATCTTGGCAATCATGCCCTGGAGGGCCTTACCGGGACCGCACTCGGTGAAGTCGTCGGCACCGTCGGCAATCATATTCTGCACACTCTGCGTCCAACGGACAGAAGAGGTGAGCTGTGCAATGAGGTTAGCCTTGATCTCGGCGGGATCGGTATGCGGCTTGGCATCCACATTCTGATAGACGGGGCACTTCGGGGCCTTGATCTCCGTCTGTTCGATGGCGGCCTGCAGTTCATCCTTGGCAGGCTGCATCAACGGGGAGTGGAAGGCACCACCCACCTTCAGAGGCAGGGCGCGCTTGGCACCGGCAGCCTTCAACTGCTCACAGGCCTCGTTGATGGCGTCGATATCACCGGAGATGACGAGTTGGCCCGGGCAGTTGTAGTTGGCGGGAACCACCACACCCTTACCCATCTTACTCACCTCGGCACATACCTCCTCGACCTTCTCGTCGGGCAGGGCGATGATGGCAGCCATCGTGGAGGGCTGGGCCTCGCAGGCCTTCTGCATCGCCATCGCACGGGCATATACCAGACGCAAGCCGTCCTCGAAACTCAAGGCACCGGCTGCCGTCAGGGCAGAGAACTCACCGAGCGAATGGCCGGCAGTCATCTTCGGGTCGAAGGCATCGCCCATGCAGAGGGCAGAGATGACGCTGTGGAGGAAGACGGCGGGCTGCGTCACCTTCGTCTGACGGAGTTCCTCATCGGTACCCTCAAACATGATGTCGGTGATGCGATAGCCGAGAATATCGTTGGCTTTCTCAAAAAGTTCCTTGGCCAGAGGGTTGTTCTCATAGAGATCCTTACCCATGCCTGTAAACTGTGCTCCCTGTCCGGGAAATACAAATGCTTTCAACATGATAATTTACAATTTTTGAATTTACAAATTACAATTTATTCTTCTATTTACCTATTTTTCTATTTTCAGGGTGCAAAATTACTGCTTTTTTTAGACAAATGAACAAAAGAAACAAAAAAATATCTGTTCTTGTGTACATATATCTAAAAAAAGATGTACTTTTGCAGATGAGAAAGAGAAAAGTTATCTGGAAATGAAGTTAATTGTCATCACCAAACCCACATTTTTCGTCGAGGAAGACAAGATCCTTGCCAATCTCTTCGAAGAAGGTCTGGATAATCTGCACCTCTGCAAACCCGGATCGTCGCCGATGTACTCCGAGCGTCTGCTGACACTGTTAGGCGAGGACCTGGCGAACAAGATCACCGTACACCACCACTTCTACCTGAAGGAAGAATACAAACTGAGGGGCATCCACATCGACGATGCCCGCACGGAGCCGCCCGCAGGCTATAAGGGGAACATCACCCGTACCTGTCATGCCGTCAGCGAACTGCAGGAAGCCAAGAAGCACTCCAACTACGTGTTCCTGCAGTCTATCTTCGACAGTCAGACGGTGGAAAGCGAGAAACAGTCGTTTACGGCAGAGGAACTGAAGGAAGCCTCGCGACAGGGACTCATCGACAAGAAGGTGTACGCCCTGGGCGGCATGAATATCGACAACGTGAAGTATGCCAAGGACCTGGGATTCGGGGGTATCGTCATCTGCGGCGACCTATGGAACCGCTTCGACATCCACAACGAACTCGACTACAAGGAACTGCTGCTGCACTTCGAGCGGCTGCGCAAAGCCATAGAATAAGTTTACAGGGAATCATAAAGTTCAAAATACAAAGTACAAAATTGATGAATACTAATTCGTATATGGTGTTTTCAGGTACTGCCACCAAGTACCTTGCAGAAAAGATCTGCCAGAGTCTGGGTTGCCCGTTAGGACAACTGCTGATCACCAAGTTCTCCGATGGGGAGTTTGCCGTCAGTTATGAGGAGAGCATTCGCGGACGCGACATCTTCCTCGTACAAAGCACCTTCCCCAACTCAGACAACCTCATGGAACTGTTGCTGATGATCGATGCCGCCAAACGCGCCTCGGCACGGACCATCAATGCCGTCATCCCCTACTTCGGGTGGGCACGACAGGACCGTAAGGACAAGCCCCGCGTGAGCATCGGTGCCAAACTCGTGGCAGACCTGCTGAGTGTGGCTGGCGTGAACCGCGTCATCACGATGGACTTGCACGCAGACCAAATACAGGGATTCTTCGACGTGCCCGTGGATCATCTCTACGGCTCGAGTGTCATCCTGCCCTACCTGCAGAGTCTGAACCTCGAAGACCTGGTGATTGCATCGCCGGATGTGGGCGGTTCGAAACGTGCCAACACCTATGCGAAGTTCCTCGGCTGTCCGCTGGTACTCTGTAACAAGACCCGTGCCCGTGCCAATGTGGTGGCTACGATGCAGATCATCGGTGATGTGGAAGGCAAGAACGTGGTGATTGTCGACGATATGGTGGATACTGCCGGCACCATCACCAAGGCTGCCGACCTGATGAAGGCATCGGGAGCCAAGACGGTACGTGCCTGTGCCTCGCACTGTGTGATGTCGGGCCCTGCCAGTGATCGGGTGCAGGAGTCGGCACTGGAGGAGATCGTGTTTACCGACTCCATCCCTTATGCCCAGCGCTGCGCCAAGGTGAAGCAACTCTCCGTGGCAGAGACCTTCGCAGAAGCCATCCGTCGTGTCATCAATAACCAGAGCATCAGTGACCTCTACCTCATTTAAATTTGCTGCCGCCGTCATTGGGTTTCTGGTGTGTCTGACGACCCTGGGCTGCCAGAATTCGAAGATGCAGCAGGACCGCGAATGGAAGGCTCTGACAGACACTATTGCCGACTGCTCACAGAAGATAGCGAACATCAGCAGGGTGATGCAACAGAGCGGCACTACCACTGAAGCCACGCAACAGGCCATGTTGCACGACATCGACAGTATTGAACGACGGATGAAACAGGCCATCCGCAACTGCATGGAACGCAACAAGGACAATGACCTGGGAAAATATATCCGCGAAAACTATCAGGAAGAATAAAAAAAGAAATCCCCCGTCCGGTGTTGGACGGGGGATTTTTATGGATTAACCTGCGTAAGGCAGTTCCAGCCACTTGACGTAGCAGAAGTCCTGACGGTGGGGCAGGTTCTTGTTCTTCGGATACATACGGACAGCACTCTTGTACTGACCAGCCTGCTTCGGAGAGTGAACAGCCTCGAAGGTGTAGTTGTTGCCTTCCTGCTTCACCATCTTCAACGGCTCGACAGAGAAGACATGATCCTCACCGTTGGCATCGGTGGCGACATTCACCTTTTCTAAGGCAACGGCATCGTCGAGACCCTGCTCGTTGATGACATAACGCAGGGTGTAATCCTCGCCAGTCAGATGCAAGCCGGAGGCAGGAGCCGTAGACTCGGCACTAACCACGCTGATGGCATCCCAACGCTCGGCAACGGCCTCTTTCCACTGGGCAATCTCCTTAGCCAGACGGTTGTCGTCCTTGGAGATCTGCTTGAAACGCTTAGCCAGTTTCTCGTAGAACTTGGAATAGTAGTCGTCGAGTTGGCGCTTCATCGTGTAGTGAGGCGCAATCTGGGCGATGGAGTTCTTGATGACCTTGATCCAGCCCTTAGAGATGCCTGTCTTCTTATCCGTATTATAATAAAGGGGTACGATCTCGTTCTCCAGGAGGTTGTAGATGGTAGCGGCATCGAGTTGGTCCTGATAACCCTGGTTCTGGTAGGTACGCTTCTCGGTGAGTGCCCAACCGGCACCCTCACGATAGCCCTCCAGCCACCAGCCATCCTTCACGGAGAGGTTGACGACACCGTTCATTTCAGCCTTCTCACCAGAGGTACCGGAGGCCTCGAGAGGACGGGTCGGCGTGTTCATCCAGATATCGACACCCGACACGAGACGACGGGCCAACAGGAAGTCGTAGTCCTCCAAGAAGATGACCTTACCCTGGAACTGAGGCATCTGACTGATCTCGAAGATTCTCTTGATGAGACCCTGACCTGCACCATCGGCGGGGTGAGCCTTACCGGCAAAGAGGAACACCACAGGACGATCGGGATTGTTGACAATCTTGTCGAGACGCTCCAGGTCGGTGAACAACAAATGCGCACGCTTATAGGTAGCGAAACGGCGGCAGAAGCCGATGACCAGGGCATTGGGGTTCAAACGCTCCACTAACTTCACCACACGCTGAGGATCACCCTGGTTCTTCAACCAGGTCTCCTGGAACTGGATGGCGATATAATCAAAGAGTTTTGCCTTCAAAGCCTTACGGGTGGCCCAGATCTCCTCATCGGGACAGTTGTAGATACCGTGCCAGATATCCTCGTTGGACTGGTCGCCCAGGAACTTCGGGTCGAAATACTTCGCATAGACCTTCAGCCACTCAGCAGCACACCAGGTGGGGAAGTGCACACCATTGGTCACGTAGCCCACGTGGTTCTCCTCAGGATAGTAGCCGTTCCAGATGGGAGCGAACATCTTCTGTGACACCCATCCGTGGAGTTTCGACACGCCGTTAACCTCCTGACAAGTGTTGCAGGCGAAGGTAGACATACAGAACTTCTCGCCCTTATCGTCGGGGTTCGTACGACCCATGCCGATGAACTCGTCCCAGGAAATACCGAGTTTCTGGGGATAGCCACCCATATACTTGCCAAACAAGCCCTCCTCAAAATAGTCGTGACCTGCGGGTACTGGGGTATGCACGGTATAGAGACCGCTGGCACGAACCAGTTCCAAAGCCTGGTTGAAGGTCAGTCCGTCTTCCTCGATATAGTCGCACAGGCGCTGCAGGTTGCAGAGGGCAGCATGACCCTCGTTGCAATGGTAGATATCCTTCTTGATGCCGAGTTTCTTCAACAGCAGCATACCACCGATACCGAGCAGAATCTCCTGTTTCAGACGGTTCTCCCAGTCACCGCCATAGAGGCTGTGGGTGATGGGCTTGTCGAAGTCGGAGTTCATCTCATTGTCGGTATCGAGCAGATAGAGTTTCACACGACCCACATTCACACGCCAGACATAGGCATGCACCTGATAGTTGGTGTAAGGCACATCGATGACGAGAGGATTACCCTCATTGTCGAGTTGGCGCTCGATGGGCAGATCGTTGAAATTCTGCGTCTCGTAGTTGGCAATCTGCTGTCCGTCCATCGACAGACTCTGTGTGAAGTATCCGAAACGATACAGGAAACCGACGGCACACATATCGACGTTGGAGTCGGAAGCCTCCTTCACATAGTCACCGGCCAACATACCCAGACCACCACTGTAGATCTTCAGGGCAGAGTGGATACCATACTCCATACAGAAGTAGGCCACTGACGGACGCTTGCTGTCGGGCTTCACATCCATATATTTGCGGAACGAGTCGTAAACGTTCTTGATACGCTTCATCAGCGTCTTATCCTTGACAATCTCTTCCTTGCGGGCAAAACTGAGACGTTCGAGCAGCATCACAGGGTTGTGCTTCACATCGTGATACAAATCAGGGTCGAGGTCACGGAACAGGTCACGGGCCTCGTAGTTCCATACCCACCACATATTGTGGGCAATCTCATCCAAACATTTCAGTTCCTCGGGGAGCGTAGCCTTCACGGTCAACACTTTCCAAGCCGGAACATTTGTGTAATCTGCTTTAATCTTCATAATTTCTCAAATTATATTTGAATACTTTTTCACTATTCACTTTTCACTATTCACTTTTCACTTCTCTCTTCCACTTTGCGGAGGGCGATGTCGTAAGCCTCCTCGTAGTACTTGATGAACTCACTCCAGAGGGCTTTCTTCGACAGGGCCTCGGCTTTCTTGCGGCAATCCTCTACCTGTTTCTTCGTAAAGCCAGAGAACTCAGCCACAGTGTCCTTGATATTATCAGCCACCTCCGAGTAGTTATAGTCGGTACGGTGGATTACCTTCACACCATCCTCTATCTCACCGCTATGTCCGAACACGCTGTTGGCCCAGAGTCCGAAACCAGCCAGGTCGGTGGTGATACAAGGCACCTTGAAGGCCACAGCCTCCAACGGCGTATAGCCCCACGGCTCGTAATACGAGGGATAGATACAAAGGTCGTTGCCTAATACGATATCATAATAGGTCATATTCAGGATACCGTCCTTGCCGTCGAGGTAACAGGGCAGGAAGATTACCTTCACCTGTTCATCCTTACGGTTGTGCATATCGTAGTACTTCATCATGCCCAGCACGTTGTCATGGCTCATATTGTGCAGCCAGTGAGTCACCTGAGGCACCTCCAGTGGGGTATCGTATGCCTTACCGCTATTCAGACGCTCCTGCAGATCCCTACGGGGTTCCCCTACCCACCCAGGCACTTCGATGAAGGCAACCACCTTCTTCTTCAGGTCTTTGTCACGCAATAGACGATTCATGGCTTCCACAAACACGTCGATACCCTTGTTGCGGAACTCATAGCGACCAGAGGTGGAGATGATCAGTGTGTCATCGCCGAGGCTCTCACCCAACAGGGCGTTTGCAACGTCGAGCAGACGCTTGCGGGCTGCCTTGCGTTTCTTCGTAAACTGCGCTGCCTTCGGCACAAAACTATTGTCGAAGCCATTGGGCAACACCACATCTACGGGTTTGTCGAGCAGTTCCACACATTCCTTGGCAGTGATGTCACTCACCGTGGTAAAACAATCCACATGCCAAGCGGTCTGCTTCTCGATGGAGTGCTTGCTCTGCATATTCAGTTCGCCGGCCATCTGGTCACCGTTGTAGGCAAACAGATAGTCGTAGAGGGGTTTCATATTGCCGGCAATGCTGCGTCCGATGCTGGTGGCATGGGTGGTGAAGATTGTACCGATCTGGGGGAGTTTATTGTTGATGTAAAGGGCTCCCAAGCCGCACATCCACTCGTTCGCATGATAGACGATTTTGGTATTCTCTTTCCACTCTCCTCTTTCCTCTTTCCACTTATAAAAACTCTCCACGACGAGGGCGGCAGCATACGAGAACATCGAAGCCTCGTCATAGTCGCCGTAGGCATGCAGGGAGTCTACCTGATACTTCTCCCACAGCCAACCATATATCTCGTTCTTTTTCTCGAAGAACGGCATGAAGTCAACAAGGATGGCGATAGGTTCTCCAGGCACCGTCCAGCGCCCCACCCTTACAGTAAGTCCGTTCTGCTTGGCCTCCCATTGCCACTCGGCAAAGAGAGCACTGTCTTCCCTGAAATAGGGACTTTCCTCCTTCGTGTAGTTACCGTCCTCACGCTTCCACAGACCCGGGCCGATAAAGATCACCTGGTCTGGATGTGCCTCTTGCAGAGTCTTGGCACGTGTCGAAAGGACTGTATAGATTCCTCCTACTTTATTACATACTTCCCAACTCGATTCAAAGATGTAGTCGGGTTTCAAAAGACTATCTGTCATGCGTTATAATTATAAACGGTGCAAAGGTACTTAAATATTTCTAAAAAAACGATAGTTTTTCTGCATATTTTCTTCATTATCATAGATTTATTGATTTAGATTTGGTATCTTTGCCCACAAAATCATACGAACATGAAGAAATTACTTTTTATACTTTTCACTTTTCACTTTTCACTTCTCACTTCTTTCGCCCAAAGCAAAGAAGGTCCCTTCCACGCGTACCTATATAATAATGAATATGAGGTCTATTTGAAGATCAACCTCTACGACGAGGATGTCGAAGTACCAGGACAGGAACTCTATGGTCCGCTGCCAGGCTATTTCGGCAAGAAACACAACTCCTTCTGCTGGGTCATCACCGCTGCTGAAGTGAAGAACGACAAGACTGCTACACTCTCCCTCATCAACGACTACGGCTCTGAAGACCTCACTGCCACCCTCACCCTGAAGAACGACTCCACCTATATCCTGAAACAGGAGAAAGGCTCCACCCTCAAGGTGCCCAAAAACAGCAAGTGGCAGAAAATCCCCAAGATTCTCGAATTCAAACGACAGAAAGAATAACCTCTAAAATAATCTGAAAAATATTGTAGAATATTTGGTTGTTTGGGAAAAAACACATACCTTTGCAAGGTGAAAAGATTGTTGAGGATGATGATAAGACGTCACATAGCAAACATTATTACGGGCAGGCTCATCATGTGGATGCTTGTCCTACTAATCATCATGTCGGGTATCATCTACTATTGGGGAACGAGGAACATCGTGAAACTGCATGCCGAACTGTTTCATAACAAGATGCTCATCACTTATGAATATACGCGACGAATACTCTCCGACGTCTATGTATCCGTAACGAACAACGCATCATATCTGGAACAGTCGCTGAATCATCCCGAAGGCCATAAGGACGTGATGAAACGAATAGTGAGCCAGGGCAACAGGGTTCATAGTTGCGACATCTGTTTTATTGAGAACTACTATCCCCAAAAGGGTAATCAGTTCCACCCCTTCGCATGGCGAAGCCAAAACAATCCCGATGAGATACAGACAAAGGAAAAGGAAGACGACGATTCTGACCACCTGAATGCCACATGGTTTCGCAGCACCATTGAAAGCGACTCGGCCAGATGGACCGAACCTTACATCGACAAGGACGACAGGAAAGCGGCGCTTGCGGCATATATAGTGCCCATCCACGATGCAGCAGGCAAACCAGTAGCCGTGCTTCGTGCCAGCATCTCGCTCGACTGGTTGACGAATAAACTGGCTGAGACTGATACCAAATATAGTAAACCGAGTTCGTCGATTCCCGATATATTCGAATCGGAATCCAAACGTTTCATCATCGATCATGGCGGCAGGTTCCTGACTCATCCCGGAGAGGTGCAGCGCATGGAGGGTACCTTCTTCAGCCACCTCAAGCCGCGTGGTGACTATGACATCGAACTGCTCATAGAAAGGATGGAGACAGGAAAAACCAGTATGAATGAAAGCGAGGTAAGATTTACGTTCGATGACGAGGACTGTTTTTTATTCTTTACTCCCGTGAAGCATACTGACTGGATGATGGTGACAGTGGTTCCATGTAAGTCTGCCGATTGGGCTGGAATACTTTATTGCCTCGAAATCACGTTCCTGGTTTTCCTGATGATGCTGGTACTCATTCTGGTAAACTATATTTATCTTAAAAGCCGCAACTCCTATTAGGAATTGCGGCTTTATTGTTTTGAGTAAGGTCTCAATTTACTTCACTTTCTCCACGATGGCCTTGAAAGCCTCGGGATTATTCATGGCCAGGTCAGCGAGCACCTTGCGGTTGATCTCGATACCAGACTTGGTGAGTTTGCCCATCAGGACACTGTAACTCATACCCTCCAAGCGAGCGGCAGCATTGATACGCTGAATCCACAGACTGCGGAAATTGCGCTTCTTGTTACGACGATCGCGGTAGGCATAGGTCAGACCCTTCTCCCAGGTATTCTTTGCTACTGTCCAAACATTCTTACGGGCTCCAAAGTAGCC
>CACZVE010000046.1:0-12721 GCA_902784565.1 uncultured Prevotellaceae bacterium
AAGCGGATGCAAAGGTACGAACAATTTCAATACCATCCAAATTTTAAACCAACTTTTTTCATTGTTTAACAAAAGTTTTCGACTTTATTGACAAAATAACAGCCTACACCTTATTAATATATATAAGGCTACTCAAATATCTCCTCAATATCGTTCGCTTCTAATGCTTCTTCGACAAATGAACATGGGTCGTAGCCTGCCGGTAAATCAAAGATAGCATTCTCGTTATATCCCAGTTGTGGATCCTTATAGACTTTCTGCATATAAAGTGCGAAAATAGGCAGTGCCATAGCAGCACCCTGACCCAGAGACATTGACTCAAAGTGAATGTCACGGTCATCGCCTCCAACCCAACAAGCATTGATAAGCGTCGGTGTGATCCCCATAAACCATGCGTCACTGTTATTGTTGGTCGTACCAGTCTTACCAGCCAGTTCGCCCTTCATATTATATTTGTGGCGCAGACGACCTGCCGTACCTCCATCGACAACCGCCTTAAGCATATACAACATTTTGTTGGCACTTTCCTCACTGATAACCTCGTTCATGCGGGGCGAGAACTGAGTGATGAGATTTCCCTCACCATCCTCAATCTTGGTTACAAACATGTGGGAGGCGCGGATACCATGATTCACAAAGGCCGTATAGGCACTGGCCATCTCACCCACCGTAATTTCACAAGGACCCAGGCAAAGCGCCATCGACGGATGGATCTCCGGATTAGTGATACCATACTGGTGAAGCAAATCGACAAACGCCTGCGGGCTGAGTTTACTCATCAGATAGGCAGAGATCCAGTTATTGGACTGCTGAAGTCCCCACTTTAGCGTCACCATTTCGCCATAACGGGCATGGCCACTGTTTCGAGGTGTCCACGGACGACCTGCCACCATATAGGTCTGCTGCACATTCGGAGCAAGGTCGCAGGGTGAGAAACCATTCTCCATTGCCAACGAATAGAGGAATGGTTTGATGGTTGAACCCACCTGACGGCGGCCTTCCATCACCATGTCGTAGGCGAAATGAGAGAAATCAAGTCCGCCCACATATGCCTTTACCTGACCATTCTGCGGACAGATACTCATAAAACCAGTACGCAGGAATGATTTGTAATATTTTATCGAATCCATGGGTGTCATCACCGTATCCACCTCACCATGATAGGTAAAGATAGACATGGGCACCGGTGTCTGGAACGATTTCTGAATCTCTGCATCGGAAGCGCCGTCTTCCTTCAGTACACGGTAACGTTCACACTGACGCACATTACGCATCAGGATCTGTTGTACCTGTTGTTTACTCAAAGAACTCGAATACGGGAAGTTTGCCTTCGACTTCTTGCCTTGATTGAAGTTGGGCTGTAGATATTTCACGACATGCTCATAAACAGCCTGCTCTGCGTATTTCTGCATTCGGGAGTCAATGGTTGTGTGCACACGAAGTCCATCCGTATAAATACTATACGGCTCTCCATTACGCTTCTTGTTTTTGTTGCACCAACCGTATAAAGGATCTGATTCCCAGTTAATTGAATCGACATGATACTTGATCATATTCCAAGAGGCATACAACGCACGCTCAGGTTTCTTGGCTGTCATATAACGGCGCAGGAAATCACGGAAATAAGTGGCGATACCATCTTTATGATCAGACACATGAAAATGGAGATCGATAGGTTCCGCGCTAAACTTATCATAGTCCGCCTGACTGAGATAACCAGCCTTCACCATCTGCCCGAGTACCACATTACGGCGTTCCTTACTACGTTCCGGACTGCGCACAGGATTATAATAGGAAGGGTTCTTACAAAGGCCTATCAACGTAGCGGCCTCATTGACTGTCAGGTCTATTGGTTCCTTACTAAAATAAGTATTCGAAGCAGTCTTGATACCAACGGCATTATGGAGAAAGTCAAAATAATTCAGATACATCGTCAGGATCTCATCCTTCGTATAGTTACGCTCTAACTTAACGGCAATCACCCACTCTATCGGTTTTTGAAGGACACGTTCAAGTGTAGTCTGGGCACGTTCGGTAGTCCATACCTGCTTGGCCAATTGTTGCGTAATGGTAGAACCACCGCCGGCACTCTTTTGTCCCAAAATACCTCGCTTTACAATCGCACGTCCTAACGCATAGAAATCAATACCAGAATGCTCGTAAAAGCGCACATCCTCTGTAGCCACCAGGGCATGGACAAGATGCGGAGAGAGTTTGGTATAGTCAACCATGACACGATTCTCACGGTTGTAGTTCCACGTACCCATCAGTTTTCCGTCAGCAGAATAGATCTGAGTGGCAAAGCGGTTGATTGGATTCTGCAAGTCTTCGATAGGCGGCATATAGCCAATCCACCCCTCGTCAATCGCGTAAAAAGCGGCGGCTGCTCCCAAGACGAACAATATCAATAAAGTCCATAATAAGCGGACAAAAAACTTCCTCATATACCAAAATTTGATTATCTTGGTGCAAAATTACGAAAATAATCAAAAATATCGCACGAAATCGGGAAATAATGTGTAATTTTGTCGCATCAATCCAAAAAACAGTAATGGAAAAGCATAATTTTGTGACCATTGCCGACCTCACAAAAGAGAAAATTCTCTACATGATTGAGTTGGCAGAAGAGTTTGAGAAGCATCCGAACAGGGAGTTGTTGAAAGGGAAAGTCGTTGCCACACTTTTCTTCGAGCCTTCTACGCGTACCCGTCTGTCGTTCGAGACAGCCGCCAACCGTCTCGGTGCCCGTGTCATCGGCTTTGCCGACCCGAAGATTACCAGTGGCACGAAGGGTGAAACACTGAAGGATACAATTCTGATGGTATCCAACTACGCCGATGTCATCGTGATGCGCCATTACATTGAAGGCGCTGCCGTCTATGCTTCGGAAGTAGCACCCATTCCCATCGTGAATGCCGGTGACGGTGCCCACCAACATCCCTCACAGTGCATGCTCGACCTTTACAGCATCTACAAGACCCAAGGAACGTTGGAGAATCTTAATATATATATGGTGGGCGACCTGAAATACGGTCGGACGGTCCACTCACTGCTGATGGCTATGCGCCATTTCAATCCCACGTTCCATTTCGTGGCACCGAAGGAACTGGCCATGCCGCAGGAATACAAACTCTACTGCAAGGAGCACGGTATCAAGTATCAGGAACATACCGCCTTCAACGAGAAGATTATCGCTGATGCGGACATCCTCTATATGACCCGTGTTCAGAAGGAGCGTTTCTCCGACCTGATGGAGTACGAACGGGTAAAGAACGTATACGTGCTGAACAACGATATGTTGAAGAGTGCCAAGTCCAACATGAAGATTCTCCATCCCCTGCCCCGTGTGAACGAGATTGCCTATGAGGTGGATGACAACCCACACGCCTACTATATCCAACAGGCCGGCAATGGTCTTTTCGCCCGAGAAGCCATCTTCTGTGATGTGCTCGGTATCAGTCTTGATGAAGTTAAAAACGACAAAACGATTATACGATGAATAAGAAAGAACGTCTGGTTGCCGCCATTGAGCAAGGCACCGTGATTGACCATATACCGGCAGAGAAGACCTATCAGGTGGCAAGCCTTCTCGGTCTTTTTGACCTGGACACACCCGTTACCATCGGTTTCAACTACCCCTCGCAGAAGGTAGGCAATAAGGGCATCATTAAGGTGTCGGACAAGTTCTTTACCGACGATGAGATCTCACGCCTCTCAGTGGTTGCACCAAAGGTGATTCTCAATATCATCCGTGATTATGAGGTGGTGGAGAAAAAGACCGTGGAAACACCCGACGAGATCAAGGGTATCGTGAAGTGCAACAACCCCAAGTGCATCACGAACAATGAGCCGATGGCGACCCACTTCCACGTGGCTGACGGCATCCTGACCTGCCACTACTGTGAGAAAGAGCAAGACATCAGCAAAGTAGAACTTTGTTAGTGAATAGTGAAAAGTGAAAAGTTAAACCCTATAAGCAAAAACAATGAACAGAGACAACACAATCTTTGAGTTGATTGAGAAAGAGCATCAGCGCCAGTTGAAAGGCATTGAACTGATTGCCAGTGAGAATTTCGTAAGCGACCAGGTCATGGAAGCCATGGGCTCATACCTGACCAACAAGTACGCCGAGGGCTATCCCGGACACCGTTACTATGGCGGTTGTCAGGTAGTTGACGAGGTAGAACAACTCGCCATCGACCGCGTATGCAAACTTTTCGGTGCCGAATACGCCAACGTGCAACCCCACTCCGGTGCACAGGCCAACGCTGCCGTACTGTTGGCAGTACTGAAGCCCGGCGATACCTTCATGGGACTGAACCTCGATCACGGAGGTCACCTCTCACACGGTTCCCACGTGAACACCTCCGGTCTCATCTATAACCCCATCGGCTACAACCTGAACAAGGAGACGGGCCGCGTGGACTATGACGAAATGGAGCAACTGGCCCTGGAGCACAAGCCGAAGTTGATTATCGGTGGTGGCTCGGCATACAGTCGTGAATGGGACTACAAGCGCATGCGTGAGATTGCCGACAAGGTGGGTGCCCTGTTGATGATTGATATGGCTCATCCCGCTGGCCTGATTGCTGCCGGATTGTTGGAGAATCCTGTGAAGTGGGCTCACATCGTGACTTCTACCACCCACAAGACCCTGCGTGGTCCCCGTGGCGGTATCATCCTGATGGGCAAGGACTTCGAGAATCCCTGGGGTTACAAGACTCCGAAGGGTGTCGTGAAGATGATGTCTACATTGCTCAACAGTGCCGTCTTCCCTGGACAACAGGGCGGTCCGCTGGAACATGTCATTGCTGCCAAGGCCGTTGCCTTCGGTGAGGCTCTGCAGCCTGAGTTCAAGGAGTGGGCTAAGCAGGTTCAGAAGAATGCCAAGGTACTCGCCGAGGAACTCGTGAAGCGTGGCTTCGGTATTGTCAGCGGCGGTACAGACAACCACTCTATGCTTGTTGACCTGCGTTCGAAGTATCCTGACCTGACTGGTAAAGTGGCAGAGAATGCCCTCGTTGCTGCCGACATCACCGTGAACAAGAACATGGTGCCGTTCGACAGTCGCAGTGCTTTCCAGACTTCAGGTATCCGTCTCGGAACGCCCGCCATCACCACCCGTGGTGCGAAGGAGGATCTGATGGTTCAGATTGCTGCCTGGATTGAGGAAGTGCTCAACGATCCTGAGAATCCCGAGGTCATCGCAAGTGTTCGCACTCGCGTAAATGAGAAGATGAAGGATTATCCCCTCTTCGCCTACTAAGAGATACGTTTATCCAAATAAAATATTTACCCCCGCCAGTTGGCGGGGGTAAATATTTATTTCAGTTCAGCATTGAAGTGGTTAATAGCCTGGCGGAACAGGTGGTTACGGGTATTGCCACCGAAGATACTGTGGTTGCGGTTTGTATAGACCAGTTGGCGGAAGTCCTTGTCAGCCTGCACCAACGCCTCGACATACTCCGCTGAATTCCGGTAATGCACATTATCGTCTGCCAGACCGTGACAGATGAGCAAGGCACCATGCAACTGACCTGCACGGGCAATCGGATTCACCTCGTCATAGCCCTTCGGATTCTCCTGCGGTGTACGCATATAACGCTCGGTATAGATGGTGTCGTAGAAACGCCAGTTGGTGGGTGGCGCAATAGCCACACCTGCCTTGAAGACAGGTCTTCCTTCTGACATTGACATCAACGTGTTCCAACCACCGTATGACCAGCCCCAAATGCCGATGCGGTTCTTATCGACATAACTCTGCTGACCCAGCCAAATGGCCGTCTCCACCTGATCCTTCGACTCTAGTTCACCCAGACGGAGATAGGTACACTTCTCGAATTCGGCACCCCGTCCGCCAGTACCACGATTATCGACGCAGACACAGATATATCCCTGCTGACAGAGATACTGTTCGAGGATGGCACCGCTACCATTCATGCCGATGCCCCACTGGTTCATCACCTGTTGGTTACCCGGACCGCCATACTGATACATAATCACAGGATAGCGTTTCGAGACGTCGAAGTCCTTCGGTTTCACCATCCAACCATTCAATACGACACCCTCAGAAGTAGTAAACTGGAAGAGTTCTTTCTTGCCAAGGTCGTAGGCGGCAAGTTTCTCTTTCAGTTCGTGGTTGTCGATGAGCGTAGCAAGTACCTTGCCATTGTTCTGGCAGAGGGTGTACTGGGCGGGATTGTCGAGGTCGCTCCAAATATTGATGAAATATTTGAAATATTTGCTGAAGATGGCATTGTTCACACCGTCTTTCTGTGAGAGTGTTTCGATTTTGCCATTCTGTCGGGCCACCATCACTTGTTGGTCGGTGGCTCCCTTCGGATTGGCAGCAAAATAGACATCCCCCGTCGACTCATCAAAGCCATAGACACTCTTCACCACATACTTATCCGCCACAATCTGACGCAACTGCTGACCGTTGAGATTATAGAGATACAAGTGGTTGTAACCGTCTCGCTCACTGGGCAGGAGGATATGTTTGTCCGTTATCTGCACATCCTCGAAAGTCTCCTCTTTCACATATTTGTCGATCTTGTCCTCGATGATGAGTTTGGCTACCGTCGAAAGCGGATTAGCCATGTAGATCTTCAAGTCGTCCTGATGACGGTTCAGTGTGAAAATGGCAATCTTCTCCGGATCAGAGGTCGCTTTGATACGAGGGATATAGCCGTCGGCATCCAACGGCAGGTCGATGGTGCGCGTCTGGTGACTCTGGATGTCGTACGAGAGCACTTTTACCTTTGCATTCTGCTTGCCAGGAATAGGATATTTATAGGTATAGTCACCGGGATAGTCACGGAACTCCTCACGTTCCGGAGCCAGACCCTTGAACAACTGCATGGCGTACTGCGGCACATCAGTCTCGTCGTAACGGATCCAGACAATCTGCTTCGAGTCGGCAGAGAACACCATCGACGAATTAGTGGAAAATTCCTCTTCATAGACCCAGTCAGGGATGCCGTTGATAATCTCGTTGCGCTTCCCGTCCTTCGTCACCTGACTCTCGGCATTGTCGTAGAGCAGTTTCACTAGATGGATATTGTTGTCACGCACAAAGGCAATCTGGTTTCCATCAGGCGAGAACACTGGTGTCTGCTGCGGACCGCCGTCGGAAAGTGGTTCCAGTTTGTTATTCTGAATCATAAAGATATAGTACTCTGCAGTAAACGAACGACGGTAGATAGGTCTTGTCTTTGTCTGAATCAGTAGTCGGCGCCCGTCGGGACTGACAATATAGTCCTCCACCCGACTGATGTTAGCCCCTCTGGCCGTAGCAGCATCAAAGAGCACACCCACCTGTTTGCCGGTCTTGAATGAATAGGTCACGATACGTTTGCCATCATCACTGATCTGGGCGTATGTCTCCCCATCATCCATCGGGAATACTTCCGTCATCGACTCTGCCCGGAATGCCCCACGGGTAATATCACGCAAACTCAGTTTATCGCCTGCCTGCACCTGAGACATGACAAGCAACAACACAATCGTATTTATGAAAAATCTCTTCTTTGACATAATCTTATCTTTTAGACCGTGCAAAGATAGTGATTTTTTCCCTAATTTACAAGAAATCTGAATATTTCGTTCCGTTGAGCAACTGCTCAATGCCCATGTCCTTATGTTGTTTCATGTATTTTTCAACTTTCTGCATATAGGTCGACTCGAAGACATCCCGTCCTACTGCCTGATTGACCACCCACTGGATTCGGCCCATGTGGATGTCGCGTTCTTCCTGAGTCATCGGTTTGTCAAAAGGCATCGGATACAGACTCAACAGATAGAAACCAATACAGTCTGGCACAATATACAGACGTTGCATCATCTTACGCTGTTCCAACGAATAGCCGTATTCCGGTTTCAGATAGAGTTCGTATTCCGTGCCAAGATACTTATCCAGACAGATACCTATCATGCCGTTACCGACAATCACACTCTGATCCAACGAACCAATCTGCGCATAGACTTTCGGGATCTCCATGTTCGGGATCTCCTTCTTCAGGAATTTGAAAGCATTGGTCATATCCTCGTTGACATCATCCATATTCGCATATTGCTGTTCCGCCTCGTTGATAAGCACCTGCAAAGTAGAGTCCTGATAGAAACGCAGGAACTTGGTATTGATCTGAGGATCGTTCACCTTACCGATGCGCAGGATATCTTCAATCAGCGTTCTGGTCTGCTCCGGATAGGTGATATTCATCTCTTGAAGGGCCGAGAAATCACTCGTGGTCAGATAAAGACTCTGGATACGGTCATAGCGTTCAACGACAACATCCGACTCTGACTCGTCAGTCTTCAGTTGCCATTCACAGCCGATGCATCCCAGCATCATAACAAACAGTATGAAGTATATCTTACGCACTTACTAAGAAGCCTCTTTTTATTCTTTTTAGTTTAAAATTTCTGCAAATTTACTTAAAATTATTGTAAATACCAAATTTTAACCTAAAAATTTTAAAATATGGGCTCAAAAATGCACACTTTCGTTTATTTGTGTAAAAAAATCGTCTAAAGAATCAAACGTTTTCCGTCCTTTTACGTAATAGTACCAAAGCAAGGAAAAGTGTCCTCGTTCTGGTATTTCTTTCATTACCAGACGGGCCTGAATCTGACGACGGTCTGACTCAAAATCCTTCTTCCATTGTTTAAAAGCATGGCGAGCCCGATACACCGCCTTAAAATCTCCCACGTTCCGTTTCAGAATCAGCATCTCCCAGGCAGCGAGATAGTCCAACCACCAGCGCCAGCGCATCACGGACTTCAAATCTTCCTCCGGCAGACATTTATAGAGCATCGTCAGGTTATTGCGGAAATTCAGGAAGGTCTTCATGGGATTGCTCTTCGGCAGCGTACCGCCTCCGACGTGATAGACCTGACTTTCTGGTACACACACAATCCGCCGACCTCGGATGCGCAACCGCCAACAGAGATCTATCTCCTCATTGTGGGCAAAGAAACGTGCATCGAGTCCTCCAGCCTCCCAATAATCCTTCGAGCGGATCATCAGTGCTGCCCCAGTTGCCCATAGGATATCCTGCTGATAGTCATACTGTCCGTTATCCTGCTCCACCGTCTCGAAGATACGACCCCTACAAAATGGATAGCCATACTTATCGAGGAATCCGCCACAGGCACCAGCATATTCAAAGGCATCCTTATCGAAGACACTCAACAGTTTGGGTTGACAGGCAGCGATATCGTCGTGCGCATCCAACAGTTCTATCATCGGCGTCAGCCAATGATGCGTCACCTCTATATCGGAGTTCAGCAATAAGTAATACGTAGCGTCTATCTGGTGGAGGGCTTTGTTGTATCCCTCGGCAAAACCCCAGTTCTTTTCCAGTTCTATCACCCTCACCTCAGGGAAATGTTCGCGCAGCATCGCCAACGAATCGTCTGTCGAGGCATTGTCGGCCACATAGATCGTCGCCTCATCCTTCGAATATTGCAACACGGAGGGCAGATACTCCCTAAGCATCTTCTCGCCATTCCAATTCAATATCACAATTGCCAACTTTTCCATGCGCGCGTACCTTATTTATATTATAGCACCTCAATGCTTGTTTGTCGGGTGTCAGTTCACCCAATTTCACCTTTACGATCTGGTTGTCAAGGGTCGCATCTGCATCCTTTGCAGACAATTCCACCCGGATATAGTTCTTGGTGAAACCATGCATCGCCTTTCCTCTTGGGGCCTTCTCGAAGAGTACCTCAGCTTCCTGTCCGATATGTTTCTGATAGAAAGCCACCGTCTTCTCGTCCGATAAATCCAGCAAACGCTTCGAACGCAGTTTCTTGTCCTTCTCACTCACGATATAGGGAATACTCAGTGCCGATGTGCCAGGTCGTTCGGAATAAGGGAACACGTGCAACTGCGTCACATCGAGTCCTTTCAGGAACTCAAACGTCTCCTCGAAACACTCGGGCGTTTCTCCACGACAGCCTACCATCACATCCACTCCAATAAACGCATTCGGCATCACAGCCTTGATCCGATGAATCTTGTCTGCAAACAACTGTGCATCGTAATGTCTGTGCATCAGTTTCAGTACGGTGTCACTACCACTCTGCAAAGGAATATGGAAGTGCGGCATAAAAGCCCGACTCTGCGCACAATAGTCTATCAGTTCATCCGACAACAGATCCGGTTCCAACGAACTGATCCGGTAGCGACTGATACCCTCCACCCCATCGAGTGCTTTCACGAGGTCGATAAACCGTTCACCTGTCGTCTTGCCGAAATCGCCGATGTTCACGCCAGTCAATACAATTTCCTTACCACCTTCCTGCGCAGCCTCAGCAGCCTGTTTCATCAGAGAGGCTATCGTCGGATTCCTCGAAAAGCCTCTGGCGTAAGGGATAGTACAATAGGTACAGAAATAGTCGCAGCCATCCTGCACCTTCAAGAAATAGCGTGTACGGTTTCCTCTCGAACAACTTGGCGCAAAAGTCTTGATATCTTTCGTCTTCTCCCTATGAATCCTCAGGTCATTTCTCTCACCTCTTACCTCTTTGTCCTCACCTCTGAGGCTCCAAGCCTCTGACAAAAACTGTATCAGGTTCGCCTTTTCATTAGACCCCAGAACCAGACTGACGCCATCTATCTTTGCTACTTCTTCGGCTTCCAACTGCGCATAACACCCCGTCACCACAACAAAGGCGCCAGGATGCTGTCGTACCATCCGACGAATCGCCTGACGACACTTCTGGTCAGCCACCTCTGTCACGGAACAGGTGTTGATCAGACAGATGTCAGCCCGCTCCCCTTTCTGTACCGTCCGCACGCCAAACTCCTGAAGCATCTTCCCGAAGGTCGATGTCTCAGAGAAGTTCAACTTGCATCCGAGGGTATAGTAGGCTGCCGTCTTACCTTGAAAGGCCGAAGAATCAATCATTTTTAACTTTTTTTTGCTTCGCTTTTATATCTATATATGTTTGCGAGCACAAAGGTAGTATTTTTTTCCCAAATACAGCAATTTTTGAGCAATTATTCGCATTTTCCTAAAAATGAATGATTTTTAACATTTCGTAATCTGCTGATTTACAGCCGATTGCAAAAAAGTTACAAAAACGACCTAAAAAAAAACAAAAAAAATGATACGACCTATTAAAAAAATGCATACCTTTGCAGCGTTTTAATAAACAAATGATTGTTTTACAGATTTAAAAGCATTAGAAAAATGAAGAAATTAGTATTTATGTTCGTAGCTATTGCAGCTATCTCTTTCGCATCTTGTGGTAATCAGGCTCAGCAGGCTCCCGCCACTGACACTGACTCTATCGAGGAAGTTGTTGACACTCTGGCTGCTGACACTGTTGCTGCTGATACAGCTGCTGTTGCTGAGTAATTAGTTGCATTACGAACTAATTGAGAGAAAGAAGACCGCAGGACGTGAGTCCCGCGGTCTTTCCTTTTTGTATACATCATAGAATCCAAGATTAGGAGACAAAAAAAAATCCCGAGGGAGAACCCTCGGGACACTGTTGTCATAATAAATAATGATGCCTTACAGCAGTGATTAATTATTAATTGTTACGATTTAAATTTGCTTGATTAAGCCTCAGCGGGAGCCTCCTCAACGGGAGCAGTAGCCTCTTCTGCAGGAGCAGCGTCGAGAGCCTCGAGAACCTCAGCCTCGTCGGCAGCCTCGGCAGCCTCAGCGGCAGCAGCAGCCTTAGCGTCGGCAGCGGCACGGATGGCAGCCTCTGCATCGGCAGCAGCCTTCAACTCAGCGGCATTCTCAGCAACCACCTTGACGGGAATCTCAACAGTCACCTCCTTGTGGAAATGAACGAGAGCCACATAGTCACCCAGTTTCTTGGCATCCTTCATGGTGATGATCTTACGATCCACCTCCTTACCCATCTTGGCGAGGGCATCAGCCACCTGAGCAGCACCTACAGAACCATAGAGTTGACCCGTAGCACTCACCTTAGCGGCAATCTCGAGAGCAACACCCTCCAGCACGGCAGCCTTCTCTTCGGCGGCAGCCTTCTGGGCAGCAATCTTATGAGCCTGCTGCTTCAGGTTCTCAGCGAGGATTTTCTTGGCAGAAGGAGAAGCAATAACACCCTTACCCTGAGGGATGAGGTAGTTACGGCCATAACCAGACTTTACATTCACGATATCGTTCTTGAAACCCAGACCGATAATATCTTCTTTCAGAATAATTTCCATACTTGCGTCCTCCTTGTTTTATTTCATCAAATCGGTTACGTAAGGCAGCAGAGCAATCTGGCGGGCACGCTTCACGGCCTGAGCCACACGACGCTGATACTTGAGACTGGTTCCGGTGATACGACGGGGAAGAATCTTACCCTGCTCGTTGAGGAACTTCTTAAGGAACTCGGGATCCTTGTAGTCGATATACTTGATACCACTCTTCTTGAAGCGGCAGTACTTCTTCTTCTTCGTGTCGATAGAAGGAGCATTCAAATAGCGGATTTCTGTGTCCTGTGCTGCCATAATTAAGCCTCCTCTGTTTTTGCGCCAAGCTTGTTGCGACGCTTCTCAGCGTACTCCACAGCATACTTGTCGAGTTTAACTGTCTGGAAACGAATCACCTTCTCGTCACGACGGAAGGCAGTTTCCAATGTCTTGATCACTTCTGGCTCAGCCTTGAACTCTACCAGGCAGTAGAAACCTGTAGACTTCTTCTGAATAGCATAAGCCATCTTCTTCAATCCCCAGGCCTCTTCG
>CACZVE010000046.1:12743-14020 GCA_902784565.1 uncultured Prevotellaceae bacterium
ACCTTCTTGAATTTTGCGGCCGTTTCCTTCATCTGTTCATCAGACAAAACGGGAGTTAAAATGAAAACGGTTTCGTATTGATTCATACTACGTTAAAAAAATAAATTAATTAATTAATATTTTGCTTAAAGCGGGTGCAAAGGTACGAATTTTCTATCGAACATTGACCATTGAACATTGAACTGACCAATGATTTAAGAATATTTAATACTTTTCGCCCTTTTTCTGATGCCGAACGTGCAAAACAGCTCCTAAAATGATGATTATCAGGCCAGTAAGCAGTACCAGATTATTGTTGGTAAAACCAGCAAGATAACTGACAATCAAAAGGAGAGCACCAGTAAAAACCAGTGCTACTCCAAGATATGTATTTATAAGTTGCTTCACAGCTTACTCGTCTTCAACCTCTGGGGTAATGAGCTTGTAACCCTTACCGTGGATGTTAATAATCTCGATCTGTGGATCGTCCTTGAGGTGCTTACGCAGCTTGGTGATGTAAACATCCATAGAGCGTGCGTTGAAGTAGTTATCGTCAATCCAGATGGTCTTCAGAGCGAAGTCGCGCTGCAGAATCTCGTTAGAGTGACTGCAGAGCAGAGCCAGCAGCTCGTTCTCCTTAGTGGTGAGCTTGGTCTGCTTCTCGCCTATCTGGAGCAACTGCTTCTGGGTGTCGAATGTGAACTGACCCAAGCGGTAAACTGTAGACTCGCGGCTCTTCTTGCCCTTGGTACGGCGCAGGATGGCCTCAATACGGAATACGAGCTCCTCCATTGAGAAGGGCTTGGTGATATAGTCATCGGCACCCAGCTTGAATCCCTCGAGGATATCCTCCTTAAGAGTCTTGGCAGTAAGGAAGATAATGGGCACATCAGTGTTGGCTGAGCGAATTTCCTGAGCGAGAGTGAATCCGTCCTTCTTAGGCATCATCACGTCAAGTACACAGATATCGAATTTTGTCTTGAGGAAAGCCTTGAAGCCGGCCTCACCATCAGCACAGAGTTCTGCAACAAAGCCTTTGGCCTGCAAATACTCACGAAGCAGCATTCCGAGGTTCTCATCGTCCTCGCAAAGCAAGATTTTCAGTCTGTCATCGTTCATCATAATTCAAAATGTTTTTGAGTTAATACTTTATTTTATTATTAATTTTCGTCTTCTTTAAGCACTGGAAGCGAGATGGTGAATGTGGTACCCTTGCCCAACTCACTGTCGCACTTTATCTCGCCATCGTGCAGGTTGATAATCTTCTTGACGTAGGCCAGTCCGAGTCCGAAGCCCTT
>CACZVE010000047.1 GCA_902784565.1 uncultured Prevotellaceae bacterium
TTACGTACTGCCATTTCTTATTGAATATTGCTATAAAAATCAATTACGTCGCCCTCTTTCAGAGTAACGATTGCCTTCTTGAACGCGTTCTTCTGACCTCTGATCAGACCGGCCTTCGTATAGCGCGAAGAGCGCTTGCCGGCGTAACGACACGTGTTCACATCTAATACTGTCACTTTATACAGACTCTCGATTTCATTCTTGATCTCGAGTTTGTTGGCCTCGGGCTTCACAATGAAACCATACTTGATCTCGGCCTTCTTCGTACGCTCCTGGCCCTTCACCTTGTAGGTGCGCTCCACGGACGACTTGTCTGTAATCTTCGTCATCTTTTCGGTGACGATGGGTTTGATGATAAATGCCATATCTCTTGCCTCCTTTTACTTTAAGATACCGTCGATGGTCTGCAATGACTTCTCGGTGATCACGAGGACATCAGCATTCAGCACCTTATAGGTGTTCATCTTGTTGGCCTCCATCACTTCGCTGCCCTGCAGGTTGCGAGCCGACAGATATACGTTATTGTTTGTGTCTGCCATCAGGAAGAGGGTCTTTTTACCGTCCACCTTCAGGTTCTTGGCGATGGCCACGAACTCCTTGGTCTTCGGGGCCTCCAGTGTGAAGTCCTCAACGACAACGATGGCATTCTCCTGTGCCTTGTAACTCAAAGCAGACTTACGGGCGAGAGCCTTCACCTTCTTATTCAGTTTGAAACTGTAGTCACGGGGCTTAGGACCGAACACACGGGCACCACCGCGCAGCAGGGGTGAGTTAATATCACCATGACGGGCACCGCCGCCACCCTTCTGACGACCCAGTTTACGAGTAGAACCGGAGATCTCACTTCTCTCCTTCGACTTGGCATTACCCTGACGCTGGTTAGCGAGGTACTGCTTCACATCCAGATAAATCACGTGGTCATTAGGTTCAATGCCGAAGATGGCCTCATTCAGAGTCACCTTGCGTCCGGTCTCCTGACCTTTGATATTCAATACGCTAACTTCCATCTTACTTGTTGATTAATACTGTTGAACCATTACAACCAGCGCAACTTCCCTTCACGAGAATCAAATTATGCTCCGGTATTACCTTTAACACTCTGAGGTTCTGAGTGGTCACTCTGTCACCACCCATCTGGCCGCCCATGCGCATTCCTTTGAACACCTTAGCGGGATAAGAACAAGCACCGATGGAACCCGGCTTGCGCAGACGGTCGTCCTGACCGTGCGTGCTCTGGCCTACACCACCGAAACCATGACGCTTCACAACGCCCTGGAATCCCTTACCTTTAGATGTGCCGACCACATCCACGAACTCGGCACCTTCGAAGATGTCGACTGTGAGTGTGTCGCCGAGGTTGTACTCCTCGTCAAACTTGAACTCGGCCAAGTGGGCCTTTGGTGTTGTGTTAGCCTTCTTGAAGATACCCATCATTGGTTTGGTGGTATTCTTCTCCTTCTTCCGTCGGCACTGAAAACGGATGTCATTCCGATTTTTCTTCCAATTAATCCTGGCATTTCAGTTTAAAATTAATAATGTTATAAATACAATTAATGTTCACACACGCGCAAAAACAGAATCAGTCCAAACCTCCTTTCGGAAGGCTAAACCGTTCTATTTCAGTGGCTTGATAGCATATAGCCAGCGCAATAACCACTTTTGCGGCTGCAAAGGTACTAATAAATAATGAGACGCGCAACGTTTTTTGCACGTCTCATTGAAAGATTTAAGTTTTTTTATACTTTTAATCAAAATAATCTGCACCTTATAGGCGACAAAGCCTACTTCGTGCCGCCGCCGAGGGCGATGTAGAGGGCGATGAGAGCCCGGGCAGCCTTGTACATGTTCGAAGCCTCATTGAGTTGGGCACTGAGGAGGTTCTCCTGAGCAGTGAGCACTTCAAGGTAACTGGCCTTGCCGTTGTCCATGAGTTCGTGGGTACCGTTGTAGGCCTCGTGGAGCACTTCCACCTGACGGTGGTAGACATCATGCTTATCACGGGCGGCAGCACCATCGGCGAGAGCCTCGTTCACCTCGTTGCCGGCATCGATGACGGTCTGGACGTACTGCTTCTTCAGGTTCTCCTCAGTCAGCTGGTTAATCTTGTAGTTGGCCTTGAGCTGGCCGCGTGCGAAGATAGGCTGTGAGAGGGAACCTACGAGGTTGAGGAACATCTTGGCGGGATCGATGACGATGCCACCGCCGGAGTTGGTCCAGCCACCCTGTGCTGTCAGCGTGATACTGGGAAAGAAGGCTGCGCGAGCAGCCTGCGTGTTATAGAAAGCTTCCTCCATGGCAGCGTTGGCCATGCGGATGTCGGGGCGCAGTTCGAGCATCTGAGCGGGTACACCAATCTTCAGGAACTGGTTGTCGAACATACGCTGGTCAGCCGACGACGTGTGATATTCGGCAGCGGAGAGCATGTGACTGCGCTTGATGTGCTGCGGTGTGATGCCGAGCAGTTTGCAGATGGCGTTCTCGGTGGACTGGATGCTGCGGTGGATGTCGATGATCTGTGTCTTTACGCTCAGCCACGACGATTCCTGCTGGTTGACAGCGGTGCTATAGGCCTGTCCGTTCTCATAGAGTGCCTTCTGAGTCTCGAGCGAGGCTTTCCAGAGGCTGTCAGTCTCGGTAAGGATGTCCAACTCGCGGTCGAGCAGCACAAGATAGTAATACTGCTGCGCCGTGGTGGAGATGAGGTTGGCACGCGTGGCCTCCTCGCTCAACTGGGCCTGCAGGAGCACGGCCTTGGCTGCGCGCTTCTTATTAGTGATGGAGCCGAACACGTCGATATCCATCGACAGTTGCAAGGGCAGCGTGTAGGTCTTTGAGAACGCGCTCTTGTCAAAACTGGCAAGCGTGCCCTGCGGTGAGAAGTAGAGCGACGGCAGGTAGGCCAGTTTGGCCGTCTTCAACGAAGCCTCGCTCTTCTCTACGGCGATACGAGCGGAGTTCAGATCGGTGTTGTTGGCCAGCACCTGCTCGATCAACTGCTGCAGGAACGGGTCGGTGAAGAACTCGCGCCAGGACATCTGTGCCAAGGACTCGGAACCCGCAATGGCACTGCCATCCAACTGACCGAAAGCATCAGCCGGAGCCTCCACCTTCTGTTCGTACTTATCGTACAGACCGCAGCCCGTGAACAACAGGCCCACGACTGCAGTGACGATGATATTGCTAAGTCTTTTCATGATCTTACGATTTTTACTATACACTATTCACGCTTCACTTTTCACTTCTACGACTTCTTTGCCCTGAAAACGTTCATGCAGTTTCTGGAACACAATGAAGAAGGCAGGTACGACGAAGAGCAGGGCAAGGGTACCCACGCTCATGCCACCGATCACACCCAGTGCCAGGGCACGGTTACCATTGGCACCTGCACCGCCCTCAATAACGAGCGGTATCATACCGATGATCATCGTGGCCACCGTCATCAGGATAGGACGCAGACGCTCCTTGCAGGCCTCAAAGGCTGCATCGATGATGGACATGCCCTGGGCGCGTCGCTCGCTGGCGAACTCCGTAATCAGAATAGCCGTCTTCGCCAAGAGACCGATCAACATGATGACACCCGTCTGCAGGTAGATGTTGTTGTCGGAGCCTGGCAGACTGAACTGCGAGCAAACGTATGCGCAGATGAAGGCGCCCATCAGACCGAAGGGTACACTGAGCAGCACGGCCAACGGTGTGAACCATGAGTTATAGAGCGATGCGAGAATCAGGTAGATGAGGATTGCACAGATACAGTAGATAAGCGTAGTGGTGTTGGAGTTAGACGTCTCCTCGACCTCACGCGACATGCCACTGTATTCGTAGGTAGCGGTGGCAGGCATCTCCTGACGGAACACCTCCTCGATGGCCTTGTGGGCCTGACCCTCGCTATAGCCACTGGCGGTGGTGATGCTTGTGGTGATGCTCTGGAACAAATTGAAGTGCTGGATGTTCGACGGGCCGACAATCTCTTTCAGGCTGACAAACTCAGAGAGCGGAGCCATCTTGCCATCTTTCACCTTGACGAAGATATTTTGGAGCGACGACGGGTCAAGTCGGCTTTCAGGCGTACCGGCGGTCAAGATGCGGTACACCTTACCAAACTGGTTGAAGTTACCGATATAACTTCCACTGCAGTAACTGCCGAGGGTGCTAAGCACCGCCCTGGGCGACACACCGGCGCGGTCGCACTGGGCGGCATCCACATCGACCTGATATTTCGGGAAGCGCTCGGAATAGGTCGACATGGCCGAAGAGATTTCGGGACGCTCGGCCAGTTTTGCCAGGAACTTATCGGTTCGTGCAGCGAACTCCGACAGGTTGCCATCGGTCGGGTCCTGCACGATGAGGCTCACGCCGTTACTCGTACCGTAACCAGGAATCTGCGGCATCTGGAAAGGAATCACCTGCGCATTCTTGATGCTCAAACAATCCATGTAGAACCGGTACATGACGAGGTCGATGCTATGGTTCATACCCGGGCGTTCATCCCAGTTCTTCAAGCGGACGGCGAGGAAGGCGTAACTGGAGCCAGCCCCCGAAATCAGACCGTAGCCACACGATGCAGCGTACATCTCCAACTCGGGAATCTTCTTCACCTTCTCCTCTACCTGCTTCATCAGCTCGCTTGTCTGCTGCAGTGTGTAGCCCTCCGGTGCCTGGATTTCAGCCAGGAACACGCCCTGGTCCTCCTGCGGAACGAGACCCGAAGGCAGGTTCTTCATGAAGAAGAAGAGCAACACACCAGCTAACACCAGCAGTCCCCATGCCATAGCAGGGCGCTTGATGAACTTTTGAACGGACTTCGAATATTTCTTGAAAATGGCGTTATAGCTGGCCTCGTAGGCCTTCTTAGTATAGTAGGTCAGGCTCTTGCCTTCCTTCTTGCCATCGGTCACCTTCAGCATGATGGCACAGAGAGCCGGACAGAGCGTCATGGCCGATACGCACGACAGACCGACGGCCGAGGCAATCGTCACACCGAACTGCGTGAAGAACGTGCCCGACGTGCCGCCCATGAACGTGACGGGAACGAACACCGCCATAAATACTAAGGTACACGAGATAACGGCCACCGACACCTCGCTCATGGCTTGGCGTGTCGCCTCTCGGGCATCACTGATACCGTTCTCCATCTTGGCCATCACGGCTTCGACCACCACAATGGCGTCATCGACCACCGTACCGATGGCCAGCACGAGGGCGAACAGCGTCAGGATGTTCAGCGAGAATCCTGCAAGAGAAACGATGGCGAAGGTTCCCATCAGCGACACGACTATCGAGATTGAAGGGATAATCGTGGCCTTGAAGTTCTGTAGGAAGAAGAACACCACGAGTATCACGAGGATGATGGCGATGATGAGCGTCTCGACCACGTTGTGAATGGCAGCGAAGAGGAAGTCATCGCTGGTCATCAACGTGAGAATCTCAATACCGGCTGGCATGGTCTTCTTCAAGTCGTCACACATCTTGGTGATACGGGCGTTCACCTCGGTAGCATTGGCACCAGGCGACTGGAACACCATCATCATGGCACCGGGACTACCGTTGATATTCGAAACGTAACTATAACTCTGGGCTCCAATCTCCACGTCGGCCACATCGCCTAAGCGCAACAGATGGCCGCCGTCGGTGGTCTTCAGCACAATGTCCTTGTACTCCTCGACGTCCTTCAGCGTACCCTTGTATTCCATTGAATACTGATATTTGTTCGTACTCTGCTCACCAAAGGTACCAGTGGCAGATACGAAACTCTGTCCGCTGATAGCATTGGTCACGTCATCGGGGCTCAGGCCGTACTGTGCCATCACGTCAGGTTTCATCCAGACGCGCAGGGCGTAGGTGTTACCTAATGACATCACCTCGCCAACGCCGTTGATACGCTGCACACGCGGTTTGATGTTGATGTCCACATAGTTAGAGATGAAGTCGTCGTCATACCTGCCGTCAGAACTTCTGACAGCGAGGATGCGCAGGATGCTGCTCTGCTGTTTCGACACCGAGATACCCACCTGCGTCACGTCGGAGGGCAACTGCGCCTCCGCCTTCGCCACACGGTTCTGCACGTTTACCGTCGCCATATCGGGGTCGGTGCCCGGCTCAAAGAACACATCGATGCTCACGTAACCCGTCGACGTTGCTTTCGAACTCATATACATCATGCCGTTCACACCGTTGATACTCTCCTCCAACGGTTGGATGACCGATTTCATAATCGTGTTAGGGTCAGCACCCGTGTAATATGTTGTCACACTCACCTGCGGCGGTGCAATGCTGGGGTATTGCTCAACGGGCAGAGAGTTCATGCAGATGAAACCCACCAGCGCAATCACGATACTGATGGCGCATGCCATCACATATCTGTTGATAAATATATTATTCTTCATGCGGAAGCAAATTATTCACTTTTCACTATTCACTGTTCACTCTTCTTTCGGTGCTTCGGGGAAGAGCACTCTCTGTCCCTCCTGTAAGTTATTAGCACCGACGGTCACAATGCGATCACCGACACTCAGGCCGCTGGTGACGACGAAGTCCTGACCATTGCCGATGTCTTCCGTCGTCACGTCGATGGCTGTTGCCGTACTGTCGGCTTTCACCTTAAACACCTGCTGCTTGTCCTGCAACCTCACCACAGCCACCTGTGGAATCACCATCACGTCCTGCACGGCATAAGGCAGCACCACCGTACCTTGGATACCCGAGAACAACTGCCCCTCAGGGTTCGGGAATGTCGCCTTACAGGCAATCGTACCTGTCGTGGCGTTCACCATACCCGTCAGACTACTGATACGACCCTTGTGCGTATATTCCGTACCGTTCTTCATTACAAACGTCACATCCGGCAGCGAAGCAATATATCGTTCCCTTTCCGATCCTTTCCTGCCTGATGAGACAATGTCCTCGATAAGCGACTCCGACACGGAGAACTCTGCGTCCATCTGCGTGTTACCGCTGACAATCGTCAACTGTGAGGCTGTCGACACCTGATCGCCGGTACGCACGGGAATCTCACCGATCACACCTGTCACAGGAGCCGTGATGGTGCAGAAACTGAGGTTCACTCTGCTACGACTCACCGAAGCACGGGCCTGAGCCACGGTGGCCTGAGCCTGCTTGTAAGAATTCTCGGAGTTGTCTAACATATATTTGCTCACAATCTTCTTCTCATACAGGTTCTTATTGGATTCATATTCGAGTTTAGCACTGTTCTCTGAGGCCAAAGCGGCTTGCAGGTTAGCCTGTGCACTCTCCAGATCCAACTGTGCATTGCGCGAGTCGATGACAAAAAGTGTCTGACCTTTCTTCACCTGCTGACCTTCTGTCACACAGATTTTCATCAACTGTCCGCTCACCTGCGGGGTGATAGTCACATCAGTCTGGCCCTTCAACTTGGCGCTGAACTTGATAGGCACCGTAATGTCTTTCTTTTCAATAGTCACCGTCTCATACGATGTCTGTACCTCCTTGGGCATGTCAAGACCGCAAGAGGTCAGTCCTCCGACCACCATAGCGATTGCCACAGCCCCTGTCAAAACACTCTTTCTTTTCATACAGTTTGCTATTTTAGATATTGTTAATACTCTAGTTCTTTGGTCAAAAAAATAACCGTGTTTAAAAAAACACGGCACAAAGATAAAAAAAATAGTCGAAAGTACCAAAACTTTCGACTATTTTTTTCTAATTATCTTAACCTTAGGATTTGAGAGGTTAGCGGTCTGGAGCAGTTCTTCTGCCTTTTTGATCATCTCCGTGAGTTGGGCATTGGGGGTTTCTTCCTTACGAGCCATCTCGAGGAAACGCTCGAAATAAGTCTTTGCCTGTCTGCCATCTTGGAGATAATAGTAGGTGGCACTGGCGATGTTGTAATAGGTGGCGATGGAACTGGGATTATACTTCAGATGATCTTTCCATACTTCTACAGCCTTGTCATACTGACCCAGGAGATAATAGGCCTCGCCCCGAGAGAGGGTGATGGCTTTCATCGTGGTAGTATCCGGGAGCAGAAGGGCAGTGGCGATATCGAGATAGCCGAGGCCCTCATCCAGACGATCCGTATCCACACAGACCACGCCGAGACGGTAGGCACAGCCCGCATGTTGCATCTGCGAAAGAAAGAAGGCGGGCTTTAAGTGTTGGTAGGCCAGTTCGAGACTGTCGATCTGTGCATAGCACATGCCTGCGGAATAGAGTGTGTTGAAGGTGGAGTCGCCCTGGTGGAGCAGCCGCTCGTACATGGCTGCCGACGGTTCGAACTGACGGTCCATGAAGTAGGCATCGGCCAAGGCACGGTTGACGAGGATATTCGTGGAGTCCCTTTCGAAATAGCCCTTGGCATAATCGATACCCGCCCAGGCCTGATCGGTACGCGTAAAAGCCGCGGTGACGGCAGCCACCATCTCACCGTCCATCGGGTAATGGGCAACCAACCTCCCACCCCAGTAGATGAGTGACTGCGGGTCGTTCTGCTTCTGGTAACTGAAGGCCAGTTGTCGGAAGGACTCGTGGGTGAGACTGTCCTCAGGGACGAGTTTCAACAGATTGGCGGCCTTGTGGTAGTCGGCACGTTTGTAGTAGCAGTCGGCTAACTTCACGAACACCGGGATCAAACGCTCCGTCGGAATAGGAAGATTCCCTTTCTTAAGATCCTGATAGGCCTGCTGGTAGTACTTCAGTGCCTCGAAAGTGTTGTACTGCTGCATCAGACTGTCGCCTTTCTGCAGAAGAATGGCCAGGGTGTCCACCACGACGGGCTCCCCTACCCTCTTTTTGTGTGAAGAAACCTCGCCCTTTGCAGACAGGACCGTCAAAAGGGCGAGGATAAGTATAATTATTCTGTGCATGATTGCAGAGACGTCTTATTTCTTCTTCATCGTGAAAACGACGACGCCATCCTTGGCTTTCTCGCCATACAGATTGATGGCAGCCTGGTCTTTCAGCACATTGATACTCTCGACATCATCAGGAACAATGCTCTTCAAGTTCTCGTAAGGCACCTCCTTGCCATCGACAATGACCAACGGCATCTTGGCAGGATCGCCTGACGTCAGAAAGATATTACCGGCAGCAGCAGCCTGCATGACTTTGGCATTGTTATTCTCCTTGGGCTTGCTGCCGTCCAGGCGGAAGTTGATGGGAACGGTGTACTTCACGCGCACGGCCTTGCCGCTCTGTTTGCCCGGTGTCCAGTTAGGCATGCTATTGAGCACACGGATGGCCTCCTCATCGAGCATGGGATCAACAGCCTTCACGACCTTGGTCTCACTGATGCTGCCGTCTTTCTCGACCACAAAAGTGGCAAGGACTCGTCCCTGAACATTCGACTCGAAAGCCTCTTTCGGATAACGGATGTTCTTTGAGAGGAATTCCAATAAAGCAGGCGCACCACCAGGGAACTGCGGCATCTCTTCGACCACATCAAAGGCTGGCTCGTCGTTCGGAATGAAAGTACCTTCCGCCTTGAATGCATCCTGCTTCTCAGTTTCGGTCTTCTTCTGGTCTTCCTCATCTACGACAGTCTCAATGATCTGAATGTCCTGGTTACCACCCGTCTTGATGGTGGCATTCTTCTTGCCTTTCTTCACGGGCACCTGTTTCTGGGGCTCGTCATTCTTATAAACCACGTCGGTGACGGTCTCGGCATTAAGGGCGAGGGTGACACCCACGATGGGCACGAGGGCCAACAGTTTCAGCAGACTGCGGCGCGGGGATTTTGTATGTAACATCATATTGATTCGGTTTTTGAGGGCACTGTGAGTGATTCCGTTGGCAAGGGAGTACCCGCCGATGCCGCCGGCTTTTGTGATTAACAGGTATTGATATTGACGCGCATTGATCCCTTGGGAGAGTACTGCACCGTCGGCCTCGTATTCGTGGATGGCCCGCAGGTCACTACGGAGCATCCAGATGGCGGGATTGAACCACTGGAGGGCGGTGAGGACATCGACGAGGAGCACGTCCCACGAATGGTGCAGACGGATATGTCCCCGTTCATGTGCGAGAATCGCAGCATCGCGTGTTTCGTAGTCGCTGCGGTTCATCACGATATAGTGCATCCAACTGAAAGGTGCCAGGTCTGCGTTACCGGTCACGCAGAGGATGGTACCATCATCCTGCGGATGCTGTTCACTATGTTTGATCAGTGAGAGGATTCTGAATACGGACCAGAGGGTGTGGGCAAACGTTGCCACCAAACCTATTATAAATAGGATGGAGGCAAGAGGAAGGAGAAGAGAGGAAAGAGAATACTCTGCATCAGACATATCTCTTTCCACATGCCACATGCCACCTTCCACTAAGACTGAAGCATTCATCTCCACCGTCCGATGCATCGTGATGACACACAGCGGCAGGACGAATGAAGCCAGAGCCGTCAACAAGAGCACGATACGGTTCACGCGGTGGAACGTCTCGCGGACCAGCAACAGACGGTAGAACATATAGAACACCGCTATCAGCACGGCTACCTTCAGGTCGTATGTCAGAAAGTCAAGCATGGTTGTTCTCGATTTGGTCTATCAGTTCTTTCAGTTCTTCGACGGAGATCTTCTCTTCCTTGACGAACGAAGAGACGGCAGAGAGGTAGGAGTCGTTGAAGTAGTTCTTGATCACGCCGGCGATGGATTTCCTGCCGTATTCCGCCTCAGTGATGAGGGGGAAGTACTGGTAGGTATTACCAAACTGCTTATGATCCAGGAATCCTTCCTTCTCCAATAGACGTACCATCGTGGAGAGTGTATTGAAGTGCGGACGGGGCTCGTCATAGTACTCCAGGAGTTCCTTGACGAACATTGGACCGTGCGCCCAGTACAGATCCATGATCTCTTTTTCTCTATTTGTCAGTTTTTTCATTGTTGTCAGTGCTTTTAGTTTTCAATCAATTATCGCGTCATTATCTTTACCTGAGTGCAAAGTAACTAAAAATTTTCGTTATTTACAACTAATTAATATAGTTATTAAACTAAATTAAATAGTTTGACTTCTATTTAACTTAAATTTAGACCAAAACCAATCTTTTTCCCTTTATTATTTTGTTTTTTCAGCAAAAAACCATATCTTTGCAACTTACTCTAAACAGAACGATATGAAAGGGAGAATAATCATTTGCTGCCTGTTATTTACCTTGAATGCAGCAGCACAGGAGCAGGCTGATACTGACAGCGTGAGCCGACAGGATAGTTCCACGAGCCTGATGAGTAAACTTCGTTATGTGCAGCAGTTTTTGGACAACAGGGCACGGGCCAAGGTAGACCCGCACTACATCGAAGTTCCCGAAAAGCCTTGGCGAGTCATCCTCCGTTACAAGGAGACGGCAGTCGACGTGGATTACGAAAACGACTTTTACTTTCCTGAGGATAAGGAACGTCTTTTCTGGAAACTATGCTTCGAACCACCCGTGGCGGCTTCCGTCGGTTTCTGGGTAGGCTATCGTGGTACGGGCATATCCTACTCCCACTCGCTCGTCAAGAATGCAGGCCGTTATTTCTCTATCAGTTCCACTGGTGCCAAATATGGGTTTAACTTCCGGCATAGGAGATTCAGCACAGACGAAGTCACATTCAATGCAAAATACTATCAAGACGAGAAGGTCGTAGAGGAACAGAACATCCATGATAAGATCGGTGCCCCGGTATGGATACGTTCCACCTATATCAACGGCTACTATGTGTTCAACGGGCGTCACTACTCACAGGCCGCCGCCTACAACCAGTCCGTCATCCAGCGCCGCTCCGCAGGTTCGCTCCTGGCAGGAGCCACCTGGTATCAGTCGTCATTCGACCTCTCAGCCGCCGAAAATTCACTGTTCGTACTTCTTAGCAAAAATGTGGGCCGTATCAAGATGCACCAGGCCAACATCGGTATTGGCTACGGCTATAACTTCGTACCCTTCCGAGGCTTCGTGATCAACGCAATGGCCATGCCTACCATCAGTGTTTATAACCGCGTGAAAGTCTATAAGTACGACTACAATTACTACCCTCTGGACGATGTTGCCAAGCCGCTGGACAGTTATGGCCAATGGAACTCTCAGACGCACACCTGGGCCAATGGCGAGAAATATAAGCCTATGGATGAAGAGGGCAACTATCTTCAAGATGTTGAGGGATGGGAAATTGAGAGTGATGTAAACAACGGCAGGCTGCAGTTCAATGTCGACCTGCGACTCGGCATTGCCTATAACTGGAGCAATTACTTCATAGGTCTTCAAGGACAGTTCAACCGTTTCTCCTATAAGATGAATGAGACCAAGGTCGTCCTCATCGACAGCTATGCCCGATTGTCACTGGGAATGAGGTTATAAAAAGACGCAAAAAGTGGCGCAGCCTGTCGGCTGCGCCACTCTATGAAGGGGGATAGAATGATACTATACCTTGATCTCAACCTCAACGCCGCTGGGGAGTTCGAGTTTCATCAGGGCGTCAACAGTCTTGGCTGTTGAACTGTAGATGTCGATCAGACGCTTGTAGTCTGACAACTGGAACTGCTCACGAGCCTTCTTGTTGACGAAGGTCGAGCGGTTGACGGTGAAGATACGCTTGTGTGTGGGAAGGGGGATAGGACCGCTGATGATAGCACCTGTGGCCTTCACAGCCTTCACGATTTTCTCTGCTGACTTGTCGACCAATTTGTGGTCGTAACTCTTCAGCTTGATGCGAATTTTCTGACTCATTGTTCTTAATTCTTAATTGTTAATTATTTATTATTTAATATTGGAGGCCGCTAAAGAGTCATTTGCTCAGCGGCACTCCTGGTATTTCTAAACCAAATCTGCGCGGCCCTTGACCTCCTCCAGCACAGCCTTGGCGAGAGCGCTTGACAGCGGTGCATGGTGGCTGTACTCCATCGAACTGGTAGCACGACCGGAAGTGATGGTACGCAGGGCGGTCACATAGCCGAACATCTCTGACAGGGGCACCTTGGCCTTGACGACACGGGCACCACTGCGAGCCTCGTCCATACCCTCTACCTGACCACGACGCTTGTTCAGGTCGCCGATCACGTCACCCATGTTCTCCTCAGGTGTCACCACCTCGAGTTTCATGATGGGCTCCATGAGCACAGGCTTGGCCTGGGCGCAGATTGCCTTGTAAGCCATCTGGGCGGCCACTTCGAACGAGAGTTGGTCGGAGTCCACGGGGTGGAACGAACCATCGACCACAACAACCTTCAGGCTGTCCATCGGATAGCCACCGAGGATACCGTTCTTCAGAGAGGTCTCGAAGCCCTTCTGGATAGCGGGGATATACTCCTTGGGGATGTTACCGCCCTTCACCTCGTTGATGAACTGCAGCGGTCCATTCTCCTTGATATCGTAATCCTCATCCACAGGACCGACGTTCACGATGATGTCAGCGAACTTACCGCGACCACCCGACTGCTTCTTGTAGACCTCACGATAGCCCATGACGGTCTTGGTGATGGCCTCCTTGTAGTTCACCTGGGGCTTACCCTGGTTACACTCCACCTTGAACTCGCGCTTCAGACGGTCGATGATGATG
>CACZVE010000048.1 GCA_902784565.1 uncultured Prevotellaceae bacterium
TAACACAAGTAAGAATTAAAAAGAAAGTAAACAATTTAAAAGCAAGAAATTCAAAATGGCAAGAACAAATTTTGACCAGTTGCTCCAGGCCGGCTGTCATTTCGGTCACCTGAAGCGTAAGTGGAACCCCGCAATGGCTCCCTACATCTATACCGAGCGTAACGGTATTCATATCATCGACCTGCACAAGACCGCAGCCAAGATTGACGAGGCTGCCGATGCTCTGAAGCAGATTGCCAAGAGTGGCAAGAAGATCCTGTTCGTCGCTACTAAAAAACAGACCAAGGAAGTGATCGCCGAGAAGGCCACCAGCATCAACATGCCTTATGTGATTGAGCGCTGGCCCGGTGGTATGCTCACTAACTTCCCCACGATCCGCAAGGCCGTGAAGAAAATGGCGAACATCGACAAACTGATGAATGACGGTACATTCGGTAACTTGTCAAAGCGCGAGTTGCTGCAGATTACCCGTCAGCGCGCCAAGTTGGAGAAGAACCTCGGTTCTATCGCCGACCTGACCCGTCTGCCGAGCGCACTCTTCGTGGTTGACGTGCTGAAGGAGCAGATTGCCGTCCGCGAGGCCAACCGTCTGGGTATCCCCGTGTTCGGTATCGTTGACACCAACTCTGACCCCAACAACATCGACTTCGTGATTCCCGCCAACGACGACGCCAAGGATTCTGTTGAGATCATCCTCAACGCCTGCTGCGCTGCTATCGCCGAGGGTATCGAAGAGCGTAAGGTGGAGAAGGCCGACGAGAAGGCTTCCGATGCTCAGGCTGAGGCAGAAGAGGAAGAGGTAAAGCCCAAGCGCGCTGCCCGTCGTAGCCGCAAGGATGCTGAGGCTCCCAAGACTGAGGCTCCCGCCGAGGAGGCTCCTGTTGCTGAAGAGGCTGCTCCCGCCGAGGAAGAGGCTCCCGCCGCAGAGTAATCATAATTAATAAATAATAATTCATAATTAATAATTGAACAATGGCAATTTCAATTGACGATATCAAGAAACTTCGCGCTATGACCGGCGCAGGTCTGGCTGACGTAAAGAAGGCTCTGACCGAGGCTGAGGGCGATTTCGACAAGGCTAAGGAACTGCTCCGTGAGCGTGGCCTGGCTATCGCTGCCAAGCGCAGTGACCGTGAGACTTCTAATGGTTGTGTACTCGTAAAGAAGGTGGACGGCTTCGCTGCTATGCTCGCCTTGAAGTGCGAGACCGACTTTGTGGCCAACGGTGCTGACTTCATCGCTCTGACACAGAGCATCCTCGACGCTGCCATCGCTGCCAAGGCTGCTGACATTGAGGCTGTGAAGGCTCTCACCATCAATGGTCAGACTGCTCAGGAGGCTGTGACACAGCGCAGTGGTATCACTGGTGAGAAGATGGAACTCGATGGTTACCTGACGCTCGAAGGTGAGAACGTGGAGATCTACGACCACATGGGTAAGCACACCCTGTGTACCATGGTACAGACCAACAAGCCCGCTGCTGAGCAGGGTCACCTCGTAGCCATGCAGGTGGCTGCCATGAAGCCCGTGGCTCTCGACGCTCAGAGCGTTGACCAGAAGATCCTCGACGAGGAGTACAAGACCTCTTTCGAGAAGACCAAGTTGGAGCAGGTCGAGAAGTTCGTGGAGATGAAACTCAAGAAGGCTGGCATCAACCCCAACCTCGTTGACTCTGAGGATCATATCGAGAGCAACATGGCCAAGGGTTGGCTCACACAGGCTCAGGCTGACGAGGCCCGCAAGATCATTGCCGATGCAAAGGTCGAGGGTGAGGCCCAACTGAAGATGCCTATGATCGAGAACATCGCCAAGGGTCGTGTTCAGAAGTTCCTGAAGGAGAGTTGTCTGGTTGACCAGGAGTTCCAGTTCGGTGACGGCGACAAGGCTACTGTCTCTCAGTGGCTCGCCAAGCAGGACAAGGATCTGAAGATCGTTGCCTTCAAGCGCTTCACACTCGTTGCAGACTAATGAAGATTTTTGCAATAGGAATGAATTATGCAGCCCACAACCGTGAGCTGCATAATTTTGTTAAACGACCCGACGAGCCAGTGATATTCACCAAGGCCGACTCGGCGATACTCAATCAGGGCAAGCCTTTCTTTATCCCCGACCATCTGGGACGTATCGACTACGAGACGGAAGTTGTCGTACGTATCTGCCGTCTGGGGAAGAATATCCCGGAACGGTTTGCCCACCGTTATTATGATGCCGTGACACTCGGCATCGACTTCACGGCTCGCGACTTGCAGAAGAAAGCCTCCGAGGCCGGACAGCCCTGGACCATCTGTAAGGGTTTTGACGGGTCTGCCGCCATCGGCGAGTGGGTGCCCAAAGAAAAGTTTTTGGATATCCAGCGCATCCACTTCCATTTGGATATCAACGGTAAGACCGTCCAGGAGGGTTGTACCAGTGATATGTTGTATAAGGTGGACGAGATCATCGCCTACATCTCGCAGTTCTTTACCTTGAAGACGGGCGACCTGCTCTATACCGGTACGCCGGCAGGTGTTGGCCCCGTGCATATCGACGACCATCTGGAGGGCTGGCTCGAAGAACGGAAGGTCTTGGCGTTCAATTGTAAGTAGACTTTCACAATAAATCGGCACTTCTTCCGTTATAATAGATGAAGTGAAAACAAATTGGAGGCTGATAACAGGCTTGACTCTTCTGCTGCTCTGCTTGCAGGGCAAGGCACAAGGGTTTATCAACTTGACCGCTCAAGAGGTCAGGCTTGACTCTCTCCTGCCAGCCTATACCTACCAGAAACAACTGGGTCCTCACTATGCTGACTCCACCTACACCGTCAGCATTGAATATCCCGAATTCATCGATATGTCAGAGGCCGACATCCAGCGTTATCATCAGTTGGGTGGCGAAGAACCTGGGGAGTTGCCGGAGATCATGCAACATGTCTGCGTGGCAAAGAAACAAGGTATGCTCGACGTGTCGTTCTGTCCGATTGTGAAACGCGACGGGAAATACCAGAAATTGGTCAGTTTCAAGTTAAATGTGAAGGGTTCCGTTAAAGCACAGGCCAGGACAAGAACCGACGATTCTCTGTCTGTCCATTCAGGACGCTACGCTGAACACTCCGTACTTCAGGACGGCCTATGGGCGAAGATCCGTATCCCGGCAAGTGGTATCTACCAGATATCTGGCAGTTTTGCCCGCAGTTGCGGTTTCCAAGACATCTCTCAAGTAAAGGTCTATGGTTATGGCGGTGGTTTACAGCCGGAGAGTCTGACAGAAGAATACCTGATAGCCACTGATGACTTGAAGGAAATACCTACCTGCACCATCGGAGGAAAGAAACTCTTCTATGGCATAGGTCCCGTCACATGGGAGACAGACTCTGCCACCACCCGTATCCGCAACAACTATTCCGATTACGGTTATTATTTCCTCACCGACAATGGCGACGAGGAACCGCTGACTCTCAGTGAGGAAGATTTCAAGGCCACCTTCTACCCCATGGCCGATGACTTCCACTCCCTCTATGAGGTCGATGACTATGCTTGGTTCCATGGTGGCAGAAAACTCTTCGACAAGACACTCTACACCATCGGTAATCCACAGAGTTACACCCTATCGTCAAGCAGTGCCGCCGGTACTCTGTCGGTGGCAATGAGTTATGACAACTATTTCGAGGCAACGGTAACCGTCAACGGTCAGGAGATAGGGCAAATCGTAGTAGACAGGGCTGCTATTGCTGCCTCGAAAAGCACCAATAACGTGATAGACTTCGTGGATGACTTCATGAAGGCTGCCGACCACACCTGGTTCTTCCGTCTGGATAGTCTTCAGGTAGGTTCCAATACCATTAAGATTACCCAGACATCGGGTGGCAACGTCCGTCTGGACTATCTGGCACTGACCTGTGACCAGCCGAAGGCACTGCCAGATCTCTCCTCTGCCAGTATCCCGGCCCCCGAACTACTCTATCATATCACCAATCAGGATCATCATGCCGATGCACCGGTGGATATGGTCATCATCATCCCCACGACACAGAAATGGCTCTCGGAGGCAGAACGTATCAAGACGCACCACGAGACGAAGGATGGTCTGCGGGTACGCATCGTGCCTGCTGATGAACTCTACAACGAGTTCTCGAGTGGTACGCCCGACGCCAATGCCTACCGTCGTTACCTGAAGATGTTCTACGACAAGGCAGAGACCGAGGCCGATATGCCGCGCTATCTGTTGCTGTTTGGCGATGGGGCGTGGGACAACCGTATGCTCATCTCCGACTGGAGGAACTGCAATCCCGATGATTTCCTACTCTGCTATGAGAGCGAAAACTCCTTCAGCGAAGTCAGTTGTTATGTGAGCGACGATTATTTCTGTCTCCTCGACGACGAAGAAGAAATCCAGCAGACCTCAGGCAGGAGTACCTATTATCTCGGCAAACCGGATGTGGCTGTCGGAAGGTTCCCTGCAAGAACACTCGAAGAGGCAAAGACACTGGTAGACAAGACCATCGGCTATGCCAACAACGAGTATGCCGGTCCCTGGCAGAACACCCTGATGTTTATGGGTGACGACGGCAACAACAATGCCCACATGAAAACAGCCGATAAGATTGCCACCGCCCTACAGGAAGACTATCCCGCCTTCAATATTAAGAAGGTGTACTGGGATGCCTATGCCCGTCAGTCTTCCTCGACAGGCAATTCCTATCCCGATGCAACCAATTTGATCAAGAGTCAGATGGCAGAGGGCGCCCTGATGATGAACTACTGCGGACACGGTATCTCCTATGCCCTGTCGCATGAGTTCGTACTGCGCATCGCTGACTTCGAGGAGGCCACTTCACTGCGCCTGCCGCTCTGGGTGACAGCATCCTGCGACATCATGGCCTTCGACGGACAAGAAGAGAATATCGGCGAGACGGCGGTGCTCAATAAGAAAGGCGGTGCCGTTGCCTTCTTCGGAACCACCCGTACCGTCTATGCCAACTACAACGAACTGATCAATCTCGGCTTCTCACAATATGTGTTGGGCTCCACCAACGGCGTAAGAAACACCATCGGCGAGTCTGTCCGTATGACGAAGTGCGACCTGGTGGAATTCAGGAAGGATGTCACCCCCAACAAACTGCAATACACGCTCTTGGGCGATCCTGCCCTGGTACTGGCAGCCCCGACGCAGAGCATCGTCATCGACAATATCAACGGCATGCCTTTAAACGAAGCCTCAACTGTCCGTCTGCCTGCAGGTTCCATTGCCAAGGTGACAGGTCATGTGCTCAACGGACAGACATTGGATGAAGCGTTCAATGGCACCATCACAGCCTCTGTCAGAGATGCGGAGGAGACCATCGTCTGTCGCTTGAACGATGAGAGCGAAGCCGATGTCCCATTCACTTTCATAGATCGTACGAAAACCCTCTATAACGGCTCCGACAGTATCCGCAATGGTACTTTCACCCTGACCTTCGCCGTGCCAAAGGATATCAGTTATACCGACGGGACCGGTTTGATGACACTTTATGCCGTCAATCAAGCCAAGACCGGCACGGCACATGGTGAGAACAGCAATTTCATCCTCAATGGCAGCAGCACGGCCCTCAACGACTCCATCGGTCCCAGCATCTACTGCTACCTGAACACCAAGTCGTTCAAGAGCGGTAACAAGGTACATACTTCGCCCTATTTCGTGGCAGAACTCTACGATGACAATGGCATCAACTCCTCCGGTAGCAGTATCGGACACGACCTGGAACTGATCATAGACGGTGACATGTCAAAGACCTATAACCTCAACAGTTATTTCAACTATGAGTTTGGTGACTACCGTAGCGGATCGTTAGGCTTCAGCATTCCTAAACTGGACTACGGACATCATAAACTCCTGTTCCGTGCCTGGGATGTGCTGAACAACTCCTCGACGGCAGAACTCGACTTTGAGGTGGCCCGGGGCGTGGAGCCTGATTGCATCAACGTAAAATGTGTCCGTAACTCCACCACAGGTGCTACCTTCATCATCACCCACGACAGGGCCGGTTGTGAACTCAACGTACAACTTGACATCTACGACATGGCCGGACGACAGTTGTGGCGCTATACCGAGACTGGCGTACCCTCGGGTGATACCTATACCTTCGACTGGGATCTCTCCACCGATGGCGGACGCCGTCTCCAGACGGGTGTGTATCTGTTTAAGGTGTCCATCAGCAGTGATGGTAGCGGACAGTCGTCGAAGACCAAGAAACTGATGATAATGAATAATAACTAAACAACAATATGGATATGAAGAAAGCTTCAAAGATAACCCTGTTGAGAGTGATGGTGACACTATTCACTATTCACTGTTCACTATTCACTTCATCCGCCCAGGACGATGACAAGGCCACGATGTTCAATCCCGTAGAGCATGCCGTCGTCTCGCAGACCATTGCCCCCGATGCCCGTGCGGCTGGTATGGGTGACGTGGGTGTTGCTACCGACCCCGATGTCAACTCACAGTACTGGAACCCCGCCAAATACCCGTTCTGTATCTCCCGCGCCGGTATTGCGCTGAACTACACCCCGTGGCTGCGCCAGTTGGTGAACGATATCGACCTGGCCTATCTTGCGGGTTACTATCGTATCGGCGACTACTCCGCCATCTCCGGTTCGTTGCGCTATTTCTCGTTGGGTGAGGTGTATACCTACGACGGCAGCGACATGACAGTGAAACCCTACGAGATGTCGCTCGACGTGGCTTACTCGCTGATGCTCTCCGAGAATTTCTCAATGGCAGCCGCCCTGCGCTGGATCTACAGTGACCTGCGCTATGACTACAGCGAGGACTCCAAGCCTGCCTCAGCCTTTGCTGCCGACTTGGCCATGTATTATAACAAATACGTTAATCTCGGCAGTCGCGAGTGTCAGTTGGGCCTCGGTCTGAACCTCTCCAACATCGGTTCGAAGATCTCCTTCTTCGGCGACGAGGAGAGTCAGTTTCTGCCCGCCAACATGCGACTGGGTGCCTCGTTGATGATACCTGTCGATGAATGGAACCGTTTCACCATCACTGCCGATGCCAACAAACTGCTCGTGCCTACTGTCCCTGCCCAGGAGGAGGGCGAGAGCAATACAGACTATCAGGACCGTGTACGTCGGGAATACAGTGATGTCAGTGCCATCAGTGGTATCTTCAAGAGTTTCGGCGATGCTCCTGGCGGCTTCAAGGAAGAGTTGGAGGAGGTCCAGTGGAGCGTCGGTGCCGAGTATGTGTACCACGACCAATTCTCTATCCGTGCGGGCTATCATCATCAGGCCGAATCGAAGGGTAACCTGAAGTACTTCACCGTCGGTGGCGGTTTCCGCATGAGTGTCTTCTCACTCGATGTGGGTTATGTCATCTCCACGGCCCGTTCAAATCCCTTGGATCAGACCTTACGTTTCACCCTTGCCTTCGACATGGACGGCATCAAGGACTTGTTCAGAAAATGAAGATACGAGTAGGATTCGGATTCGATGTCCATCAGTTGGTGGAGGGCCGCGACCTATGGATGGGCGGCATCAAGTTAGAGCATGCAAAAGGTCTGTTGGGCCACAGCGATGCCGACGTGTTGTTGCATGCTGTCTGCGACGCCCTGTTGGGTGCTGCTAACATGCGCGACATCGGCTATCATTTCCCCGATACCAGTGCCGAGACCGACGGCATGGACAGCAAGATTATCCTCAAGAAAACAATAGAACTGATTGCCACCAAGGGCTATCATCTGGTGAATATCGACGCTACCATCTGCGCCGAGCGTCCCAAGATGAATCCCCATATCCCCGCCATGAAGGCATGCATGGCACAGGTCATCGGCTGCGATACCGACGACATCTCCATCAAGGCCACCACTACAGAGAAACTTGGTTTCACAGGCCGTGAAGAGGGTATCTCCGCCTACGCCGTGGTGCTGATTCAGAAAGAATAGGCCTTTTCCCCGATGAAATCGGCAAAAATTTAACCTGTCGAGATGGTAGACAACATTTTGTCCATCATCTCGACAACGTTTTTTTTGGAAGATATCGAGATTTTTTTATATCTTTGCAAAAAATTTAAAACATTATATTGTACAACAAATAATTATGTTTGATTAAAAAAATTATTGATTATGAGAAGGCTTTTACTATTATTGTTTGTCATTGCCATAAAGATGGTTGCAGTTGCTCAGGACTCGTATGAGCCGTTCCTGAAAGAAGGCAAGACATGGAAGTACAGTCATGATAATCCTTTTACCGGTAATTCATATATGTACTCTGTTGTGGTAAGAGGTGACACGGTCATCAATGACCTTACTTATAAAAAGATCTACGATGTCAGTTCCGATGCCTATCAGTATGCTTTGCGAGAGGATGGTAAGAAGGTGTATGGCAAGTTCCAAAACAGTGATACGCCCAAGTTGTTATATGACTTTGGCAAAAATGCCGGAGAGACTGTTAGTGAGGTGACTGATAAAGATGGGGAAACCGTTGTCAGGGTCGTTTCTGTGGATCAGGTCAAATATGGTGACCGTCTACTGCGCAGGATGAAGGTCGTAGAAGACTATTTGGAAAACGATGAGGTTTACGATTCGAACTATAGCACTTGGATAGAAGGTATCGGAAGTGAATGCGATTTGACATGTCCATTTCGGTATGATGGCAATTATAATAATTTTAATTCCTGCTGGATAAGCGACGAAGTATTGGGCGATATAACTTTATTTTCGGCTCCCACTGCCATCACATCCATCAAAGATATTCCTAACGCAGGTCATCGCCGCAGTGTCAATTCTGACACGCCAATCTACAACCTTGCCGGCCAGAAGGTGAACGTTTCTTATAAAGGTATCGTTATCCAAAACGGCAAAAAGAAACTGGTGAAATAAACGAACCAAAAAAAACTTGTCCCTCTGATCATTTAAAAAACTTATTTTCTTATGAAAGTTTTAAGAACACTCATCGCCCTATTCGTTATTGGTACGGCCACTGTTAAGGCTCAGTACTTCCCAACAGGCATGACTTGGGAAGAGATTGTGGTGAATCCATATATGGAACTGAAGGATAACAATGCATGTATCTATGAAATAGGTACTGACACCATTATTGGCGACGTCACTTATAGGAAGGTATTGCGGAATAATGTGTTTAGCGGTTTATGTGTACGGGAAAGTGGCGACAAGGTGTGGCTGTTGGCGAAGGAATACCCTACAGAGATACTTCTCTATAACTTCGATTGGGACAGCAATCAGGAAATTGTGACAGAATACCTGAAGGGTCAACCCCATATGGTTCAGGACGAGGAAAAATATGAAGTACTTCAGGAAACGATCCCTGTAGGCGATAGTCAGAAGGTTGAGATTGATGGCAAGACCTACCAGTATATCATGAAAAGGCTTTCGGGAACATTAATCCGAGGCATCGGCAAGGTGGCAGAATTGAATCGTTATCCCTGTCTTCTTAGTTACAGAGAGCCTAACCAGATTCCTCCCGGTTTGGATTACCATAAGGTACATTGGATAAAAAGAAACGGTGTGGAGATTTTCCGCTCAGAATCCGCCATAGAGTGGACTGAAGAGGTTCCTAACGGGGCTGAACAAACTACTATACGAAGTATAATCACCGCAACGACTAAAGAATCCTCAGAGATTTACGACCTGCAGGGCCGACGCTTGTCTGCCCCCGCAAATGGTGTATATATCCAGAACGGCAAGAAGAAACTGGTAAAATAATCATGATGAAAACAAGGACATTTATCGGAATGACGCTCATGCTGATGACGTTGGTTGGTATGACTGCGTGTGACAATGAGAATGAAGACAATCCTGGTTCTGACAAGTCCAGCCCGACGGAATTGCTATACGGCGAATGGTGGTTGGTGGGATGGAACGACGGAGGAACCTGGTTTGAAGTGGACACCAATTATGTCTGTCATCAGCATCTCAGTATTGAAATACCCAAAGAGGGTTATGTGATGGGGTATTCTATAGTGAACGATATATTTATCGGCCTGTTAACTCTCAATGGAAACGAAATGATCTTCGGAGGTGATATGCGAGGGGGCATGACGGAAGTCGGTTGTAGTCTCATGGAAAACAATTTCTTCGAGAATCATATCTGTGACATCAAGGCCTATCAATTGGATGGAAAACAGTTGAGGTTATACTATACAGACAAAGACTATTTCGTATTTACCAAAGACTTTGATGACAGTGAGGAGTTTCGCTATGAATGGAAAAACGGACCATCAGATTCTTTTGTCGGTGAGGTGACAGCCATAAACGACAATGAGGTCGAGGTGAAAATCATCCAAGCCCCGCCATACGCCATCTATTATTTCCGTACCATGCCGCCTATGGGCAACCATGAAATCTGTCATTTCGCGACATCCGACCTCCAGGGAACCACGTTAAAAATCGGCGACAAAGTGACTTTCCGGATAGTCAAGTTCAAACAACTGAAGAATGAAGAAGTAAGGGAATATCAGCTGGTAATACAAACGGACTATTATTATTACGATGCATATACTGGGAAGAAAATTCCCTTAACCCTAAACGAGAACAAACTCGTTGTCAGTATTCCTATAGATTGTGATGAAATAAGCAAAAGGATTCGTGCAAATGTCCAGGCTCTGTTTTGGACACAAGACAATTCTTTCGACTTCTTTTTTATTACTCGGTCAGATTTCGAGAAACTGACCGCACTGGACTTCTGGGAGGAAGACGCAAAGTCTGTGATAATAACTCCAAGTTATATAAAAGATGATGACAGGGGGGAGTTTTACCGTGAGGTTTTTTCGACTCCATACGTGTGTATAACACTCAAAAAAGAAGAGGATATAGACTTGCTGACTCCGTATTTAGAGAAGTATAGGATCAAAATCGCATGGCAGAGTCCTTGGACGCCTTTAGCCGTTGACCTGTCTCTCACTCCGGATAGTGAAAAAGGCCCATTGGAAATCGCGAATGAAATGTTTGAAAGCGGAGACTTTGCATCATCGATTCCAGACTTCGCTCTTGCTGGTAGCGGGGCTTCTGAAACGAACGCAATCCGACCCCGTGATTGGAGGAGAAACTGGTGAAATGAGATAAAAAAAGTTAATTATTTCCGTTTCGATGCAGTGTTTTGAGTACTTTGGGGTTACATAGGTGAACAACAAATGAATAAAGTATGAACTTGAAAGAAAATATGATGTATAGAAATCAGATTTGGAAATGGGTGTTTTTCTTGCTTTTATGCATCTTTTCTGGATGCGGTAAAGAAGATGCCATTGAAGGGAATCAGGTAATGGATGAGAATTACCGTCCTTTTGTGGTTGAAGGCAAAGAGTGGGTATGTCAGGAGACCAATCCAAAGGATGGCCCCGTTGGAGCCAGAGGTTTCTCAAGAACCCCACAAGGTAAATACCTTGCAACCTATTTAATAAAAGGTGACACCATTATTGACGGAGAATCCTGCAAGAAGTTATGGCGAAAAGAAGAAGGAGGTAAATTTTATGTCTATTGCTACCTGTTAGAACGAGATAGAATAGTTTTCAATGTTCACGGGGAAAACCATTCCTTAATATATGATTTCGGAATGACGGTAGGAAGCACTATTACCTCAGATGACAGGAGTGTTACACTTGAATATGTTGACACGCTTATAAGAGAAGGGGAATTGTATCGCAGACTGCATCTTACTATAGATAAAGATAACAATCCTAAACATCAGATTTGGATCGAGGGGGTAGGTAGCCCCTGTGGACCAGATAAGCCTCTTCATCGGGACTTGAGAATGTGGGAGATGAATACCTGTAGTCTGAATGGGGAGGTTATTTTCACATCCGAGGATTTCACTCTGCCCACATGGCGGGATGAGTCTAAATAAGAACTGTCTCTATCTCCCGTAATCAGCGGGGTCGGTTCTGGTGATCATTATCCCGAGGCAATACTTTAAAGATAGAGAGTTAATATGGCACGACAAAATAGAAAGAGTTGTATTCCGAGTTGTACGAATCTCCTGACAAAAATGATCATGAGAACCGTCCCCGCTGATCCTGACAAAAATGATCATGAGAACCGTCCCCGCTGATATAAGGTCAAATCAATAGTGAACACAATTAGAAATGATTAAACAATGAAGTATCGGAAGAATATATGGATATTGATGATTTGTTTGATTATATGCTTCGTGGCTGGATGCAATAAGGAAGAAAGCAAGTTTCAGGAGAATAATCAAAAGTCGCATGAGACAGATTCTGATGACGGATATGTGCCGATAGTGAAGGACGGTAAAATATGGGCATATGCAAATGTTGAGGGAATCATTGAATTAAAGGAATTCTTTTATGGTGATACAGTTATCTCCGAAAAGAGTTATATGAAATTATACAATCAATATATAGGGCATAGCGATATGGATTATGTGGCAGCACTCCGAGAACAAGATAAAAAGGTTTATTGTGTGCTCCCCACGCATGCAGAGGAATGGCTGGCTTATGATTTTTGCCTAACCCTTGGAGATGAGTTCGGGTCTTCAGAAGTCCTTCCGTGGCTTAAGACTAACGATACAGGAGCAGTAAAAGCAGTTCTTTCAAAGATTAGTTCATATGAACTCGATAATCATTCATATCACAGATTTTATTTTGATGTTTATCAGGATGAACCTTATAACTATCCAAATTCCACGAGTTGGATTGAGGGTGTTGGAGCACTAAATTATCCTGTATATGCATGGATGCGCTATAAAATGTATGATAACCCAAAAGATGGGAGAACTGGTGGATATGTCCTTTATTACTGTGAGGATAATGGAAAAACCCTATATAAAAACGATCGATGGGGCAAATGACATATCAGAATCAGATTTGGAAATATAAAATCAGCGTGGACGGTTCTAGTGATCATTTTCCCGAGGCAACGTTTTAAAGACTGAGAATTAATAGGGCACGACAAACAAGGTGGTTTTTAAATTTGGGTTATCTGGATCTCCAGACAAAATGACTAGGAAAACCGTTGATTTCCTTGCCCCAGAATCGCGGCATGTCATCACAAGGGTTAGAAAACGTGCCGAAAAATTGCGGCATGTCATCACAAGGGTTAGAAAACGTGCCGAAAAATTGCGGCATGTCATCAC
>CACZVE010000049.1 GCA_902784565.1 uncultured Prevotellaceae bacterium
GACAAAGCGAAAAGGCATAAAATTTAGCGGTAAAGTGTTATTTTTACACCTTACCGCTAATATTTAACCTTTTCTAACACAAAATGTGTGCTCAGAAGTGGCTTTTAGCAGAGTTTGCGTGAGCCGTCGCCTATCACAACATCATAGACCTTTGGTTCATGTCCGTACTTCTCCTTGAATTTCGTCTTGGCGTCTTCGATGAACGGCTTATAGAGGTCGTTGCGGACGAGGTTGATGGTGCAGCCGCCAAAGCCGCCACCCATGATACGAGAACCCGTCACGCCGTTCTCCTTGGCGATGTCGTTCAGGAAGTCAAGTTCCTCGCAGGATACCTCGTAATCCTTCGACAGTCCCTCGTGGGTCTTGTACATCAACTCACCTACCTTCTCGTAGTCGCCTTCGTTGAGGGCTTCGCAGACACCCAGCACACGGTCTTTCTCACCGAGCACGAACTTGGCGCGCTTGTAGTCCTCGGCACCTACCTCTTCCTTCACTTCCTCCAGTTGCTCCCAAGTGCAGTCGCGCAGGGTCTCAAACTTACCTTCCGGATGCTTGGCCTGAATGTGTTTCACCACATTCTCGCAGGAGTTGCGACGGTCGTTGTAGGGGGAACCAGCCAACTGGTGCTTCACCACAGAGTCGAGCAGGACGAGGCGGTAGCCATCGGGCTTGAAGGGGAAATATTCGAACTCACGGCTACGGCAGTCGAGACGCATCAGACAGCCTGCCTTACCAAAGACGGAGGCGAACTGGTCCATGATACCACAGTTCACACCACAATAGTTGTGCTCGGTTGCCTGACCAGCCAGCGCCATATCCCACTGAGAGACTTTATTGTCACCGAAGATGTCGTTCAGACCAAAGGCAAAGCAACTCTCCATGGCGGCAGATGACGACATACCTGCACCGAGGGGAACATCACCTGCAAAGGCAATATTGAAGCCTTTAACAGGTACTCCCAACTTCTTCATTTCGAGAGCGATACCATAGATGTAACGAGCCCAACTCGCGCGAGGACCATTGGGGTCGCTCAACTTGAAGTCTACACGATCTTTCAGGTCAATGGCATAAGCCATCACCGTGTCTTCCGTGCCATTGGCGCGCATTTCTGCCATGATACCTTTGTCCACTGCTCCGGGGAACACAAACCCACCATTATAGTCGGTGTGCTCACCAATCAGGTTGATACGTCCAGGAGAGGCATATACATTGCCAGTCTTTCCATCAAAGTGCTTGATGAAACGGCTTCTTACAAAATCAATATCCATCATATCAATTTACAATTTGAAATATTAATCCACGGGGATTTCGGGATTCACGTTTTTGCAGCCGATGAGGGCATAGTAGAACATGTAGCCCATGGCCAGCAGATAGACGAAGTAACTGGGCATGTAACCCATGAAGTCGGCAAAGAAGTTCTGGATTACAGGCAGTACACCGCCACCGACAACCATCATCATAAATATACCTGATGCCTGGGCCGTGTATTTACCAAGACCCTCAGTAGCCAGATTGAAGATGGAGGCCCACATCACTGAGGTACAGAGTCCGCAGAGTACCAGTAACAGGGCACTCATCGGAACTGTCGTCATCTCTACAGAGCCTTCCAGGATCTTCACCAAGGGCATGGTGACAGTCACACTCTTCGGTGTCAGGATGGCTGCAATGATGAGTATCATGCCAACAGTTGTTGTGGCGAGCATCATCTGACGTGAAGAAATCTTACCGGCAATGGCACTGGATACGAGTCGTCCTACAAGCATCAACAGCCAGTACATGGCTGCCACAGCACCACCGATAGTGGCTGCGTTGAGCACAGCCTCGGGATTCACCCAAGCACCGTTGGCAGTGGTGTCGGAGAGATAGAAGTTCAGACCACCGGGGATACCCACCTCCACACCAACGTAAACGAAGATGGCGATGACTCCCAACAGACAGTGACGGAACGACCAGGGTGAATGTTCAAACACCGTGTCAGCCGTAACCTTACCCATCTCAGGATCCTGAATCGGGATGAAGCAGAGGATGACGAAGGCGCAGGCAAAGACAGTCATGGCGATGTACATCACCAGGTTGACGTCAGCCATCTGGGTGGAAGCCGTCACGGTGCCAATCAGTGCACCGACGAGCATCGGGGTCATGGTACCAGCCAGAGAGTTCAGTGTGCCACCGATCATATTCAACTGGTTACCACGGTTGCCGCCACCACCCAGCAGGTTCAGCATCGGGTTGACCACGGTATTCAGGATACAGACTGAGAATCCTGAGATGAAGGCGCCCAACAGATAGATGCAGAAGCCTGGAATACCTCCAGACATGCCTGAGAGGAACTGAATGAGTACGCCGAAGAATCCCACGGCAATGCCGATGAGGGCGGTCTTCTTGTAACCTACCTTAGTCAACATCTTTCCTGCAGGAATACCCATGAACAGGTAAGCGAAGAAGTTCATAAAGTTACCCATGATGCCGAGCACGTTGGAACCACCGATTTCCGGTTGGTTCTTCCAGATGACGCCGATGGGTGCGCCAAGATTCGTCACAAACGAGATCATGGCATATAGGAAGAACATTGTCACAATGGCAATGACACTTCCATTCTGTTTCTGATTACTCATAATCTAATAACAATAATAGTGTTGGTCTAAACGGATTCGTTACTCAGCAATACCGAAACGATAGATGGTCTTCTGCTTGTAGCGCTCACCGGGACGCAGTACCACACTGGGGAAGTACGGACGGTTGGGCGTGTCGGGGAAGTGCTGGGTCTCCAGACAGACAGCCGAACGGAACGGGAATGTGCATCCGTTGGCACCCTTGTAACCGCTGGCATAGTTGGCGGTGTAGAGCTGCATGCCGGGTTCGGTGGTGTAGCACTCCAGGGTACGTCCGCTCTTCGGATCGGTGATCCTGGCGGCGAAACTCAGTTCCTTCTCCTCGTGCTTGTTCAGTACATAGTTGTGATCGTAGCCCTTACCGAACTTGATCTGCTCGTGGTCAGCCTCGATATCCTTACCGAAGGCTTTCGGTGTACGGAAGTCGAACGGTGTGCCTTCCACCTTCAGGATCTCACCTGTCGGGATGGCGGTGGCGTCGGTAGGCAGATAGAAGTCGGCATTGATCTCACAGATCTGGTCCAGGATGTCCGGGGTGGGGTCTGCTGTGCCGGCCAGTGAGAAGAAGGCGTGGTGCGTCAGGTTCACGATGGTCTTCTTGTTGGTGGTTGCCAGATACTCAATCACCAGTTCGTTGAGATCGGTGAAGGTAAACTCTACCGTCACGTCCAACTCGCCTGTGAAACCTTCCTCGCCGTATGACGAGATACGGTGCAGGGCCAGTGAACGGGGACCCATCTGACGGGCATCCCATACTCTGGCGTGGAAGCCTGTCGGACCACCATGCAGATGGTTGGGACCGTCGTTGAGGGCTACCTGATAGTCCTTGCCGTTGAGCGTGAACTGTCCCTTACAGATACGGTTACCCCAGCGGCCGATCAAGGTCGACAGGAAAGGTTCTTTACCACTGGTCAGTTGCTTGATGCTGTCATGCCCCTGAATCACGTTTGCTACTTTGCCATCCTTGTCAGGTACCATAATGGCGCAGATAGCACCACCATAATTACTGATTGCAACTTCGTAACCCTTACGGTTCCTAAGGATGTACAGATCGGTTTTCTTACCGTTGATAGTGGCCTGGAAGTTCTCCCGCTTCAGACCACACAGATTCGCTGTTTCTGTTGTATTAGCCATAATTGATATGTTTTTAGTTACAAAACAATCTGTCTGCAAAGTAACAGAAAAAAATCCAAACAGACGAAAGAAACAACGAAAAAAAGTTGAAGGATGTATTAAAAAACGCTAAAAGGCGTTTTTGAGCAGGTCTGCGACCACATAAGTGCTACCTCCAATGAACACAAAGTCGTCCGTTTCCGCTGCTTTTTTTGCCGCATGGTAGGCTTCTGCGACGGTCGGATACCCCTCGCCAGTCAGTCCTTGCTGTTCACCGATGAATTTCAGCACCGTCTCCGACACGGCCCGTTTGTTGTCTGCCTTTGCGAAGTAATAGGTGGCATCCTTAGGCAACAGTGCCATGACACCTTCCATGTCCTTGTCTTCCACCATTCCGAAGACGATATGCTTTTTCTTGCACTTCACCTGGGCAATCTGTTGACTGAGGTATTCCCATCCGCCCACATTATGACCTGTATCACAGATCACAAGCGGTTCTTTCGACAATACCTGCCATCTGCCCTTCAGTCCGGTGGTCTCGCAGACGGTCATGAAGCCTTCTGCAATTTCCTTTCCTTTCACCTCCGACTTGGAAGTGTCGCCGAAACGGTACATGTAGCCCATTTCTTCCAGTTGCCTGACGGCAGTCAGTATGGTATTGGCATTCTTTTCCTGATAGAGTCCCATCAGTTCCCCCTGAATCGTGCCGTAGTGTGCGGTCTGGTATTGCATACCGTTATCTATCAGTTGGGCGCTTGTCACCTCGGGATTGTCTTCTGCAAAGACGATGGGTGCCTTTGTCTCTCTGGCCACTGCCTCGAAGATGCCTTTTGTCTCTGGTGTCGTCTCACCGATGACCACCGGCACGCCTTTCTTGATGATGCCGGCTTTCTCCATCGCAATCTGTTCCAGCGAGTTGCCGAGTTGCTGCATGTGGTCGTAACTGATATTGGTGATTACCGATAGGATGGGGGTGATGATGTTCGTACAGTCGAGTCGTCCGCCGAGTCCTACCTCGATTACGGCAATATCCACCCGTTTGTCGTTGAAATACTTCAGTGCCATCGCCGTCGTCACCTCGAAGAACGAAGGTGTCAGGGGTTCGAAGAACGATCTGCCTTCCTGCACGAAGTCTGCCACATATTCATGGTCGATGGGTTGTCCGTTGATGCGGATGCGCTCGTCGAAGTCCACCAGATGGGGTGAGGTATAGAGACCTACCGTGTAACCGCATTTCTGTAGGATGGCAGCCAACGTATGGGCGCACGATCCTTTGCCGTTCGTACCTGCCACATGTATGGTCAGATAGTTGCGGTGCGGGTGACCGTAGTGCTCGTCGAGTTTCAGACTGTTGTCAAGCCCTTCCTTATAGCCTGCCATACCCAGGTTCTCGAACATGGGCACTTGACTGTACAGATACTTGCAGGTCTCGCTGTAGGTCATACCTTATTTATATATATTAGTTGAAAAAATTCTTGAAACGCTGGAAGATGGAGTCGCGTGTCTGCTTGTCGCCCTTGAAGTTGTCGCTCTGCTTGAAGCGTTCCACAGCCTCTTTCTCCTCACGGCTCAGGGTCTTCGGCACATAGACACTGATGTTCACCACCAAGTCGCCCTTACCGGAGCCGTAGCCCTGTACGGCGGGCAGTCCCTTACCACGCAGACGGAGTGTCTTACCGGGCTGGGTGCCATTCTCTAGTTTCACCTTCAGTCGGGTGCCGTCGATGGTGGGTATCTCCACCTCACCGCCGAGGGCTGCCGTCGGGAAGTCGAGCAGCAGGTTGTATATCAGGTCGTTGCCGTCGCGGACGAAGGTGTCGTTGTCTTCTTCCTCGATAAACACCTGTATGTCACCGGCGACGCCGTTGTGTTTACCGGCATTGCCCTTGCCAGGCACGTTGACCACCATACCCTCGGCTACACCTGCAGGGATGTTGATCTCCACCACTTCCTCGCCTTTCTCGATACCGGTACCGCCACAGTGCTTACATTTGTTCTTAATCACCTGACCCTCACCGCCGCACGTCGGACAGACGCTCTGCTGCTGCATCATACCGAAGATGCTCTGGGTGGTGTGGGTGATGACACCCTGTCCGTGACAGGTGGGACACTGTTCCTTGCCGCTGCCGGCCTCTGCGCCGCTACCACTACAGTGAGGACAGGGGATGTCCTTGCGCACTTTGAACTTCTTGGTGACGCCCTTGTTGATCTCCTCCAACGAGAGTTTCACTTTCAGACGGAGGTCACTGCCGCGGTGCTGTTGTGGACGACGGGATCCGCCGCCAAAACCGCCGAAGCCGTGTCCGCCGAAGATGTCGCCGAACATCGAGAAGATGTCGTCCATGTTCATCGAGGCGCCGCCGAAGCCGCTGAAGTCGAAGCCGCCGGCACCACCAGGTCCTGCGAAACCGAACTGGTCGTACTGCTGACGCGTCTTCGGGTCGTGCAACACGTTATAGGCCTCGGCAGCCTCCTTGAATTTCTCTTCAGCCTCCTTGTCGCCCGGGTTACGGTCGGGGTGGTATTTGATGGCTATCTTACGATACGCCTTTTTGATCTCGTCTTCCGAGGCGGTCTTCTCGACCCCAAGTACCTCGTAGTAGTCTCGTTTTTGTGCCATATATTATTGTCCAACTGCCACTTTTGCGTGGCGGATTACTTTGTCGTTCAGTTTATATCCCTGTTGCAGGCAGTCGATCACTTTGCCTTTTTTGTCGTCGCCCATGCCTGGCACCATTGCCACAGCCTCATGCACGTCGGTGTCGAAGTCGGCATCCTCGGTTTCAATCTTACTCACACCCTGTGCCTCCAGCGTCTTCATAAACTTCTGGTAGATCAGTGTCATACCCTCGCGGAGCACTTTGGGATCGTCGGTCTTCTCGCCGTTGGCGATGGCCCGTTCCATATCGTCGAGGATGGGCAGGATGGCGGTGATGGTCTTCTCGCCGCCGTTCAGGATCAGTTCGGCGCGTTCCTTGAGGGTACGTTTCCGGTAGTTTTCAAACTCAGCCACGCTGCGCAGCCACTTGTCCTTCAACTCGGCAATCTCCTCCTGTGCTTTCTCCAGGGGTTCTTTTTCTTCTTCGGGTCCTCCGGACTCTTCGGATGTACCTGGTTCTTCTGCCTCTTTGTCAGTTTCTTCAACTGGAGCCTCGTCTAAAGTCTCCTCATCTTCGATGTTGATATCTTTTTCTGTCATAATAGCGTTGTTTAAAGTTCTACAGGGAAATCAGCAAATACCATGCCAGTTATGCGTACATCTTTGCTTTTTGTTCCTTGATGGCCTCGTCGTAGATGTAGTCATCGTAGGTCATCAGTTTGTCGATGGTCCCCTTCGGCGTCAGTTCGATGATGCGGTCGGCCACAGTATTGATAAACTCATGGTCGTGCGAGGCAAAGATGATATTACCCTTAAACTGTATCAGGTTGTTGTTGAACGCCTGGATGGATTCCAGGTCGAGGTGGTTCGTCGGGGTGTCAAGGATGAGACAGTTGGCATTCTTGAGTTGCATGCGTGCAATCATACAACGCATCTTCTCACCACCCGAGAGCACATTCACGTGCTTCAACACATCCTCCTCCTTGAAGAGCATACGTCCCAGATACGACTTCATCGTCACCTCGTTGCCCGGGCCCCACTGCGAGAGCCAGTCCACGAGGTTCATCTCACTCTGGAAGAACTCGGTATTGTCGAGCGGCAGGTAGGCGGTGGTGATGGTCACGCCCCACTTGTAGGTGCCGGCGTCCGCCTTGCGGTTGCCGTTGATGATCTCAAACAGCGCCGTCATCGCCTTCGGGTTATGCGAGAGGAAGACGGTCTTCTGTCCTTTCTCGATAGTGAAGTTTACGTTGTCGAAGAGCACCGTTCCGTCGGGATCAATGGCCTTCAGACCTTCCACTTCGAGGATCTGTGTACCGGGCTCACGCTCCATCGAGAAGATGATACCCGGGTATTTGCGGGTCGAGGGGGTGATCTCCTCCACGTTCAGTTTCTCCAGCATCTTCTTACGCGAAGTGGTCTGCTTCGACTTGGCCACGTTGGCGCTGAAGCGGCGGATGAACTCCTCCAACTGCTTGCGCTTTTCCTCAGCCTTCATCTTCTGGTTCTGGGCCTGGCGCAAAGCCAACTGCGAACTCTCGTACCAGAACGAGTAGTTACCCGAGAAGAGTGTCACCTTGCCGAAGTCGATATCCACCGTCTGTGTCGAGACGGCGTCAAGGAAGTGACGGTCGTGGGATACAACCAACACACACTGCTCCAGGTTCGACAGGTATTCCTCCAGCCACTGCACGGTGTCGAGGTCGAGGTCGTTGGTGGGCTCATCGAGCAACAGATTGTCGGGGTGTCCGAACAGGGCCTTGGCCAGCATCACGCGCACCTTCTCGTTGTTCGAGATGTCCGACATCTGTTTGTAGTGCTGTCCCTCTGCCACGCCGAGGTTCTGCAACAGTTGGGCGGCCTCGCTCTCAGCCTCGTAGCCGTTCATCTCGGCAAAGGCCATCTCCAGTTCGGCGGCACGGTTACCGTCATCCTCCGTCATCTCGGGCTTGCTGTAGAGGGCCTCGCGCTCCTTCATATTGTCCCACATCGGCTTGTGTCCCATGAGCACGGTGTCCATCACCGTAAACTCGTCGTATTTGAAGTGGTCCTGTTCCAGCACGCTCATGCGCTCGCCGGGCAGCATCTCGACGGTGCCCTTGTTGGGCTCCAGTTCACCGCTGATGGCGCGGAGTAGGGTAGACTTGCCCGCTCCGTTGGCACCGATGATGCCATAGATATTGCCGCTGGTGAACTTCAGGTTCACGTCCTTGTAGAGTATCTTCTTGCCAAACTGAATGGCCAGGTTCGTTACTGTAATCATCTCTTTCTCCTATACCTTATTATAATAAAACACACAATGAGGGTGCAAAGGTAGTGAAAATCGAGCGAAATGCAAAATAATTCGCAATTTATTTTCTGTTTCGTAAAAAAGTATTATCTTTGCACCCAGTATAATCACTAAAACTATTATTGGTATGAAAATGAAATCGACTATTCTGCTGACAGCAATCTTTATTGCCGCAGGTTTTACAGCCAACGCGAACATTTACCGGGACATGGAACCTCTTAAGCTCGAAGTACCCGAAATGAAAGCCGAACTGGTGGAGTTGCCCGCCTCTTCACTCACCACTCACCTTGACATGGCAGACGCGTGGAAACCCGACTTTGACTTCTTCAAGTCGAAGACGAATCCTGGCGTCAAACCTTACAAGTTTATGGACGATCTGACCTTCGTGGGCGTGCCCCTGTTCGTGGCCGGTTGGGCTGTCAAGGGCGACAAGGCGATGTTCCGCGTCAATCAGAAGGCAGAGAGCGGCGGTAAGAAGAACACGCAGTTGCTCACCGACTTCAAGACGGGTATCGACGACTATACACAGTTCTTCGGCCCCGCTATGGTGGTCGGCTTGAAACTGGGCGGCTATGAAGGCCGCAGCGACTGGCCTCGCCTGTTGGCAAGTGCCGCTGCGTCGTATGGTATTATGGCCGGTCTCGTCAACGGCATCAAGTACTCGGCCAAGGAGATGCGCCCCGACGGCTCCACCGCCAACTCGTGGCCCTCGGGTCATACGGCCACGGCTTTCGTGGGAGCCTCGTTGCTGCACAAGGAGTACGGACTGACTCGCTCGCCGTGGTGGTCGGTGGCTGGCTACGGTGTGGCAACGGCCACGGGTGTGATGCGTGTGCTCAACAACCGTCACTGGATCAGCGATGTGATGTCGGGTGCCGGCATCGGTATCATGTCCACCGAGTTGGGCTATGCCCTTTGCGACCTGATGTTCAAGGGCAAGGGCCTGCTACGCAACGACCTGATTATCGAGAGCGAGAGACCCTCCTTCTTCAGCATCTCCATGGGTTTGGGCCTTGGCCACAAGGATCTTGAGTTTGATGCCGGGGGCGAGGCGGTGAACCTCCAGTTCCGTGCCGCCACGGTGGTGGATGCCGAGGGCGCCTACTTCTTCAACAAGTATGTCGGCGTGGGTGGCCGCCTCAGGATCAGGGCACAGTCGGTCAAGGACTTCGGCGACTTTGCCAATTATGTAGCTGTCGAGGACTATTATGCCTGGCAGGGCTTGCAGCCCCATTATGAGGCAGCCTTTCCCAATGACTACACGAGTACCCCTGACCAGAACGAGCGCACGTTCCTGAACAAGGTTGGCTATCGGACAGAATCGGAGAGTGCCTGGAATGACAACGCTCCCGTCACCGACAGTTACGGCATCGTGAAGAGCGACCACATCACCGAGTTCACGGGCAGTGTCGGTGTCTATTTCAACCTGCCCCTCAGCACCCACTTCTCACTGGGCACCAAGGCGCTGATCGGCCGTTCCATCACGCAGGAACTTGACATCGACGGTCATGCCGAAGGCAACAAGAAAGACATCAACTACACGTTGACGCTCGACAACCGAGCCGGTCATCAGGATGCCTTTGGCGAACCGACCTATTTGCTTGATGACCTACAGTATCCCAATAATACGGGTGAGAAATGGACCGACGACTGGGAATACCTGACTGTGGGCGCCAAGTCGTCAACCTCGTTTGGCACGGGCCTCTCGCTCACCTATCGCTACAAGTCGAATTTCTCCTGGCGTGTCTATTGTGACTACGACTATACCCGCAAGGACTTTACGGCTACTTACGA
>CACZVE010000050.1 GCA_902784565.1 uncultured Prevotellaceae bacterium
CGCCCTGAACGTGGGCAATGCCAGAGACGGCTATGCCGAGGGCAGCGTGTTTATCCGTAACTCCCGTGAGGTTCGTCCCTTCGAGGTCTATACCAACCATATGAGAGTGGGAGGCGCACGTCCAAGATTCATTCCAGTGAACGCCACCACCAACAATGAGACTGTGGGTATCAAGGACATTGAACATTCGACCATGAACAATGAACAGTGGTACTCGGTTGACGGACGACAGTTGCAGGGTGAACCCAAGACAAAGGGCGTCTACATCCAGAAAGGCAAGAAAATAATAAAATAATATAGGTATGAAAAAATGGATTTTGTTTATGGCCTGTCTGTTGCCTGTAGGGGCAATGGCACAGGATGAAATGGAGGAAGTGAACCGCATCAAGGCTGATCGTAACACCTACCTCTATGGTGAGGGCTATGGCGAGACAGAAGCCAATGCCGACAAAGAGGCAATGGCCAACTTGATGAGTAAGATTTCGGTACAAGTGAGTAGCGACATCGAAATCAACGAACAACAGGTGAATACCGCTGAGGGTATCGATGCCACGTCGGTGGTAGAGTCTGTGGTCAAGACCTACACTGCCGGTACGCTGAAGAACACCCAGAGCATCATTGTCACGCCGGCTCCAAAAGCTTACGTGGTACGTTACATCAAGAAAACGGAGATAGAGCGTGTGTTCAAAGCCCGTGAGGAATTGATCTTCGACTATCTGCGTGGTGCCAGGGAGGCAGAAAAAGTGCGTCGTATCGCTGACGCCCTGCGTTACTATTACTGGGCTTCGTGCTTGTTGATGAGTATGCAGCATCCGCAGGAGATGAGGTATATGGCTGACGATGGGATGCACATCCTGGCTTCATGGATTCCAGAACAAATACGTAGCATCCTCGGACAATTGAAGGCAGAGGTCACGAAGATAGAAGACCTGGAGGTGAGTCTCTTGTTCACCTATCAGGGACAGCCTGTGACCAACCTCGACTTCAGTTATTGGGACGGTATGAGTTGGAGTAACATCTACCCGACCAACAACGGCGTGACTCAGGTAGAGATGCGTCCGGGGGCTGATACGGAGAAATTCAAAATCAAATATGAATATGCGTTTGAGAGTCAGATGCAGCAGGTGCCGGAACTGAAACAACTGATGCAGATCTTCAAGCGTATCCCTTATCGGGAGTCGGATGTGACGATTGCAGCAGGTAAGAAGGCTGATCAGAAGAGAGCAATGGCAGTCTACCAGGCTTCAGTGGCCAGTGCAGGTGCAGCCACTCATGCCGTAGCCGTGGAACAGCCCAAAGAGTATACGAAGACGGTTGATAAAGTTATCACGGCTATCAAGAGTAAGAACTATACCTCGGTGAAGGATCTGTTTACAGATGACGGCTATGAGATGTTCGACAAACTGTTGCATTATGGTAATGCCACTGTATTGGGTAATCCTCAAAACAATAACCGCGCCCTCGTGGAGGATGTCACCTTTACTTTCAATGACGATGATAAGATTGAGTCGCTGGCTTTCGGACTGGACAAAGCAGCCCGTGATGACATCTTCAACCGTGACGCTGCAGCCTGGAACGACAGCGTACGCATGGTCATTGCCACCTTCCTGGAGAACTACAAGACAGCCTTCGCCCTGAAGCGTCTCGACTATATCCAGAGTATCTTCGACGATGATGCCATCATCATCGTGGGACACATGACCAAGCAGGCCAAGAAGAACATGGAGAACGGGAAGTACATCGACAACCAACTGGTGAAGTACACGCGTCTGGATAAGAACACCTATATCAAGAACCTGGAGCGCAGTTTCAAGAGTAACCAGTTTATCAACATCCGCTTTACCGACAATGAGGTGAAGAAGATGGGTAAGGGTGGTCAGACCTACGGTATCCTGATCCATCAGGACTATTATTCCTCGACCTACGGTGATACGGGTTATCTGTTCCTGATGGTCGACCTGAACGATATGGACCAGCCCTGTATCAAGGTACGTACCTGGCAGCCTAACCGTGACCCGAATATCAACGGCAACTTCTCGAAGAACGACCCGTATTATGGTCTGATATATGGCGGGAATTTCGATTAGACAACAACAATACCTGATACCGCATCCCCATTTGTAGGTATTTTGATAGACTTGCGACTGATTGCAACTCGGTTGCAAGTTTATTATTTGTACCTTTGCAGCAAAATCAGGAAAGGATATGAAACTATCGGAGTTAAAGACAGGCGAAAAAGGAATCATTGTCAAGGTGCTGGGCCATGGTGGCTTCCGCAAGCGTATCATAGAGATGGGCTTCATCAAGGGCAAGGAAGTGGAGGTGCTGTTGAATGCACCTCTGCAGGATCCCGTGAAGTACAAGTTGATGGGTTATGAGGTGAGTCTGAGACACCATGAGGCGGAGATGATAGAAGTGGTATCAGCCGATACACCTATCGAAGCCACACAGTTTGTCATTGACGACAACGACCGTATCCACGAGGAAGACTACATCCACCATGAGGCCATGAAGGAGCGACGTACCATCAACGTGGCACTTGTGGGCAATCCCAACTGCGGCAAGACCTCGTTGTTTAACTTCGCTTCCGGTGCCCACGGACATGTAGGCAACTACAGTGGTGTGACCGTTGATGCGACAGAGGCGCACGCCTCGTTCTTCGGCTATGAGTTCAATCTGACCGACCTACCCGGTACATACTCGTTGAGTTGTTATTCGCCGGAGGAACTCTATGTCAGGGAACACCTGACAGAGAAAATGCCTGACGTAGTGATCAACGTCATTGACGCCTCGAACCTGGAACGGAATCTCTACCTGACCACCCAACTGGTGGACATGAACCTGCGTATGGTCTGCGCCCTGAATATGTATGATGAGTTTGAGCGTCGGGGAGACCATGTGGAGATTGACACGCTGAGTAAACTGTTCGGTATGCCGATGGTACCAACATCCTTTAAGAACGGTACAGGTGTGAAAGAGTTGTTCCGTACCGTCATTCAGGTATATGAAGGCACCCACAAGGCCTCCCGTCACTTCCACATCAACTACGGTCACGAGATAGAAGACGGTATTGCCCATATCCAGAAATACCTGAAGGCCGATGAGCATATCACCCAGCACTACTCCACCCGATATCTGGCCCTGAAACTGTTGGAGCACGACAGTCAGGTGCTCGACTATCTGGGTAAGCACATGGCCGGAGAACAGCGTATGCAAGACTTCCGTGATCTGACGAATGCCCGTGACAAGGCCTCTGCCCGCGTGAAGGAAGAGACCGGTGACGATTCCGAGACCGCCATCATGGATGCCAAGTACGGTTTTATCAATGGTGCCCTGACAGAGGCTGGCTACAAGACTGGCACGAAGGAAGACACCTACAAGACGACACACCTCATCGACGGGGTATTGTCGCATAAGTATTTCGGTTTCCCCATCTTCTTCCTGTTGCTCTATGTGATGTTTGAGACCACCTTTTCCTTGGGTCAGTATCCGATGGACTGGATAGAAGAACTGGTGGCTTGGTTGGGTGATAAACTGACTGTCACGATGCCAGACGGTCCTCTGAAGGCGATGCTGGTCGATGGTGTCATCGGTGGTGTGGGCTCCGTCATAGTGTTCCTGCCACAGATCCTGATTCTCTATTTTTTCATCTCCCTGATGGAAGATTCAGGTTATATGGCTCGTGCCGCCTTTATCATGGACAAACTGATGCACAAGATGGGTCTGCACGGTAAGTCGTTCATCCCCCTGATCATGGGCTTCGGATGTAATGTGCCTGCTGTGATGGCCACGAGAACCATCGAAAGTCGCAGGTCGAGAATCATTACGATGATGGTGCTGCCATTTATGAGTTGTTCGGCACGACTGCCCATCTATATCATGATAACAGGCACGTTCTTCTCGTTGCAATGCCGCTCGTGGGTGATGCTGTCGCTCTATGCCATCGGTATCGCGATGGCTGTGGTTGTCAGTAAGATATTCTCTTCGCTGGTCATCAAAGGTGAGGACACACCCTTTGTGATGGAACTGCCTCCCTACCGTTGGCCAACTGCCAAGGCTATCGCCCGTCATACATGGGAGAAAGGCAAAGAATATCTGAAGAAGATGGGAGGCATCATCCTGGTTGCTTCAATCATTGTTTGGGCCTTAGGCTACTTCCCACACAATGAGTCACTACCTCGTGAGCAACAACAGGAACAGAGTTATATCGGACGGATGGGTAAGGCCATCGAGCCAATCTTTACGCCTCAGGGTTTCAACTGGAAACTCGATGTCTCGCTGCTGGCAGGCGTGGGTGCCAAAGAGATTGTGGCCTCCACCATCGGTGTACTCTATAGTGGTGATGACTCCTTTGCTGATGACGAGGAGTTCAGTGATGACAACGAGAAATATACGCACCTGCGACAGTTGATGTTCAATGAAGGCATCACCCCACTCACCGCCTACGCGTACCTTATATTTATATTATTATACTTCCCTTGTATCGCCACCATTGCGGCTATCAAGAATGAAACCGGTTCCTGGCGCTGGGCCACCTTTGCTGCCCTCTACACAACTATCGTAGCCTGGATCATGAGTGCGCTCATCTATCAAATCGGAGGATTGTTTATATAGGATGGAAAAAATAATATTGGGCATTGACCCCGGCACAAACCTGATGGGATACGGCTTGCTGAAAGTGACTGACGGCAAGGCCAGCATGATCACAATGGGTATCATCGACCTGCGTAAGTTCTCGGATGGCTACCTGAAACTCGGACATATCTTCGAAAGGGTGACAGGTATCATCGACGGTTATCTGCCTGACGAGATGGCCATCGAGGCACCATTCTTCGGAAAGAACGTACAGTCGATGCTCAAACTCGGACGTGCACAGGGAACGGCCATTGCGGCTGCCAACCATCATGGGGTTCCCATCCATGAGTATGCCCCGATGAAGATCAAGATGGCGATTACCGGTAATGGTAATGCCGCCAAGGAACAGGTGGCAGGAATGCTACAACGGCTGTTGAAGATTCCCAATGAGGAGATGTCGAAATTCATGGATGCCACAGATGCCCTGGCTGCGGCCTACTGTCACTATATGCAGATGGGAAAGCCTGAGAGCGACGTCAAATATCGGGGGTGGAAGGATTTTGTGAACAAGAACAAAGAAAAGGTGTCTAAACGGAAGACGAAGGATGAAGACGATTGAGATAATCAACGCGAGGGCCAGAAAACCGGAATGGTCGATGGCTGAGCCTGTGAACTTCTGTTTAGAGGAGGGCGAGCATATCGCCATCATAGGAAGGAATGGAGCTGGCAAGTCGATGTTTGTGGATATGATCACGGGGCGTCATCCTGCTTTTCCTGATATGGTGAAGTATGCCTTCGATGAGCCCTATAACAATCTGAAACATATCTCCTTCCGAGATACATATGGTGGGGACAATGACCGAACCTATTTCCTCCAACAGCGCTGGAACCAGATGGAGATCGATGAAGAAACACCTACCGTGGGTCAAAAACTCGAAGAGGCATATCAGTTGGCTGGTGAGGACACTCAAGAACGTAGGACATTGCAGCAACATATCTACGAGTTGTTTCATTTGGAGCCATTGCTCGACAAATACATTATCCTGCTATCCAGCGGAGAACTCCGCAAGTTCAAGTTGGCCGCCTCACTTTTCACTCATCCGAAGGTTCTCATTATGGAGAATCCTTTTATCGGACTGGATGCAGAGACAAGAGATCAGTTGAAGGAACTGATGGCGATGTTGGCTAAGGAACAAGGACTGCAAATCATACTCGTACTGGCGAAGACGGACGAGATTCCTGATTTCATCACCCATATCGTGGAAGTTCGCGAGATGCGGGTGTTGCCGAAGACAGAAGTAAGAAGTAAGAGGTTAGAGGTAAGAGAATACCCTCAGCCACAGAACATTTCTCTCACCTCTCCCACGTCACCACTCACCACAAAATCCGAGGTCATACGATTCAAAAATGTCAGCATCCGCTATGGGGAACGGACGATATTGAAGGATCTCGACTGGACGGTGAGGAAGGGTGAACACTGGTCACTATCCGGCCAGAATGGTTCCGGCAAATCTACCCTACTCTCACTGGTCTGTGCCGACAATCCCCAGCGTTATGCCTGTGACATCTCCCTCTTCGGACACAAACGTGGCTCGGGCGAGAGTATCTGGGACATCAAACGACATATCGGCTATGTCTCACCCGAGATGCATCGCAGTTATCGACAAAACATCCCAACCATCGAAATTGTGGCCAGCGGCCTAAAAGATACCATCGGACTCTACACCCGTCCCAACGAGGCTGAAAAAGAACAATGTCGGAAATGGCTACAGGTCTTCGGCATCGGTCATCTGGAGGAACGCAAGTTCATGGAGATGTCAAGTGGTGAACAACGGCTTGTCTTATTAGCAAGAGCCTTCGTGAAGGAACCCGACCTGATGATCCTCGACGAACCCCTTCACGGACTGGATGATGAGAACCGTAGGATGGTGAAGGCTATTGTGGATGAGTATTGTCAGAATCCTGATGTCACACTCATCTATGTAACCCATTATCAAAATGAGTTACCGAATTGTATCGATAACTCATTGTATTTGAAGAAGAACTAGTTTTTATTTCTCCATCAGTGCTGCAGTGCGCACTCGAGACAGAGTTTCGGGCGTCATTTGCAGATAACTGGCGATATAGACCAATGGTGCCCGGAGTACCAACTGCGGCTGGTTCTTGACCAGTTTCTGGTAACGGTCCTGTGCACTCTCAAAGCGTAGCATATCCGCATGGTGCTGACTCAGGATAAGTGACTCCTCCAAAATCTTACGATAGAGGATCTGGATGTTCACACTCTTCATCGCAACAGCCTCCAGATCAACTTTCGGCATACCAATAATGATGGTCGGCTCCAGTGCCTTGATCTGCAACTGTGAGGGTTTTTCACGGAACAGACTCTCGATACACATGACAATCGAATTCTCCGTTGCCATATACTCCGTCAGTTCCTTTCCGTTTTTATAATAGAACTGGCGGACGAGACCTTTCACGACCCAGTATATATTCGTACAGGTCTCTCCTTCACGAAGAATCATATCATTTTTCGCAAACTTCATCGGCACAAGTATACTCTCCAACAAATCGAGTTCCTCATGCGTCATCGTACTGTATCGACGGGCTAGTTCCCGAGCGATGTCTCTTGTGGTGATGCTAATGTTAGCCATAGGTCTTATCTTATGTTATTAGTCCAATTTCAATACGGCGAGGAAAGCCTTCTGCGGCACTTCCACATTACCTATCTGTTTCATACGTTTCTTACCTCTCTTCTGCTTTTCCAACAGTTTACGCTTACGCGAGACATCACCGCCATAACATTTGGCCGTCACATCCTTGCGCACCTGCTTCACTGTCTCACGGGCAATAATCTTCGCACCGATGGCAGCCTGGATGGCAATATCGAACTGTTGACGCGGAATGAGTTCCTTCAGTTTTTCACACATCCGTCGTCCGAAAGTCACGGCATTATCCTGATGCGTCAGTGTAGACAGGGCATCCACAGGTTCGCCATTCAGGAGAATATCCAGTTTTGCCAACTTCGAGGGACGAAAACCGTCGATATGGTAATCGAACGAGGCATAGCCCTTGGAGATGGATTTCAGTTTGTCGTAGAAGTCAATCACAATTTCACCCAACGGCAGCATGAAATGCAGTTCCACACGATTGCCAGACACGTACTGCTGATCAATCAACTCACCCCGCTTATCCAGACAAAGCGTCATGATTGGTCCTATATAGTCGGCTGCCGTAATGATGGAGGCACGGATATACGGTTCCTCAATATGATCTATCATTGTCAGATCGGGCAGTCCTGAGGGGTTATGCACCTCCTTGATCTCACCCTGTTTGGTGTAGCACAGATAGGACACGTTGGGTACGGTGGTGATGACATCCATATCAAACTCACGGTCCAGACGTTCCTGAATGATCTCCATATGCAACAGTCCCAGGAATCCACAACGGAAACCGAAGCCCAGAGCCACAGAACTCTCAGGAACAAAGGTTAGCGAGGCATCATTGAGTTGCAGTTTCTCCAGCGAGGCCCGCAGATTCTCGTAGTCTGTCGGATCAATGGGATAGACACCGGCAAATACCATCGGCTTCACTTCCTGGAAACCTTCGATGGCCTTGTCACAAGGTTTTGCCACATGGGTAATCGTGTCACCTACCTTTACTTCTTTCGAGTCCTTGATACCACTGATGATATAGCCCACATCACCTGTTCGAAGTTCCTTACGGGGAATCATATCCATCTTCAAAACCCCAATCTCGTCGGCATCATACTCCATTCCCGTATTGAAGAACTTCACATTGTCTCCCTGACGGATCACACCGTTCACAATCTTGAAGTAAGCGATAATACCCCGGAATGAGTTAAACACTGAATCGAAGATCAGGGCCTGTAAAGGGGCTTGCTCATCACCCTCGGGATGAGGAATACGTTCCACGATGGCATCCAGCACCTGTTCGATACCCTCGCCTGTCTTACCAGATGCGCGCAGGATATCCTCACGGTCGCAGCCAATCAAATCTACAATCTCATCTTCCACCTCATCGGGCATGGCCGAGGGCATATCAATCTTATTGATCACAGGAATAATCTCCAGATTATGGTCGATGGCCATATAGAGGTTGGAGATGGTCTGTGCCTGTACGCCCTGTGTGGCATCTACCACTAAGAGAGCACCCTCACAGGCTGCAATGGAACGAGACACCTCGTAAGAGAAGTCTACGTGTCCCGGGGTATCAATCAGATTGAGGATATATTTCTCACCTTTATAATCATATTCCATCTGGATGGCGTGACTCTTGATGGTGATGCCTCGTTCACGCTCCAAGTCCATGTCATCAAGCATCTGTCCCTCAGTGACCTGGATGGTCTTCGTGAACTCCAGCATACGGTCAGCCAAGGTCGACTTGCCATGATCGATATGCGCAATGATACAAAAGTTCCTTATATGATTCATTTGTAGTAATCGTCTCTTTGAAATGCAAAAGTACAAAAAAATCCCCGTATTACCAATATTTTTGCTTTTTTTTGGAGTTTCCACGATGAAATTTAATATTTCTGAGTAACTTTGCACCGAAAAAATAGCATTCGTTATGAAAAAGGTATTCGTATTTGCCTGTTTGGCACTATTATTTGCTGCCTGTCAGGAGTCATTGGAAGACAGGTGCGCCCGTGAGGCGAAAGCTTACACAGCCAAGAACTGCCCCGCCAAAATGGAGGAAAATATCATTCTCGACAGTCTGACCTTTGAGAAGGCCACACACACCCTGCACTATTACTATCGTCTGACTGGTATTGCCGACAAGGAGGGAGCGCTTGACTCTACAGGAGCCAGAAAAGCCTTGCAAGACGGACTGAAGAATACCACAGCCATGAAGACCTACAAAGATAATGGGTATAACTTCACCTACACCTATTTCTCGAGCAAAGACCCGAAAAAGGTGCTGTTTGAAGCGACATTCACAAAGAAAGACTATTAAACAAGAAAGCCCCCTGCATTGGGGGCTTTCTTATTATATTATTCAGGTTGCATGTTGGTGTAGACTGTCTGGACATCATCGAAGTCCTCGAGTTTCTCCACCATCTTGTCAATCGTCTCACGCTGTTCTGGCGTGACATCCTTCAGGTCGTTGGGGATACGGGTAAACTCAGCACCTGTCACCTCAAAGCCGTTCTCCTCCAGATGTTTCTGGATGGCACCGAATGAAGAGGGGTCACCATAGATGGTGATGCTGTTCTCTTCCTCATCCTCGTCGTATTCATCATCCACACCGTAATCGATCAACTCGAGAATCAACTCGTCCATATCTAGGTCGTCCTTCTTCTTAAAAGTGAAGACGCTCTTGTGGTCGAAGAGGAAACTCAATGAACCCTGAGTACCCAGGTTTCCATTAAACTTGTTGAATACTGAACGTACGTCACCAACGGTACGAGTGGTGTTGTCGGTCAGTGTCTCCACGAAGATAGCAATACCGTGAGGACCGTATCCCTCGTAGGTCACTTCCTTGTAGTCACTCTGGTCCTTACCCATCGCGTTCTTGATGGCACGCTCGATGTTGTCCTTCGGCATGTTCTCGCGCTTAGCATTGGCGATGATTGCACGCAGTGTAGGATTGTTCTCCGGTTCTGGACCACCAGCCTTCACAGCAATGGCAATCTGCTTACCAATCTTTGTAAATGTCTTGGCCATGTGGCCCCATCGCTTCAGCTTCGTAGCTTTACGATATTCAAATGCTCTTCCCATAAATATTTTAATTTAGAATTTACAATTAAGAGATTATCTCAATTCGGCACCAAGTTGTTTTTTGATGTTGGCGATGAGTTTCTGCATAATGGCATCAATTTGCTTGTCGCCCATGGTTTTCTCCTCATCCTGAAGAATGAAGTTCACGGCGTAGGATTTCTTGCCGGCAGGCAATTTATCACCCTCATAGACATCGAAGAGTTCCACCTTCTTCAGCAGTTTCTTCTCCGTCTGACGAGCAATCTGTTCAATCTGTGCAAACTCCACGCTGTTGTCCACCAACAAGGCGAGGTCACGACTCACAGCAGGGAACTTGGATATCTCCGTGTATAGCACCTCGTTTTTCTTCGTGGCTTTCATCAACTGCGTCCAGTTCATTTCGGCGTAGTAGACGGGATTGTCTATTCCAAACTGCTTCTGGAGTTTTTTAGTGATGATACCCATCTCCACAAGTTTCTTACCACCACGGTTCTCGATGGTTATACCGGCAGAGAAGATTTCATTCTCAGACTTCTTACGAACGGTCATACCCGGTTTCAAACCAATACGACGCAGGATGTTTTCTACGTAAGCACTCAACTCATAGAAGGTAGAGTCCTCATTCTGGTGAGCCCAAGAGCCCTCCACACGCTTACCCGTCACCCACAGGGCAGCATGATACTGCTCCTTATAGGCCAGCATCGGGTCATCATCATTCTGCTTCTCAGGATCGAAGGTATACACATTGCCGAACTCGAAGAAGCGCAGGTTCTGACGTTTACGGTTCACATTGTGCTGGATGCTCTCCAAACCACCAAAGAGCAGTGTCTGACGCATCACGTTCAAATCGCTCGAAAGCGGATTCATGATCCGTACCAGCGTATCACTCTCACCATAATAGGCGCCCTTCGTCAACGAGTTATTCAGGATCTCGTTGAAACCCTCGCCCACCAACTGCTCACTTACCAGATTAGCCAGTTTGTGTTTGCGGTCCTCATCGCCCTTGATCACAAGAGAACTCTTCAACTGAGTAGGAATCTCCACATTATTATATCCGTAGATACGAAGGATATCCTCTACCACATCACAGGGGCGCTGTACATCCACACGATAAGCAGGAATCTC
>CACZVE010000051.1 GCA_902784565.1 uncultured Prevotellaceae bacterium
AGGGGTGTGGGGGCGAGAAGCCCCCATGAGAGGGTACGAATCAGCACTAAGTGCTAATTATCGTTAACTATATTCATTTTCTTTATTACAGTTCATAATTATTTTAATGTTCGGTTGGTTCCGGTTGCAAAAGTACATCTTTTTGCCGAATTACGTTGCGTTTTGCCAAAGAAATTATCTAAAAACTTTCGTTTTGTGACAAAGTGTAAGGTTTTGGGGGTGAAATACAATAAAATGTAAGCAATGAACGTTTATTGAGTTGTATATATACAAAAATGTAAGTTATGATAGAATACATTAAGGGTGAGTTGACCGAACTGACCCCTGCGCTGGCAACTGTCGAGGCTGCCGGAGTAGGTTACGGACTGAATATTTCGCTGAACACATTCAGTGCGATACAAGGAAAAAAGGAGGTGAAACTCTATGTTTATGAAGCCATCCGAGAAGACGCGTATGTGCTTTATGGCTTTGTGAACAAGAAGGAACGTGAGATGTTTGAACTGCTCATCACGGTGAATGGGGTGGGGGCGAACACGGCGCGGATGATGCTCTCGGGCATGAGTGTGCCAGAACTCTGCAATGCCATCTCAACGGGTAATGCCCGTCTGATCCAGAGTATCAAGGGCATCGGTAAGATGACGGCGCAGCGTATCATCGTCGACCTGAGGGACAAAATCGTGGCCCTCGGCATTGCCGATGAGATACCTGCTGGTGGACAGGTGCAGGCGCCTGTGAACAATCAGGTGAAAGACGAAGCGGTATCGGCGCTGACGATGCTGGGCTTCTCGCCGGCACCCACGCAGAAGGTGGTGCTCCAGATCCTTCAGGAACAGCCCGACCTGCCTGTGGAACAAGTGGTGAAACTGGCGCTGAAACAGATAAAGTGAAAAGTGAATAGTGAAAAGTGAAAAATTTGCTACGGCACGGAGTTTGCGCAAGATAGCCATAGGCATACTTGTCGCACTACCGTTCTTGCTGCCATTGGTCGTGGTGGCAGCATCATTGGCGGCAGCAAATTCTTCACTATTCACTTTTCACTATTCCCTTCCAGCGGACACGTTGGACAAGCCGCGTTGGAAGATCCAAAAGACAGCTCCGATAGAGGTGGCCGACCTCGACTCATCGGCCCTTGACCTGCGTCTGCCGGATAATATAAAGCAGACGGTAGAGTACAACGACTCGTTGAATGTTTATATCATCGGCTCGAAGATTGGCGATTCCTATCTGAATGCCCCTGTGCTGATGACACCCGAAGAGTATCTCCTGTGGAGCGAGAAACGTGCCCGTCACGACTTCTTCCGTTCGAAGGATGTCCAGAACGTGTCCAACGAGGGCAAGGATCAGTTCGACCTGATGGATATGCACTTCGATCTGGGACCAGCGGAGAAGATCTTCGGTCCCGGTGGTGTGCGTATCAAGACCCAGGGAACGGCAGAACTGAAGATGGGTGCCACCCTGAAGAATATCGAGAACCCGTCGTTGCCTATCCGTAACCGCAAGACTACCAGTTTCGACTTCGACGAGAAGATCAACCTGAGTGTGAACGGTAAGGTGGGCGACAAGGTGAACATGAACCTGAACTACAACACCGATGCCACCTTCGACTTCGACACGCAGAACTTGAAACTGAAGTACGATGGCAAGGAGGATGAAATCATCAAACTCGTTGAGGCCGGTAATGTGAGTTTCCCCTCTAACAACTCGTTGGTGAAGGGTGCGTCGAGTCTCTTCGGCCTCCGTACCGACATGCAGTTCGGTAAGTTGAAATTGCAGACGGTGCTCTCGCAGAAGAAGTCCACCACACAAAGTGTCTCATCGAAGGGCGGTACACAGACCACACCCTTTGAGATCAATGCCGCCAACTACGAGGAGAACCGTCACTTCTTCCTCTCACGTTATTTCCGTGAGCGTTACGACGGGGCAATGTCATCGTTGCCCAACCTGACGACAGGTATCGAGATCAACCGTGTGGAGATCTGGATTACCAACAAGAGCGGTACGACGACGAACTCCCGTAACATCATCGCCCTGACTGACCTTGGCGAGAATACCAAGGTGAGCAACAGTCAATGGAGTCTGACGGGCATGGGTGTGCCGTCGAATGCTGCCAATACGGAGTATGCTGCGATGGTAGGCACTTATGCCGCAGCCCGCGACATCGACCAGACCAGTACGGTGCTGGCAGGCATCCCCAACTTCGAGGGGGGCGTGGACTACGAGAAACTGTCGAGTGCCCGTCTGCTGTCATCCTCGGAATATACCGTCAACAAGTCATTGGGTTATATCTCCCTGAAGACCGGTCTCCAGACGGACCAGGTGCTGGCAGTAGCCTATGAGTTCACGGCAGGCGGACAGACCTATCAGGTGGGTGAGTTTGCCAGCGACAATACCGAGACCTCGAAGGCTCTCTTCGTGAAGTCGTTGAAGAACACCTCGAATAATCCGAAACAAGGCAACTGGGACCTGATGATGAAGAATGTCTACTACCTCGCCTCGTCGGTGGAGAAGACCAAGTTCCGTCTCGACATCAAGTTCCAGAGTGATACGGCAGGTGTCTACCTGACCTATATCCCCGATTCGAGGGTTAAGGACCGTACGTTGTTGAAGATGTTGGGCTGCGACCGTCTGGATAATAATAATAAGGTACACGCGAATGGCTATTTCGACTTCATCGAGGGTTATACCGTCAGCAACGGACGTATCTTCCTGCCCTCGGCAGAGCCTTTCGGCGACTACCTCCGTCGACAGTTGGAAGGCAGTGGACTTTCCAAGGCTGAGGCCGACAAATACGTGTTCGATGAACTCTACGACTCGACGAAGACCGTCGCCAAACAGATGGCGGAGAAGGATAAGTTCATGATGATGGGACAGTTCAAGGGCCACGCTGCCAACGTCATCTCACTCAATGCCTATAATGTGCCGCAAGGTTCGGTGGTAGTGACGGCGGGTGGTGTGACGCTCCAGGAAGGCAGCGACTATTCGGTGGACTACTCCGCCGGTGAGGTGACTATCCTGAACCAGAGTATCATCGATGCCGGCACGAATGTCAATGTCTCGTTGGAGTCGAATACCGAATACGGCATGCAACGTAAGACGATGCTCGGTCTGAACTGGGAGTACGACTTCTCGAAGAATTTCCAGATGGGTGGTACACTGATGCACCTCTCCGAGCAGGCCCTCACCTCGAAGGTGACGATGGGTTCTGAGCCTCTCCGTAACACCATTTGGGGTGTGAACGTCAACTGGAAACAGGAGAGTCAGTGGCTCACCTCGATCCTCAACAAGATACCTTTCCTGCATGTCACCCAACCCTCGCAGATCACCTTCACCGGTGAGTTTGCCCAACTGATTGCCGGTACGGCAGGCGGTACGCAGGACAATGCCTCGTATATCGACGACTTCGAGAATACCAAGAACCTAATCGACGTGAGTAGTCCGAAACTCTGGACCCTCTCCAGTGTGCCGACGATGTTCGCGGAGTATGCCGACAAGACGGGTGTGTCGAGTGGTTACAACCGTGCCAAGTTAGCGTGGTATAACGTCGATCCCCTCTTTACCCGTCGTTCCTCGACCCTCACGCCGAGTCATATCAAGAGCGACCTCGAACAACTCTCCAACCACTATGTGCGTGAGGTCTACGTGAAGGAACTCTATCCCAACCGTGACCAGAGCACCTACAATGGTGCCACCTCGACATTGCCCGTGCTCAATCTGGCCTACTATCCCGAGGAACGCGGTCCCTATAACCTGACACGCGACCTGAACAGCGACGGTACGCTGCGTCAGCCCGAGACGAAGTGGGGTGGTATGATGCGCAGACTGGAGACGACCGACTTCGAACAGGCGAATATCGAGTATATCGAGTTCTGGATGCTCGACCCCTTCATCTATCTCCGTCAGCAGGGTAATGCCTCCGACTACAGCGGTGACCTCTACTTCAACCTCGGTGAGGTCTCTGAGGATATCCTGCGCGATGGCAAGAAGTTCTATGAGAGTGGCATGGCTGTCGATGAAGGCAGTGCCGATGCCTTCACCACCACCCAGTGGGGTAAGATCCCGATGCAGGCCACACAGACCTATGCCTTTGCCACCTCGTCGGGTTCGCGTGAAAAACAGGACGTCGGACTGAATGGTCTGAGCGATGACGAGGAACGTGAGTACGGCGCCTATAAGGAGTGGCTCGACGCCCTGGGTGGCATTGTCACCAATGACAGTATCCTGCAGTCATGGCGCAACGACCCTGCCGGCGATAACTACCATTACTTCCGTGGCTCGGACTATGACGCTGAGGAGAAGAGTATCTTGGATCGTTATAAACTCATCAACAACCCGCAAGGCAACTCGCCCGACACCGATAACCGTACGGAGAGTTACGACACGAGTTACAAGACGGGACCCGACGTGGAGGATATCAACCAGGACTTCACCCTCAACGAGTACGAACGGTATTATCAGTATCGGGTACGCATCAGTCCTGAGATCCTGGATGCCTACCGTAATGGGGCCGCACCTGCCGACTGCTTCATCACAGATATGCGTACCAGTGGTGTGAAATTGCGTAATGGCGACACTACTAGTGTCAACTGGTACCAGTTCCGTATCCCGCTGACACAGTATGAGCGAAAGGTGGGTAGCATCTCCGACTTCACCAGCATCCGTTTCATGCGTATGTTCATGACCAACTTCCAGAAGCCCATCGTCCTGCGCTTCGGCAGTCTCGATCTGGTGCGTGGTGAGTGGCGTATCTACAAGCAGAGTCTTTCGACGAGTGCCGAGACGGGAACCATGGCGGTGAGTGCCGTGAATATCGAGGAGAACAATGACAAGACCCCCGTGAACTACGTGTTGCCCCCGGGCATCAGTCGTGTGACGGATCCTTCACAGCCCCAACTCGTGGAGAACAACGAACAGGCTCTCGACATGGTGGTCAGGGACCTGAGTCATGGTGAGGCAAAGGCGGTATATAAGAATACCACCCTCGACCTGCGTCAGTACAAACGCCTGCAGATGTTCACCCATGCCAACCACCTCGTGCCTGACGCCACGAATCTCCAGGACAACCAACTCGCCGTGTTCATCCGCCTGGGCAGTGACTATAAGAGTAACTACTACGAATACGAGATACCGTTGAAGTTGACCCCCGACCGTAGCGACTACAATAAATACTCCACTTCCGACCGTCGTCAGGTGTGGCCGGAAGAAAACATGCTCGACATCAACCTCGACGTGTTTACGCGTTTGAAGAAAGAACGCAACAAGGCCAAGGGTCTCGGTACGGCTTCCTATAACCAGGTGTTTACCGACTATGACGAGAACCGTCCCGGTAATAAGGTGAGCATTCTGGGTAATCCCTCGTTGGGTGAGGTGAAGGCGATGGTGATCGGTGTGCGTAACATCTCCGGTGAGACGAAATCCGGTGAGGTATGGGTCAATGAACTCCGTCTGTTGGAGACCAACAACGATGGCGGATGGGCTGCCTCGGGTGCGATGAACGTACAACTCTCCGACTTCGGAACGGTGAACGTCACGGGCCGTTATGTCGGCGATGGCTTCGGCGGACTGGAGGAGAGTGTCATGCAGCGCAGCACCGACACCGAGAAACAGTACTCCGTGACCACCTCGTTGGAACTCGGTAAGTTCTTCCCGGAGAAGGCGAAGGTGTCGGCACCGCTCTACTACTCTGTGACGAAGGAGGAGATAAGACCGCGTTACAACCCGCTCGATACGGACATGCACCTCGACGATGCCCTGGAGGCTGTTGCCGACCAGCATGAGCGCGACAGTATCGAGTCGATGGCAGTGACGAAGACCACCAATACGAACTTCGCCCTCTCGAATGTACGTTGGGGACTGAAGACGAAACGTCACCCGATGCCTTACGACCCGGGTAACTTCTCATTCTCCTACAGTCATTCGCACCGTTATACCTCCGGCGAGACTACCATCTACGAAAAGGAAGACCAGTGGCGGGGTGTCATCAACTATACTTATTCACTCGTCTATAAGACCTGGGAGCCGTTCAAGAACCTCAAGGGTAAGTCGAAGTGGTTGAACTTTCCCAAGGCCTTCGGACTGAACTACCTGCCACAGAGCATCTCGTTCAATTCCGATATCTCGCGTATCTACTCCGAGTTGCAGGAACGCGACCTGGAGAGTCTGGAGAACCAGAAACTGCCGTTGACGTTCAACTCGCAGTTCCTCTGGAACCGAGACTTCTCCTTGCGCTGGGACTTCACGAAGAACCTGCACTTCAACTTCCAGAGTGCCACCCATGCGGAGATTGAGGAGCCTTATACCCCCGTCAACAAAGACCTCTATCCTGATCATTACTCTGCCTGGAAGGACTCCGTGCTCCAGAGCATCCGTAACCTCGGTACGCCGCTCGACTATCAGCAGCAGACGACGGCATCCTATCAGTTGCCGCTCAACAAACTGCCTATCTTCGACTGGCTTACCAGCGATGCTTCCTTTACCTCGAACTACTCCTGGGTGCGTGGCACGAAACTCGAGGACGGCACCTCTCTCGGCAACACCATCAGCAGTCGTCGTAACCTGAATATCAATGGCGCCATCAACATGGAGACGCTCTATAATCACTTCCCCTTCCTGAAGAAGGTCAATGAACGATTCAAGAAAGCGATCCCCAAGCGGACGAAGGCATCCAGTAACCAGAGGAATACGGGTAATGCCAATAATCCGGGTAATCCTAAGGATTCTAAGAATCCTAAGAATTCTAAGGAGTCTGCCCAAGGTCAGGCTAAGGCACCTGCCGACTCCACTTCCGTAGCAGGGAAGGGGACCATTAAGACGAGGAGCACCTATCAGCGTGAGATCACCCTCAAGCCTGATACCACTATCACCGTAGCGCACAACAAGAAGTCGAAGCGTCTCATCGTCACCGCCCGCACCAAGGACGGCAAACCCTACGACGTGAAATACAAGGTCATCGATGAGAACAAGATCCTCATCAAGTCGAAGGACACGGTGGATATCAAACTCTCCGTCGTGGCGAAGACACCCTCCGAGAATCAGTGGTGGTACAAGCCCGCCCAGAGTGCGGCCCGTCTGCTGATGATGTTGCGTAGCATCAACTTCTCCTACCGTAGTCAGTACTCGATGATGCTGCCGGGCTTCCTGCCGAACGTCGGCGACGCCTTCGGACAGCGTACGGCTGGTGGACTCACCCCGGGACTCGACTTCGCCTTCGGTACCATCGGTGACGGCTATCTGGACAAGGCCTACGAAAGAGGTTGGCTACTCTCCAACGACAATGTCGCCACGCCTGCCACCATCAACAGCAGCAGTGATTTCCAGATACGGGCTGTCATCGAACCGCTCCGCGACCTGAAGGTCGACCTCAACGCCTCGCGTACCGATACCCGTGCCAAGAGCATTCAGTATATGTATGCCGGTATGCCGACCACCTATAGCGGTACGTTCAATATGACCACCATCTCTCTGAAGGGAGCCCTCGAAGGGATGGGCGATGCCAACAGCGGCTATCATTCCGGTACCTTCGATAAGTTCTGTGATTTGTTGCCGGAATACCGTCAGCGGGTTGCCTCCCAGTATCCTGAAGCAGGCACACCCTACGGTGGTAGCACCATTGGCGAGGTCAATCCCTACAGTGCCGACGTGATGATTCCTGCCTTCCTGGAGGCCTACACCTACAGTGGCCGGGGTGCACTCGACATCTTCCCGAAACTCGCGAAGTTGTTGCCCAACTGGACCATCCGTTATGCGGGACTGGCGAAACTCACATGGTTCAGTGCCCATTTCAAGTCGTTCAACATCAACCACGCCTATAAGTCGGTGTTCAGTGTCGGCTCGTATGCCTCCTACAGTTCTTGGCAGGAGTATATGGGTGGTCTCGGCTTCACGACAGACCAGACCACGGGCCTGCTCCAGCCTTCGTCGATGTATAATGTCTCGACGGTGAGCATCAACGAGTCGTTCTCACCGTTGCTCGGTGTCGATGCGACCTTCCAGAACGATCTCACGGCAAAGGTGGAGTATCGCACCACACGCGTATTGAACCTCTCGATGACGAGTGTGCAGATCAATGAACAGCGTTCCAACGACTTCGTCGTGGGCCTCGCCTATAAACTGAGGGACTTTAATCTCTTTGGGGCAGGCGGTAGCAGGAAGGTGAAGAAGGCGCAGAATCGTAACAAATCTGGAAAAAACAGTGACTCCGAAAAATCCGGGTCATCCACTTCTTCCAGTTCTCGTGGCGTCAACCACGACCTGAACCTGCGCCTCGACATCTCTTTCCGTAAACAGGCTGCCATCACCCGCGACATTGCTACTCGCACATCCGCCGCCTCTTCTGGTAACTCTGCCCTGAAGATCTCCTTCATGGCTGACTATACCTTGAGTCGTCTGCTGACGCTTTCTGCCTACTACGACCAGCAGACGAACACCCCATTGCTCTCGTCTTCCAGTTACCCGACGACCACCCGCGACTTCGGTCTCTCCGTCAAGTTCTCCCTGACGCGGTAATCTCAAAGGGTTATCGCTTCTTAATAACCCCCTTGTTGAGGTCGAAATAGTTGGCGGGATTGCGGGTCTTTCCTTTGACACGCACTTCGAAATGCAGGTGGGGCGTCGTGGCACGCCCTGTCTGACCAACAAGGGCGATGACCTGTCCGGCCTTGACATGCTGGCCTTTCTTCACCAGGTTCTTCGAGTTGTGGGAATAACAGGTTTCCAGACCGTTGGGATGCATGATGCGGATGTAGTTGCCATAGCCGTAGTATTTGTCAGAGAATACCACTTCCCCCGCAAATGCGGCATAGATAGAGTCTTTATCCTTTGTCTTGAGATCGACTCCTGAATGCATCCGTCCACCACGCTTGCCATAGGGACTGATGACTTTTGCTCCCGGCAACGGGAAGTGCCAACTGACAGAGTCTTTCGTTTCTACAGGATAGTTGCGGTTTGAACAACAAACCAGCAGAACTGCCATGAGCAGAAACGACTGTATCTTACGGAATATGCTCTTCTTCATCATGATGGTCCACTCCTTGATTCGGCTGCAAAGGTACAAAATAAAATCGAGATCACAAAAAATGCGCCGATACACTTAGGTAATTCGAAAATAAGCCCAGAATCTGAGGCATATTTTTGCCCCCTGTGCATAGGTATGTCCCAGATTTAGGGCAGGGTTTTGAAGTTTTTGAATGGTCTGCCAGAAATCTGAAGCATGTCATTTTGATCTGCAAAAAAACAGCCTCAAATCGGGGAGAAGATATTCCGAGGTCGGGAAATCGTGTCCCAATTCTGGGCGAAGAAATCCCGACCCCGGAGAATTATGCCTTGAATCTAGGGCAAATAATTCCGACCTCGGGAAATGATGCCTCCGTTTGAGGAGAAGATATTCCGACTCCGGAGAAACATGCCTTGGAATGGGGGGGAAGAAATCCCGACCTCGGGAAAACGTGACCCGGATTGGGGGGGAAGATATTCCGACCCCGGGAAATTATCCTTCAGATCCAGGGCATAAAATTCCGACCTCAGGATATCTTCTCCCAGTTTTAAGGCAAGTTTTTCAGAATAAAATAAACTTTGGACTACTTTTTGGCCTGTTTCTGCGATTTGTCCAAAGATTGTTCGTTTGTCCACACAAGTTGGAAAAGAATCTGAGTTTTTTCTTGGAATCTGCTGAAAATCGCCATATCTTTGCTCTCGCTAAGACAGGCTGCGCCTCAGCAATCTAAAGCGAGCTTTGATTGCATTCGACTTGCACTGTCCTTGCAGTGTCAAAAGAAACAAGCGACATAGATAATAACAAAGTATAATCAATAAAATTAAAGTTATGACAACAAAGAATTTCAATGCAAAGAAGATGCTCATGAGCACAGTTGCAGCAGTAGTTTTCTCATTCGTGTTCACCACCAGTGCAAACCAAACTATTAGCGGCATACGAGTATAGTGACCCGCTCGTGTAACGAAGGGACGGTACATTACATGAAACTTGTATACTATTTGTTTTTAAGGTAGTTGGCGAAGATACGGGCGGCACTTTCGACCTTGGCGGCACAGGGGCGCGACTTGTAGTACTCTGCCGTGCGCTCAGAGGCAACATAACTACAAGGGGCCTTCTCATAGCCCTTGATACCGAGAATCTCGGCACAGATAAGGCTGCCGTTTTCTGCCTTGAATTGAGCCAGCAGATCCTGTACGACCTTGTAGCAAGCGGATTTCCCTTCACTGTCACTACCCTCCGTCTGTCCGCAATCGAGACCGACGAGCATGACAATGCCTGATACGGCACCACACATCATGCGCAGGCGACCCACGCCACCGCCAAAGCCTGCGGCAATCTTCTTGGCGAGGGTGTCGTCGAGACCGTATAGGTCGGAAAAGGCTGCCACCACACTTTGGCAGCAGCCATATCCGGCCATGAAATTATCAACCGCACGGTTGACTCTTTCGTCTAATTCTTGTTCAGTCATCAAGCCTCTTCTTCTGGTTGAACGGCCTTGAAACTCTCAAGATCCTCTACCTGGAAGACCTTGATATAGGCACTCTTACCAAGTACATCCTCCTCGGCCATGCGAACGTATACGTTGGCGCTCTTCTCGAAGAGTTCGGGAGCCTTGGTGGCGTCGCGCAGGATGAGCAGGCTCATTACCAGCTCAGCAGTCATGTCGTAGAGACGACGAGCCAGGAAGTCCTGAGCGTCCTGATTCTCCAAAGCCTTCACATTGTTAAGGGCCTCCTCGTAAACGGGGATCAGTTTCTCTACGCGAGCCTTCAGGTTCTTCAGGCTATCGCTCACCTCGATATTGGCAATCATGTCCTTGATGTTGTTCAGCATGGTGCCGTTGGTGATGTAGCGGATGGCAGCAACCACCTGCAGCTGAGTGGTACCCTCGTAGATAGAGAAGATACGGGCATCGCGGAACAGGCGCTGACTCTTGTACTCCATGATGAAGCCCGAGCCACCATGGATAGAGATGGCATCGTAGGCGTTCTGGTTGGCGTACTCTGAGTTCATACCCTTGGCAAGTGGGGTGAAGGCATCAGCCAGACGCTGGTACTTCTTCAGTTCCTGCTTCTCCTCGGGTTCCAACTTGCGGTCTCTTTCAATATCCTCTAAGCATTTGTAGATGTCCACATAGCAGGCTGTCTCGTAGAGCAAGGCACGACCAGCATCGAGTTTGGCCTTCATGCGAGAAAGCATATCATACACAGCAGGGAAGTTGATGATAGCCTCACCAAACTGCTGACGCTCCTTGGCGTAAGCCAGACCCTCGTTGTAAGCTTCCTGTTCAACACCTACAGACTGTGCAGCGATACCCAGACGAGCACCGTTCATCAGAGCCATCACGTACTTGATCAGACCCAGACGAGTGCTTCCGCAGAGTTCTGCCTTGGCATTCTTATAAGTAAGTTCACAGGTAGGTGAGCCGTGGATACCTAATTTGTGTTCGATGTGACGTACATCGACACCGCCCTGGCGCTTGTCGTAGATAAACATTGACAGACCACGTCCGTCCTTAGTGCCCTCCTCAGAGCGGGCCAGCACGAGGTGGATGTCGCTATCACCGTTAGTGATGAAACGCTTCACACCGTTCAGGCGCCAGCAGTTCTCCTTCTCGTCGAAGGTGGCCTTCAGCATCACGCGCTGCAGGTCAGAACCAGCATCAGGCTCTGTCAGGTCCATAGACATACCCTCACCAGCACAAACGCGGGGGATGTACTTCTGACGCTGCTCCTCGCTACCGAACTCGTACAGCGTATCGATACAGCTCTGCAGACTCCAGATGTTCTGGAAACCAGCATCAGCAGCTGAAATCATCTCGCTCAGCATAGAGAACACAGCGTTAGGCAGGTTCAGACCGCCATAACGACGGGGCATGGAGACACCCCACAGGCCAGCCTTGCGGGTGGCGTCGAGGTTCTCGTAAGTCTTAGAGGCGTAGATCATACGACCGTTCTCGAGGTGCGGACCTTCCAGGTCGACGCTCTCAGAGTTTGGCTCGATGATATTAGCAGCCACGTCGCCAGTGATGTCGAGAATCTGCTTGTAGTTCTCGATGGCATCGCCCAGGTCAACGGGGGCATAGTCATATTCTTTCGCATCAGCGAAA
>CACZVE010000052.1 GCA_902784565.1 uncultured Prevotellaceae bacterium
AATGTCTTAGCCTTAAACAACTGTGCCAGCATGATGGCGGCACTGCGGGCATGATAGCGGGGCATGGGATCCTGCTGCTTATAGGAAGTCTCGTGTTCCTCGTCGATGATGACCAGTCCGAGACGTTGGAAAGGCAGGAACACGGCACTGCGGGCACCGAGGATGACATCGTAGGGATTCTGGGAGAGTTGTTTCTGCCAGATCTCCACGCGTTCGGCATCGGAATACTTGGAGTGGTAGATGCCGAGACGATTGCCGAAGACATGTTGCAGACGTTGCATGATCTGAACCGTCAGGGCTATCTCTGGCAGAAGGTAGAGTACTTGTTGCTTTTGTTCAAGCGCCTGACGAATTAGATGGATATAAATCTCCGTCTTGCCGCTGGAGGTGACACCATGAAGAAGGGTCACGTTCTTTTTGAGAAACGAGAACTGTATCTGGTTATAGGCATCCTGTTGGTGCGCACTCAACGGTTTGATGTTGTCAAGATGGGGTTCTCCACCATGATTCAGACGTCCGACTTCTTTCTCGTAGGTCTCCAGGATACCGCGCTTCTGCAAGGCATTGACGGTCTGGAGCGTATGACCTTCATTCAAGAGTTCATCACGGGAGAGTGAGCCGTCGCCGGATTCAGTCAAAGTGAGGAAATCGACAAGAACTTTGAGTTGTTTAGGAGCACGCTGCAACATGTCGAGCGCGATATGGAGTGCCTGTTCGTTACAGAAGTTCGGTGTCAGTCGGATATAGGTTTCCGTCTTGGCCTTATAGCCATCCTCCGCTTTTAAGCCAGAGGGGAGTGCAGCCTTATAGACCTCACCGATAGGCGACATGTAATAGTCGGCAATCCACTGCCAGAGACGCAACTGCGTATCAAGCAGGATCGGCTCGGCATCCAACACCTGAAGGATGTCCTTGATCTGAAAATCTGTGGGGAGAGGTCCTTTGTGCGTCTTGGCAACAATGCCAACATGAGTCTTACGCCCAAAGGGAACCAATACCCGAATACCAATCTTCACCTGTTCCCCCCACGGTTGTAGGACGGAATAGGTGAAGACACCGTCGAGCGGCAAAGGGAGAATGACGTCGACGAACAAAGCCTATCTTAGAAATAATAAGCGGCTGAAATCTGCCAGGACTTGGGGGCGGTGTCGTCCTTGATGATATCATTAACAGCACCCTTGACGGAGGCATCGGCAGTCTTGCCCAGACCGATATTGTAGGCAAAGCCAATCTCCAGATGATCCATGACGGAGACACCTGCACCGAGGTTGATGCTGAATGCAGACTTCTTCAGTTGGAAGGTGTTCTCAAGATTGCTCTTGTCCGTCCACTTAAACTCATCATCGCCCACATTGAAACTGACCTGCGGACCTGCTGCGAGATAGATGCTTGCCTTGCTGCCCAGTCCGAAACCGAAACGTGCGTTCACAGGAACGAGAATGCTCTTCTGGGTAATGGTCTCATTGTTGAGTTCCGATTTCTTCTGATCGTAGAAAGCAGAGATGTCGACTCCTAATCCCACAATGGGAAGACCGACCTTCAAAGAAGGACCAATAAACCAACCTGCTTTGTTGGATGTATCGAACACCTTCTCATCAAAACTCATGTTTGTCACATCAAGTCCGCCCTTGATACCGAACTTGATACTTTGTGCCTGCACAGCCATGGTCATGGCTGAGAACAGCACTACTAAAGAAAAAAACCTTTTCATAATTGATCAATTATAAGTTACACGCTGCAAAGATATAAAAAAAGAGCGAATAATCGCTCTTTTTTCAAAAAATATTTCAGGAATGTGCATTTAATGTCTTTCGCGGCGTACCGTCACGCGGGCAGAGCCACTGGCAGAGGCTGCCGGCGTATTCTTGGTCTTCACACCACTGACCTTGGTGCGACGGACACTGTTCTGCTTGGCCTTCTGAGCCTTGGCTTTCCTGGCGGCCTTCACATTCTGTGGATTGGCATTGGCGATGCTGTCGAGGGAATCGCGCTTGGCAGGGTCGCCGAAGATATTCTTACGGAAAGCCTCCAACTCTGCCTCGATACGTTTCTGCTCAGCCGTCAGTTTGGTGGTATCACCGTCACAGATCTGAGCCAACGTCTTACCGAGCATGTTCGTGGTCTTATAGATCTTACCCTTGTATTTATTCATGGTGAAATAGTCGTCCATCGACATCGTGGCGGCATTGTTCAGACTGGAAGTCATCACCGTCTGACGGTTCAGGAAAGGTTCCAAGTCACTGTATTTCACCCAGAAGAGGGGGTACTGTGTGGCTTCTCCACCGAAGTCATCCTCACGCAGCATGATAGGACAGAGTGCCAATACCTTGATACGGAAGGAAGAGTTGGCCTGATCATAGTAGGCACTTTCTTTCAGATAATATTTCTTCACCTCGGCAGAGGGAATGTCGCTATTATCCACTTTCAACTTACCGTTCTGCTCCTCGTAGAAGATATGGTAGTTGTCGAGGACGGTCTTCATCTGTACCTTCGAGGCATCCTCAAAGACATCACTGCCATCCGTCGGATACTCGTAGATGGGGATATAGCCGTTCTGAGCCAACTTGAAGAGATAGGTAAACAGGTTGACCTGCTTACCCTGTGGCTCCACGGGATAATACAGTCCGGCATTCGGATCGTCCTCGAGATTGATCTCGCGGTAGATGTCGCGCCGCCACACCACATCCTCAGGCACCTCCAATGCCGTAGGGAACGATATCTGCGCACGTCTGGTCATGGTAGACGACGAAGAACTGCTTGTCTTTTTCTGTTGTTCTGCCTGCTGTTGCTGCTGCACACGGCGTGCCTTCGGCTGGGCCATCACTGTCCCTGCCACCAGCACTATCGTCAATAAGAATAATACTCTCTTCATATCTTCTTAAATTCTTAACTACTTAACTTCTTAATTACTTTACAATCACCTCCATCGGGTTCTGGAGCGTACGTGTCAGACCGTCGGGGCCGACTACCGTCACACGGGAGATATAGAACCGGCGGTTGCGCGTCAACTTACGGAAGTTCTCCTTCTGACGGGCAGAGAACTGTGCACCCTCAGATGCCATCGGAACGGCATTACCCATATTGTCGAAGAACACGGTCTCGAAACTCTGCACACGGAAGGCGATGTCGAGGATACCGTCATCGATGGCAGCACCAATGGCATCGGCTGCCACCAACTGTGCCTTTGCCAGTCCGCCTCCCTTATAGCGGGTGGGATTGCCGTGCTCATCCTTCATATTAATATAAGGTGTAGGATCAGGCAACTTACGGACACGGAACGAGAACTGTCCCATCTGTTGGGCACGTCCCGTATTGGTAGACATCACGGTAAAGGTGACATTCTGTCCTACCGTCGACGGACGGGCGATATACTTTCCAGGGCCTACAGGCTGGAGAGTACCACCCGACATCGTAGCCGTGATTTTATTCAGGGGTACACCCGGCACACTGATACTGACGGGGTTGTTATAACCGGCATAAAGCACGTTCATCAGGTCGGCACTGACGGTGGCACTGGGATCGACCACAGTGTACTTCTGCGAGAAGTCACGACGGATACGTTCGCCATTACCATTCACCGTTTCCAGATAACCTGCCAGCGTAAAGTCACCTGTTGCATTACAGATGCGTTCATAGAGATTATCGTGGAGCGTCACCTTCTGATTACCGATATAGATATCCGGCACCTGAGTGGTATCCACAGCAGCCATGACAATATGGGCCGAGAACTTATCACCCCGTACGATGGTCTGTGAGTTAGGAATCACAAAGGCTTCAAGGGCATTCACACGGATATCTTTCACGTCGATGTTCTGTACCAGAGTATGAAGCACCTCACCCTCGGCATAACGCACATCACTCTGCAGTTTCGAAAGCAGGGTAACGGCAGCGGAAGCGGGCATGGCCTCAAACATATACTCCTGCCAGTTCTTACCCATCGCCTTGGCACTCTTAGGAACATCCGTCGTCAGGGTGGAGATAAGCAGTTTCTTCTGGCGGGGCGTGGTGACCATCTTCAACATATTAGCCCGATAGGCATTGACAGCCTCGAAGAGTTCCTTGCCTCGGCCACGTGCCGGAGACAGCATCACCTGACTGGCAGCCTCCAGATCTTCCTTGTTACGGATGTTCTTCACATCGCCATCCTTGCCGTCAGCCTCCACCACAATGGCATGCTTCAGTTCGTCAATCAGGTCATAGAGTTTACCACTCATCTCCTTCACCTGCTGCGACTTGTCGTACCATTGCTTGACCTTCTGCGGATTTTTCTTCATCTGCACGGCAAAGTCATCATATATAGCCAGATTCTCCAGGGTCGCGTTGGATGTCGTGCGCTTCAAACTCTCCTCCACGATGGAGAAGCCGTTGAGCACCTCGTTCGAGACATTCAGCGCAAGCATAGCCATCAAGACGACGTACATCAGATTGATCATCTTCTGGCGCGGAGAGACTGGTCTTTTCCTGATTGCCATAGTCTTATACGTTCATCTTTGCGGTCATCGCCTCAATCATACGGGCGTAGATCTTATTGAGTTCTGCTATCTGCTCGGCCATCTTACGAGTCTGTTCATTGATCTCGTCGATGGTGCCGATCTGCGAACTGGCACTCTTCAACTGCATCTCATAGACCTTACAGATACCCGTCAGCGTACGGTTCAGGTTCTCCATCTCCTCGGAGTCACGGGCCAGACGCTCACTCTGTTCGGATACCTTCGAAAGCATCTCGGTGAGACGTTTCAGTTCATCGACATAGTTGGCTGTAGCCTCCTCTAATTCAGGATTCACCTCAGGCAGCACAACTGGTGCACCACCAGCCATTGTGGTCACTGAGGAAGAGACGGCTGCGATAGCCTCAGTATCGATACTGGTCTGACTCGGCGTACCAGCCTCACCTACGCTTTCCGAACTATCGCCAGCACTGCCGATAGAGCCGCCACCAATAGAACCGCCACCACCGATGATGATGGTGCCGCCATTGCCACCGATAACAGTGGCCTTGCCGCCCTCTTCTACTTCCACTTCATCCTCACCGGTCTTCATATGCGTATCCAGTTCCATACCATCCGTCGTCTTGTCGAAAGGACGGTCGAAAGCAGAGATAAAGAACACAAACACCTCGGTACCCATACCTAAGAACAGGAAGAAGTTGGCTCCCGGCAGGTGGGTCAGTTTAAAGAGCGTACCCAAGATCACGATAGAGGCTCCCCAACTATAGGCATAGTTCAGGAAAGTCTGCCCCGGCACACTATCCATCCACTTCTGTAAGCGGTAGATGATATTCAGTTTACTGTATGTAGTCATTTCTTTTTCGAAGTTTTGGTTTTCTCACTAACTGTATTTGCCAGACTGCGCACACAACGGAATCCGATATAGGAACGAGGCTGGTTCTGATACTCAGAAGAGCGCCAGGCCGAACGGATATACGACTCAGGATCCTTCCATGAACCGCCACGCACACTCTTCTTCTTCAGACGATAGGGATCCTCAATGGCGGCATTGTACTTCAACTGCGGATTGATATCATTCATCGCTTCCACACCTGCCTCAGTATAGATGGTGCTGGTCCACTCGGCCACATTACCAGCCATATCGAAGAGACCGTTGGTATTGGCGGAATAAATACCCACCCGACTGGTAATCAGATTACCATCCTTCGTATAGTTACCGTTATCGGGCTTAAAGTTGGCAAAGAAACAGCCTCTGCCGCTGGCCACATCCTCGTTATCCCACGGGAATTCATTTTGATCCTTGCCACGGGCCGCATACTCCCACTCAGCCTCTGTCGGCAGACGATAGCGCTGCACATAACGGGCTGCAGGACCGAGGCCCTTCAACAGATATTCTGTACGCCAGGCACAGAAAGCATTCGCCTGTTCCCACGTCACACCTACCACGGGATAGTCGTTATAGGCGGGATTAGAGAAGTAGTAACGCATATAAGTCTCATTGTCGGCATTGGGGAAGTCGTTCACCCAACAGGTCGTGTCGGGATAGACATTTACAATGTACGTATTGAGGAAGTCCCAAGGACCCGTCAACTGACGGTTGATGGTCTCACGCACGATCTTACCCTCATCATTCACGTAGGCTGTATCCTTCGAGATCCAGACTTCCTCGTTGGAATTGACGGCAACATCCGTATTCAGGTTGCGCTCTTCCGGATTCAGACGGTTACGACGCAGGGCTGCAGCCGTGTAGTCATAAACCTCGTAGCGATAGTTCAACTGAGTATAGTCGAGCATCTTCTCACCTGTCACGGGGTTGGTGACATAGAGACCGTCGATGATTTCTTGTTCATCCTCACTCGGTTTTCGGGGCAGTGCCTTCTTCCAGTTGATCATGGAGCCTATCTCCTCACCATCCTTGTCGGTCTTGGCAATACGGTAGGTCTCATCGATCTCTGCCAGACGTTCACGAAGGATGGAGTCACGCACATAATTCACAAACTGACGGTACTTGGAGTTCGTCACCTCTGTCTCGTCCATCCAGAAACCATCCACAGAGATGTCACGGATGGGCGTCTGCTTACCCCAAAGACTGTCCTGAGACTCAATACCCATCTTCAGATGTCCCCGTTTGATCAGGGTCATACCATATGGCGTCGGTTCCGAGAAGGCCCTTCCGCCTGTTCCCGTCACCTCGCCACCACCAGACGAAGCCAACTTACTGCCGAAGCAACTCGATAATAAAAGTGAAAAGGTGAAGAGGCAAAGAAGTGAAGCACTCCTCGCCTGCCTTTTCGCCTTCCTATTAACATTCTTTCGTGTCATATCTTCTTATCGTTATTCACTATTCGTTATTCACTCATTACAGGTATCTCACACTTTTATGCAGGTTCCGTCCTTTCTTGTAGAGATTCAGTTCGGTCTGATAACCCACGAATAACTCGTGACTTCCGTTACCAATGTTGATGGCCGATGTATAGACCTCGTAACTGTATCCCAGATGGATGCCGTGGAAGTTGCCGCCAATCATTGCTGTCACTGATTTCGTCGGACTATACGACACGCCCGCATACATCATCTTCTTCTCATGTGTGTACACCAGACGACCCGTGATATCGGCCCGCCAGTCCACACCGTCAGTACGCCCCAAAGCAGAGGTGTGTATTGATAAGAACGGATTTCTGAGCCGAATATTGTATCCGCCCGTCAAATAATATGATGAAGAGATGTTGTATTCGTTGGTTTCACCCAGTTCCACACACGGAGAATTGAAGTGCAAGGCCGAGACACCCGCATACCAATTACGGTGGGTATAATACAAGCCCACACTGAGGTCTAAGCCCGTTCCGGTGACATCTGATTTGGGAAGTGCTTCGTCGCCGTCATCAATGACTTCCAACTTCGAACCGGTGAAGCCCTCACTCAATACTGAGGCTTGCACGCCCGCACTCAACGTTCCACCAAGGAGTGATTTCTTATAGGCATATTGTAAGCCAAGTCGCTTATGGGAAAACAGACCAATATCATCATTGATAATCTGAACACCCACACCGTGATAGGCGTTCATCGCATAGAAAGGCATGTCGGCTGCAGCATACATCGTCTTAGGGTTATGTTCAAATCCGACCATTTGCATCGCATAGGCGATAGCGACATTCAGTTTTTCTTCCTTACCGGCTGATGCAGGGTTAAACGATGGTTCCATCGCCCAGTAATGGCCGAAGGAAACATCCTGCTGAGCCCATCCCTTGATAGAAGAAAACACCAACAGGCATACTATAACACAACCTTTATACACGTTATTATAACGAAACAACCTCCAGATTATTGCATCTGAAGGTTGTTTCGTCATTATCGATTATATATGACATTCCATGAGTCGATTAATATATGAATCAGAATTGGACACCGAGAGTGGCGAGGAACCAGCGCCCCTGCTGCGGGATAACATTGGTGTTCATACCACTACGATGATAACGGGTGCCCAGGAGATTGTGGATGTTCAGCCCGAGGGTAACGGGGCCAAACGTATATTCGCCTCCGATGTTCAGGATGCAACGGGCAGGCATCTCCTTGCACATGATGGCCGGTGTGTTGTTGTTGTCATCGATGTCATAAGGACAGTAGGAGTTCAGTTTCTCGTACAGGGCAAGGTCAATGAGGTTTGACTTGAAGGTGTGGGTCCAAGTTAAGTTCCAATCGGCGGTGAACTTGGGGCGTCTGTAAGCAGCCATCAACTCCACGCCACAGGTTTTGTTATGGCTGGCGTTTTTTTTCGCTTAACGCCACTTAAAACGGCACCCAAAGGAACATGAAAACGAGGTATGAAAGTAATATAACTTCACACCTCGTTAATTATCATTAACTTTGAAAGCCCTACGGCTTAATATTCATCCTCGTTGAAGAGAAAGTCTTCTTTTGTCGGATAGTCAGGCCATATCTCCTCGATGCTTTCGTAGACATCGCCTTCGTCCTCTATCTCTTGCAGGTTCTCAAGGACCTCCAAGGGGGCTCCAGAGCGTATGGCATAATCTATCAATTCGTCCTTGGTTGCAGGCCAGGGAGCGTCTTCCAACTTTGATGCTAATTCAAGTGTCCAGTACATAGTTTTTAAATCTTAATAGTTATTATTGTCTCGTTCCAAACCAGCATGCGCTGAATTTGCCCGCAAAAGTACACAATTATTTCTTATTTGCAAACATTTTGCCAGACAATTTCACTTTTTCCTTCGTTAAAATTTATTATTTTGGCCAAAACGAAGAGATAGTCACTCAATCTGTTCACGTACTGCTGCATTTCAGGGTCAATTTGCGCTACTTCGGCAAGGGCTGCGATGCGACGTTCTGCCCTGCGGCATACGGTTCGGCAGATATGGGCCTGACATGCTGCAGGCACACCTCCCGGCAGAATGAATCCCTGTCGCTCCGGTAACTGTTTCATCAGTTCATCGATACGCCTCTCCAATATCTCAATCTCACCATCAGCCAGATGAGCAGAGGGATAGAGCGGCGTCTGACTCTGATCGGTAGCCAGATGGGTGCAGACGTTGAAAAGATTGTTCTGCACCCGAATAACAAGGTCGCGTTCCTCACCCTCCTGCAGCATTGCCACGAGCATCCCCAAATGGGCGCTCAGTTCGTCCACCGTGCCATAGGCCTCTAAGCGGATGTCACTCTTCTTGATTCTCACACCACCCACCAGACTCGTTTCACCTTTGTCACCTGTACGGGTATAAACCTTTGTTATTTTCATATTCTTTTGTCAGTTAGATTAGAAGTTAATGATATAGTTATGCTTATGTCGCTTTTTGTCAAACAACGCAATACCGCAATAATAGAGATCGAAAGTCACCCGAACTCGTTTATCAGCCTTCAGTTCCTTCCAGAAATCACGATTCCGCCAGATATTTTCCACAACGAGCACCGTATCGTCGTACACCTTATTATATATATAGGCGAGTCGCTGGCGATAGTCTCCATCCAGCGTCAAACGAATCAACTCCGGTGATTCTCCGAAAGTGGCTTTCTTACATCCTGCCTGCAGGTATTCCTGATAACCGTCGCTCTCAATCATCTCAGGCTGTCGCCAGTTGGCCAGACGAAAATAGAGTTGCCCTAATTTCCGCGTCAACCAGTCGTCCTCCTTTCCCAACGCCTCATACTGATAATAAGGCCAATGTTCATTGATAACATAGCGTACCAGCCAGTAGTCAGTAGGCGACTGGATGCCGAAGCCGCGACAATGTCCGATACGACTCAGCCAGACGAATAGATACTTCAGTCTCTGCATTTACAGTTGCAAAGGTAGGAAAAATATCTGAAGCAACAAAGAAAAAGCCCCAGAGATTTCTCTCCAGGGCTTTCCTTTTCTGAAAAAAGGGGGCGGCCTCCTACTCTCCCGCATTGCATTGCAGTACCATCGGCGCAGGCGGGCTTAACTTCTCTGTTCGGAA
>CACZVE010000053.1 GCA_902784565.1 uncultured Prevotellaceae bacterium
CCGCAGCGACACCACCGCCATCGTGAAGTTCTGCGACATCGACACTCAGGAGCGGGCCCGAGAACTGACAGGCTGCGATGTCTGGTTTCCCCGTGCCCTCGCCGACAGCGACGATGACACCATCACCTGGGCTGCCATCGTGGGTTTCGACATCATAGATGCCAATAGCGGCCAGCCGGTAGGCTGTATCGCCAGCGTCGATGACACGACCCTCAACATTCTCTTCTGTCTCGAAGACGGCCGACTCATCCCCGCCTCCGAAGACCTCATTACCGGCATCGACAAAGAAAACAGAATAATTACGATAAACATCCCCAAAGGATTACTCGACTTATGAAAAGACAAATCGCCATTCTCGGCTCTACGGGGTCGATAGGAACCCAGGCCCTCGAAGTCATCGAGGAACACAGTGATCTCTATGAGGTCTATTAAGCCTGCCGCCATCGTCATCGCCAACGAAGCGAGATACGACGAACTGAAATCGTTGATGAGCGACCTGCCCGACGTGAAGGTATATGCCGGTGCAAAGGCCCTCAATGAGATTGTGGAGGCAGGACCCATTAACATGGTACTTACCGCGATGGTAGGCTTTGCGGGCCTCAACCCCACCATCCATGCCATCAAGGCTGGCAAGACCATCTGTCTCGCCAACAAGGAGACGCTGGTGGTGGCCGGAGAACTCATCCTCCAACTCGCCCAACAGTACCACACCCCCATCCTACCCGTTGACAGCGAGCACTCCGCCATCTTCCAGAGTCTTGTCGGCGAGGATCATAACCCGATAGAAAAGATTCTGTTGACAGCCTCAGGTGGTCCGTTCCGTTTGAAGACAATGGAGGAGATCGCCCACGTGACGAAGGCCGACGCCCTGCGCCACCCCACATGGGACATGGGGGCCAAGATCACCATCGACTCTGCCTCAATGATGAACAAAGGCTTCGAGGTTATCGAGGCCAAGTGGCTGTTTGGTGTCGATGCCAAACAGATACAGGTATTGGTGCATCCCCAGAGCATTGTCCATAGTGCCGTGCAGTTCCAGGACGGCTCCGTGAAGGCCCAACTCGGTGTGCCCGACATGCGTCTGCCGATACAATACGCCTTCTCGTTCCCGCAGCGCCTGCACCTCAGCGGCGAACGCCTCGACCTATTCAAGGCCCAGCATCTCGAATTCTTCGAACCTGACTTGAAGAAGTTCCGTTGCCTCGCCCTCGCCTTCGAGGCCATCGACAAGGGCGGTAACATGCCGTGCATCGTCAATGCTGCCAACGAAATCGTCAACCGCGGTTTCCTCGAAGACAAGTGTGGTTTCTTACAGATGGGTGACATCATCGCCGAGACGATGGCCCGCGCCACCTTCGACAAGAATCCCTCCTACGACACATACATCGCGACCGACGCCGAAGCGCGCCGTATCGCCACAGAATTAATGAACAAATAAACGACAATGGACATATTTTTGATAAGACTGTTTCAGTTCTTGCTGGCTATCAGCCTGCTTGTTTTGCTCCACGAATTGGGGCACTTCACGTTTGCAAAACTCTTCAAGGTGCGCGTCACCAAGTTCTATCTGTTCTTCAACCCCAAATTCCACATCCTCAGTACCTACGACACCTGGGTGCGTCGACTGCTGAAACTGACGCCTGAAGAGGTGCCTACCAAGGAAGTGGAAGAAAAAGACGACAAGGGTGAGACCACGAAGACGACAGTGAAGGAATATGTAGGCACCGAATATGGCCTGGGCTGGTTGCCCCTTGGAGGTTACTGCGCCATCGACGGTATGATCGACGAGACCAACCAGAAGTTGTCGGAAGAGGCCCACCCCTGGGAGTTCCGTGTAAAACCCGTCTGGCAGCGTTTGCTGATTATGATTGGTGGTGTGCTCGTCAACTTCCTCCTCGCCCTGTTCATCTACTCCATGATCCTCTACCATTGGGGCGACACCTACATCCCCGTGAAGGACATGAACCTCGGTATGAAGTTCAACACCGAGGCGAAGGCCCTCGGCTTCCAGGACGGTGATATCCTCGTCGGCACAGAGAAAGGTGCTTTCAAGGACTTCTCCGCCGACCTCTACCGCGACCTCTCCGAAGCTACCCATGTTGATATCATCCGCGATGGCAAGGAAATGTCGTTGAATCTCCCGGGTGATCTCAACCTCCTTGGCATGCTTAAGGCGGAGCCCTCGTTTGTGCGTCCCCTCATCCCTTGCGAGATCGACAGTGTGATGGCCGACACCCCTGCCGCCACCATCGGTTTGCAGAAAGGTGACCGTATTGTGGCCATCAACGACAAGCCCGTCGATTCTTATAATGAGTTCACTGACCAGATCGGTGTCCTCGAAGATATGATGACTGCCGCCAAGACCCACGAAGACAGTCTAAAAATCCGCACCGCAACCATCGTCGTGGTAAAAATGAGAAATGAGGAATTAGAAATGAGAAATGATGATATCATTGAAGGCGGAAAAGTACTGCAGCAGAGTAATCAACATTCCTCATCTCTCATTTCTCATTCCTCATTAATTACGGACACGATAAGTGTCACCCTGACTTCCGACTTGAAGGTAGGCTTCGTCGTCAAGGCCATTGCTGGTCTCTACGAGCCCTATACCCGTGAGTACGGTTTCTTTGAGAGTTTCCCCGCCGGCATCAAGTACGGTTGGAACGTCCTCGCAGGCTATGTCGGCGATATGAAATACGTGTTTACCGCCGACGGTGCCAAGTCGCTCGGTGGTTTCGGTGCCATCGGCAGTCTCTTCCCGCCTGTCTGGGACTGGTACCTCTTCTGGAAGATGACCGCTTTCTTGTCAATCATCCTCGCCTTCATGAACATCCTGCCCATCCCCGCCCTCGACGGTGGCCATGTGCTGTTCCTGCTTTACGAGATGATCACGCGCCGCAAACCCTCTGAGAAATTCATGATTCGCGCCGAGTATGTCGGCTTTGGCATCCTCATCCTGTTGATGGTGGTGGCGAACCTCAACGACATCCTCCGCTGGCTGGGATATATGTAATGCACTATTCATGATGCATCATTGATGGCTACCGTGATGATAACCTTGTTTGCCATTGTCGTCGTGGGATACGCGGCAGGCAAACTAGGCTATCTGGGTGGCACGTTCGACAAACGACTGTCAAAAGTAGTCATCGACATCACCTGTCCGGCACTGATTCTCTCGTCAGCGATGACTGGCGAACTGCCCGACCGTCAGTATATCCTGCCGTTGCTGCTTATCAGTGTCATCACCTATATCGTGCTGACGGGCATGGCCTATCTCCTGCCCCGCTATCTGACGAAACGGATTGAAGACGAAGGCCCCGTTGGCTTCGCCCTAATGTTTGGCAACGTAGGGTTCATGGGCTATCCCGTGGTAGCCTCCATCTTCGGACACGAAGCCATTTTCTATGCCGCCGTACTCAACGTGGTCAACACCTTTGCCGTCTTCACCATTGGCACCATGCTGATTACAGGGAAGAGCGAGGTAGAAGGCAGTAAATTTCAGAAAAAGGTGCTCTACTCCACCCCGATGCTTGCCGCCTATCTGACAATGGCGATTGTGGCCCTCCGCATCGACAACATCCCCGCTTTCATCAGTCAGCCATTGACGATGATAGGCAACATCACTGTTCCTGCTGCCCTACTCATCGTCGGTTCGTCGATGTCACACCTCTCCCCCCGCGCCATGCTTGGCAACGGCACCGTCTATGCCACCACCCTTTTCCGTCTGGCCATCCTCCCGATAGCCATCTATTATCTCTGTCGTGCCCTCGGCTTCTCCGAGTTCGTGGTGAATATCAACACCATCGTCATCGCCATGCCCGTCGCCACCTACGGCACCATCCTCTGCCTGCGCCACGGCAAAGACACCACCTTCATCACCGAAGTCACCTTTATCACCACCCTCATCTCTATGCTTACCATTCCCGCCTTGGTGATGGTGTTCTTCTAAGACAGAGAATCAGCAGATAGACTGATGCGATGATGACATAGATCATCGCCACCTGAAGGGTGGTGGGATGGAGACCCTCGATACTGGCGAAAGGGATGACAGCAATCTTTGTGAGGATGATATTCAGCAAACTTACTATATATAATAATAGGTATATGAAAGGGGGCATTATCACCACAACAGGTGCGAGCCAGAGGATGAACGTGGCAGTGGGAACGACGATGAAGTTGGTGAGGAGGAAATAGGTGGAGAAACGTCCGAAGTAATAGGCTATCAACGGGGCGACACCCATCTGAGCAGCAACGGAGACAGCGACCATCGCCCAGCACCAGCGCACCACACGGTGTGTCTGGAGATAGTCAGGCGGGAAGACACTCATCAGCAAGGGCATCCATACGAGGATGGAAAACACGGCTATGAACGACATCTGAAAACCCACATCGAAAAGCGACAGGGGATTGAACATCAGGAGCACCAGTGCCGTAAAGGCCAATGTGTTGACAGACATCTTTTCGCGGTGGCCGAGTGACAACAAGGCATAGACACTCAGCATCAATGCCGAACGAACCACACTGATGGGCATGCCAACAAGGAAGACATACGCCCAAAGACCAACAATAGTGAATAGTGAACAGTGAATAGTGAAGACTCGGCTATGCCGCTTGCTACCGAAGGGACGCAAGAATTTGCGGCCACCGAGAAGGAGGGAGAGCAAGGTATAGATGATGCCGAGGTGGAGACCGCTCAGGGCGAGGACGTGTGAGGCACCCGTAACGGCATAGACATCCTTGAGGTCCTGTGTGAGGGCCGACTTGTCGCCGAGGGTCATAGCCGCCACAACGGCAGAAGCGTCATCATCCCCACTCCACCTACTGAGCAGACGACTACGCAGTTGGAGGAAATAGAGTCTCGTGCGCTCCAGACGAGAGAGACTCGACAACGAGACCTGTGCTTTCTGCCACTTCCAACTGGCGACGAATGTCTGTCCCGTAAAACCGTGAACCTCTAGATAACGGTGATAATCAAATGCTCCCCTCCTCCATTCGCTAGTGGGGCGGATGCGCGACTGGATGCAGAGACCATCGCCTATCCGCAGGCTACGACTCCGATCCTCCTTATAGAGATAACACTTCAGTTTTCGCTGACTCCCCGTCAACAGGATATCCACTGCCATCGTCTTGGGTTTTTCCACTGGCTCAGAAATGACCACCGCCTCGTAACGCACTTCCCCATCGGGCCACGCCACCTGCAGCGACTCTTTCTGCCGTTGTATCAGCAGAGCACCAAGCGCCACGAAACAGAGTGCTATCGCCACCGACTGCACCTGCGGTAACTTCCACAGCAACAGGGCCACAACCACCATCGCTATAAATATGGGCAACATCGACACGGGTATTATCACATACTCCCCCACGACAATCCCGACCATCAGACAGACGGCTAATCGCAGCAACGGGACACTTTCAAACGAAACGTTCTTCATATTATCACGATTTACGGATGCAAAGGTAATAAAAAAAGGTAAAAGTGAAAAGTGATAAGAGAAAAATTTGCTACCACTCAGTTTTTTTTGTAATTTTGCACCCTGATATGGAAGCAATCAGTATGCCCTTGTGGGCGTGGATCTTGTTTTATGTGCTGGTTCTGATCATGCTGCTTATCGACTTGAAGTCGTTCGGCAAGAAGGGACAGCACGAGGTCAGTGTGTCGGAAGCACTGAAGATGACCGCCGTCTGGATCGGTGTGTCGCTGGTATTTTGTCTTGGCATCTTTCTGTGGTATCCCGTGGACTCTCACGAGAAGGCGATGGAGTTTCTGGCAGGCTATATCATTGAGAAGTCGCTGTCGATGGACAACCTCTTCGTGTTTCTCATGCTCTTCTCCTTCTTCGGCGTCAAGCCGAAATACCAGCACGAGGTACTTTTCTGGGGTATCTTCGGAGCCCTGGTACTGCGCAGCATCTTCATCTTTGCAGGTGCGGCGATGGTCCAGCGCTTCGAGTGGATATTGGGCATCTTTGGTATTTTCCTGATCTATACGGGCATCAAGATGTTCAGCCATAAGGATAATGAGAATGTCGATCCGTCGAAGAACATCTTCGTGAAACTGTTTAAGCGTTTCTTCCCCGTGACGGACCAGATGCACGACGACAAGTTTTTTGTCAGGAGTCAGGATACAGGAGGGCGATGGTTGGCGACGCCCCTGTTTATCACCCTGCTTGTGATTGAGACCACCGACGTAGCCTTTGCCGTCGATTCTATTCCCGCCGTTTTCTCCGTGTCGAGAGATCCGTTTATCGTGCTCACCTCCAATATCTTCGCTATCCTCGGTCTGCGTGCCCTCTATTTCGCCCTTGCCGCTGTCGCGAAATATTTCACCTATCTGAAGTATGGCTTGGGAATTATCCTCAGTTTCGTGGGCATCAAGATGCTGCTCGCCATGAACGAATATGTCAATGACTTTGGGAAGTTACTCGGCATCGACATCAACATGCCGCACATTGAAGTCCCCACCCTATGGTCATTAGTCATCATCTTTGGAGTGTTACTGCTTTCGATGGGTCTGTCCGTCATCATCTCCAGGCGTAAAGCCTAATCCTTCGCCACCATTTTCCGCCACTTGAAGTAGCCGAAGACGGCGATGACGACATAGAGGGCATAGAGGCTGGCCTTGAAAGGGATGTCTTTATAGAAATAGAGGATACACGTCACCACATCGACGGCAATCCAGATAAACCATTGTTCCAAGTACTTATGTGCCAACGCCCAGATACCAACGATGCTGAGGGCGGTGGTGAAACTGTCGGCCAGGGGAACATTCGAGTTGGTGAACGTCACGAGGAGCCAATAGATGAGAGCCCAGACGGCAGCGATGACAGCGAGCCAAGGGAGTACGAGACGACGTGGGAAATGGCGGATGGGCAGGCTCTGCTTCTCTGCGGAGCCATGCACCCACCGCCAATAGCCATAGACCGTCATCGCCAGATAATAGAACTCCATACCGCAGTCGGCATAGAGTCCTTTCTGATAATAGAGTACGATACCAAGGGCCTGCATAGCGAATCCCACAACCCACATCCAGACGCTGGCCTTATACTCCAACAGGATATACGCCAGCCCAAGGACCGTCGTCACAATGTCGAGCCAGTGTGCAGTCAGGAAGTCCATACAATCTGTGTTAATCTGTGAAATCTGTGGCTAAAATCTCAGTGTTACATTCCCCTGCATGGTGAAGCCCGCCATGGGGATGAAACCAATCTGGTAGTAGCGGTTGTCGTTGGGATGTCCCCCACTGGCGTAGATGGCGGAATAGACCCATCCGCTGGCGGCATAACGCTGGTTGAAGATATTGTTGAAGTTCAGGCCGAAGATGGCTTCCTTCAACACCTTTTTTGGCTTCAGCGTGTAACTGAGCGAAGCATTGGCAACGGTATATCCGGGCAGTGAGCGGTCCTTGCACTCCGTGTTGTCGAGATATTGGCGCGACACATGGTTCATGTGCCAGACAGCCTGAACACCCTTGTAGTGGAAATTGACGAAGCCATTGAGGATAGCCGACGGTGAGAAGGCCAGCGTAGAGTTGTCATAGTGGATCGTCTGTGAACCGTTGTCCCAGTCCTCCACCACCTCGTCAAAATCCTTAATCTTGTTGCTGCTCAGGGCGGCGTTGCCTTCGAGTGAGAGCCACGGAGTGATGTTGACGCCTGCCTGGAGTTCGACACCGAGACGATACGAGTCCTTGATGTTCGTAGTGAGGTTCTCGCCGATATCGCTCAGTTCACCCGTCTGCACAAACTGGTCGTTATACTTCATATAATAGCCATTGACACCCACCTGCCAAATATCATTAGTATAGGTGTAGCCCAGTTCGAAGTCGAGCAGTTGTTCAGCCTTCGGGGCAGGATAGGAACCATTATCCGTGAAATTGTTGCGTTCCGGTTCGCGATGACTTAAGGCCACGGAGCCATAGACGCGATGTCCGCTGAGGCTCCACGAGAAACCAGCCTTGGGATTGAAGAAGTCGTATTTTTTGTCGATGTCAAGCAAATGGTTGTGATACCTGTTACCTTCCTGGTAGTATTTGTCGTTGTAGCCGTCGGTCTTGTAACCCACGTGGCGGTATTGGATGTCGCCGAATACGGCCCATTGGTTGTTGATGTGATAGGCAGCCTTCAAGAACACGTTACCGTCGAGTTTGTGGGCATCAGAGTCGTAATACTTAAAATTCACGTCTTTGACAATGTTTCCTGTGTTATCTTCCTCCAGCCATATCAGATATTCGCGCACGATTTCGTTGCTAACATAGTTAAGATAGCCGAAATGGTTACCGTCGAAGTTCTGGAGAGCGAAACCGCCGATGATGTCCCAAGAGTCATCCTTGTAGTTGGTATTCCACACCAGACCATAGGTGTGCTGAGTGAGTCCCTTCTTGCGAACGAAATCAGAACGCTTGATGAAGTTGCCTTCATCATCGTTGACGGCCAGTCCGAACTTCGACAATTTGTTGTTGGGACGGAACTCCTCGTAATAGCCATAGCCGTAGGTATAGTGCAGCGAAGCGGATGTGCTCCACTTGTCGTTGATATTCCACGAGGCAGAAAGGATGTTATGATTCTGCCAGAAGTTGTCGACGGTCTTTTCCCAGAAGGAGCCGTCAGCCATCTGATAGCGAGCCGTGACATAGTTGCCGTTGGCATCCTTGGCGAAGTTTCCCTCCGCATCGTAGGTCAGATACTCATAGAGCGAATTAAACTTGCCCAGACCCACGTTCCACATATCCTCGTAGGTCTTGATGCCTGTATTGATGCCATAGGTACCATCCATCAGACTCATATCATTGTCGCCTGCGGTAACACCATTCCAGGCCTGTCCTGTACGCTCGAAGTTACCGATGTTCTTATAGCGGAGCACGAAATCATCCGATGCCAGCCAGGTAAGACCTCCGTAGTAGGAGCCGCTGCGCCCAGAGGTGCCGTGAATAAAACCGTCGGTGTTCGTCTGGTGGTAGGCTCCGTCGAGGATGAGGCTGTTCCACAACAGACCCGTGGAGAACTTACCACCGATATTGAAGGTGTTGAAGGAGCCATACGAGGCCGACACCTCTCCCCCAGCCTGCTGATCAGGTGTGGCTGATGAGAGAGCCACAGAACCGCCAAAGGCACCGTCGCCATTCGTCGACGTACCCACGCCGCGCTGTATCTGCACACTTCCAAGCAGAGAACCGTAGGAGTTCATATTCGCCCAGAACACGCACTGGTCCTCTGGCGAGTTGAGGGGCACACCGTCGAGGGTGACGTTAATACGCGAGTCACCTGCACCACGGATGCGCATATAGGTGGTACCCGTACCTAAGCCGTTCTCGCTCCATGCCAAAACACCCGGTGTCTGCGAGAAGAGCATCGGCAATTCCTTACCCGTCGTGGAGAATGCATTGAGTTCCGTCTTCTTGATGTTGGCGATGGCGTAAGGGGCATTCTTCTGTGCCCTGACGCCTTGGACCACCACCTCCTGCAACTGCTCCACCTTCGTGGTGTCGAGTTCAACGTTTTCCGCAAAACCGCTTGCACTTACCAGCGCCATCAATCCTAAAACAAATCTTTTCATACCTTTACTTTTACCTTATTAATATTAAACATGTAAAGGGGGTGTTCAAATACTATCCATCCCTACGTCGGCATTGTCCGAATCAGGTTTGAGGGTATCATCTCAGCCCGCAACAGCGAGCACCCCTTGATAAATCGGCTGCAAAGGTACGAACTATTTCTGAAACTTCCAAGTTTTTTCGGCTTATTATTCTTTTTTTCGCCCAAAATAGTTCATCTTTCCAAAATTATTTGTATCTTTGCAATCAAGTATCGGCTAATCGTCGTAACATGTTTGAGCCCTCTTTACGCAAGAGGGCGGCATAAGCGGGAGTTGCGGCTGTGTAAAATGGCCTTAATTCAACGAGCCTCAGAGGAGGTGCCGGTATGACTTTCGTTGGTAAATAATAGCATCAGCTATTTATTCAGAGTATCGTGAAACCTAGGAAATTTCTCGATTGTACTACTTGAATAAGTCAGCCGATGCCCGTGCGATAGCGCGGGCATGACTTATATCTTAGTAGTACAGGTAATTCCTAGGACCTCACGATACAAGAGAAGAGCCATGACTCGCGCTTCTTTTGAGCCATGACTCGCGCTTCTTTTGTGTCCTGGGGTCGCCTTGAATATACCTGTAAACAAGTCTGAAGGTATAGTCTGTTTGCTCTATAATAATAAATATGAGAATGGATTCGACATAAAAGAAAAAAGTCTCTAACATCCTTGATTAGGCTGAGAAAGCAGAATTAGCACTTCACGAACGCATCAGTCAGACAAGGCAACGGACGGAGCAGCGAGAGCAGAGCCATGCCTGCATGAGTTCTGCCGAGTCGCGACGGACGTCGATGCAATCAATCGGATGTTTACGCTCTATGCAAAACGGGGCGTGGACAAAAAGGTTGTTGTCTGATGTAGGCTGTGCTAAGCCTTGCTTTCCTCAATCTTCCACGCCCTCTTTTCAAAAACCGAAAAGGGGGCTTTTTCATGCCCCTCACCAATCAAGAAAATGACGAAGAAGAAATTTACATTCATAGATTTATTCGCAGGAATTGGAGGATTCCACACGGCTTTGCATAGTGTTGGAGGTAAGTGTGTCTATGCAAGCGAATGGGACAAGAATGCTCGAATTTCCTATGAAGCCAACTACAAGGATTTAGAGCCAAAACTATTCACAAAAGACAAGGAAGGCAGATACTTATATTTCAACGAAGACATCAACGATGCCAGGCCGTCAGAGATTCCAGACTTCGACATTTGTTGTGGCGGGTTCCCTTGCCAGCCATTTTCCGTAGCTGGCTTGAAACGAGGTTTTGATGATACACGAGGAACGTTGTTCTTCAACATCGCAAACATTGTCAAAGAGAAAATTGAGGCTGGTACACCTCCAAGAGTGTTGTTCCTTGAAAACGTAAGGGGCTTGAAGAATCATGATAAGGGCAATACATTGAAGGTGATTTTGGCAACGCTTGATGAACTGGGCTATGGTTATTCATACAATGTACTCAACGCTAAATACTTTGGCGTCCCACAGAACAGAGAACGTTTGTTTATCATCGCTTGGTATAAAAAGATGGTTAGTGTGGATGAGTTCCGTTTTCCATTGGGTATTGCACCTGATGGTAAGACAATCTACAACAAAGAAGAATTGAAAGAAGGAACGATGCCTACAAGGGTGTCTGACATCTTCGAGCCAAGCGATACGATGGATCCCAAATTTACCATTTCAGACCGCATGTGGATAGGTCATCGGAATCGCAAGGAGCGAAACAAACAGAACGGAAAGGGGTTTGGCTACTCGCTGTTCTATGCTGACAGTCCTTATACGAGCACCATTTCTGCCCGCTATTGGAAGGACGGCAGCGAGATACTTATTGACCAGTCGGATAAGGGCCTCAATCCTCGCACACTGACTCCTGTTGAAGCGGGAAGATTACAAGGATATAGAATCATAGGAAACGGATGGGAGCATCCTGAGTGTGCAGACAATCAGAACTATAATGCCTCCAATCCTGAATTTAGAATCGTTGTCTCGAAGAAAGAGGCATACCATCAGTTTGGAAATAGCGTTGCTATTCCTGTTATCAAGAGACTTGCAGAAGAAATAGTAATACAATTAATGTGATATGGAAGAACTCAGGAACCTAAAACAGATTTACAGCGTAGCGGCTGGTCGTTTTAATCAATATGATGGGAAAGACTTTGTCTTGCCACAGGTTTTTAAGGAACAAGTGAAGGAGATCAATAGTAACACGATTACTTACAATCTGTATTCTGCAGTGATAGAAACCAGAGGAAATCAGAATGGAGTTTTAAGTATTTTCCTCCCCAACCAATGGTTTTATATTGCTTCATATTTTACTGATTTCTATAATGAATTACAGAGGTATAAAAAAGAGGCGCTAAAGGTTGTTTCAAAAGAAAGACTAAAAGAACTGAATGGCTCATTATTGACAGAAGAAGAAAAGAAACGTCTACAACAATTATCTTTAGACGATATATCAAAATCATACCTTGAAAGGTTTATAACCGATTATTCATGGTGGAGTGGAGCAAAGACAATTGACAGAGGAGATTTTTATGTCTCACCCATTTTAAATAGTGCGAGGTTGGTGAATGCATCTCAGTCATTTGTTGCAGATTTGTGTGCTTTTCTTGCAGATAAAAAAGATTTGGTAGAGTCAATAATAAAGGGGGAAGAAAACAGCCTACCTATATATACAAGTACTCATACAAATCATTGGGTGCAGAAAATATATTTTGGCACTCCTGGCTCAGGAAAGTCATGGACAATAAAGCAGCAATATGAGCAAGATGAATCGAAGGTGTTTAGAACAACATTCCATCCTGATACGGATTACGCTTCGTTTGTAGGATGCTATAAGCCTGTGAAGGATGAGGTTGATGAGAAGAAGATTGTCTATGAGTTTGTTCCGCAGTCATTTACGGATGCTTATGTTTCAGCGTGGAGCGACTTGGAGCAACCTTATTATTTGATAATTGAAGAGATAAATCGTGGTAACTGTGCTCAGATATTTGGTGACTTGTTCCAGTTGTTGGACAGGAATAAGGATGGCTATTCTGAGTATCCAATCAAGGCGGATCATGATCTAAAGGATTATCTTGTAGAGCATCTGCCAGAGGACAGTGAAGGCATCAGAGATGGAAAACTATGTCTGCCTCCAAATCTAAGCATTATCGCTTCAATGAATACGAGTGACCAGAGTTTGTTCCCAATGGACTCTGCCTTTAAACGCCGTTGGAGTTGGGAATATGTGCCCATTGATTACAAGAATGCAGAATCTGGAGCATTCGAGATAACAATTGAAGGTGAGTCTTATAATTGGCATAAGTTCTTAAAGAAGGTCAATGATAAGATAAAGTCAGTAACCTCTTCTGAAGATAAGCAGATGGGAAACTTTTTCATTAAGAGCAGTTTAGAAGAAAAGGAATTCTGCGACAAAGTGATGTTCTATTTGTGGAGTGAGGTGGGAAAGGACAATTATCAGACAAATGATGCCATTTTCAAATATTACACAGAGGACGACAAACTAATAGAATTCTCGTTTAATGAATTGTATGACCAGACGAAGAGAACCAATATCCTGAAAGGCTTTATTCGCTACATCGAAGAAGAAAAATGAAGATATTCTTTGAGGAATACGTTTACAAGTGGGATGTCGTGAAAGAGTATTTACACGACCACTATGTGATGTACCTCAAAGACGGACGCGTAACGATTCCATACGTAGGGTATTACTATTCGTCAAAGGCAGAAGACTCTGTGTTTATTTTGCCTAAGGTGTTTATCAACATCAACGAAAACAAAGATGAAAAAGCCTTTGGAATCTTTGATCCTGAAGAGATTATCGATACAAAGAATGAGAAGAATCCGTTGTTGAGGTCTGCGTATTTCAATGAGGTGTTTAACCTCTCCACTTGGATATATCGAGCCATTGCCCGCTACCAAGAACGGCATAGCCCAGAGAACATCACGGAATCAGTGGAGGTGCAGAATGTAGAGTCCGTAAATGGCGATAATAGCGAGACTTGGATAAACATTATTCTCCAGTTGATTCGCTTCAACAATGAGCACAGGAATCTATTCACCTATATTGCAAGAATCAACTCTCAGGGCCACAACAAAATCAACTGGCAGAAGACCATCAGTAAGGTTCGCCCTTGGTTGCAGGATGATAATCCTGTCTATATGGAGTTTCGCAATAAGTCGAAGGTTATCAACTATGACGAAGAACTGATTGTATTGTTCTTTTCTGTGCTCGACTATCTACATGACAAATATCATTTCCGTATTCTGAGGAATGTGAACTATCAGACATACCCAAAGGATATTGAAAAACTGATAGAGTCTGGCAAGGGAACACGACTGCTTAGAAACATCAGAAAGAAGTATTTCAAGGATGAACTGGTAAAGTTGTGGAACCTGCTTAACGTGTTTTTCAAGAAAGCACAGGACATGAAGAGCAATAGGATGCACGAGGAGTCGCTGATGGTGAGGAATTTCAACATGGTGTTTGAGGATATGATTGACTCGCTGATTAGTGACGACACAAAGGAAAAGAACGAGAAACTGAAGGATCAGCCTGATGGTAAAATCGTTGACCATATCTATCACTATGGCTCTTTGGTTCGCGAGGATGAGATTTATTATATAGGTGATAGCAAATACTATAAGGAGGGACACGACCCTGGTGAGAACTCCATCTATAAGCAGTTTACATACGCCAAGAATGTTATCCAGATGAATATGGATGTGACTGCGCCCAGCGGACAAATAGGTCGTGGGAATTATTACGATGATGTTACTGAGGGTTATAATATCACACCAAACTTTTTCATCAGAGGGATGGTCAATCCGCTACACCTTAATTATATAGAGGCAGAACTTAAACAGGAAAAGGAAAATAATGGCAAACCTGCTATTGAGAAACGCTGGCATCATGAGAATAGGCTATTTGATCGTGACACGCTATTTGTACTGAAGTATAGTATCAATTTCCTTTTTGTGCTTTCTGCTTATGCATCGGGTAGAGTGGATGAGGCCTATAAGAACAGAATTCGGGAGAAATTCAAAAAGAATCTGATTGAAGAGTTGGAAAGGAAATACCATTTCTACCTATTGCTATCAAAAGGTGACAGAAAGGATGCAGTTGACAGGTATTTCCGTTTGTTGAATGGAAAGGTATTCAATTCATTCAAGAATGATAGGATCCTTCTTTGTGCTTACGAAAAAGGCAAGCGTGGAGCCGTGCAGTTGTTTGAGCAACTTAAGGAAGACTTCAAAGTGATACGCTATCAGTTGGGACAAGATATACATGAGGCTATCCAAAATCAGCCAGAGATATCATTGGAGCCTCGCGTACATCCAACTCATGCAACGCTATTCCCAATGACGGGAATGAAACTTGATGATATCCGTGACGATCAAGATGTGTATAATCTTGTCTGGCGAAGAATGATATTGGATGATATGGCTGTTGAACCAGGGCAGATAATAACAGAGTGTCACAAGAACTTCGAATTCCTTAAGAAATACCCAAGAATGACTCATCGCGATTGGAACAAAATAGTGATGAAGTTCATACGTGATATTCAAGCCTACTATGACTTAGAACTGCCAGAAATATTCAGAATGGCGGCATAAGAGGATTTTTCTTGCATTTATTTCGCCAAAAATTTGTTTATATTAGAAATAATCTGTATTTTTGCAGTCGAAATGACGGCATTTTACTGTCATATTGAATTCAAATCGATAAGTAATTATGGCACAATCGGCAGTTACAGTAAGGTTGGATTCCGAGATGAAATCACAGTTTGATGCGCTCTGCGAACAGTTTGGCATGAGTGCAAATACTGCATTTAACATCTTTGTAAAAGCGGTTATCAGAAGTCGCAGTATCCCTTTCACTATTAAAGGGTCACCCAGTGCACTGGACTTGTTTATGCAACAGAGAAGTGTTGCGGAGTCAAGCAAAGAACAGGAACTTTCGCTGGATGAAATCAACGAGGAGATTCGTGCAGCAAGGGAAGAACTTCGCAAGAAGAAGAGTGTGAAGGCATGATTTACGCTGTTATTGACACCAACGTGCTGGTGTCTGCCCTTATCACTCACAATTCGCTTTCGGCAACGGCAAAGGTTGTAAGGTTATTGTTTGAAGGAGGATTTGTGCCTTTGTACGAGAGCAATATCATTGAAGAATATCAGGAGGTGCTTCATCGCTCAAAATTCAAACTTTTGCCTGATGTTGCTGATGCGATTATTTCGTATATCAAGGAACATGGAATAGAGACTTCAAGGACGGCTTTTCAGGAATTAATGCCTGACGAAGACGATCGGGTATTCTATGAAGTTTCGCTGAGTGTCGATGATTCTTTTCTGGTTACTGGTAACTTGAAACACTATCCTCAGACGCCCAAAGTCATTAGTCCGGCAGATTTCATTAATGTGATTATGGAGTCGCAGGAGGAATAGTGCGTTGAAGTGATATGGATAAACTTAGCCCACAGCAACGACACAATAACATGGCAGCGATCCATTCGAAGGATACGAAGCCAGAGATGATTGTGCGGAGAGGGCTGTGGAAACGGGGGTTCAGATACAGGCTGAATCATAAGCGGTTGCCTGGGCATCCTGATTTGGTGTTGAAGAAATATAGGACTTGCATATTTGTAAATGGCTGTTTTTGGCATGGACACAATGTGGCGTTGCCACAAGTGAATAGTGAAAAGGGAATAGTGAATAGTGAGTGTTGCAAGATTCCGAAGACGAATCGGGAGTTTTGGGTGGCGAAGATTAGTAGGAACCAGCAGCGGGATATCGAGGAACAGCGCAAGTTGGCTGAAATGGGCTGGCATTGTATCACGGTGTGGGAGTGTGAACTGAAACCCTCAAAGCGTGAAGACACGCTAAAATCTCTCACATATACACTGAATAAGATCTGGCTGGAGGATCATGCCGCCATTAGAAAGCCCTATCCTAACATGGAAGAAGAGGACGGTATGCTTAAAGCAGCAGAGGAATAATATGGTAACATAGACGTGCCAAGCACGGTATGAGCACTGTAAACCTGGCCTGAAATCTGGGAGAAGATATTCCGGGGTCGGAATTATATGCCCCAGAACTGAGGGATAATATTCCGAGGTCGGATTGTTTTGCCCTGGAATTGAGGCAAGTTTTCCCGAGGTCGGGATTTCTTCACCCAGATCTGAGGCATGTTTTCCCGGGGTCGGAATTTCTTCACCCAGAATTGGGGCACGATTTTCCGAGGTCGGAATATCTTCAACCAGATCTGAGGCATGTTTTTCCGGGGTCGGGATTTCTTCACCCAGAATTGGGGCACGATTTTCCGAGGTCGGAATATCTTCAACCAGATTTGGGACTGATTTTTAAAAGATCAAAATGACATGCTCCCAATCCAAGACAGACCATCCAAAAGTTTGAAAACCTTGTCCCAAATCCGTGAAAAAACATCCAAAAGCTTCAAGAACCTGCCTCAAAACTGGGAGAGACTTATGCATGGGGTGCATAAACGTCTCCCGATTTTTGGGCGGTATTTTGAGGTTTCGGAACTTCTACCTGATACCCAGGCGGGCCTCAACGACATTGACTACATAGTCGCCGAGTTTCTCACACTCATTGATGAGGTCGATGTAGATGGTACCCTCGGCATAGGTATATTCATGGTTGTTCACATCAACGATGTTCTGTGCCTTGAGTTGATTGCGGTAGTTGTTGATCTCGTTCTCGATATTGAACGTGCGGTTGACGTCGTACGACTCCTTGCGGCCAGACATCAACTGGTTCATCTGGATAAGCGACTGGTCGGTGAGTCCCATCATCTGATGCAGGTGATTGTATTGTTTCTCGTTGAAGTGATCCTGCTTGGCCATAAATTTGCGGTTGATGGTACGGGCCATATTGTAGCAGGCATCGCCGATCTCACGTTTTCCAAATACTGGGCAATCTCCAATTCCATATTGTCGGAGATACTCTCATATTTCTCAATGCGCGAATAGAGTTTGTTGAACTCGGTCTCGCGACTGCTCTTCTTGTTGGAGTCGCTACTGGACAATGTCAGCAATTCCTGCACCATGCCGAACATACGTTGCATACGCTCGGAGAAGGAACGGATCTCTTTCTGCGCTTCCAGCACGGAAAGTTCCGGCGTCTTCATAAAACCAGCGGTAATGAAATGCAGACGGAAGTCCTCCTCCTCATCAACCCGCTTAGGTTTGATGACCCAGCACACAAACCGCTCAATCTGCGGGATGAACCAGATGAGAATACTGGCATTGATCACGTTGAAGCACGAGTGGAAGGCCGCCAGCACAAAGTTCAACTTCTCCTTTGACTCCATGTGCGCCATATCCTTGCCCAACTGGTTACCGACGTAATCGACAAACCAGATGACACCGTCGATAAACCAGTGGAAGACCACCAGTATCCACAATACGCCAAACACATTGAAGAACATGTGCGCCAGCGCAGCACGACGAGCCTGTGTATTCGCAGAAAGGGCAGCCAGATTTGAGGTGACGGTGGTACCGATGTTCTCACCCAACACCAGTGCAATACCCTGATAGATCGGCATGGCTCCCGTAGAGCAGAGCAACATCGTGATGGCCATCACGGCAGCACTCGACTGCACACAGAACGTCATCACACCACCTAACAGCAAGAAGACGATCGTAGTCAGGAACGAATCGGGGTCGAAGGATCGGAAGAAAGCCACAACCGCCTCGTTATGCCCTAGGTCCATGTCCGTTCCTGTGGCTTTCAGTGTGGTCAGACCCAACAACAGGAAGGCCAGACCAAAGAGGAAATCACCAATATAGCGTTGTTTCTTCAGATAAATCAAGATGATACCGAGGAAGAATCCTGGATAGACGGCCTTACTGATGTCGAT
>CACZVE010000054.1 GCA_902784565.1 uncultured Prevotellaceae bacterium
TACTTTTTCAGTGAAATCGTGGCGAGTTATCAAAAAAAGTTTTGTTTTTTTGCCATTTCATCGTCGGTTTCCGATGTTTAAAATGCGTGAATGGATGTTTATAATGCGTGAATTTGCGGATCGTGAGGCGGGTCGACTTACATCTAAAGCAAAAAAAGTTACGGCTAAAGCAAAATTTTCGCTCGCGGCGATTTCGGGCTTGCATGCTTCGTTTTTTTTAAGTACCTTTGTAGGCAGAAGATTGAAAAAATCAAATTACTAACTTTTAAGAACCGTGTTATATTCTAACTATATGAACCGAGTATTATTGATACTTATAACTCTTTTGATGGGAGGGGGCATCAACACCGCTCCGGCACAGAACGTAACGTCGAGCGATACGGTCTCTGCTGAAACCCTATGCCCGAAACTCGCACTACGGACCAATTTGTTGTATGATGCTGCCCTTGTTCCGAACGTGGGCGTTGAGTGGTTTGTCGACCAACACTGGTCGGTAGCCGCCAACGTCATGTATATCTGGCTGAAGAACGATACGAGGCATCGTTACTGGCGATTGTTCTCCACCGACGTGGAAGCACGATACTGGCTGAAGGCCAACGATGGCGACCTGCGCACGGGGCATCACTTTGGTGCCTATGCCGCTTTCTACCGTTATGACTTCGAGTTCGGCGGCAAGGGATGGATGGGCGATGCCAATTATGGCGGCGGTGTCAGTTACGGTTATGCGTGGCGTATCTTCCCCAAATGGCGTGAGCGTTTCACCCTCGACCTGAACATCGGTCTGGGATACCTCGGCGGCACCCATAAGGAATATGACCCCGACGAGGGCTGCTACGTCTGGCAGCGAACGATGCGGCACAACCTTTTCATCCCTACGAAAGCCGAGGTTACTTTGGTATGGTACCCGCGCTGGCGCGCGTTTAATAAGAAAGGAGGGCGTCCATGATACGTATGCTTACATCGGCCAGACACCTCGCCACATTCCTCGCGATGGCGGCTCTCATGCTTCTGACGGCCTGTCAGAAGGATCTCTGCTACGATCATAAGCACAAAGGTCTTGACGACGAACACGGCGTGGTGCATGTCAGGTTCCTGTGGAACGAGACTCAGAACCCCCAAGCCGAAGAGATGCACCTGGTATCCTTCAACAATCGCCTTAACCCCGTGATTTATCCACTTGATGGTATGGATGGCGGCGACATTGTGCTATATGGTGGAACCTACTGGTTTGTGGCATATAACAGTGACACCGAGACGGTAGCCACACGGGGTAACACCTACGACGATTTCGAGATGTGCGGCGTGAGTCGTGACTTGTCGCGCTATGTCACTAATTTTATGGCCAAAGCCCAGTCTTTTACGAGTTATGTCCGGAAAGACGGTACCCGCAGTGAAGAGATTGATGCTCCCATCGATTCTATATCCTACGAGAATCTCTCGTTTATATGGGAACCTGAGCGCGTGTGGGTATCAGCCGACTCGGTCGTTACCATCTTGCCCGCCGTTGAGCAGGATCTTCCGATGACCATGCGGGCTGCTACCTATCAGTACACCTTCCTTATCAACAATGTGGCCAATCTCGATCGCGTTCACTCCATTTCGGCCATCCTTACTGGTCTGGCCAGAGGCTACAGTCCTTCAGAATGCCAGCCCAAGGATTTTACCGCAGCCGAGATTTTTGGTTTTCAGGTTGTTGACTCTGCTAGTATCCGTGGTACACTGCGCGTCTTCGGCCATTCGCCCGAGGAGGCCGCTGCGCATGGTGGCGCAAGAGCCGAAGCCAACATCCTGACGCTCTATGTCACGATGGATACCGGCAATAGCTATGGATTTGTGTACGACGTGACTGATGATATTCAGAATCCCACTACCAGTAGCATCAACCCCAATACGGGTGAAATTGTCATCAATATCCGTATCGACGACATCCCTATTCCCGATCAACCCATCTCCACCGGCCTCTTCAACATCGACATCGATGATTTTGAAACCGAGGAGTGGAATATATATCCCTGACAGATAATAACCAGATAAATAATAAATCGTATAATTTAATTATTAACAAGATGAAAGCAATCAAGTATTTAACAATGGCAGTAGCGGCACTGATGATGGCCGCCTGCTCCAACGACGAACTGGAATCTGCTGCCTCGAAATCTGGCGGTAGAAGAGCATTGGAAATCGTCCCCATTGTTCAGGGACAGACCCGTGCTGCACAACTGACTACCAGTACCCTCACCTCGTTTATGGTGAGTGTAACTGGTAAATTCTGCGAAGACGACGGTACAGAGATCACCAACCCTGTACTTACCCTCACTAAGAATGGCAGTAATTGGGGCTACACTTACCTTTCAGGTTCTGCTGTCCACAATGGTCCTCTCTATTGGCCGGATGAGAATACCACTGCTACTTTCTCAGCCTATACACATGTGGCAGGAGCCGTTGACGAGTCAACAGATCAGACCGACATCATCGGTGGTTGGGCCACCAAGGATTTCGATGGCTCGGCCGATCCCGGCGAAGTGGGAATAGCACTGCAGCACGCTGTGGCTAAGATGGAGTTTAAAGCCCTTGTGCAAGGAGAGACGACAGATGCCAGAAAGGTAAAAATCGACATCAAGCAGGTAGCCGTACGCAATATTGGCTATGCAGGCACCTACGCCATCCCAACGTCAGCTACTGACAATAAGGGTGAACTCACGCTCTCTACTACAGCCAATCCTGCCACGACAGACATTGTGTCTGAGAGCGCCAGCAAAGGTACGTTTATCGAAGTGGGGGCTACTGCCACCGATCTTGTCTCGTTCTTTATGGTTCCTCAAGATATTACGGCTCAAGATATGAGTGCTGACTCATGGAACGACAGTTACATCAGTATATTGGCTCAGGTTCGCATAATACAAGGCGAAGCTGAAACAAGGTTATTCCCTGCAGGGACCAATGCCACTGATGCCAGTTATGCGTGGATCGCTCTCCCCATGCCTGCTGCTTTCACAGCCATGGAGGCTCATAAGAAATACATCTTCACCCTCAACTTCGGTACCAGTGGAATAGGAAAGGTTGACCGCGATCAGCAGCCTGATGACACTGACACCGACCCTGCTACTGATCCCGAAGATAACATCGATCCGGATGATGAAGGCAAGAATATTGTGCTGCCCGGCAGCAGCGGCAGCCGCGTTGTAGTAACCGTGACTGAAGTCAACGATTTCGACGAAGTAAATACCGAGATCAATACCCCGACTATCCCCGGTCTTCTTAAAGGTCATTTCAGCGTCAGCGCAACCAAGAAGGTTTCCTTCTCTCAGGGCAACCTGCAGGCCACCTACAACGGCTCGTCATGGTCGTGGGCCTTCGCCGCGAACCAGTGGGACTACATCGGCAATGGTGGGTATGGAACCGATTCAGGTCAGGTAGGCAATGAAAAGCTCACCAATGTTTCACCGTGGATCAACGGGCCAGGTACTGTCGATCTGTTCGGCTGGGTGGGTGCTTCAAGTACTTGGACGGGTGCTGCCCAGTATGGTATCACCTCTTCCTATTCCGAAGCCCTCGGACAAACCGATGGCTACGGCAACAATGCCACCGAATCCCTGAAGTCTGACTGGGGCACCACCATGGGCAACGGCTGGCGCACGCTGACCGCAGATGAGTTTAAATACATATTTGGAGTCAATACCGGTGACAAACGCACGGGCAGTACCGTCGGCATCACCGATAATGTCTACTTTACCCTTGCCGCCATCAATACCGACGGTACTAGTGTTAAGGGTATGATTCTGTTCCCCGACGACGGGACGATAGGCGCTGACGGGGCCACCTGGGGTACTTTCAATAACTACAGTGCGTGGACTACTCAGTGTACTTCTGCCCAGTGGACTGCTCTTGCCGCCAAAGGCTGTGTGTTCCTGCCTGCAGCGGGCTACCGGAATAATAATTGGGCTTACGAGATCGAGGCCGGCGAATACTGGTCGTCGTCATCCCACTCTTCGGGTTCAACCTATGCCACCATGGCGTTCTTCAGTTATGGGAACTTTGAAGTAGACTCAAGCCCTCGCGTTTACGGGTACTCGGTGCGCTTGGTTCGCGATGTCGAGTAATTAATTCTTATTTATAAACTTATTAAAACAGAAGTAAGATGAAAGCAACGAAATATTTGGTGATGGCAGCCGCAGCGCTGGCTTTTGCTGCCTGCTCAAACGAAGAGCTGGCATCCGTCGCCCCCAAGAACAAGAGCGGGTTGAAGCCTCTGGAGTTCTCTACGATTGTGCAGGCACAGACGCGAGCACAGATCGACGCCAGCAACCTGACGACACTTTACATGACGACCACCGGTACGTTCTATGACGCCAACGATGCGAAAGTGACAGACCCAACGCTTACCCTCACCAAGAGTGGCAGCGACTGGACCTATACATACAACGATAACACTACTCCCAGTGACCTTTTCTGGCCGCTCGAAGGTACCAACGCCACCTTTAAGGCATGGTATTACGATGGTGGCTCGGCTGCCGGGGCACTCAACAACAAAAATGCGGATAAAGACGCTGTTGGCGCTTATGCCGCCATCAACTATGTAGAAGGCGAACAGACTGTAAGTCTCAGCACGTATCATGCTGTTGCCAAAGCAGAGTTCAAAGTGAAGGTACTCGCGAAGACACAAGGCAACAACAGTGTGAAGATCGATGTGAAGAGTGTATGCCTCCACAACATGAACTACAAGGCCTCTGCCTACACAACGCCCACCAGTGCAGCCCAGATGGGTGCCTTCACCGTTGACGGCACCACCCATCGCGACCTGATCACACCGATTGACGCGAACTACACACCGAGTTTTATAACCGAAGGCGCTGATGCTGTTACCAAAGGCACTATGTTTGTATTGCCACAGACCTTCGAAGTGCAGGATCTTACAGCAGCCACTTGGGATAAGCCCTACATCAGTGTGCTGGCCCAGATCTGTATCGACAAAGATGGAGATAGCGATCCTATTATCTTCCCCAAAAATGGTACTGCTACTGACTACGCATGGATAGCATTACCCCTGCCAAGCGATTTTACCGGTATGGAGGCACACAAAAAGTATGTGTTCACCATCAACTTCCGCAACGATGCCCTGGGCAAAGTGGATCGCGACCAGAATCCTAACGGAGAAGATAAAAATGGCAATGGTGAAGAACCAAATGAAACTGACGATGATGATGATAAGCAGCCAAGCGGACCCAACACCAACGATAACGTGCCTGATGGTGACGAAGGTAGTGATATCAAGTTAGGTAATCATTCAGGATACGCACTCAAAGTCACTGTGACGACCGTCGATGATTTCGGCGAAGGTGGTGCCTATGACGTCAGCAACACCGCTTCTGGTGGTGGCGGCGGTAGTTCTTACAGCGGTGCTCTTAGCGGTGAATTCAGTATCAGCGATACCAAGAAGATTAACTTCTCTTCCGGCAACCTGCAGGCCACGTGGGATGGTACATCATGGAACTGGCACTTCGCCGAGCACCAGTGGGACTTCATCGGTGGTATTCCTGATCCTGATAGCGGTAATGCTCTAGAAGTTACTGGTAACAACCTCATCAACGGCAATGGTACCGTCAGTGCCGCCAATGTCACAGTCGATCTTTTCGGTTGGGTAGGAGCCTCGAATAATACTTGGACGGGCGCAGCCATGTATGGTATCACCAATTCTACAACCATCTTGAATGTCAGTGGCTACGGCAATAATCAAAACGAATCCCTGAAATCCGACTGGGGCAACACCATGAGCCCAGACTGGAGCACGCTGACAGGAGCCAGCCAAACCGAATGGCGCACGCTGACCATGGAAGAGTGGGTTTATATTTTAACCCGCTCCAGCGGCAGCACTGTCAATGGCACGGAAAATGCCAACTACACCCTTGCCACCATCAATACCGATGTCAACAGTGGCGTGAAAGGCATGATTCTGTTCCCCAACGATGTGACAATAGCTGCAGGTGAGGCCACCTCTTGGGGTGACATTAATAACAATAGTGCATGGGGCACCAAGTGTACTTCTGCCCAGTGGACTGCTCTTGCCGCCAAAGGCTGTGTGTTCCTGCCAGCTGCTGGCACCCGGTATAGAGCAGGTGTCGAGGAAACCAAGGATATAAATGAATGGACGACTGCTGCCGGCTATTACTGGTCGTCGACGCCCCGTTATCACCATGAAAATGATCGTTTAGCATGTGATGCCTACCATATGAACTTCTGTCCTGGCTGGATTAGCTACGAATACTTGCCGTATTCGGGCGCGGGTGATAGCGTTATTGGCCGCGGCCACGGGGAATCAGTGCGCTTGGTTCGCGATGTCGAGTAATTAATTCTTATTTATAAACTTATTAAAACAGAAGTAAGATGAAAGCAACGAAATATTTGATGATGGCAGCAGCGGCTATGATGATAGCCGCCTGCTCCAGCAACGAACTGGATTCTGCCGCTTCCGGGGCTGACAGCATGATTGCATTGGATATCATGCCAATGGTTCAGGGGCAGACTCGCGCAGAACAGATCACGACTGCGAACATCGATGTGATAACCGTCGAGGTAAACGGTACATTTTGTAAGGTGAATGGCGATATCGTAACAAACCCAGTGCTGGCACTCACTAATAACGGCAGCAGTTGGACTTACACCTACGATAACGGTACCGTCAGCGGTACGGGGCCTCTCTATTGGCCTAAGGGCGCTACGACGACTGATGTCACCTTCTCTGCCTATACACGTGCCGCAGGAGCCGTTGACGAGTCGACAGAACAGACCGACATCGTGGGCGGCTGGGCTACCAAGACCTTCAATGGTAAAGACAATCCCGGTGCAGTGGCCATTGAACTGAAACACGCTGTGTCCAAGATGCAGTTTAAGGCCCGCGTGGTCGGCGAGACGGCCGATCCGGTGAAGGTGAAGATCGACATCCGTGAGGTGGCCATACGCCAGATGGGATACGCCGCCACCTACGCCATCCCCACAGCCACAGAGGCCAAGGGTGTGCTCACCCTCGCTACTAATGCTGATCCTGCCAAGAAGGACATCGTGATAGAGAGCAGCAGCAAGGGCACGTTCATTGCACAAAACACGAGTGATGCCAGTGCAACGACCAACCTCGGCTCGATCTTCATGGTGCCGCAGACCATAGCCGCTGCCGACAAGCAGGATCTCACTGCCGGCACATGGACAAAGAGCTATATCAGCATTCTGGCTCAGATACGCATCGAGCAGAGCGACGGCGAACCGAGGCTGTTCCCTGCAGGACCCAACGCCACTGACGCCAGTTATGCCTGGATAGCCTTACCGCTGCCTGAGGGCTTTACCGGCATGCAGCCTCACAAGAAATATGTGTTCACCCTCAACTTCAGCGCCGATGCCTTGGGTAAGGTTGACCGCAACCAGTATCCTACTTATACAGACGATGACGACGATCCAGAGAATGATCCTGACCCGGAAGTCGATCCTGACGACATTGTTCCCGATGAAGATGAAGGCAAGGATATCGCTGCACCCGACTTCATTACAAAGCCTGTATCTATCACAGTCAACGTATATGACTTTGAGAATGGCGATGACGACAATAAGGAATTAAACATGCCGAATAGTTAAATCATAAATGAATATGACAATGAAAGCAACAAGATATCTGGCAATGGCAGCCGCAGCGCTGGCCTTTGCAGCCTGCTCGAACAACGAACTGGAATCCAGCGCCCCGATCATCGACGATCTGAAAGCTGTGGACTTCTCTGTAGTTGTGAACAAGCAGACACGATCACAGATTGTGGCCGATAACCTCACGACACTCTACGTGACTACCACTGGCACATTCAGGGCCATCGACGGGACGGCTGTAACCGACCCGACGCTCGCACTGACCAAGAACGGTAGCAACTGGGCCTATACCTTCACCGATGCCAACCACTCCACTGCCACCGCTGGTCCGATGTATTGGCCCGATGTAGCCATCAATCCGATCTTCAAGGCATGGTACTATGAAGACGGTGCTGATAAAGGTGCGTTCAACAACAAAACGGCCGAAAAGGATGCCGTGGGTGCCTACACCGCCATCGCCTATAGCGGCACTGGCGCTCAGAGCGTGGGACTGAATCTGAAACATGCAGTGGCCAAGGCTGAGTTTAAGGTGAAACTGTTGGAGAAACCTGCCAATATCGACAACAAGGTCAAGATTGATATCGTGAAGGTCTGTCTCCACAATATGAACTATCAGGCATCGGCATTCAATGCCCCCACCAGCACATCGGAGATGGGATATTTCACCGTCACCGGTACCACCCATCGCGACTTGCTGTCGACACCTGCCTCTCACTCCTTCATCAGCGAACCGGAGAGTGGCGTGGCAGCAACAGCCGTCGATCTGCAGGCTCCCATGTTCGTATTGCCACAAGATATCTACGTCGAGGACTTCACCACGGCCACATGGAACAAACCCTACATCAGTATCCTGGCACAAGTGCGCTTCGATGCGGCAGACAACAACGGCGTCGTATTCCCTAAGAATGGTGGCGACAATGACTATGCATGGATAGCAGTGCCCCTGCCAAGCGACTTCACCAAGATGAGGGCACACCATAAGTATATCTTCACCATCAACTTGCGTGGCGACTTGCTGGGTAAGGTGGATCGCGACCAGAATCCCAACGGTGACGGTGGCGATGACGGTGACGGTGACGGAGAGCCTGATGAGGATGGCGATGATCCTGAACAAGAGCCCAGCGGCCCTGACACAAACGAGAAAGTACCCGATGAAGACAAAGGTGAAGATATCTCAGTTGGCAACCACTCTGGCTTCCCGCTTTCAGTCACGATCACTGATGTCTATGACTTCGAGGCAGACGGCGACTATATCATCAATTGACACGAAGGGGTCAGGCACTTCTGTGTCGTAACAGAAAACAATATCGAGCTTCGCTGCTTATCATGGCGGCGAGGCTTTTTTTATTGATTTACTCAATTACACTAGTTAGTCGTAGGGATAGTCGTAGGCACTGAAGTGAACCCCAATTCTGAGGCACATTTTGCCACCCCTGCATAAACGTCCCCCAGTTTTTAGGCTGGTTTTTGAAGTCTTAAGATGGCTTTTCACGGATTTAGGGCATAGTTTTCAAGTTTTGGGATGGCCTGTCTCGTATCTGAGACAAGTCATGTTGATCTTTTAAAAATCAGCCCCCAAACCGGGGCAAAACATTCCGCCCTCGGAAAATCTTGCCCCAATTCCGGGTGAAGAAATTCCGACCCCGGAGAAATATGCCTTGAATCCAGGGCAAGATATTCCGACCTCGGGAAATCATCCCTCGAATCCGGGGCAAAATATTCCGACCCCGGAAAAGTCTGCCCCAGTTTTGGGTGAAGAAATCCCGCCCCCGGGAAAACATGCCCCGGATTCAGGGCAAAACATTCTGCCCTCAGGAAATTATCCCCTGAATCCGGAGCAAGAAATTC
>CACZVE010000055.1 GCA_902784565.1 uncultured Prevotellaceae bacterium
CCCATGACGGTCTTGGTGATGGCCTCCTTGTAGTTCACCTGGGGCTTACCCTGGTTACACTCCACCTTGAACTCGCGCTTCAGACGGTCGATGATGATGTCGAGGTGGAGTTCACCCATACCGGAGATGATGGTCTGACCACTCTGCTCGTCGGTACGGACGGTGAAGGTCGGGTCTTCCTCAGCGAGTTTGGCGAGACCGTTGTCGAGTTTGGCAACGTCAGCCTGACTCTTCGGCTCCACAGCGATAGAGATCACGGTGTCGGGGAAGGTCATCGACTCCAGCACGATGGGCTTATCCTCGTCGCAGAGGGTGTCACCCGTACGGATATCCTTGAAGCCTACACCTGCACCGATATCACCGGCATCGATCGACTCCATGGGAATCTCCTTGTTGGAGTTCATCTGGAACAGACGGCTGATACGCTCCTTCTTGCCCGAACGGGGATTGAAGACGTAACTACCAGCCTGGACCTTACCAGAATAAACACGGAAGAACACCAGACGGCCCATATACGGGTCGGTGGCAATCTTGAATGCCAGAGCCGATGTGGGAGCAGTCTCAGAGGGTTCACGATCCTCTTCCTCATCGGTATTGGGGTTGGTTCCTTTGATCACCTCCACGTCAACGGGTGCGGGCAGGAATGCACACACAGCGTCGAGCAGCGGCTGAACGCCCTTGTTCTTATAAGAAGAACCCAGGAGCATCGGGGTGCACTGCATAGAGATAGTTCCCTTGCGGATTGCGGCAATGATCTCCTCCTCAGTGATAGACTCGGGGTCGTCGAAGTACTTCTCCATCAGGGGCTCGTCATACTCGGCAGCAGCCTCGAGCAGTTTGTTACGCCACTCGTCGCACTCTGCCTGCAGGTCGGCGGGGATGTCCTCGATGTCGTACTCGGCACCCATGGTCTCATCATGCCACAGGATAGCCTTCATCTTAATCAGGTCAACCAGACCCTTGAAGTTCTCCTCAGCACCGATAGGCACCTGGATCACCACGGGGTTGGCACCCAGAATATCACGCATCTGCTGCACGGTCTCAAAGAAGTCGGCACCAGAGCGGTCCATCTTGTTTACATAACCGATACGCGGCACATTATACTTGTCGGCCTGGCGCCATACGGTCTCAGACTGAGGCTGTACGCCGTCGGCGGCAGAGTAAGTAGCCACGGCTCCGTCGAGCACACGCAGCGAACGCTCCACCTCAGCGGTGAAGTCCACGTGTCCCGGAGTGTCAATCAGGTTAATCTTGAATTGTTTATTATTCCAGGTCCAGTTACAGGTCGTGGCAGCGGAAGTGATTGTGATTCCGCGCTCCTGCTCCTGGGCCATCCAGTCCATCGTAGCGGCTCCGTCGTGTACCTCACCGATCTTGTGCGTCTTACCTGTATAGAACAGGATACGCTCAGACGTGGTGGTCTTACCGGCATCGATGTGAGCCATAATACCGATGTTTCGTGTCAAATTTAGATCGCGATTTGCCATTGTCTTTACTTAATTATCCTTTAATCTTTCTTACCTTAATATATATAATACCTATTTTTAGAATCTGAAGTGTGCAAATGCGCGGTTAGCCTCAGCCATGCGGTGCATATCCTCCTTACGCTTAAAGGCACCACCCTGATTGTTGAAGGCATCCATGATCTCAGCGGCCAGTTTGTCAGCCATCGACTTGCCACTGCGCTTGCGGGCAAACGAGATCATATTCTTCATTGAAATACTCTCCTTACGGTCTGGACGGATCTCCGTCGGCACCTGGAAGGTTGCACCACCGATACGACGGCTCTTCACCTCTACCTGAGGTGTGATGTTGTCGAGGGCCTGCTTCCAGATCTCCAGAGCGGGCTTCTCCTCGTTCTGCATCTTGGCCTTGACGGTCTCGAGTGCATTGTAGAAAATCTCATACGACTTGGTCTTCTTACCGTCGTACATCAAATGGTTCACAAACTTTGACACCTTGGTGTCGTTGAAGACTGGATCCGGCAGGATCACACGCTTCTTTGGTTTTGCTTTTCTCATTTTTGTTTTGAATGTTTAAATTCTGCTTGGAGGCTGTCCTTTACTTGATCTTCAACGTCCTTCGCTCGGACATTTACTCAACCTTTCTTTAATGCTTCTCCAGCAAAACGGATTTAAAAATTTGTTTCTTTTTGGCTGTCTAACCTTCTCCGGTCAGTTTACTTCTTAGCCTTCGGACGCTTGGCACCGTACTTAGAGCGGCGCTGCAGACGGTTTGCCACACCGGCGGTATCGAGTGTACCGCGAACGATGTGATAACGTACACCTGGCAGGTCCTTTACACGACCACCGCGCACCAGCACGATAGAGTGCTCCTGCAGGTTGTGTCCCTCGCCGGGGATGTAAGAGTTAACTTCCTTCTGATTTGTCAGACGAACACGGGCTACCTTACGCATAGCCGAATTACAGCGCGGGTGACTTTGACTTGTCGACAATCACCTTTCTGCCTTTTCTTACCAATTGTGAAATTGTAGGCATAATACTGTTACTTTTTTAATTAATTATATATTTATTTCGTTTATATTCAATACATTACACGCCCCAATCTGACACAAAAGGGCGTTTCGGGCTGCAAAGGTACAACTATTTTCTGATTCCACCTAATATATAATAAAGAAAAAGTGTTATACCTTTGATGATTTAACAAGATATAACACTTTTAAAAACTTTTAGAGTCTGTTTCTTGCGTTTTTACGCTCATTTTCTGTTTTCTACGCATCTCCTTTCGACATGTCGAAAGGTGCAATCGTACGGTCCTGTTGTTGCGGGATCTGTATCTTTCCAAACTCGCGCTCATAGCGGAAGATATTCTCCTGCAAGGCACCCAACAGGCGCTTGGCATGTTCCGGCGCCAGGATCACGCGACTCTTCACCTGTGCCTTCGGCACTCCCGGCAGCACTCGGGCGAAGTCGATGATGAAGTCACTGCTCGAATGGGTGATGATGGCAAAGTTGGCATACTCCCCCTGCGCCACTTCCTGCGGCAATTCCAGTTGCAGACCCTGCTGCTTGTTCTCTTTCTCGTTCATATCATTACACCTTATATATATTATTTGTGTGGCAAAGATAAACAAAATAATCGGACTGACCAAACGTCAGCCCGTTTTTTTGTTCAAAGAAGGTGGTGATGATGGTTGCAATAACCTGGAGAATGTCAGCCATCTGATGTACTGTTTCTTTGGATTTTATCATTTTTCGGCTAATTATTTGTTTGGATAATATCTTTTTTGTATATTTGCAACCAAATAACAATTCACATCGTATTTACTAAACTAACAACACAATGAGAAAACAAATCCTATGGCTGGCCGCCATCCTGTCCTTCTGCGGCACAATCGTACTGACCTCGTGCAACAACGAAGAGGACTCACAGGAATCGCAGGACATGCGCTCGAAGATACAGAACACCCGCTGGAAGATGACGGAAATCTATACGGAGCCTGACAGTTATAGCAGCGAGAAGGAGTGGATATCCGCCGGCAACAGCAACCATCTGATGATCTACGAACTCTCGTTTGACGACAAAGGCAACTACGCCTCAGACGACATGCACTACAGTGCCGTCGTGGGTCGCAACAGCGTAAAACATAGTGGCGAGTATCGCGTCGTGGGCACAAAGATCTATATGAGTGTACGCAAGAGCAGTTACGATGCCCACGGTAACTACAACCTCGAGATCCGTTCCATAGAGGGCGATATCATGGAGGCTGTATTGGGCTGGATCCCCAACCTTTCCTACTATGACGACGGTAATGGCAATTATCAGCAGAAGTCGGAACTCGATAAGGACAACATGCAATATCTTATCCGCCTGAAACGTTTTTAATTAAATCAACGATACAATGAGAAGAAAATTCCTATGGGTGACGGCAGCCGCAGTGCTGCTGATGAGTGGGGCGGTGCTGACGGGCTGCCGCAAGAGTCAGGTGGCGGTGGCTGTCAGTGCGACCGACGACACCAGCCAGTTTGTGACGCTGACGGACGTGGTGCCTGATGCCATCCTCGAAATCCGCTATTTCGGTACCTACAACTTCGTGGGGACACGCATCGACGGCTACGAAGAGCCGACGGCCCTGCTGACCCGTCAGGCTGCCGACAGTCTGCGTGCCGTGAGTGATGATGTGATTAAACTGGGCTATCGCCTGAAAATCTACGATGCCTACCGTCCGCAGAAGGGTGTGGATCACTTTATGCGCTGGGGTGCCGACATCCCGGACACACTGATGAAGACCTACTTTTATCCCGACCTCGACAAGAAGGTGCTCTTCCCTCAGGAGTATATCTGTGAGAGGAGCGGCCATACACGAGGCTCTACCCTCGACCTGACGCTCTTCGATATGGCAACGGAGAAAGAACTCGACATGGGTGGCACCTTCGACTGGTTCGGGCCAGAGAGTCATCCTGACTTCTGCGGTAATCCAGAGACGGGCGAATATACAGGCGATAACAGCAAGTCGCCGAAGGGGCGCAGCATCACTGCCCAGCAGTTTGCCAACCGCATGATCCTGCGTCAGGCGATGCTCCGTCACGGCTTCAAGCCCTTCGACACCGAGTGGTGGCACTTCACGTTGAAGGACGAGCCCTTCCCTGATACTTACTTCACCTTCCCAGTGAGGCAACTATCAAACAACTAAACGGAGGTATATGAATAAATGTATGATGATGGTGGCAGCCGCCATGATGGCTGCCACGAGCCTGCAGGCTCAGACGGAGCGCTCAGATGAGTTTCACGCGAAGTATGAACTGAAGGAGGTGGTGGTGATGAGTCGCCACAACATCCGTTCGCCGCTGTCGTCAGGGGGTGCGGCCTACCAGCGTGTAACGCCGCACACATGGTTCGCATGGTCGTCGCCCAGCAGTCAGTTGTCGCTACGTGGCGGTGTGCTGGAGACAGAGATGGGACAGTTCTTCCGTCAATGGGTGGTCAGCGAAGGACTGCTGCCCGACAACTACCGTCCTGAGGGCGACGAGGTGCTGTTCTATGCAAACTCACGCCAACGCACGTTTGCTACGGCCAAGTATTTCTCTGCAGGATTCCTGCCCTTCGCCAACGTGGAGATTACGCACAAGTTAGAAGAGGACAAGATGGATCCGGTCTTTACGGCACAGTTCACGAAGATGAACGACACCTACCGTCAGCAGGTGCTCAGCGAGATTGAGGCGCTGAACGGCGGGCCTCAGGCCTGGATGACTGCCCAGAAAGCCACGCTCGACCTGATGGAGGAGGTGCTCGACATGGCGCACTCACCCGCTGCACTACAGGGCGACACAACGCACTTCTGGTTTGACGACACACAGTTCAAGATAGAGAAGGGCAGCGAACCGAAGATGACGGGCGGCTATACGCTGGCCAACAGTGTGGCCGATGCCTTGGTGCTGCAGTGCTATGAGTCGGAGAGTTTTGCACCCTTCGGCCAAGAACTGACCATAGAGCAGTGGCGCGCCATTTGTGCCGTCAAGGAGGTCTATGACGGTCTGCTTTTCACCACCCACAGTGCCGCCGTCAACCTGGCCTATCCGTTGGTGAGCCGCATCCGCGAGGAACTGAACCGTGACGACCGTAAGTTTATGTTCCTCTGTGGTCATGATTGCAACCTGGCGAGCATCGGGGCGGCCATTGGCCTGCAATTCCCTGAGACGGAGAACGCCCTGGAACGCCATACGCCCATCGGCTCAAAACTCGTGTTCGAGAAGTGGAGCGATGGCATGCACGACTATGTCGCTGTGAACCTGGTTTATCAGGCCGTCAGTCAGTTGCAGGGTCGCACCCTGCTCTCACTCCATGTGCCGCCGATGGTGCTTCCTGTGACTATAGAGGGGCTGACCGCCAATAGTGACGGTCTCTACCGCCTGGACGACCTTGATGCCCGTATGGCTGGGGCTATGGCCGAATACGATGCCATCGAGGATGTACCGACGGCCGTCAGGGAAGCCAGTTATTCCGAACCGGCCTCGCAGTCTGCCGCCATCTACAACCTGCAGGGCCAACGGCTCGACACCCTCCAGCGCGGTATTAACATTGTCGGAGGGAAAAAAATAAAACCGAAGAAAAGTTAAAGGTTTAACTCTTCTTCGGTTTGTACCTATCATCAGGGCCAGGCCCTAGTGATAGGTTTTTTATTGCTCGTCGAGCACGACATCATCGGCGAAGTCGAGCACATTCTTGCGGTTAGCCTGCATGCGCTCATACTCTTCCTTAGAGCCGACAATGATCTTATCAAACTCACGCAGACCGGTACCGGCAGGAATCAGGTGACCGCAGATCACGTTCTCCTTCATACCTTCCAGATGGTCTACCTTACCACGGATGGCAGCCTCGTTGAGCACCTTCGTGGTCTCCTGGAAGGAGGCAGCAGACATGAACGACTTGGTCTGGAGGGCAGCACGGGTGATACCCTGCAGGATCTGAGTAGACGTGGCGGGCACGGCATCACGTACCTGGACGAGACGCTGGTCACGGCGCTTCAGCATGGAGTTCTCATCACGCAGACGACGGGCCGTCACAATCTGTCCCTTCTGGAGGTTCTCAGAGTCACCGGCATCGGTGACCACCTTCTTACCCCATATACGATCGTTCTCCTCGGCGAAGTCGAGTTTGTCGACAATCTCCTGCTCGAGGAACGAGGTATCGCCAGGCTCATTGATCTGCACCTTACGCATCATCTGACGCACGATGATCTCGAAGTGCTTGTCGTTGATCTTCACACCCTGCAGACGGTACACATCCTGCACCTCGTTCACGATATACTCCTGAACGGCGGTGGGACCCCACGGCATCGTGCTCCTGCACCAAGATCTGCTTAGACAGTGATACGAGGTACTTGCGCTGCTCACCGGTCTTAGAGGTGACGATGATCTCACGGTTACCACGCTTCACCTTACCCATGGTGACCTCACCGTCGATCTCACTGACGACAGCAGGGTTACTCGGGTTACGAGCCTCGAACAACTCGGTGACACGCGGCAGACCACCGGTGATATCACCACCCTTGGCAGCAGCACGCGGAATCTTAACCAATGTCTCACCGGTCTTGACGGTCTGACCGTCCTCGACCACGACGTGACCACCCACCGGGAAGTTATAGGTACCGATGATCTCGCCATCCACACCAATAATATCACAGGTAGGCACCCTCGACTTGTCCTTCGACTCAGTGACAATCTTCTCAGTCAGACCGGTGGTCTCGTCAGTCTCGGCACGGAAGGTGACACCCTCGATGACATCGTTGAACTTCAGACGACCGGCATATTCGGTCACGATCACGGCATTGAACGGATCCCACTGGGCAATCTTATCACCCTTCTTCACCTCATCGCCATTGCGGAAGTAAAGAGAAGAACCGTAAGGCACGTTGACCGTAGAAAGCACAATCTTCGTATTGGGATCGACGAAACGGAGTTCACCCAGACGACTGACCACCATCTCGCACTCACGACCATCCTCATCGAACGGAACGGTACGTACCTCCTCCAGTTCGATCTTGGCGGCATCGTACTTACACATGATGGTGGCATTGGCGGCGGCATTGGCAGCCACACCACCGGCGTGGAACGTACGGAGGGTCAACTGTGTACCCGGCTCACCGATGGCCTGGGCGGCAATCACACCGACAGCCTCACCCTTCTGCACCATACGACGGGTGGCGAGGTTACGGCCATAACACTTCATGCAGACACCCTTCTTCGACTCACAGGTGAGCACCGAACGGATCTCCACACTCTCGATGTCGGCCTTCTCGATAGCCTCAGCCAACGGTTCTGTGATCTCTTCACCGGCATTCACAATGATCTCACCGGTCTTCGGATTCACCACATCATGCACGGAGACACGACCGAGGATGCGCTCTGCCAGGCTGGAGATGACCTCGTCGCCATTCTTCAGAGCCGTGCAAACCAGTCCGCGCAGCGTACCGCAGTCCTCCTCGTTGATGATCACATCGTGCGATACGTCCACCAGACGACGGGTCAGATAACCGGCGTCGGCCGTCTTCATGGCGGTATCGGCCAGACCCTTACGGGCACCGTGCGTAGAGATGAAGTACTCCAGCACCGACATTCCCTCCTTGAAGTTCGACAGAATCGGGTTCTCAATAATCTGGTGTCCCTCGGCACCGGCCTTCTGCGGCTTGGCCATCAGACCACGGATACCGGACAACTGCTTGATCTGGTCCTTACTACCACGGGCACCGGAGTCGAGCATCATGAACACAGCATTGAAGCCCTGGTCGGCCTCGGTCATCTGCTTCAACAGGATGTTACCGATGTCATTGTTGACGTGCGTCCAGGTATCGATGACCTGATTGTAACGCTCGTTGTCAGTGATGAAGCCCATGTTATAGTTGTCGGTGATCTGCTGCACCTCCTGGTTACCCTTCTCAATCAGGTCGGCCTTCTCCTTCGGGATGATGATGTCATCGAGGTTGAACGACAGACCGGCCTCGTAAGCCATACGGTAACCGAGGTTCTTGATACCATCGAGGAACTCACAGGCCTCAGCGAAGCCCACGTTCTTGATGACGTCGGCGATGATGTCACGCAGACTCTTCTTGGAGATGACCTTATTCACATAGCCCACCTCGGCGGGGATGATGCCATTCACAATGACACGACCGACAGAGGTCTCAACCGTATGCGTATAGGGTTTGCCATTCTCGTCACGATCCTCAACGACCACCTTCACCTGGGCGTGCAGGTCGCACTTACCCTCATTGTGGGCGATGATAGCCTCCTCGGGGCCATAGAAGGACAGACCTTCACCCTTGGCACCCGGACGGATCTTTGAGATATAGTAGAGACCAAGCACCATATCCTGTGAAGGCACGGTGATAGGTGCGCCATTGGCAGGATTCAGGATGTTGTGGCTCTGGAGCATCAGCAACTGTGCCTCGAGGATAGCCTCATTACTCAGCGGGAGGTGCACAGCCATCTGGTCACCGTCGAAGTCGGCATTGAAAGCCGTACATGCCAACGGGTGCAACTGGATGGCCTTACCCTCGATGAGTTTCGGCTGGAAGGCCTGGATACCCAGACGGTGCAGCGTTGGTGCACGGTTCAGGAGCACGGGATGACCTTTCATCACGTTCTCAAGGATATCCCAGATGACTGGTTCACGACGGTCCACAATCTTCTTGGCGCTCTTCACCGTCTTCACGATACCGCGCTCGATGAGTTTGCGGATGATAAACGGCTTATAGAGTTCGGCAGCCATCAGTTTCGGCAGACCGCACTCACCCATCTTCAACTCAGGACCGACGACGATCACCGAACGGGCAGAGTAGTCGACACGCTTACCGAGCAGGTTCTGACGGAAGCGGCCCTGCTTACCCTTCAGGGAGTCGCTGAGAGACTTCAGCGGACGGTTGCTGTCGCTCTTCACAGCACTTGACTTACGGCTGTTGTCGAAGAGAGAGTCGACAGCCTCCTGCAGCATACGCTTCTCATTACGGAGGATCACCTCGGGGGCCTTGATCTCCATCAGACGCTTCAGACGGTTGTTACGGATGATGACACGACGATAGAGGTCGTTCAGATCCGAAGTGGCGAAACGACCACCATCCAGGGGTACCAAAGGACGGAGTTCCGGCGGCGTGACAGGAATAATCTTCATGATCATCCACTCGGGACGGTTCACACCTTTCTCCACACTCTGACGGAAGGCCTCCACCACCTGCAGGCGCTTCAAAGCCTCATTCTTACGCTGCATCGACGAGTCGCTGTTGGCGCGGTCGCGCAGTTCGTACGACAAAGAGTCGAGATCGAGACGGGTGAGCAGGTCGTAGATAGCCTCTGCACCCATCTTGGCAATGAACTTATTGGGATCACTGTCGTCCAGATAGTCGTTCTCCGGAGAGACGTAGTTGTCGAGAATCTCATTATATTCCTCTTCCGAAAGCAGGTCGTACATATTGGCGCCAATGGCATCATTGCCCTCAGCATCCTTCTTACCGGCCATAGGACCCGGCTGGATGACGACATAGCGCTCGTAATAGATGACGGCATCGAGTTTCTTCGTAGGCAGACCGAGCAGATAGCCGATCTTGTTCGGCAAACTACGGAAATACCAGATGTGTGCCACAGGCACTACCAGTTCGATGTGTCCGGCACGCTCACGACGTACCTTCTTCTCCGTGACCTCCACACCGCAACGGTCGCAGACGATGCCCTTATAACGGATACGCTTGTACTTACCGCAGGCGCACTCATAGTCCTTCGTCGGACCGAAGATGCGTTCGCAGAACAGACCGTCGCGCTCTGGCTTGTAGGTACGGTAGTTGATGGTTTCCGGCTTGGTGACTTCGCCGAAGGAGTTCTCAAGGATCTGTTCCGGTGAAGCAAGTCCGATGGTAATCTTGGTGAAATTACTCTTTGTCTTTGTATCTTTTTTGAAAGCCATAATCTTAATTTACAATTTGACAATTTACAATTTGACAATTTACTCTTAGTCCATCGTGATGCTCAGGCCAAGACCACGGAGTTCGTGCAACAGCACGTTGAGTGACTCGGGGATACCCGGAGTCGGCATGGGCTCACCCTTGACGATGGCCTCGTAAGCCTTCGAACGACCTACGGTATCATCAGACTTGATGGTCAGAATCTCCTGCAGCACATGGCTGGCACCAAAGGCCTCCAGTGCCCAGACTTCCATCTCACCGAAACGCTGGCCACCGAACTGAGCCTTACCACCGAGCGGCTGCTGGGTAATGAGACTGTACGGGCCAATGGAACGGGCGTGCATCTTATCCTCAACCATATGACCGAGTTTGAGGAAGTAGGTGATACCTACAGTAGCAGGCTGGTCGAACATCTCACCCGTCTCACCGTCATAGAGGTGGGTAGAGCAGAGACGCGGCAGACCGGCCTTGTCGGTCCACTCAGCGAGGTCATCAAGTTTGGCACCATCGAAGATAGGCGTTGCAAACTTCACACCCAGACGCTTACCGGCAGCACCGAGGATAGCCTCGAAGATCTGACCGAGGTTCATACGAGAAGGCACACCCAACGGGTTCAGCACCAGGTCGACGGGACGACCGTCCTCGAGGAACGGCATATCCTCCTGACGCACCACCTTCGACACGATACCCTTGTTACCGTGACGACCGGCCAGTTTATCACCGACACCGATCTTACGTTTCTTGGCCACATAGACCTTGGCCATCTCCAGAATGCCAGAGGGCAGTTCGTCACCAATGGTGATGGCAAACTTCTTACGCTTCATCTCGGCATCCAACAGTTTATACTTCTTCAGGAAGTTGATGATCAACTTAGTGATCAGTTCATTCTTATGCTCATCGCTGGTCCAGTTGTTGGTCTGGATGTCACTATATTCAAGGTTTCTGAGGGCTGTCACTGTAAACTTACTGCCCTTGCTGATAATCTCAGCACCCATATAGTCCTTCACACCCTGAGAGGTCCTACCCTTCGTGAGTTCAACCAACTTGTCGATCAGGATGTCCTTCAGGTCATCGACCTTGGCCTCATATTCCTCATCGATCTTTTTGAGTGTAATCTTATCCTGTGCCTTCGACTTACGGTCCTTGATGGCACGCTTGAACAGTTTCTTGTCGATGATGACACCTGTCAGCGACGGGTTGGCCTTCAGTGAAGAGTCCTTCACGTCACCGGCCTTGTCACCGAAGATGGCACGGAGCAACTTCTCTTCCGGCGAGGGATCGCTCTCACCCTTCGGGGAGATTTTTCCAATCAGGATATCACCCGGCTCGACACGGGCACCCACGCGGATGACACCATTGTCGTCGAGGTCCTTCGTTGCTTCCTCACTGACATTCGGGATATCTGCCGTGAACTCCTCTACGCCACGCTTGGTCTCACGGACGTCGAGAGAGTACTCATCCACATGCACGGAGGTCAGGATATCCTCACGGACGATGCGCTCGTTGAGCACGATGGCATCCTCATAGTTATAACCCTTCCACGGCATGTAAGCCACCAGCAGGTTACGACCCAAGGCCAGTTCTCCGTTCTCGGTAGCATAGCCTTCCGTCAGTATGTCGCCCTTCTTAACACGCTGGCCCTTGTCACAGATAGGACGCAGGTCGATGGTCATGTTCTGGTTGGTACGACGGAACTTCGAGATACGGTACTCTTTCAGGGCCGGCTCGAACGAGACGAACTCCTCGTCCTCGGTACGGTCATACAGGATACGGATGGTGGTAGAGTCAACATACTCCACGACACCGTCGCCCTCGGCGGTCACCATCGTACGGGAATTCTCACATACCTGCTTCTCAATACCGGTACCCACGATAGGAGCCTCATTGTGGAGCAGAGGCACAGCCTGGCGCATCATGTTCGATCCCATGAGGGCACGGTGAGCATCATCGTGCTCCAGGAACGGAATCAACGAGGCGGCGATAGAGGCGATCTGCTGCGGCGAGACGTCCATCAGGTCTACATCTGTAGGCGGAACCACGGGGAAGTCAGCATCCTGACGGCACTTCACCACCTTACGGATAAAGGTACCGTCATCGTTCAACGGGGCATTACCCTGACCGATCACGTGCTCTGCCTCTTCCTCGGCAGTCAGATAGACGATATCGTCGTTATTCAGGTTGGCCACACCGTTCTCCACCTTACGGTAAGGAGTCTCGATGAAGCCGAGTTCATTAATCTTGGCATACACACAGAGTGACGAGATCAGACCGATGTTCGGGCCTTCAGGACTCTCAATCGGACAGAGACGACCATAGTGTGTATAGTGTACGTCACGCACCTCGAAACCGGCACGCTCACGCGACAGACCGCCAGGACCCAGGGCAGAGAGACGACGCTTGTGAGTCACCTCAGCCAACGGGTTGGTCTGATCCATGAACTGTGACAGCGGGTTGGTTCCGAAGAATGAGTTGATGACGCTGGAGATGGTCTTGGCATTGATCAGGTCTGTCGGCGTGAACACCTCATTGTCGCGTACGTTCATACGCTCACGGATGGTACGGGCCATACGGGCCAGACCGATAGAGAACTGGTTCGACAACTGCTCACCCACCGTACGTACACGACGGTTTGACAGGTGGTCGATATCGTCGACGGCAGCCTTCGAGTTGATCAACTGAATGAGATACTTGATAATCTCGATGATATCCTCCTTTGTCAGGACACGGACATCCATGCTCGTGTCAAGACCTAACTTCTTATTGATACGATAGCGACCTACATCGCCAAGGTCATAGCGCTTGTCTGAGAAGAACAAGTTCTGGATGACCTCACGGGCACTGGCATCATCGGCCGGGTCGGCATTACGCAACTGACGGTAGATGTAGAGCACAGCCTCTTTCTCAGAGTTACTGGGGTCCTTGGCCAGCGTGTTGAAGATGATAGAGTAATCCTGCGCCACCTGCTCGTCCTTATGCACGAGAATGGTCTGGGCACCGCTCTCCAGGATCTCCATCATGTTCTCATCGGTAATCTCGGTCTCACGTTCCATGATGACCTCGTTACGCTCGATAGACACCACCTCACCGGTATCCTCATCCACGAAGTCCTCGTTCCAACTCTTCAGCACACGGGCAGCGAGTTTACAGCCAACCACAGCCTTCAGGGCCTTCTTGTTCACCTTCACCTCTTCGGCGAGGTTGAAGATCTCAAGGATATCCTTATCGGCCTCGAAACCGATGGCACGCAACAGCGTGGTCACGGGCAACTTCTTCTTACGGTCGATGTAGGCGTACATCACATTGTTAATGTCCGTCGCAAACTCGATCCAAGAACCCTTGAACGGGATGATACGTGCAGAATAGAGCAGCGTGCCGTTGGCATGAACGTTCTGACCGAAGAACACACCCGGTGAACGGTGCAACTGACTGACGACGACGCGCTCGGCACCATTGATGACGAATGTACCGTTGGCGGTCATGTAAGGAATCGGGCCCAGGAACACATCCTGGATCACCGTTCCGAAATCCTCATGATCCGGGTCGGTGCAATACAGTTTCAACTTAGCCTTCAAAGGTACGCTATAAGTCAGTCCACGCTCGAGACACTCATCAATGGTGTAACGAGGCGGATCGATATAGTAGTCCAGGAACTCAAGAACGAAGTTATTACGTGTGTCGGTGATAGGGAAGTTCTCTGCGAACACCTTATACAAACCGTCATTCTTGCGTTCCTCAGGCGGAGTGTCCAACTGCAGGAAGTCTTTGAACGACTTTAATTGCACATCAAGAAAATCCGGGAACGGCATGGGATTCTTGACGCTGCCAAAGTTTACTCTGTTATCAATGGTTTTCTTCGTCATATCTGTTAATTATTAAAGATAAAAAATGGTCGGGAACCCTCGACTGGAGAGTCCCCAACCACGTTGGTATTTGTTGTGCTTATGAATTACTTCAGCTCAACCTCGGCACCAGCAGCCTCGATGGTCTTCTTCAGGTTCTCAGCCTCTTCCTTGCTCAGACCTTCCTTCACGGTAGCGGGAGCACCGTCAACGAGATCCTTTGCTTCCTTCAGACCAAGACCACAAGCCTCCTTCACGGCCTTCACCACCTGGAGCTTAGCAGCGCCAGCTGACTTCAGAACCACGTCGAATGAAGACTTCTCCTCAGCAGCAGCGGCCTCACCACCGGCTGCGGGACCTGCTGCAACAGCAACGGCTGCGGCTGCGGGCTCAATTCCATACTCGTCCTTCAGGACTGTTGCCAACTCGTTTACTTCCTTCACAGTCAGATTGACCAACTGCTCAGCAATAGCTTTAATATCTGCCATTTTATTTAAAATTTTAAATTGTTTCTATAAACTTTAAACTATAACTCTAAACTATTTTTCGCTTATTTGTTACGCTCAGCGATTGCGTCAAGCAGGCCGTGGATCTTACCACCGGCATTCAAGCCAGAGACGACATTCTTGATCGGCGACTGCAGCAGAGCCACAACGTCGGCAATCAGTTCGTTCTTGCTCTTGATAGCAACAAGTTCATCAAGTTTGTCAGCACCTACGAAGAAACTCTCCTCTGCAAATGCACCCTTCAGGGCGGGGATACCTTCCTTCTTGTACTCCTTGATCAACTTAGCAGGCACATTGGCTGTCTGTGTGAACATGATAGCCGTATTGCCCTTCAAGCACTCATAAAGCGGAGAGTAGTCAATCTCAGATGTCTCAAATGCCTTGTGAAGAAGCTTGTTCTTCACCACGAGCAGTTTAATCTCGTTCTTGAAGCACTTGCGACGGAGATCGCTTGTCTTAGCGGCATCCAGTCCGGTAAGTTCTACCAGATAGAAATGAGGGAACTCCTTCAGTTTCTCTCCGAGTTCAACGATGATAGTATCTTTTACTTCCTTTTTCATTTGTCTAATCTTTTAACGAGTTATTCAACTGATTTAGGATCTACCTTGATACCCATGCTCATCGTACTTGAGAGGAAGATACTCTTGATATAAGTACCCTTTGCAGCAGCGGGCTTCAGTTTGATAATGGTGGAGATGAACTCCTTCGCATTCTCAAAGATCTGATCCGGGGTGAAGGTCACCTTACCGATCGACGTGTGCACGATACCGGCCTTGTCAACCTTAAAGTCAATCTTACCCTGCTTCACTTCCTTCACTGCCTTAGCAACGTCCATAGTAACAGTACCGCTCTTGGGGTTTGGCATCAGTCCGCGGGGACCGAGCACACGACCGAGAGGGCCGAGTTTACCCATACAAGACGGCATCGTGATGATCACATCAACATCTGTCCAACCGCCCTTGATCTTTTCGATATATTCGTCAAGACCAACATAGTCGGCACCTGCCTCCTTGGCAGCAGCCTCCTGATCAGGGGTACAGAGAGCGAGCACACGAGTCACCTTACCAGTACCGTTCGGCAGCGATACAACGCCACGAACCATCTGGTTAGCCTTACGCGGATCCACGCCCAAGCGTACGTCGATATCTACTGAAGCCTCAAACTTGGTGGTGGTAATCTCCTTCACCAGTGCAGCGGCTTCTTTCAAAGAGTATGCTTTCCCTGCTTCAACCTTCTCAGCGACCAACTTTTGATTTTTTGTCAGTTTACTCATTGTCTTAATTGAAGTTATTAATTATTTA
>CACZVE010000056.1 GCA_902784565.1 uncultured Prevotellaceae bacterium
AGTTTTCTGCAACACCTTTCAGTCGATTGGCCGGGAAATCGGCCTGGACGTTCAGATGGTCGAAGGCTACCTGACATGTATGCCCCTCGACCCGGATGATCCGCGCTATTCTACGGACTTTATCCTGCCCTCCATGAAGATGGTAGAGGCCTGTCGGGCGGATGACTTCGACTTCTTCCGGCCGTGGATCGAGGCAGGTAAGATAACTATCGAACAGATGCACCGGGCTTGTCAACGCTATCACCTTGGTAAGACCAAGAGCGGCCAGACCCGTCGTCAGTACGACCTCGACATCACCGTCGACACCACCCTCGAAGACCACGCCACCGCCTCTCAGAAAGAGCGTGGCATTGACCTTCTCGAATTCCTACAAGATTCCCTATCGGATTCAGCGTAAATTCAAGGCGAATTCAGCGTGCAAACGTCTCGAATTCCGCCTCCAAACACATCCTAATTGATAAGCAACAATGAAAGCAATAAAAGCAATGACAAGACGGCAGTTAGCCGAATATGCCGGGGTTGACCCAAGAACCCTAGGCAACTGGATAAAGCCCTACCAAGAGTACCTCTGGCAAATAGGTATGCCCAAAGGCAAGGGGGCCCTGCCACCCAATGTAGTCAAGTGGATTGCCGACCGCTACTGCATCGATATTGGCCCGTAAATCTACAAGAATCGCCCAATATCTACCAGAATTTACATGGATGGACATAAATCGGGAACCACCCTTCCAGAATGTCGTACCTTTGTACCCGCTAAGGCAAGCGAACCAAAGAGATGCCTCCTAAGGCCCATTAAGATAATCCGAACGACCCATTCCGATAATCCCTATGGGGGTAAAGGAATGGTCGGAACGACTCAAAGAGATGATCCGGACACCTCAAAGAGACTATCCGAACGACCCAAAGGTTACCCCCTCTTCCACGCAGCCGAAACTTCAATTTTTCAATTCTTTAATTTTTCAATTTTAACTATGTCACAAAAGTTCATTAAAACACCTATTCAATTTGGTATCCTACTATCTTGTCGCCCTCCCATAGTTCTAATTGCTGTTCATCGGTCATGCTGTCCCATTTTTCCAAGGAGATAAACTCTTTGTCGGTTGTCAACATACCCCTTTCTCCATCTTTTATAAAGGTAATGGGTTCTTGCTGACGGATAATTACCTCATCGAATATGGGCTCGGTAAGAAGCTCATCCCAGTAAACACCATAAAAGCCACATTTGCCCGTCTCCCCATCTCGATAAACAATGACACCATCTTCAAAACTACTGATCCAATCAGCACCTCTTACAATTACCTCACCGTTGACAATCAGATCCCAGACTATGCGGTCGGTCTCTCTATATCCTTCATGAATATTAGAATTCGCTGCTGAAGGATACATCAGTTTGACTTCGATGTCGAGATAATTGAAAGGAGTTGCGACTGTTCCTTTGCCGTCGCGTTTGATGAGTCCGTACATCCCATTTCTTGATGCGATTGCGAGAGATGTATCATCCCAGTAATCACACCCATGTATGAAGTCATAGTCCCCGCATGGAACCAAGACGTCTCCATTGACATTGCGTAAGCCTACGAGTCCGTTTTCGCGGAACATCTCGTCACGCCAGTCATATTTCTTTTTTAATTTTTGAACTAACTTATTGACCCTAAACATACATATGAAGTAGAACTTATGCTCATCCCGAGTCTCCGATTTATCTCGCTTTTCTTTGAAAAAGCCTTCTAATTCTTTAAGACGAGCCAACTTGGCAATCTCTTTCTTCGTTGCTCTTGGCGTGTTGTCAATTTCACAACAGTATAATTCTTGATACCCATAGCCCATTTGACGTGCGATTCCACCTAAACCTTCAAAATATACATGTCCATATTTATCAAAATGCTTCAATGCTATTTCAATTATTTCTTGAGCATCGTGTACCGTATTGACACCTGCTGCATTACAAATCTGTTGCCTGCAGCGGCCATATTCATCAAAATCATAATAAAATGAATCAGAACGACGTATTCTGATGTCTTCTTCTAGATACTCTCTCGCCGTGTCGAATCTTTTGCAATTAGTCTTTATCATATTCTTTGTAAGGTTTTGTTTTCCGGGTACTAAGGTAGTGATAAAAATCTAATATGGATTTCTATTTATACGTATAAAACAACAAATCAGGCCTCGGTTGGGCGACAGGCCTATCACCAGTGCATTGCTTAGAAAATTTTATGATTCCAAAGCATCTTCAAGAAGTCTAGGATATATATTAACTCTTCGTCTCCTGACTTGCGAGTAATCGGATCAAGAGAAACGAGAATCATACGACAATCAGGGTGTTCCTCCTTGAAGGCCTTAAGACCTTTTTTGTGTTTAGTCTCAACATGCTCGGTGGATTTTATCTCAATGGCGACTTTTGCATCACCTATAACGACATCCACTTCCTTTTTGTCATAGGTGTGCCAATAGGAAATAATGTCCCGTTTGTCACATAAAACCTTTGAATTATGTTAGCGTACTCCCGAATTTTATGTGAAAATCGGGAGTATGGTCCCGAAATTCGCAACTTTTTCGGTGCAAAGATAGAGATTATTTTTGAAACGACAAAGGAAAACGTCATAAAATTACGCAGACGCGGCCGGATTGACGCATCCAGGATTCGTGGGATTTCAGTTCTTTCTCTGAGCGGAGGATCCAGCAGAGTGGGGTGTGCATGGTGGCGGGGATCTTGGGCTGGGGCGCATAGCCATCGGTATAGATGAGCGCACCATCGTATTCGGGATGCTTGGCCACGAAGTCGATGAAGGGCTGGAAACAGGTGCCGCCTCGGCCGGTGACCTTGATGTTTTCCGATGCTTTGAGTAGTGTCTGCACTTCGCTCAGTTGTGTGTCGAACTGCACGACATCAATCTGCTTGATGCCGTATTTAAAGAAGCGGTTGATGGTGGAGTAGAAGTTACGGAGGTCTTCCTTTGAGATGCTGCCGCTACTGTCCACGCCGATGATCATCCGTGTAGAGAAATCGTAGCGACTCCCCATGGCGTCGAAGCCAAAGCGGCGATTGGGACGCATACGTGTCAGTTTGCGTTTCTCAGACAAAATGCTGGCGCGGAATCCTGCCAGAATCTTACGGTAGTCAACGCGTGCCTTCGTAGAGGCAATGATTTCCTCTACCAGATGCCCTGGCATCGATCCCCATGCCTTCACATTGCGGATGACTTCGTTCACCGTGGCTGCCATCAGTTCGTCTTGCTGCCAGTTGGCTGCGAGGTCGGCATTCCCGTCAGGTTCACCGCCCTGGCCCTGCTGACCCTTGGGAAGCATTTTCTGTATGCGACGAGCATAATACTCAAAGTGTTGGTTGGAAGGTAACTCGAAATCATGCGGTTCCTCCATCTTAATCTTATGGAGACGGTAGGAGTCACCAATGACACAGTTGCTCCCCAATGCCCTTGCCGTGGTGCTGCAGCCATCTGGCTGACGTTCATAGGGGTGCTTCAGCAGGATGCGGATGACCTCTACACGGAGTCGCTCTTCCAGTTCCTTGTCGCTGATGTCTTCACACAGGTCGGGGTTGACTTCAATGACACCCTTTCCCACACGGGCATAGCACGCCATATCCCTGTTCTCTGCCACCCGATGGGTGCAGTAGGCAGAGAACAGGGGCTCTTCGCTGAGAAACCAGCGTTCGGTTATCTTGGCTATTCGTTCTTTCATGCCTTAATTCATTTGTGATTTGGTCGTTGAAGACGGGGATATCGTCAGCGAATCCACGAAGTCATTCAGCATGGCGTACACCTCTGGGGCGTTGACCACCATGAAGGCAATGGCCTTCTCATAGGTACCCTTATCGAAGATGGTCGTAAAATTGGCAAGTGCCTCCCGCTTCTTCTTCGTGCGGAGGAAGTCGATGTACTGACCGAGGTTCTCGGCGGCAACCTTCTTCTCACGTTCGTTGAGGCTGACGTTCTCGAGGAAACGGAACACCGACTCGTTGAGAATGGCAAACTCGTGCAACTGATATCGCTCCACGGTCTTCAGGGTCTTGTCGTACTTCAGCAGGAGGTCTTTGCCCGTAATGGCATTGCGCTGCTGAGCACTCTGTATGAAGGCGGCTGCAGCACCGACTCCTACGATGCCGGCGATGATGCGCTTGTGAATGTCCTTGATGACATCCACCTTGAGCATGATGTCGGAGACATGCTTCCACGCACGACGGTCGGCACTCTTGTCAAGTCCCTTGTATTCACAGTTGTCACCGTCGAGCCAGGTGGGGTTGTCCTGAATGAAGTTGACGACACGCTCGTCGAGTTTCTCGCTGACAGCCCAGTTGAGCCATTCCTCCACGGTAGGCTTGAACTCATAGATGTTGAAACGGCTGACGAGTGCAGGGTCGAGGTCGGTGAGTTGGTATTCGTCGCCATCGTTCACGGCTGAGATGACGTGACTGCCTTCGGGCAGCGCCTTGCCAGCCAACTTACGATTCAGGGTCAGGTCCATCACCGTCTGCAGGATCTCAGGACGGGCACGGTTCAGTTCGTCGAGGAAGAGCACTATCGGCTGGCCGTCCTGTGGAAACCAGTAGGGTGGGGTGAAGTCGGTACGCGAGGTGGCCTTTCCCTTTGCATCCTGCTTCTCCACCTTGGAGGGGATGCCGATGATGTCGCCTGGGTCGGCCATCTGTCCGAGGAACAAGGTGACCACTTTCAGTCCCTTGCTGTTGAAATAACTGGTGAGGATTTCCGACTTGCCGATGCCGTGCTTACCCACGAGCATGATGTTCTGGTCGGAAGGAGTCAGTTCTAATGTCTCCTTGAGTTCTGTAGTATTAATCGATACGTTCATATTGTAAAATTGAAGAATTGAAGAATTGAAATTATTTAGCGATGGATGAAGAAATTCTTGATGCTGCTTTTGCGGTGAGTGTCGAGGAGCAGTTTCAGGCTCTCGATCTGTTGGGGGAGTTGTTTCTTGTAGGATCCCCACCAGGCATAAATGTAGACGCCGAGATTGGTTTCGGGAATATTCACCGCGATCTTGGCACGTCGCTTCTGTTCGATGACCGCATACTTGAGTCTGGGGTAGTCCTTCATGGCTTCGGTGAATATGGCCCTGATGCCGAGGAATGCCAAGTGGTCGATCTTGGCCTTTTTGTAGGCCAACTCCAAGACGACCTCCCAATCATTCATGTATTTCTCAAGATTCTGCTTCTGCCGTATCATCCACAGAGCGACATTCGCTGCAGTGTATGACTTCAAACTCATAAAGGTAATATTCCGCTCATTGATAGTCACTTGCAATGAATCACGAAACTTCTCTGCGTAGAGCGTGCAGGCAGGCGATAGTCTGACTACCAGTCTCTGGATGGGGCAGTTTGTCCCTTTTGTCATCTCAAGTTTGACGTCATTTTCGTCTATTTCATCATTGTCAACCAGGTGCATCCGGACTTCGGCGGGCGTAGGCACATTCGTGACGAATGGTTGTTCGGGACCCAGGTCGTTCACCATTTTCATCTTGAGGAAGAAATCAAGCGCATAGTCGTTGCTTCTGCCTTCCTCCAACATCTTGCTGATGTTGTTATTAATCTGTACTTTTGTGTATTGCATATTCTTATCAATTTCTTTTTCCTGTTTGCAAATGTATTTTTTCCCAGAAAAGAGAACTGCAAATTCATACATATAAATGATTACACCATTACTAACTTTTTTCAGTGAAAAGTTTCGTTTTTGAAGAAAAAGTACTATCTTTGCGACATCAATAATAAAATTACTAGAATCAATGAATATGAGAAGGATCTTTTTATTGGCATTACTGATGGCAGGAACCGTTGCCAAAGCACAGAGTGAATATACGATTACGGTTGAGAGTAAACAACCATCGGGCATCATCGACGAGATGCTCTACGGACAACTCTTCGAACACATCTATTTCTCGGCCAACAACGGCGTGTGGCAGGTACCGTCTTATTAAAGACGATGCTGTGAACATGCGCTACTCGCAGGAGATTACGGCAGGCAAGACTGAGGCCGGCATCTTCCAAGGGCCGCAGAACATCATAGTAGGTGAAAAGTATGTCGGCTCTATTTATGCTAAGGGTAAGGGTGAACTCATCGTGGGTCTCCGCAATACCAAAGGTGAGTTCGTGGCTCGCCGTTCATTGGGCAAGGTCAGCAAGGAGTGGAAGAAATACGAATTCACTCTGGAACCCCATACTAGTTGTGACGGCGACTTCGCCATTGCCGTGATGAACGGTACGGTGCAGGTGGATATGGCCACGATGTCATCCTCTCCGTCCCAGCCCTCTCCGCAGGGGTCCTGACAATCAGGAAATAGCCTACGCCGAGAAGCCGATGGGACGGTGGCCCTTGTCGTTGAGGAGTTCGGCCCGACAGTAGGACTCAATCTCGTCGAGGGTGGCTACCTTACCCGAGAGAATGTAGTCGACAGCACGCTTACGGGCGATGTTCTCAATCTGACCGCCCGAGAAGTCGAAATGGGAGGCCAACTGACGGGCATCGTCGTCACTGAGGTCCTTCAGCATCGACCGCCATATCTGACTCTTCGTCTCCGTGTCGGGTTTGTGGAACTCGACCTTGTAGAGGAAGCGACGCTCGAAAGCACTGTCGAGGTTGCAGGTGAGGTTGGTGGTGGCGATGAGGATACCGTCCAGGTCCTCCATCTCCTGCAGGATAATGTTCTGCATGGCATTGTCCATCTTCTCGACAGAGGGGTTGTGGCCTGTGGTGGAACGCTTGCCGAAGATACCGTCGGCCTCGTTGAAGAAGAGGATGGGCTGCACCTCGCTGTTTCGACAGAGGTCGCGATAGCGGGAGAAGACAGCCTTGATGTTCTTCTCACTCTCACCGACATACTTGTCGCGCATGCCGGCGATGTCAATCTGCATGAGGTCACGACCCGTCTGACGGGCTATCTGCATCACAGTCTCGGTCTTTCCCGTACCAGGACCGCCATAGAACAGGCAGGCGAAGCCCTTGCGCATGCCCTGCTCCTCGAGGCGCTGCTGGATGGAGGCAAAGTGGTCGGGCATCAACAGACTGGCGAGACGGTCAATCTGCTGCTGCTCGGAGGTGTTGAAGAACAGGGCCTTCTCCTTGATGGCCTCGTGGTTCTTCAGGAAGCGGTTCTGGTTGTTGCGCATGCGCTTGCTCTTTGTACGACTGGGCTTGTAGGCTGAGAGAAGTTCGGTCTTGGCCTTGTGGGTCAGCATGTACTGGTCGTTGTTGGCCATGCCGTCGTCGCACTTGTGCTCGATGTAGCCGTAGCGTATGAGGGGGTGGTCGCCTTCACGCAGATGTTCCCGCATGAAGTCGCAGTCAAACTCCTCGGGGTAGAGGTCATTGATGGTCTCGAAATGGAGACCCTCGTCATCGGAACCCTCCCACTGGGCATAGTCGAAGACAATCATCATCAGCAGCGACACGATGTGGATGTCGTTCTTGAACTTCAGGGCCTCGTGGCAGAGGGGCAGGTGGGGGTTGGCCTCTACCAGTGTCATTATCCACTCTTCGTCGTCCTTGAAGTCTACGCGGTGGTCGTTGAGGTTCTTGCCGATGTGACTCTCAAGTTTGTCGATGAACTGCTGTTCGGTGAGCCCGTCAATCTTCTCGGGCACGAAGGTGGTGTTGTGGCGAAGGGCGGTGATGAGACCACGGGCGAGGGCAAAGCCTTCGAAGAAACCGCCCATCTCGTGGGAGCCACGACGGACGAACCAGCGTTTCTTCAACATCTCCTCAATCTCCTCGGTGTAGGTCATCATCTGCAGACGGGAACAGTTGAGGAAGTTGCCCATCTTCTTCCACGAGAGGGGTTCGCCAGCCTCGATGAGCATGGCCATCACCACAATCTGAATATCGGTCAGCCCCAGTTCACCACGCAGGTAGGCGAGGGGATTCTTCACCGACTCCCAGAACTCGTCGGAGAGTTGTGAGTTCTGGGCCTGGTCGAGTACACGGTTCAGGGCCGTGATGATGGTCCAGGTGTCAGGCTCCTGGTACTCAGACTCCTCAACGTCCATCATCGGTCTGCCTGGACGTAAGTCAAACTCCATTCCGTTTCTCTTTTGAATCTTTAATTTTCTAGGCATATTTCAGTGTTTTAAATTGTTAATCATGGCACAAATGTAGGTTTTGGGCCGGAATATCGGCCTCCAGTTATATCTATAAACGGGTTACACTGCCTTGATACCCTCTGACGAGAGGGTGAAGGCAGAGCGGGTATCGAGACAGGCAAAGTGGTCGGTGATGACGGGTGTGCCGTCGAATTGCTGTGTGTGACCCACAATCTGGTAGACATGGGGAAGGGGATCTGTCAGCGCCAACTCGTCGCAGTCGCTCCAGATGATGCTGCCCGTCAGATATTCGCCCCATCTGGCTATTCCCACCTGTGCGAGGGTCTCGATACCCTCGTCGGTCAACAGCAACTGGTTCAGGTGCTCTGCATCGGGTGCGGCAATCAGTTTCCTGTTACGCTTCAGCCAATATTGGTTCACGCCTGCGTGTGTGAACAGATATTTCTGTTTACCTATCGTCTCCTCACAAGCCAGTCTGAAACGGTCTTTTTGGGTGAACAGGAACCGGTAGTAGTCGCTCTGCTCCTCATTGTATCGTCCACTCGGACAGATGTCGTGATAGTGGGGCGACAGGTAGTGAAGGTCGTGATTGCCCAAGAGCAGCACAACCTTTTCGGGGTGCTGGTCGTAGTACGAGAGGATATCCTCGAAGTTGTGCTGGGCCGTCAGTTCTCCAATCCGCTCGTCAGGATACGGATCGAGATAATCGCCCAGAAACACGACCTTGTCATAGTCGCCAGAGCCGACAGCCTTCTTCCAGAACTGCCGCCCATGTACGTCGGGAATAATCAGAATTGTCTTGTCGTGTCTTGTCATAAACTCCGTTTTTAATCTTTATTATTTTGTTGCTTACTTGATAGTACTGATAATGGATCTGATCAGTTTCGGCGTCTCGTATTTATAGTTCATTCCAAAGATAATGGCATAAGAGAAATTGACGGCCAGACATTCCTCAGGCGCATTCACATAATCGGTGTTCTTACCCATCTTGTCCCAGAAGTCTGACGCTTCTTCGAAATGGAAGGGGTGCTCCAGTTCATCGAGCGTCGCATCAGCCTTTCTGGCACGCCAGTCGATGTCCATCTGCGACAGACGGTTATAATACTGGGTGTTACCTAATATCAGTTTCTGAGCCTCTTCTTTCGAGGCAAAACGTATTTTTATGGGATTCATCTTTTGTTGTATATTTACTTGATACAGTCTTCAGTACGACGCTTGGCCCATGTGTATTTCCCATGGGAGTCTCGGAGGTAGATCTCCGGGAAGATAAAGCCGGTAACCTGG
>CACZVE010000057.1 GCA_902784565.1 uncultured Prevotellaceae bacterium
CACTAAGATCTTCACCCATATCTCCAGTGAGACTGTCACCAGGACCTTCTATGCGCCCATCGACTTCTCGCAGTTCTATAACCACGACGACTTCGGGGAGCTACGCACGAGGATCACGAACGTCCTCATTGAGAGCAGTCTCTCGGAAACGCTGCTCGTCAGGAGTTATGACGGACAGAAGACTTATGAGATCAACATCTCTGTGCTGAAGCGAGATCAGAAGCATCATCCCACGATGCTATTGGGCATCCAGCGCGACATCACTGAAAGCAAGCGCAGAGGGGAGAAAACCCATGACCTGTCGTTACAGTATCAGACGGTATTCAACTCGTCCTTGGTAGATATGATCTTCTACGGTCCGGATGGTCGTCTGTTGGATCTGAACGAGAAAGCCTGCGAGACCTTTATGATTGCCGACCGAGAAAGTTTCCTGAAGAAAAATGTGCATATCAACGATATCCCGTCTTATCGTCATATCAACATTCATGAGTTGTATGACAGCATCCGACTGTCATCCATCACCGACATCGACCAGGTGAAGCGAGAAGACGAGCGTATCCCCGACGTAAGACTCGGAGGCACCTTCTACTACGAAGCCATCCTCAGTCCAATCCGCGATGAAGACGGCAAACTCCATGGTGTGATGGCAGCCGGCCGTAACATCACCGAGATGGTGGAGTCGCACCACAAACAGGAGGAAGAGATACAGCTGCTGCAGAAGACCAACCAACAGATCCAGGATTATATCCAGAATATCAACTACACCCTCAGGACCAGTGGTGTGCGGATCATCACCTATCACCCGGGACGTCATGAACTGCGGATTTTCAGCGATCTGAACCAGGTGCAATACCGTCTTTCCCAGATCCGTTGTGCCTCGCTCATCCATGAATCGGATCGCAGGCGACTCCGAGGCCTGTTCATGCGGATGGATCAGGGTAAGGCCGGTAACATCTCAGAGGTGCTGCATACGATCTTCCATGATGACCAGAAGCGGGATGTCTATATGAACTTCAGTCTCATTCCCATGACGGACAAGGAGGGGCGTGTAACCCTGTATTTCGGTCTGTGTCGTGATGAGACCGAGATGAAATACACCGAGATGCGCCTGATGGAAGAGAGAAAGAAGGCTCAGGAGACGGAGGAGTTGAAGAACACCTTCCTACTGAACATGAGCTATGAGATCAGGACACCGTTGAATGCCGTCTTAGGCTTCGCAGAGCTTTTCAACAGTCCACACGACGTGGAAGACGAACCAGTGTTCGCAGATGAGATTAAGCGTAATACCGACGAACTATTGAACCTCGTGAACGACATTCTCTTCATCTCCCGCCTTGATGCGAAGATGGTGGAGTTCCCCAAGGCGCCGAGTGACTTCGCCACCCTCTTCGACGGTTGGTGTTATATGGGATGGAGTGCGTTGGGACCCAACGTAAAAACCGCCATCGACAACCCTTATAACCATCTGGTGCTGAACATCGACGAACAGCACCTCGGGCAGGCTATCCAGAAGCTCTGTGCCTGTTCCGCCAGCTACACCAGCGAAGGAATGGTGCGTGCGAAATACGAATACCACCATGGGGAACTGAATATCGTCCTCGAAGACACCGGCAGAGGCCTCAGAAAAGAGGTCATGTCCCATGTTTTCGACCGTTTCGTCAAGGATGACCAGAACAATATCAGTGGCACAGGTCTCGACATGCCCATCGTGAAGGAACTGGTGGAGCAGATGGGTGGACAGATCGAGATACAGTCGGAACTGGGCAAGGGCACCACGTGTTATGTAATGATCCCCTGTGAGATGATCAGCAGAGAGAAGAAAACAGAAATCATCAACTAAAGCAGCCACATGAACAGTATTTTCCTACATAGCACCCTCCTACAGATCGGTTTCCTTGATACCCCCTCGGTATTGATGATTACCTTGACGGCCTTGGCCTTCATCGCCACTTGGGGCATCAATCATATCAGTATTCTGCGTATTCGCAGGCGCGTGAAAGAAAGCAAGGAGATCAACGATATCATGCAGCATACCCTCGACGTGAACGCCAACTACGTGGTGAGGCTCGACCTGCGCCAGCGGTGGGGGTATAACCTACATGGGAATTTTCTACCAGAGGCAGGTATGGGGTATGAGGAGAGTTTCAAGTATATGCATCCGGAAGATCAACAGCACTATCGTCGCTTCATCGCTAGCCTCTACAATGAGGGGGCAAATACGGCCGAATGCATCTTCCGATGGGATATCAGTGGAGAAGAACATGCTGGGAAATGGCGTTATATGCATGATCAAGGCGTGGCAAAATATGTAGAGGGACAGAAAACACCCATTAACATCTTCTGTACATTGTCAGATCAGACCGAACAGATCCTCCAGGAACGTGAGGAACACGAGTTGACCGACAAATATCGCAAAACCTTCGAGCAGTCATTGGTGGGTCTGGCGTTCTATGACAAGGAAGGCCATCTGCTCACAGTCAACCAAAAGATGCGAGAGATCCTGAAGTTCCAGTCGGAGGATGATCCCTACTATTTCGAGAACACCCTCTACGACATGCCGACCTTCAGGGAAGTGCTGGCTAACAGACATATAGAGGAACTCTATTTCTGTTCGAAGACGATTATCATGGATCGCGATGTGAACTGTTATACGGAGATACGTGTACACCCCATCCACAACGAATTGGACGAACTGGTCTATATCACCTTGTCCATCCGTGATGTCACCCAGGAGCGAGAACTCTATCTTCAGAGCAAACTGAACGAACAGGAAATACGAAAGGCCAATGAGGAGATCCTGAACCTCGAGAACGAGATCCAGTATCTGATGGACAGTTGTGACATGCGCTTCTGGCGTACTAACTTCGCCGACAAGACTGTGATCTTCTATAAGAGTTTGAAAACGGCAATGCCACCAATGGATTTCGACGAACTGCGGGCGCACTTTGTGCAGAGTACCTTCAAGGACGATCTGCTTGACCCAGAGCACAAACTGCAGAAGCCCAAGGCCGAACTGACACTCTGTCATCCATTCTTCCATGAAGGCGAGGCGCTGCAGTGGAACATCATTGACAGTGTGCCCTATCACGATCAGGATGGCAAACAGTTGGGTACTTATGGTATCATCCGTAATGTGACACCGCTCATCCAGAAACAGGAGCAGTTGAAGCAAGAGACGGAGCGTGCCCAGAATTCGGGACGGATGAAGAGTGTGTTCATGGCGAACATGACCCATGAGATCCGTACGCCGTTGAATGCCATCGTCGGTTTCAGTGATGTGCTGTCGATGTTGGAGACGCTTCGACTCATCAATGACATCCTGGCCGTATCCGCCATCGACGGTGGTGGCAGTATTTATGTGCATGCCGTGGAGACGAACTTCGCCGAGGATTTCGAGGCAATCTGCAAATCACTTGCCCAGCGCATCCAGAATCCCAACGTCGCCTTCATCCAAGAGAACCCCTACACGACTCTGACAGCGGTACTTGACAAGGAACGTATCCAACAGGTAATCACGAACTTCGTGACCAATGCTGTGAAATATACAAATGAAGGGCATATTAAAGTGGGCTATGAACAAAAGGACGGCGGTCTGTACTTCTATTGTGAGGATACCGGTGCCGGCATTCCGAAGGAAGACCAGGACAAGATCTTCGAGCGATTCGTGAAACTGAACGACTATGTACAGGGTACCGGTCTGGGGTTGAACATCTCAAAGGCGATCGTAGAGGCCTTCCACGGCGAAATCGGCGTAAAATCCGAGGGTGTCGGACATGGTTCGACCTTCTGGTTCTGGATCCCCTGTGAGATTAAGACTGAGATATGAAGATATATAATTATATAAGGTATATAGTGATGGGTGTTGTCTGCCTGTGGTCATGGCAGACGATGAGAGCCCAGTCTGCCAAAACGGACACAATAAGAACCTACACGACGGAGCATCCGCTGATCTATGAGGATGCGTGGGATTTGTGGCCCTACGTGTTCCTGAATGAGAACGGTGAACCCGACGGCTATAACATCGACCTCCTGAAACTGATCTTCAAAGAACTCGACATCCCCTATGTCATCAAGCTGAAACCCACCCTGGAGGCCCAGGCAGACCTAAAGAACGGGAAGAGCGACCTGATGTTGCGCATGGATGCGGAGTACTCCCGTGAGAACAGCCTTTACAGCAAGAATATTGTACAGTTGTTTACGCATAGTATCCTGGCCCCCAAGACCATGCCTGTCCATATCCGCCAGGAGAAAGACCTGAAGAACTACCGTGTAATCGTGCATGGAGGTAGTTTCAGTCATCATTACCTCATGAAAAAGGCTTGGGCGAAAGAGGTCGTGCCTTATGACGACATGAAGAGTGCCCTCCATGAAGTCATCGACAAGAACGACGGTATCATCCTCTGGAACACGATGTCGCTGAAATGGCTCATGCGGAAATACCAGACTGACAAACTGACACTGATGCCGATCACATGCCCTATGGCGAGTATAAGTTCATGTCGCGTGACCACCATCTGCTTGAGCGTATCGACAGTGCCTATGTGGCGCTGAGAGCTGCCAATAAGCTGCAACCCATCCAGAACAAATGGTTCTATCCCGACCGCCGTGATACGGGTATCCCCGCATGGGTATGGTATCTGGCTGCCACCCTCGCAATCATCGCTGTCATCCTATTGCTCTATTATATCGTGTATAGAGTTCGGGAGCGGCGCCTGACCCAGGCTGTGCGAAAAAGCAATAACCGTCTGTCGCTCATCCTGAAGACGAGTCATGTGAGCCTGTGGACCTATAACATCCAGACGAAGCAGTTTACCTGGATGGACGAACAGGGCAAGGGGCAACAGAGTACGACCCTAGACGCATTCGTGTATCGCTACAGACCTAAAGATGTGCAACGGCTGCAGCAGGCCATCGACGATATCACCCATGAAAAGGAGGAACATGTGAACCTCGACATCCAGGTGTTTAAGAATGATGACGAAACCCAGGCCCACGACTATACCGTGGCACTGAGTGTCCTGCGACGCGACAAGGACGGGCACCCCACGACCATTCTATGTACCCGCAGCGATGTGACCAAGGAACTGTTGCGCCAGATGGAAGTGAAAAATACATTGTTGCGCTATCAGGCAATCTTCAACTCCGTGATGGTGGATATGGTGGCCTATGATGCCGAAGGCTATATCGTGGATATCAACCAGAAGGCCCTCTCCGCCTTAGGGACAGACATGCAGGTAATCAAAGACATGAAGATCTCCATCAAAGACGTATTGGGAGACCCCGACCTGGATGTGGAACATTTCGAGCGCATGTACCTGACCCAAATCTACAAAGGGGAGGACGGTCGTCCGCTGCACAAAATGTTGAAGCGCAGCAAACTCTACTACGAGTTGCAGCTGACCCCTGTACGCGATGCCGAAGGAAAGTTGCTCGCCATCTTCGGTACGGGTCGTAACGTAACAGAGCACGCTGAGTCCTATCAGCACGTGTTACAGGATATCCAAGAATTACAGAAGGCCAACGACGAGGTATCGACGTATATCCAGAATATCGACTACGTGCTGAAGGTCGGTGGAATCAAGATGGTGAAGTACGACCTGACCACCCACACGCTTACCCTCTTCAACGAGGCCAACAGTGCCCTGCTCTCACTGACACAGACCAGAATGCTGAACCTGATCGATCCGAAGTGGAAGAAATCGACGGAGCGCATCCTGAACAATATGGATAACAAGACCGCCACCCGCGTACATACGGACGTGAAGACCACCATCAGGCGACAAGGCCATCCCCTTCACCTGCAGTTTAACTTCATCCCCTTCCACGACGAAAAGGGCAACCTGAAAGAATACTTCGGTATGTGTCGTGACATCAGTGAACTGAAGGCCATTGAAGACCAACTGGCTCAGGAGACCTTAAGAGCTCAGGAGGTGGAGGTGGTGAAGAACGCGTTCCTTCATAACATGAGTTTTGAGATCCGCACACCGTTGACCACCGTCGTGGGATTCGCAGAACTCTTCCAGATGGAGCACAGTGCAGAAGACGAGACCGTGTTTATCAACGAGATCAAGTCGAGTTCGGCACAGTTGTTGAAGCTCATCAATGACATTCTCTTCCTCTCCCGTCTGGACGCTGAGATGATCACCATCAACCCGCAGCCGATTGACTTCGCCACCAGTATCACCGCACGCTGCGAACATGTGTGGGCGAACCAACGGAAGCCAGGTGTTTCGTATATCGTCAAGGCTCCTTTCAAGAAGCTGGTGGTCGATATCGACATGAACAATATCAGTTTGGTAATGGAGAAGATCCTGACCAATGCCGTGCAACATACTGAGACTGGTACGGTGCTTGTACACTACGACTACCTAGGCGACCAACTCGCCGTATCCGTGGAAGATACGGGTCATGGTATCCCCGAGGATCAGATCAAGCATATCTTCGACCGTTTCGTGACCGACTCCAGCACCAGCGGGGCTGGTCTGGGACTGAGTATCTGCCAGGAACTCATCCAGCATATGGGCGGCAAGATCAACCTGACCTCGACAGTAGGGAAAGGTACCAATGTGTGGTTCACCATCCCCTGTCAGTTGATTGAAATGGAACGAAACTAACCTGCAAAAGAGATGCGAATGACAACCAAGAAGATCATATTACTCACCTGTCTGACCATGTTCTGCAGTCTGTTGCCTGCAGAGGCGCAGTGGGTTCGTGAATATACCGAAGAGCGTCCCCTCATCATTGTGAGCGACTGGGAATTCCCGCCATATGAGTTCCGCAACGACGACGGTGAGGCGGATGGCTATAACGTAGAGGTGCTCGACCTCATCCTGAACACCCTGAAGGTGCCTCATAAGTATGTGATGCAAGAGTGGTATCTCTGTACCAAGACCTTTGAGAACCGTGAGGCAGACCTCATCCACGCCCTGACCATCAACTACCGGAAACACCCGTATGTGATGACGCAGAACATGATCACCTACTATCCTGTGAAGTTGGTCAGGAGAAAAAGCCAGAAGGCGATCCATAGACTCAGCGAACTCACCGCCAAAGACACCCTGATGGTGAAGAACAATGACTATGTGGCACTACGCATACAGGAAATCCAAGACAAGCCCTTCCATACGGAATATCGTTCCCCGAGAGAGGCCCTTTCAGCCATTCGTAACGGGCATGGCACCTATTATGTCTGGGGTGAGATGCCGTTGAAGATGAAGATCAGGGAGTATGGGCTCGACAGTCTGTTGCTCGACGACATAGACATTCCGGCTGGTGAATTGCGTATCATCGGTTATGACAAGGAACTCATCGATGCCATCGACGACACATACGCCCGTCTGGAGCAGTCAGGAGAGTTGCAACCCATCCATGACAAATGGTTCAACCCCGAACGTACCCATAATGACTCGTCACCCATCGCTCTCTTTGCCCTCATCGGTTCGGTGATCGCCATCATCATCGCGTTCCTGCTGAGTCAGTTGATCCATTCCAGAATCAAGACCACCGCCGTCCGTTCCGAGGATATCAACAGCATGATGAAACAAGCCCTGCAGATGGGTAACTTTTACGTGTTTGAATACGACATCAAGGCCAACCACATGCGTAACACCCATGGCATGCTGATTCCGGACGAGGGATTGTCGCTGGAAGATTTCATCAAACGGTTAGACCCTGATATCCAACAGGACTTCGAGCATCATACCCATTCGCTGATGGCGGGTCAGAAGCAGAACAGATACTTCAACCGCCGCTTTAACATCGGTAGTGAAGAGGCTCCTGACTGGCGTCAGCTGGAAGGGACTGCCATCGTGGAACAGGAAGACGGGAAACCCCGGTATATCGTCTATGCCGTGAAGGACATCACCATCGATGTGGAGTCAGAGCGCATCAACCAGGAGATGGGTAACAAATACGCCCGGATGTTCGAGACCAACCTCATTGCCATGTCGTTCTATGACAAGGAAGGGTTCCTGATCGACGTGAATGAGAAGATGCGCCAACTCTGTGAGTTTGACGAGAAAAGCGAGGCGTTCTTCCGTCAGACCTGCATGTTTGATTTCCCCATGCTTCATGGTGCCTATGATCATGGATCCCGTGATCCCCTACATATCTGCAGTCACATGTATTACCCCGAAGTCGGGCTTGACAAGTATATCGAGATCAGGATCCGACCCATTTTCGATGAGGAGGGTGAGTTGCACTCCTATGTGGTCACCTCACGTGACATCTCGGCAGAACGGACGATGTATCTCGAGAAGATCCACCATGACATCGAGATCCGCAAGACCTATGATGCCATCAATGTCTATGAGCATCAGCTCACCTACCTGTTGGAGAACAGTGAGATGTTCGTCTGGCGCTCCAACCTCCAGACACGTATGCTGACCTATTCCCGTTCACTGCGTCAGTCGGAGTACGAGGAGAGCTTCGATGACTACATCAACCGGATCTTCCCGGATGAGAAAGAGGACATCGTGAAGGCATTTAAGGATCCGGATACGATGAGCAAGGCATTTAACATCATCCATCATTTCCGATACACCCACTACAGCAAGAAACCGGCCTGGCATGCGGTCAGTGGTATCCCCACATTCGACAAAGAGGGCCGTCAGATCGGTTACTTCGGTGTGTCGCGTGACATCACCAAACTCATCGTGGCACAACAGAAACTGAAGAAAGAGACGGCGCGTGCCGAGGACTCTGGTAAGATGAAGAGTGCCTTCCTGGCAAATATGACCCACGAGATCCGGACACCGTTGAATGCCATCGTGGGCTTCAGTGACCTGTTGCCGATGGTCGATACCCATGAGGAGCGGATGGAGTTCATCCGTATCATCCGCAACAACTGCGACATGCTGATGCGTCTCATCAACGATATCCTCGAGGCCTCGAACATGGGACAGGCCCTCGCCATCAAACCTGAGGAGGTGGATTTCGCCACGGTCTTCGATGATATCTGTCAGACCCTCGCCCAACGTGTGCAGGAGCCTGGGGTCGAGTTTATCAAGGACAATCCCTATTCACACTATGTGACAACCCTCGACAAAGGACGTATCCAACAAATCCTCACGAACTTCACGACCAACGCCGTGAAATATACCCACGAGGGACATATCAAGGTGGGCTATCGCTATGAGCGCAGACTGACCCTCGATGAACAAGGAGAGGCCGACGGACTGCTGTTCTATTGTGAGGACACCGGTGCCGGCATCCCCAAGGAGAAACAGGCGAGCGTGTTTGAGCGTTTCGTAAAACTCAACGACTTCGTCCAGGGTACAGGTCTGGGGCTGAGTATCTGTCAGGCGATCGCAGACCGTTGTAACGGACATATCGGTGTCGCTTCGGAAGGCGAAGGACATGGTTCTACCTTCTGGATGTGGATCCCCTGTGAACGGAAGCAGAACTAAAAATCCCCGCCGATTGGCGGGGATTTTTAGTTTATAGGATAAAGGTGCGTTCCAGCCAATAAACCAGAATACCCGCAAGATAACCAGCAAAGGCCACCCACGTGATCTTCTTCATATACCAGCCGAAAGTGATTTTCTCCAGACCCATGACCACGACACCGGCAGCAGAGCCGATGATCAACATCGAGCCACCGACACCGGCACAGTAGGCCAACAGCTGCCAGAAGATGCCATCCACCGCCATGTCACCGGCTGCCGCGACAGGATACATACCCATACAACCAGCCACCAGCGGCACATTATCCACGATGGAAGACAGGACACCGATGATACCTGTCACCAGATAGTGGTTACCCTCGAAGGTGGTATCCAGCACGCCGCCCATCATGGTCAGTACACCGACTTCCTGCAGCACGGCCACTGCCATCAAGATGCCTAGGAAGAACATGATGGTAGAGAGGTCGATCTTCGAGAGGAGGTCTGACACACGCTTCGCCATCGTATCGTCTTCAGCTGTGTTGTAATGGAAGATCTCTGTCACGGTCCAAAGCACACCTAAGACGAGGAGGATACCCATGAACGGCGGGAGATGGGTGAGCGTCTTAAAGATGGGTACGAAACAGAGGCCACCGACACCCAACCAGAAGATGATGTCGCGCTGGGCCTTCGTAAACTGGGTCACATCCGCTTTCGGGAGGTTGTTCTCCTTATCAAACTTACCCTTGAGCTGATACTGCAGGATGAAGGCAGGCACGAGCATCGACACCAGGGAGGGGATGAAGATCTCGGTGATCACGCCCTGTGTCGTGATGACACCCTTGATCCACAGCATGATGGTGGTGACATCGCCTATAGGTGAGAAAGCACCGCCGGAGTTGGCAGAGATGACCACCAGCGCCGCATAGATCAGACGGTCGCCACGACTCTGTACCAGTTTGCGGAGCACCATGATCATCACAATCGAGGTGGTGAGGTTGTCGAGGATCGCTGAGAGGAAGAAGGTCATAAAGACCATACGCCACATCAGTTTACGTTTGGAGCGCGTCTTCATCGTATCGCGCACGAAATTGAAACCGCCGTTGGAATCAACAATCTCCACGATGGTCATGGCACCCATCAGGAAGAACAAGGTGCCGGCGGCATCACCTAAGTGATGCTCAATGACCTCAGCAATGTGGTGAACCACCTCCTCGCCAGGAATGGCGGGGTAATAAGCTGCAGGCCCCATCATCAGCAGGGTCCAGCAGCACACGCACATCAGCAGGGCAATGGCTGCCTTGTTGACTCTTGTCAGGCTCTCCAAGGCTATACACAGATAGCCGACACAGAAAACACAGACAATGATAATTGTTAATGTTGACATTTGATAAACTAATTTTTAAATATTGTTTGAATTTGCATGCAAAGGTACAAAAAAGAAGTGAGAAGTGTACATTCGAAAACAAAAAAAGCCAAAATAATTTTGTTTTCTCTACAAAATCTTGTAACTTTGCACACAATATGAACAACCATTTACAGGAGGTCAGATGGAGTGAAAATGTAATCCTTGCCGATGCCGACTACATCGACAGGGTCGCATTCAACCTCATCGTGAACTTTGAACGGATGCTGGGACGCAGGATTCCGCAGGCAGACATCGCCCGCTGGATCGATTGTGTGGCACTGGATGGTGGCATCCGGGAGGGAGAGCACGAAACACAGGTGGTGCTCATCCATCAGAAAGGTAAGCTGGGGCTGGAGAATTTCGTACCCAGTGCATATAAAGAACTCGACGGCAAAGCCTTCAAGGATCACCTGGGAGAGTTTGCCATCAATGCCTACCCCATCGAGCAGATCGCCGGTGAGGATTTCTTCACGGAGGTGTTGTCGCTGGTGACAGCCCAGAAAGAGGTGAAGCGCGTGATGGTGATTCCCAATTTGGAGGAGGACACTATATATAATAAGGTACGCGAGGCACTCAGACAGGTGGATGATGAGGAGAAGCGGGTGACCCTCTTCGCCATGCAGCCCCTCACTGGCGGGAACTATCGACAGGAGATCCTGGGATACTCGCTGATGGCCGCCCTGGGCATCCGTGCAGAAGAGATTAAAGATTAAACATTAAGAATTCGGTATATGGCAAAGGTATTAATGATTGGCGCCGGGGGCGTCGCTACGGTAGCAGCATTCAAGATTGCCCAGAATGCTGATGTATTTACCGACTTTATGATCGCCAGTCGCAGAAAAGCGAAGTGCGACAAGATTGTGGAGGATATCCACAAGGCAGGTTACAAGATGGACATCCAGACGGCACAGGTGGATGCAGACGACGTGGAGCAGTTGAAGGCCCTCTTCAATAGTTATCAACCAGATCTCGTGATCAACCTGGCCCTACCCTATCAGGATCTGACAATCATGGATGCCTGTCTGGCATGCGGTTGTAACTATCTCGACACAGCCAACTACGAGCCGAAGGACGAGGCCCATTTCGAGTACTCCTGGCAATGGGCCTATAAGGACCGTTTCGAACAGGCAGGTCTGACCGCCATCCTTGGCTGCGGATTCGACCCAGGTGTGAGCGGGGTCTATACCGCCTATGCCGCCAAGCACCACTTCGACGAGATCCACTACCTC
>CACZVE010000058.1 GCA_902784565.1 uncultured Prevotellaceae bacterium
CATCGACTCAGACTCTCGTCTGGCTATGACTGCTGCTATCCGCAAGCACCTCGCTGAGCATCCTGGAGACTTCGATCCTCGTCAGTATCTGAAGCCCGCCCGTGAGAACATGAAGAAGATGTACATCCACAAGATTGTGAATGTGCTCGGTTCTGACGGTAAGTTGGCTCAGTGCTAATTAGAGAATATATGCAAAATGAAAATGGCTTCCAAACGGAAGCCATTTTCATTTTGTATTTGTATTCTATTTAGGTTGTTCAGCCTCCAGACGATCCACAGCACCAGAGACGGGGTTGAGCCAGAGATGTGTGGTATAGCGTTTGTTGAAAAGAGCACCACTGAGGAGTTCGACCGTGCCGAACTGGGCTGCAGGAAACTCATTGGTGACAACGACGCCGTCGGCATTATAGATGGTGGTCTTCATCCTACCTGGTACATTGACATAGACGCCCTGCTCCTGTTTCTGTTTCTTCTTGACTTCAGGATCGGGCATTGGGACTGCATGGAGGTTAACTACCTTAATATAATAAGGTACGCCCGCGAGGTCGTCATCATCGAGTAGGCCCAGTTTCTGGGAGAAGCGGAACAGTAGTGACTGTTTACTCTCCTTGTTGGGAACGATGGTCATCGACTTCTCCAGTGTGTCTTTTCGAGTGGTGCCGGCAAAGAGACTGGTCAAACTGCGATCCTGTAGGTCCAGTTGGTTAAGCATCAGTTTTAGTTGTGCGCCATCCTTCGGCATATTATCGGCCTGTCCTCGTACCAACAGATTACGGCTCTCGCGAATCTCATAGATATCCCGTGCAGTGAGTTCAGCCATCTTGGCGGTGCTGCCAGCGGCCAGAATCTCTTCATTCATGTATTGGCGTGGGTTGACGGGTTCAGGACGTGGTGCTGCTTTGAAGGGTTGCTGCAAGGGAAGAGGCTTTGGTTCTGCATTGATAGCCAACAGGACACCATCGTCAGAAAGGGCAATATTGGCTGCAACCGTTTTCGGGTCGAACTTCACAGTATAGCGTTTGCTGGTATCTGCGATGGAGACAGCCTCTTGACGGATGCTTGTGATGCGCCAGGTGGTTGAAGGTTCTGCCGGCACATCTTTTAGACGCAAGTAGCGGTCGGCATACTTACAGAGATCACCAGGCGTGTAGGTGGTTTTCTCTATCTGGACGGTGATTCGGATGGCCGTCTTGGGAAGGAAATAAATGGCTCCCTCGCTGGTGACACCCGGTTGGTAATTGCTTACAATTGTCTGGGCATTTAAAGGTAAAAGAGTAAAAAGATAAAAAGGTAAAACCTTTACCCACCTTGTAACCTTATTATATATATCTTTCATTATCTTTGTTGTTTATACCTTTTACTTTTATCAGTCTCTTAGTTTCTTGAATGCGTAAGGCAGGTAATGGATAATATCACCAGCCATCAGACTCTCCTGTCCCAGTTCGCGGGCAGCGATGTCACCTGCAAGTCCGTGCAGATACATGCCGATGAGACAGGCATCCTGTTGTTTGTAGCCTCTGGCCAGCAGTCCGGTGATGATACCCGTGAGCACGTCGCCGCTACCTGCTGTGGCCATGCCGGCATTACCGGTGGAGTTGAAGATAACGTGACCGTCAGGGAGACAGAGGGCAGAGTGATGACCTTTCAGGATGACATAGCCCTGAACACGTTCTGCCAGACTAAGGGCTTTGGAGAGCAGTTCGAAACTGTCGTTGCTGTGCCCCTCCAACCGTTGCAGTTCCTTGGGGTGGGGAGTGAAGATGATACCCTTGGGCATCTGCTGTAGCCAGGCACGGTGGTTAGCCAGGATATTGATGGCATCGGCATCGGCTACGATAGGACACTGTGTACCACGTATCTGGGTAATCAGAGCGATGGCTGTCTGTTCACTGGTGCCGAGACCGGGACCGATGCCTAGGGCGTCGAAGTCTTCCGTGTCGACGGCCTCAGAAAAAATGGTCTCATCGCGATCGAATTGGATAATGGCTTCCGGTACGCTGATCTGCAGGATGACGCTATTTTGTTTGGGGGTATGTGTGGTCACCTTACCTGCCCCAGAACGGAGACAGGCCTTGGTCGCCATCACGGAGGCGCCTGCCATGCCATAACTGCCGGCAATGATTAGGGCATTGCCCATATTGCCCTTGTGGGCGTAGGGATTGCGCTTGAGTAGCAGGGGACGGATATCGTTTTCTTCTGCAATCGAATAGTGGGCATCAATCTTGTCGATACCTTCCTTGCTCAGTCGGATGTCAAGTACCTTCACCCGTCCGATGAGTTGCTGGTTCTCCGAGAAAAGGAACGACAGTTTTTTCTGTCCGAGGGTCAGCGTAAGGTCGGCACGGATGATGTTGGCTCGTACATTGATGGAGTTGTCTTCGGTCATCAGCCCTGAGGGGACATCGATACTGACCACCTTAGCGGAGGAAGAGTTGATGTATTTGACCAAAGAGGCAAAACCTCCGGCAAGCGGTTTGTTGAGACCTGAACCAAAGAGACCGTCGATGACAAGCATGCCTTCTTCTAAACGGGGGGGCTCAAACTCTTGGGTGACTTCTATGAATGACTTTATCTTCTTGTCAGTGAGGCGTGCCCTGTTGGCGGCACAATCCTCGGAGAGATGGCCGGAGATATTGAAAAGATAAGTCTGAACATTATATCCCGCATCGAGAAGCATACGGGCTACGGCGAGGGCATCACCGCCATTGTTGCCAGGACCGGCGAAGACAACCATCGGGGTGGCACTGCTCCATTCAGAGGTGATGGCCTGTGTAATGGCCTTGGCTGCCCGTTCCATCAGATCGATTGATTTGATGGGCTCGTGGTCGATGGTGTATTTATCTAACTCATGTATCTGAGCACTCGTGAATATTTTCATAGGTGCAAAAATACGAAAAATATGCTAATGAATAGCAGAGTTTAGCAGATTTTTCGTAATTTTGCAGAAAATTTTATCATTTTGTGCTATGAGCTGTATTAAAATCAATGGGAGACGCTTCAGGGTTTCGATACCTGAGGCGGAGATAAAGAATCGCATCAAACAGTTGGCCAAAGAGATGAGCAAGGATCTGGAAGGGAAGAATCCGTTGTTTCTTGGTGTACTGAATGGTTCTTTTATTTTTGCTGCTGATCTGATGCGTGAGATGACCATTCCATGCGAGATTTCCTTTGTGAAACTCGCCTCCTATCAAGGGACTACCTCAACGGGAAAAATCACGGAAGTCATTGGTATCAATGAGGATCTGTCGGGACGTACCGTTGTCATTGTAGAGGATATTGTGGAGAGTGGCGCAACCATGAAAAGAATGATAGAGCAGTTGGGTACGAGAAACCCTGAATCGGTACGGATATGTACATTATTTTTTAAGCCGGACAAGTTGAAGGAAGACCTGAACCTTGACTACGTTGCGTTCCGTATCCCCGACGACTTTATTTTGGGCTATGGCCTGGATTTTGATCAGGCAGGACGCGGCCTGAAGGATGTCTACACGATTGTAAATGATGAAGAAAAAGAAATAAAACAGATGAAGAATATTGTTATTTTCGGTGCACCGGGCTCAGGCAAGGGCACCCAGAGTGATAAGATGATTGAGAAATATGGTCTGAACCATATATCGACAGGTGACGTGCTGCGTGCAGAGATCAAGAATGGTACGGAACTCGGTAAGACGGCCAAGGGTTATATCGACAATGGTCAGTTGATTCCCGACGACCTGATGGTGAGTATCCTTGCTTCGGTCTATGATTCGTTTGGACGGGACCATAAGGGGGTGATCTTCGACGGTTTTCCCCGTACCATCCCGCAGGCCGAGGCATTGAAGCAGATGCTTGACGAGCGCGGTGACAAAGTGGCTGCGATGATTGAACTCGACGTGCCGGAGGAGGAACTGATGAAGCGTCTGATCCTGCGTGGACAGCAGAGTGGACGTGCCGACGACAATGAGGAGACCATCAAGAAGCGCCTTGTGGTGTATCACTCGCAGACGCAGCCGCTCATCGAGTGGTACAAGAAAGAGGGTATCCATTATCATATTAATGGCTTAGGAGAACTTGATCGTATCTTTGCTGATATTTGCGAGGTGATAGATAGTATCTAGGCAATCCTAGGCATTCCTAGGATAGCCTAGATAATCTTAGAAAGATGGAGAGCAATTTTGTAGACTATGTCAAGATCATGTGCCGCTCGGGAAAGGGCGGTAAGGGCTCAATGCACCTGAAGCATGTGAAGTACAACCCCAACGGCGGACCTGATGGTGGCGACGGTGGTAAGGGCGGTAGCATCTATCTACGTGGTAACCATAACTACTGGACGCTGCTCCATCTGAAGTATGAGCGTCATATTTTCGCGGAACATGGCGGCAACGGCGGTAAGGACAAGTGTCATGGCACTGACGGTAAGGATGTGTATATTGACGTGCCCTGTGGAACGGTGGTCTATAATGCCGAGACGGGCAAATATGTTTGCGATGTGACCTACGATGGACAGGAAGTGTTGCTGCTGAAAGGCGGACGTGGTGGACTGGGTAATTTCCAGTTTCGTTCGGCCACGAACCAGGCACCGCGCTATGCGCAGCCTGGCGAGCCGATGCAGGAGATGACCATCATCCTCGAACTGAAACTCCTGGCTGATGTGGGTCTCGTGGGCTTCCCTAATGCAGGTAAGTCCACATTGGTGTCAGCACTTTCCAATGCCCGTCCGAAGATTGCCAACTATCCGTTTACCACGATGGAACCCTCGTTGGGTATTGTGGGGTATCGCGACAACAAGTCGTTTGTGATGGCCGATATTCCTGGCATTATTGAGGGTGCCTCAGAGGGTAAGGGCCTTGGATTGCGTTTTCTGCGACATATCGAGCGCAACTCACTACTGCTCTTCATGGTGCCGGGTGATACGGATGATATCAAACGGGAATATGAGATTTTACTCAATGAGTTGAAGCAGTTCAATCCAGAGATGCTCGACAAGCACCGTGTGTTGGCAGTGACAAAGTGCGACCTGCTCGACGAGGAACTCATCGAGATGCTCCGTGCGACGTTGCCAGAGGATCTTCCTGTCGTCTTTATCTCTGCTGTGACAGGGTTTGGCCTTGATGAATTGAAGGATGTACTCTGGAAAGAACTGAATGCCGAGAGTAACAAACTGGCAGCCCTGACGGCTGAGGATACCCTGGTGCATCGTGACAAGGATATGAGTCACTTTGCAGAGGAACTGGCCGATGAGGGTGAGGACGAGGATATCGAATATATTGACGAAGAAGAAATCGAAGACCTTGACGACTTCGAATATGAAGAGGACAGTGAAGAAGTCTGACCCCCAGTTGACATATTACGATTTGTCTGAACGTGTGACGGCTTTCAGTAGCACGCGTCATGGTGGCGTGAGTGAGGGTAATTATGGCACGTTTAATGTGAATGGCTATTGTGGCGATGATCCGGACCATATTGCCCAAAACCGAAAGGCGCTCTGCAAATTATTTCATATCAAGACAGACCGTCTCATTATGCCCCATCAGGTGCATGGTACGGGCATCACCCAAATCAGCAAGACCTTTTTTCTCTTGTCAGAAGACATCCGTCGCAGTGCGACGGAGGGCATCGATGCCCTGATCACGAATGTACCGGATGTCTGTATCGGTGTCTCGACGGCCGATTGTATACCTATTATTATATATGACCCAGAGCATCATGCCGCCGGGGTGGTACACAGTGGCTGGCGCGGGACGGCGGCGAACATCACAGAAGCGGCGGTGGCGTCGATGGTAAGGTCTTACCATTCAAAGCCTGAAAGTCTGCTGGCTGTGATAGGACCAGGCATCTCTTGCCGGAATTTTGAGGTGGGCGACGAGGTGTATGATGCCTTTGCCTCTGCCGGTTATCCGATGAATACCATCGCAGTACGGGAGGAAAAGTGGCACATAGACCTGCCAAAGTGCTGTCGGTTACAATTAGAGGCAGTGGGTATTCCCTCCGCCAATATCCGTATGACGGATATCTGCACCTATGATCAGACCGATGATTATTTCTCGGCCCGAAAGTTAGGCATAGAGTCGGGGCGAATCCTTACAGGAATTATCCTGAGATAACATAACTCAAGTATTTTTTACCTTAATTTAAAAAAGTTCCTTTTTTTATAGGTAAATATCGAATCTTTTTATTAATTTTGCAGCGAAAATAGAGAATCGGTCGTTTTGCGACTCATTAATTAATTAAAACATTACCAATTTTATGCAGAAAAGATTGTTTTTGCTGGTTGTTACATTGCTGACTCTTTCGTTGTCAGCTGTAGCTCAGGTTACGACCTCAGGAATTGATGGTAAGGTCACTGCCGATAATGAAGAGGTCATCGGTGCCACAATTACGGCCAAGCACGTTCCTTCGGGATCTGTCTATCGCGCTGTAACCAATGTGAACGGACGTTATGTCATTACTGGTATGCGTAGTGGCGGCCCCTACGAAGTGGAGGTGAGTTACATTGGCTATCAAACGAAAAAATTCACTGATCTTCAACTTGTTCTTGGTCAGAACGCGGTATTAGATGTATGGCTGGATGAGTCAAGCGAGATGCTACAGGAAGTTCAGGTTTTTTCTACTGGTGGGAAAAACAATATGCGTACAGACCGAGCTGGTGCTGTTACAAGTGTTGACGCCAGAGAAATGGCATTGATACCAACAGTTAGCCGTTCAATGAATGACATCTTGAAGATGACCCCACAAGGAGGTAACACAGGTAACGGTTTTGCAGTAGGTGGTGGTAACTTCCGCCAGTCTTATGTGACCGTTGATGGTGCTGCATTTAACAATGCTTTTGGTATAGGCTCAAATCTCCCAGGTAATGGATCTCCGATTTCTCTGGATGCTTTGGATCAGATTACAGTATCTGTTACCCCATTTGATGTGCGTCAGAGTGGATTTACCGGAGGTGCAATCAATGCAACGACGAAGAGTGGAACCAATGAGTTCAAGGGCTCTGCCTATTTCTATAATACCAATGTACACCTTCGTGGTAACAAGGTGGCAGGTGAAGATTTAAACCCGCGTCAAAGGTCTCACAAGACGACTTATGGCGCAACTCTTGGTGGTCCGATCATCAAGGATAAACTGTTCTTCTTTGTGAACGGTGAATACGAGGCGGATGTCTCTGCTGGCCCGTCGCGAATGGCTCGTCCAAGTGCATCAGATGACTGGGGTGCTAAGTCTAATTATAACCGCCCGACAGTTGCTAAGATGGATGAAATTGCAAACTATCTGCGTTCAAAGTATGGATATGATCCCGGGGCTTATCAGGGTTATTCGCTGGAGACCCCTGCTTATCGTATCCTTGCACGTTTGGACTGGAATATAAATGAGAGTAACAAGGTGAATGTGCGTTTCTCTCGTACGCACTCAAAGGATTCAAACAATCCTTCTACCTCAACGAGCCCTCTGTATGCTCAGACGATTTATCCTGGTGGTATTGATAGTGAAGGAGCTTCAATTACGGCAAGTTCCAATCGTGGTGCCTATCCTGCTCTCTACTTTGAGAGTAACCGTTATTTCCAGGAGCGTAACTTTACGTCATTCGCTGGTAGTAATCTGAACAACACGTTGCGTATGACCTATTCTTATCAGGATGAGCCTCGTACGGTTGTTGGTGGTACATTCCCGACAGTGGATATCCTTGATGGCGGCGGTGTATATACGTCATTTGGTCCTGATCCCTTCACCGCTGGTAACCTCCGCGAGGTGAAGACATTTGTTGCAACTGATGAGGTGACGGCTCATCTTGGTATTCACAATCTCCTTGCTGGTATTCAGTTCGAAACCAACAGTGCTGTCAATGGCTTTATGCAGGGTGGTAACGGATACTATGTGTTCTCATCTTGGGATGATTTTGTGAATGGTGCAAAGCCTGCTGCATATGCTATTACGACATCTAAGGCCCTTGACGGTTCTCAGTTTAAGGCCAAGATGAAGTACAACCAGTTCTCTTTCTATGTGCAGGATCAGGTGAACCTTTCAGACCGTTTCCGTCTGACTGGTGGTCTGCGCTTTGAGATGCCTACCTATCCCAGTTTGGAGGACAACTTCAATGTTCCTTTCTCTCAGTTGACGTTCCGTGATGGCAAGAAGTTCTCTACCGATCAGTTGCCTGGCAACCACCTGACAGTGTCGCCTCGTGTGGGCTTCAACTGGGATATCCTCGGAGATCAGAGTCTCGTACTCCGTGGAGGTACAGGTTACTTCGTTGGCCGTCTGCCGTTTGTATGGCTCGTGTCTGCAGTCGGAAATTCCAACTGTGGTCAGGTACAGTATGTCTATAACACGCCCGATAAAGCAACTTACGGTGAGCCCAATTTCGACCCGACTATCGCAGGCCAGTTAAGCCAGTTGAGCATTAGGGCCGACGAGCAGTTCGCACCTTCACAGCCAACTATTATTGACACTGACCTGAAGATGAATGCCACGTGGAAGACCTCTCTTGCAGTCGACGCCAAACTTCCTGGCGACATTCGCTTCTCTTTGGAGGGTATTTACGGCCGTGATTACAATCCTGCCGTTATTACCGACGAGAATATTGTCTTTAAGGAGAATATGCAGATTTCACCTAATGACACACGTCGTGTCTATGAGAAAGTGAATAAGAGCAATTCGGCATACTTGATTACCAATGCAGGTAATAAGGCCTACTATTTCTCACTCAGCGCTTCTCTGGGCAAGACCTTCGGTTTCGGTCTTGATCTGAATGCTTCTTATACCTATTCTATTGCCAAATCTTATGGCGATGGTATTGGTGATCAGGTAAGTTCTGCATATAAGACCAACCGCTATTCTATTAATGGTATGAATGAACTTGAAACGGGATACGGAACTTATGTTGCACCTCATCGTGTGCTTGTTTCCGCTCTTTACCGCAAGGAATATGCCAAAAACTTCGCATCGTCAGTGGGTCTTGTTTATGAAGGTATGAACATGGGTTATGCCGGTACTTATGGCTATACCCGTTATTCTTACATCATGACCTCTGCCGTTGGCGGGGACGGCGGCTCTAACTCTTTGATCTATATTCCCAGCTCTCGCGAGGAGTTGAATAATTGGAACTTCGCTGATTATGTAAGTGGTGAGACTGTTACTTATAGTGCTGATCAGCAGCGTACAGATTTCTGGAACTATATTGAGCAGGACGACTACTTGAAGAATCACAAGGGTGAATATGCAGAGCGCGGTGGAGTTATTATGCCTTGGCATCATCAACTTGACTTCAAGTTCAACCAGGATTTCTATATCAAAGTCGGCAAGACGCGTAATACACTTCAGTTTGGTGTTGACATCAAGAACTTGTTGAACCTCCTGAATTCTGATTGGGGACTGTACAAGCAGGTGAACAACATGCAGTTGCTTTCTTATAAGTCGGGTGCATATCAGTTCCAACAGAACAACAAGGAGCGTCTGACTTCGACATATACTGATTACAGAAGTGCAGCTTCTTGCTATAGTATTCAGTTTAGTATCCGTTATATCTTCAACTAATATTTAGTACATACACTTGATAAATCCCCGCCAGAGCTTCTTTGACGGGGATTTTCTGTTTTTTTTCATAAAAAGCTTTGGTGGTTTGAAAAAAACATTGTACCTTTGCAGCGCAAAACAGCAATAGGGGCATAGCCCAGTTGGTTTAGAGCGCTGCAGTCACATTGCAGAGGTCCCCGGTTCGAGCCCGGGTGTCCCTACAGGAAGAATCCTCGCCTTCGGCGGGGATTCCATGTTTTTATACGATGGCTGCCATTGAAAATCCGCTGACCCGTTATATATTCTTAAACCTGCAAATTTTCTGGGGTAAAAGGCCATAGTTTCAAAATTAAATATGTAACTTTGCACCCAAAATTGCAAAATAAACGTTTATTATGGCACAAGAAGATGTTTTTAAGAAGATTGTGAGCCACTGTAAGGAGTATGGTTTTGTGTTCCCTTCCAGTGAGATCTACGATGGTTTAGGTGCTGTGTATGACTACGGTCAGAACGGCGTGGAGTTGAAGAATAACATTAAGCAGTATTGGTGGAAGGCTATGACGATGCTGCACGAGAATATCGTGGGTATTGACAGCGCCATCTTTATGCACCCCACAATATGGAAGGCCTCTGGACACGTGGATGCCTTCAATGATCCCCTCATTGATAACCGTGACTCGAAGAAGCGCTATCGTGCAGATGTGCTGATTGAGGACCAGATTGCCAAATACGACGAGAAAATCCAGAAGGAAGTGGAGAAGGCTCGCAAGCGTTTTGGCGACAGCTTCGACGAGGCTAAGTATCTTGAGACCAGTGAGCGCGTGAAGGAGACTAAGGAGAAGCGCGATGCGCTCCATGCCCGCTATGCGGCCGCCATGCAGGGTCCGGATCTCGACGAATTGAAGCAGATCATCCTCGACGAGGAAATCGTTTGCCCAATCAGTGGAACCCGTAACTGGACCGATGTGCGCCAGTTCAACCTGATGTTCTCTACTGAGATGGGTGCCAGCGCTGATGCTTCGATGAAGATCTATCTGCGTCCTGAGACTGCTCAGGGTATCTTCGTGAACTACCTGAACGTACAAAAGACCGGTCGTATGAAGATTCCTTTCGGTAT
>CACZVE010000059.1 GCA_902784565.1 uncultured Prevotellaceae bacterium
ATGATTTCGTTTGTAACGAATCTTGGTGCTCCTATCGGAGTCATCTGGAAGAACCAGCCCGAGATTGGCGGTTCGAACGTTCTCGGAATCATGGGTAACTTCATGAATTTCTTCGCTTATCTGTTCATGGGTATTCCTGCAGGTAAGATGCTGACGAAGGTTGGCTACAAGAAAACTGCTCTCATCGGTATTGCCGTAGGTTTCGTGGGTGTGCTGATCCAGTTCCTCTCAGGATTCTCTGGAGGTATCTCTGGTTTCTGCATCTATCTCTTCGGTGCCTTTATCTCAGGTTTTGCCGTCTGCATCCTGAACACCGTTGTAAACCCGATGCTGAACCTGCTTGGCGGCGGTGGTAACCGCGGTAACCAGTTGAACATGATCGGTGGTACACTGAATTCACTTTCCGGTACCATGACTCCGATGCTCGTCGGTGCGCTGATCGGTACTGTGACTGCTTCTACCCAGATGGCCGACGTGAACCTGGTGATGTACATCGCCATGACCGTCTTCGCAGCAGCCTTCATAGCCCTGCTCTTCATCCCCATTCAGGATCCAGAGATGGGTAAGGTTACTGCAGATACCGTCTTCGAGCATTCTCCCTGGGCTTTCCGTCACTGCCTGCTTGGCGTCATCGCCATCTTCGTATATGTAGGTGTTGAGGTCGGTATCCCTGGCGGTCTGAATTTCTACCTCTCTGATACTTCTGAGAAGGGTGCAGGCCTGCTTGCCAATGCAGCCACGATCGGTGGTGCTGTAGCTGCGATGTACTGGCTGCTGATGCTGGTCGGTCGTCTTATCTCAAGTGCTATTGCCGCTAAGGTGTCCTCACGCCAGATGATGCTCTGCACGACGTTTATCGGCATGCTTCTCATCATCGCAGCCATCCTGACACCGAAGGACGTCACCGTGACCATGCCGTTGGTAAAGATACTCGAAGGCAGCATTGAGATGACAACAGTTCCGATGAGTGCCATGTTGCTCGTGCTCGTAGGGCTTTGCACATCTGTGATGTGGGCTTCTATCTTCAACCTCGCAACAGAAGGACTGGGCAAATATACCGCACAGGCCTCTGGTATCTTCATGATGATGGTTGTAGGTGGTGGTGTACTGCCCGTCGTACAGAATTTCTTCGCAGACATCATGGGCTATATGCCGAGCTACTTCATCTATCTGCTCGCTATGGCTTATATGTTCTATTATGCCCTGATCGGCTGCAAGAACGTGAACAAAGACATCCCCGTCGACTAATACTCTAATCCCTTTATAACTATATTTGAATTATGGACATTGAATTTGTAAGAAGCCGTTTCATCAAGCATTTTGACGGAAAGACAGGTAATGTATATGCATCTCCTGGACGTATCAACCTCATTGGCGAGCACACCGACTATAATGGTGGCTTCGTATTCCCAGGCGCTGTTGATAAGGGCGTCATGGCCGAGATGAGGGCTAACGGTACTGAAGATACCGTCATGGCTTATGCAATCGACCTGAAGGATCGTGTGGACTTCAAGCTCAGCGACCCGAAAGGCCCTAAGGCTTCATGGGCACGATACATCTATGGTATCTCTTTAGAAATGAAGAAGTTGGGAGTACCCGTTAAAGGTTTTAATATCGCATTTGCTGGTGATGTTCCCCTTGGTGCCGGCATGTCTTCTTCAGCTGCCATGGAGAGTTGCTTCGCTTGTGGCTTGAACGATATCTTCGGTGAGAACAAAGTCTCTCAGTGGGATATGGTACTTGCCGGACAGGCTACTGAGCACAACTACTGCGGTGTGAATTGTGGCATCATGGACCAGTTTGCCTCTGTCTTTGGCAAGGCTGGCTGCCTGATGCGCCTTGACTGCCGCAGCCGTGAGTTCGAGTACTTCCCCTTCAAACCAGACGGCTACCGCCTTGTACTGCTCGACTCTGTCGTGAAGCACCAATTGGCAGGTTCGCCTTATAACGATCGTCGCAACTCATGCGAGAACGTGGTGAAGCACATTGCCGCCAAGCATCCGGAAGGCAAGTACGAGACACTCCGCGACTGCACATGGGAACAACTCGACGAGGTTCGTGCCGAGGTCGGCGAGGAAGACTACAAGCGTGCCAAGTTCGTACTCGGTGAGAAAGACCGTGTACTGGCCGTTTGCGACGCCCTCAACGAAGGCGACTACGAGAAAGTTGGCGAGCTGATGTATCAGACACACGAAGGTCTGTCAAAGGACTATGAGGTGAGCTGTGAGGAACTCGACTACCTGAACGAGATTGCCAAAGAGAATGGTGTGACTGGTTCTCGCATCATGGGTGGCGGTTTCGGTGGTTGTACCATCAATCTGGTACGCAATGACCTTTACAAGAAGTTCGTTGAAGACGCCAAGAAGAAATTCAATGCAAAATACGGTCATGAGCCTAAAGTCTATGATGTTGTCATCGGCGACGGTTCACGTAAGATTTGCTAACTCTGAACCTGCATAAACACCACTTTGAGTGTTTATAAAGGTTAAATATTAGCGGTAAGGTGTAAAAATTACACTTTACCGCTATTTTTTATGTCTATTTTGCTTGCAAATTCAAAAATAAGTTGTAAATTTACACCCAAAATAGATAATTACACAAAATAACGAACTTAAAACAAGTGAAAAAATGAAAGTACTGAAAGCATCTTTGATGGGTCTTAGTGCAGCAGCATTAATGCTCACAGCTTGTGCTGGCGGTCAGAAAGGACCACAGTTGACGGTTTCGGGTCTCGACCCTGCCAAGTTTGACACCACGATTCAGGGGAAGCCCGTGAAGCTTTATACCCTGAAGAATGCCAACGGCATGGAAGTGTGCATCACCAACTATGGTGGTCGTGTGGTATCTCTCTGCGTTCCCGACAAAGACGGTAAGCCGACTGATGTCGTGCTCGGCTTTGACAACATTGCCCAGTATGCTGATACGATCAACACGCCCAGCGACTACGGTTCAAGTGTCGGTCGTTATGCTAACCGCATCAAGAATGCGAAGTTCACCCTCGACGAGACCGAGTATCAGCTGAAACGCAACGATGGTCCCAACTGCCTGCATGGTGGTGGCAACTCGGGCTGGATGCATCAGGTCTATGAAGCTGAACAGATTGGCGATTCCATCCTGAAACTGACGATTGTTGCTGCTGACGGCGAGAACGGTTTCCCTGGAAAGATCATGGCCGTAACAACCTATAAGGTTACCAGCGACAACATGCTCGACATGATCTGGGAGGCTGAAACGACCAAGCCAACCATCATCAACCAGACCAATCACAACTATTATAACCTGAGCGGTGATTTCACACAGCCTGGTTATGACATGGTGCTTTATGTGAATGCCGACAACTTCACCCCCAGCGACAAGCTCTACATTCCTACAGGAGAGATCAGATCGGTTGAGGGCACGCCAATGGACTTCCGCACGCCACACGCCGTAGGTGATAGCATCCACTCAGAATACGACCAGATTCAGAATGCCACAGGTTACGACCACAACTGGTGCTTGAACACATTTAAAGATGGCAAGGGCGACGACACACAGGTTTGTGCAAGCCTCTATTCGCCAAAGACGGGCATCTTCATGGAGATGTACACCAACGAACCGGGCGTTCAGGTCTATAGTGGTAATTTCCAGGGCATTGGTCCTGATGCGAAAATCGCCCGCAAGCACGGTCTCACCTACCCCAAGCATGTCAGCATCTGCTTGGAGAGCCAGAAGTATCCCGACTCACCCAACAAGCCTGAATGGGTACAGGCAAGGCTCAACCCCGGCGAGAAGTACTATAGCCGTGCTGCCTACAAGTTCTCGATCAAATAATCACTAACAACTAATAACTAATTAACAACAATGAATTGGAGTTCACATGAATTCATCTGGCTCGACTGGGCAATTCTCGCCTTCGGCCTCTGTGGAGTGGTAGCTGCCGTCTGGTATGCTATCTGGAAAGACAAGAAAGCCCAGCAGGGCGAAGACTCATCGGCTTATCTTTTCGGTAAAGGTGAGCCTTGGTACGTGATTGGTATGGCTATCTTCGCCGCCAATATCGGTTCAGAACACCTCGTTGGCCTTGCTGGTACAGGCGCCAAAGACGGTGTAGGTATGGCCCACTGGGAGATGCAGGGATGGATGATCCTGATTCTCGGCTGGCTCTTCGTACCCTTCTATCAGCTGCTCATCAACAAGATGGGAAAGATTATCACGATGCCCGACTTCCTGAAGTTCCGCTACACCCAGCGCACAGGTTCATGGCTGTCGATCATCACGCTCGTGGCCTATGTGCTGACGAAGGTCTCCGTGACCGCATTCACTGGTGGTATCTTCTTCGAGTATCTGTTGGGCCTGAACTTCTGGGTTGGTGCCATTGGTCTGATTGCCGTTACAGCAGTATTCACAGTATTCGGTGGCATGAAGGGTGTGATGACCCTCTCCTCGATCCAGACACCTATTCTTATCATCGGTTCGTTCCTCGTACTCTTCCTTGGTCTGGCCACACTCGGTGGCGGTAGCATCACGGAAGGTTGGACGATGATGATGGACACCGCCCGCTCTATGCACGACGGCTATGGCATCAACCACATGTTCCATACCGACCCGGGCGACCCGATGTACGCAGAGTATCCTGGCTACGTTGTATTCCTCGGTGCATGTATCATCGGTTTCTGGTATTGGTGTACCGACCAGCACATCGTTCAGCGTGTACTTGGTCAGGTGCCTGGTGAGGATAATGCCGCTGTGATGGCCCGCGCCCGTCGTGGTACCATCGCTGCTGGTTTCTTCAAGATTCTCCCTTGCTTCATGTTCCTGATTCCTGGTATGATTGCTGCCGCTCTGGCACAGCATCCCGAGATCAACGGTTTCGTGATGGATGATACCGATGCCGCTTTCGCCTTGATGGTGAAGAACATCCTGCCCGCTGGTATCAAGGGTATCGTGACGATTGGTTTCGTCTGCGCCCTGGTTGCTTCTCTGGCAGCCTTCTTCAATAGCTGCGCCACCCTCTTTACCGAAGACTTCTACAAGCCCATGAAGCAGGGCAAGAGTGAGGCTCACTACGTATTCGTAGGTCGTATGGCTACCGTTGTCGTCGTGCTGCTCGGTCTTATCTGGATGCCGGTGATGATGTCGCTCGGTTCACTCTACAGTTATCTGCAGGGCATCCAGTCGCTGCTGGCTCCTGCGATGGTGGCTGTGTTCACCTTGGGTATCTTCTCCAAGAAGATCACGCCGAAGGCTGGTGAGTGGGGACTTATCGGCGGTTTCGTCGTTGGTATGATGCGTCTGGTCACCAACGTCATCACGAATACCGGTAAAGATCCAATGGAGGGTGCTTTCTGGGATGCCACCTCTTGGTTCTGGCAGACCAACTGGCTCGTCTTCGAGTGCTGGCTGCTCGTATTCATCATCTTGTTGATGGTATGCGTCAGCTGCTTCACGCCTGCTCCTTCTAAGGCACAGATCGAGGCTATCACCTTCACATCCGACTTCAAGAAGAGTATCCGTGAGAGCTGGGGCATCTGGGATATACTGGGCACGTTGCTCGTAGTAGGCCTCTGCGGCTGTTTCTATGCTTATTTCTGGTAAACTACTTAAGAGAAGAATATGAACACTTTCTATGGTGAACATTCCAAGGTCTGGCTGTCAGTCGACTGTATTATCTTCGGATTCGACGAGGGTAAGCTGAAGATCCTGATAGGCAAACGTAAGATGGACCCGGGTCGTGGCGAATGGAGTCTCTACGGAGGCTTCGTTCGCTCCGACGAAAGCGTCGACGACGCTGCCAGCCGCACTCTTTTCGAACTGACAGGCCTGCGGAATCTGTTCATGCGCCAAGTAGGTGCCTTCGGTAACGTTGACCGTGACCCGGGCGAGCGCGTTGTCTCAATTGCCTACTACGCCCTTATCAATGTGAGAGACTATGACGACATCCTGCGCCGTGCCCACGGACTGGTATGGATGGATGTCAACGAGATCCCCCAACTTTATTCCGACCACAACGAGATGGTGCTGAAAGCACGTAAAATGATGCAGCAGAAACTGGCTACCGAGCCTGTCGGCTTCCGTCTTTTGCCGAGTCTCTTTACGCTGACGCAGCTGCAGAAGCTCTACGAGGCTGTCAATGGCGTGGAACTCGACAAGCGCAATTTCCGCAAGCATGTCAAGGAGATGGACTTTATCGAGAAGACAGAACTCATCGACAAGACCAGCTCTAAGCGCGGCGCCTACCTCTATCGTTTCAACAAAAGGGTATATAATGAAGACCCGACCTTTAAAATGTAACTGTTATGTTAGAAGAACTCAAAGAAAAAGTATTCAAGGCTAACCTTGACCTCGTGAAGCAAGGACTTGTCATCTTCACATGGGGTAATGTATCCGGTATCGACCGTGAAAACGGATTGGTAGTCATCAAGCCCTCTGGCGTTGACTACGATGTAATGAAAGCATCAGATATGGTGGTAGTGGACCTCAACACCGGTGAAGTGGTCGATGGCGACCTCAACCCGTCGTCCGACACCCCAACCCACCTTGTGCTCTATAAAGCATTCCCTAACATCAAGGGTGTCGTTCACACCCACTCCACCTATGCCACAGCCTTCGCACAGGCAGGCCGCGATATCCCCAACATCGGCACCACTCACGCCGACTACTTCTATCAGGATATCCCATGCACCCGCGACATGACCGAGGCAGAAGTCAAGGGCAACTACGAACTGGAGACTGGTAACGTCATCGTGGACGAGATCCTGAACATCCGCAAGATCAACCCCGACCATACCCCCGCCGTGCTGGTGAAGAATCATGGTCCTTTCTCATGGGGAACCTCTCCCGACAATGCGGTCTACAACGCCAAGGTGATGGAGCAATGCGCCAAGATGGCCTTCATCTCATTCTCCGTCAATCCCAATACGACGATGAATCCGCTCCTCGTAGAGAAGCACTATATGCGCAAGCATGGTCCCAACGCTTATTACGGACAGAAAAAGAAATAAATCATACTATTACTAATTATTAAAACTTACAACGATTATGATCAAGGCATTTGACAATTATGAGATTTGGTGGGTAACTGGTGCACAGCTCCTCTATGGAGGTGACGCCGTTGTTGCAGTTGACGGACACTCCAAGGAGATGGTTGCTGGTCTGAACGACAGCGGCATCATCCCCATCAAGGTGGTCTATAAAGGCACAGCCAACAGTTCCAAGGAGGTAGAAGACGTGATGAAGGCAGCCAACAACGACGACAAGTGCGTA
>CACZVE010000060.1 GCA_902784565.1 uncultured Prevotellaceae bacterium
TTCAAAGTTTCTTTTACATCTATCATAATCTTACTAAGTTTTAGCGTTTTCTGATGACAAAAGTAGCGTTTTTCTGTCAATCCGCCAAATATTTTGCCAATTTTCTTTGTTGTTTCGCAAAAAATGCGTAATTTCGCCACCAGAACCATACCTATAATATAAATAAAGGTTATTACTGACATGTCGAAGATATCAACAACCATCTTCTTGTTGCTATGCGCTACGACGGTATATGCCCAGACAGAAAGCTGGGATACCATCGCAGACAGACACCATCTGGCCGCCTATCTGGTGGCCGGCCTGATGATCGGCCTGTTCGTGATGATCTTCTCAAACCGTCTGTTCTATTTCAGGGAGCAGGAAGTGAATACCCGCGCCAGACAGTTGAACACCCAGCTGGCCCTTGTGCTGAACTCGAACAAGACCAAGGTATGGACCTATAGCCCCCAGAAGATCTTCACCCTCCTCTCAAGTGAGACCGCCACGAAGGAGGTGTATGCCCCCATCGACTTCTCACAATACTTCAACCACGAGGATTTCGAGGAGCTGCGACAAAGGCTCACGAGCATCCTTATCCAGGAGAAAGTGTCGGAGACCCTGCTCGTCAGGAGCCATGACAACCAGAAGACCTACGAGATCAACATCTCGGTGCTGAAACGAGACAAGAACCATGTTCCCAGCGTGCTGCTCGGTATCCAGCGCGACATCACAGAGCGCCAAGTCAGAAACGAGAAGCGGCATAACCTGTCGCTGCAATACCAGACCGTGTTCGACACCTCGCTGGTGGACATGATCTACTACGACGGAGAGGGTTACCTGGTAGATCTGAACGAGAAGGCCTGTGAGACCTTTATGATCGCAGACCGCGAGCGCCTGCTGAAACAGCGCGTGCATATCCATGACATTCCCTCCTATCGCGAGATCAACATCGAGGAGCTGAAGGACAACGTCCGGCTCTCGTCGATCACCGACATCAGTCAGGTGAAGCAAGAAGACGAGCGCGTGCCAGACGTGAGACTTGGCGGCATCTGCTACTACGAGGCCATGCTCTGTCCGATACGCGACGAGAACGGTACGCTGCACGGGGTAATGGCTGCCGGCCGTAACATCACGGAGATGGTGGAGTCGCATCACAAACAGGAAGAAGAGGCCCAGCTCATCCAGAAGACCACCAAACAGATTCAGACCTATATCCAGAATATCAACTACACCCTGCGGACCAGTGGCGTGAGAATGATCACCTATCACCCGGCCCGTCATGAGCTGCGTATCTACAGCGACCTGGACAAGATACAGTACCGGCTCCCGCAGCTGCGGTGTGCCGCGCTCATCCACCCCTCGGAAAGAAGAAAGCTCAGAGGACTCTTCATACGTATGGACAAAGGAAAGGCCGGTAACATCTCAGAGGTGCTGCACACCATCTTCCACGACAAACAGGGCAGAGACGTGTATATGAACTTCAGCCTCATACCCATGACCGACAAGACGGGTAACGTGACCCACTATTTCGGACTGTGCCGTGATGAGACCGAGATGAAATATACCGAGATGCGCCTGCTGGAGGAGACCATGAAAGCCCAGGAGACCGAGGAGCTGAAGAACACCTTCCTGATGAACATGAGCTATGAGATCAGAACCCCGCTGAATGCCGTGCTCGGCTTCGCAGAGCTCTTCAACAGTCCCCATGACGTGGAAGACGAGCCCGTGTTTGCCGAAGAGATCAAACGGAACACCGACGAGCTGCTGCAGCTGGTGAACGACATCCTCTTCATCTCCCGTCTGGATGCGAAGATGGTGGAGTTTACGAAAGAGAAGACAGACTTCGCCACCCTCTTCGACGGATGGTGCTATCTGGGATGGAGTGCCCTGGGACCCAGCGTGAACGCCATCGTGGACAATCCCTACAACCACCTGGTGCTGAACATCGACGAACAGCATCTCGGACAGGCCATCCAGAAGATCTGCACCTGCTCTGCCGCCTACACCAAGGAAGGGATGGTGCGTGCGAAATACGAATACCACCATGGGGAACTGAGCATTGTGCTGGAAGATACTGGCATCGGCATCAGCAAGGAGGCCATGCCCCACGTGTTTGACCGTTTTGCCCGGAATGACAGTGGGCTGCTCAGCAGTACGGGACTTGACTTGCCCATCGTGAAGGAACTGGTGGAACAGATGGGCGGACAGATAGAGATACAGTCGGAACTCGGAAAAGGTACCACCTGCTATGTCATGATCCCCTGTGAGATGATCAGCAGAGAGAAGAAAACAGAGATGATAAACTAAGCAGCCCCATGAACAGCATCAGCCTACATATTGCCCCCCTCCTGATAGGATCCTTCGACACCACCTCGGTGCTGATCGTGAGTGTGATGACCATCGCCTTTATCATCTCATGGGCGGCTAACCGCATCAGCATCCTGCGAATCCGCAAACGCGTGAGTGAGAGTAAGGAGATCTATGACATCCTGCAGCACACCCTGGACCTGAACGACAACTACGTGCTGAGACTCGACCTGCGTGAACGCAACGCCTACAACCTGCACGGACAGATGTTGCCAGAGTCAGGTATCGGCTATGAGGACAGTCTCCAGTATATTCACCCCGAGGACCAGCACATCTACCGCGACTTCCTGATCACGCTGAGCAAAGGGCAGGCCAGAACAGCAGAGTGCGTCTTCCGCTGGGATGCCAGTGGGGAGCATCATACTGGGAAATGGCGCTATATGCACGACCAGGGTGTCGCGGAATACATAGAAGGACAGAAGCTGCCCACGAACATCTTCTGTACACTGACAGACCAGACCGAACGGATCATACAGGAACGTGAGGAACAGGAGCTGACCGACAAATACCGCAAGACCTTCGAGCAGTCGCTGGTGGGACTGGCCTTCTACGACAAGGACGGTTACCTGCTGACAGCCAACCAGAAGATGCGAGAGATCCTGAAGTTCCAGTCGGAGGACGACCCCTATTACTACGAGAACGCCCTCTATGACATGCCCACCTTCAGGGATGTGCTGTCGAACCGCCATGTGGAAGAGCTCTACTTCTGTTCGAAGAGCGTGATCATCGACCGAGGCGTGAACTGCTATACCGAGTTGCGCGTACACCCCATCTACGATGAGAAAGGGGAGCTGGTGTATATCACCTTCTCCATCCGCGATGTGACCCAGGAGCGAGAACTCTACCTGCAGAGTAAGCAGAATGCCCTGGAGATGAGGAAGGCCAATGAGGAGATACAGAACCTGGAGAACGAGATCCAGTATCTGATGGACAGCTGTGACATGCACTTCTGGCGGACAACCTTCGCCGACAAGACCGTGACCTTCTATCAAGGTCTGAAGACCGCCATGCCGCCCATGAGCTTCGATGCGCTGAGAGACCACTTCGTGCAGAGCACCTTCAAGGATGACCTCCGGAGAACAAGCTGCAGAAGCCCAAGACAGAGCTGACCCTCTGTCGCCCCTTCTTCGACGAAGGCGACGAGCTGCAGTGGAACATCATCGACAGTGTGCCCTATCACGATGCCGACGGCAAGCAGCTAGGTACCTATGGTATCATGCGCAATGTGACCCCGCTCATCAAGAAACAGGAACAGCTGAAGCAGGAGACGGAGCGCGCCCAGAGCTCCGGCCGCATGAAGAGTATGTTCATGGCCAATATGACCCACGAGATCCGTACCCCACTGAATGCCATCGTCGGTTTCAGTGACGTGCTGTCGATGATGGAGACACCAGAGGAGAAACAGGAGATCGTCAGGGTGATCATGAACAACTGCGACATGCTGCTCCGCCTGATCAACGACATCCTGGTCCTGTCGGCCATCGACGGAGGCAGCAGCATCCAGATCCATGCCGTAGAGACCAACTTCGCCAAGGACTTCGAGGATATCTGCACCTCGCTGGCGCAGCGCATCCAGAATCCCAACGTGGTGTTTGTGAAGGAGAACCCCTACACCACCCTCATCGCCACCCTCGACAAAGAACGCATCCAGCAGGTGATCACGAACTTCGTGACCAATGCCGTAAAATATACCAACGAAGGCCATATCAAGGTGGGCTATCAGCAGAAGGACAACGGACTGTATTTCTATTGCGAAGACACAGGATCAGGTATCCAGCAGGAGGATCAGGACAAGATCTTCGAGCGATTCGTGAAACTGAACGACTTCGTACAGGGTACCGGTCTGGGCCTGAACATCTCGAAAGCCATCATAGAGACCCTGCATGGTAAGATCGGCGTCAACTCAGAAGGCGTAGGCCATGGCTCCACCTTCTGGTTCTGGATCCCATGTCAGATAAAAAGTGAAGCATGAACACCTATTATAAATATATAAGGTATATCGTCATCGCCGTGGCCGGTCTGTGGTCGTGGCAGACACTCACAGCCCAGGAGGAGACAGCGAAAACCTATACCACGGAACATCCCCTGATCTATGAGGATGCGTGGGACCTGTGGCCCTACGTCTTCCTGAATGAGAACGGAGAGCCAGACGGTTATAACATCGACCTGCTGAAGCTGATCTTCAAGGAACTCGACATCCCCTATGTGATCAAGCTGAAGCCCACCTTAGAGGCCCAGGCAGACCTGACGAACGGGAAGAGCGACCTGATGCTGCGCATGGATGCCGAGTACTCACGGGTGAACAGCCAGTACAGCAAGAACATCGTGCAGCTCTTCACCCACAGTATCGTGGTGCCCAAAGACCAGACCTACCATATCAGTCAGGTGAAAGACCTGAAGAATTACCGTGTGATCGTGCATGGCGGCAGTTTCAGTCATCACTACCTCATGAAACATGGCTTGGCCAAGGAGATCACCGCCTATGATGACATGAAGGGCGCCATCCAGGAACTCATCACCCAGGGCAACGGGATCATCCTCTGGAACACGATGTCGCTGAAATGGCTCATGCGCAAGTATCACTCCGACAAGCTGGCACTGGTGCCCATCGACATGCCCTATGGCGAATATAAGTTCATGTCGCCCGACCACCAGCTGCTGGAACGTATCGACAGTGCCTACGTGGCCCTGAGGGCTGCAGAGAAGCTGCAACCCATCCAGAACAAATGGTTCTATCCCGACCGCCAGGACACCGGTATCCCCGTGTGGGTGTGGTATCTGGCAGCCTCCTTAGCCGTTGTCGCCCTGTTCCTGTTGGTTTACTATATCGTGTACCGGAGCAGGGAGCGGCGTCTGACGCAGGCTGTCAGAAAGAGCAATGCCCGCCTGTCGCAGATCCTGAAGACCAGTCATGTGAGCCTGTGGACCTACCATATCCTGACCAAGCAGTTCACCTGGATGGACGAACAGGGCAAGGCCCAACAGACCACCACCCTCGATGCCTTTGTGTATCGTTACCGACCCAAGGATGTGCAGCGCCTGCAACAGGCCCTCGATGCGATTGCCCAGAAGAAGGAGGACCATGTGAACCTGAACATCCAGGTGTTTGATGATGAGGGCGAGGGGGAGGCCCATAACTACACGCTGGCCCTAAGCGTGCTGCGTCATGACAAGAACGGATATCCCACCACCATCCTCTGTACCCGCAGTGATGTGACCAAAGAGCTGTTGCGACAGATCAAGGTGAAAGACACGCTGTTGCGCTATCAGGCCATCTTCAACTCTGTGATGGTGGATATGGTGGCCTATGATGCACAAGGCTATATCGTGGACATCAACCAGAAAGCCTTGTCAGCCTTAAAGGTGGACTTGCAGGTGATCAAAGCGCAAAAGATCTCCATCAAAGACGTGGTAGGTGATCCCGACCTCGACGTGGAGCACTTCGAACACATGTACGTGACCCAGATCTACAAAGGCGAGGACGACCGTCCGTTACACAAGATGCTGAAACGCAACAGGCTCTACTACGAGCTGCAGCTCACCCCGGTGCGCGATGCAGAAGGGAAGTTGCTCGCCATCTTCGGTACAGGGCGCAATGTGACAGAGATAGCAGCGTCGTACCACCATCTGTTGCAAGATATCCAGGAGTTGCAGAAGGCCAACGACGAGGTGTCGGACTATATCCAGAACATCGACTACGTGTTGAAGGTTGGCGGTATCAAGATGGTGAAATACAACCTGACCACCCATACGCTCACCCTCTTCAGCGAGGCCAACAATGCCGGTCTCTCGCTGACGCAGACCAGGATGCTGAACCTGATCGACCCGAAGTGGAAGAAGACCACGGAGCGCACCCTGAACAATATGGACAACAAGAGCGCCACCAGCGTGCAGCTCGATGTGAAGACCACCATCAAGCGACAAGGCAAGCCCCTGCATGTGCAGTTCCACTTCATCCCCTTCTACAATGACAAGGGAGACGTGAAGGAATACTTCGGCATGTGCCGTGACATCAGTGAGCTGAAAGCCATCGAGGAGAAGCTGGCCCAGGAGACCCTGCGTGCCCAGGAGGTGGAGGTGGTGAAGAACGCGTTCCTCCATAACATGAGCTTTGAGATCCGTACCCCACTGACTACGGTCGTAGGATTCGCAGAACTCTTCCAGATGGATCACAGTGCCGAAGACGAGGCTGTGTTTATCAGGGAGATCAAGTCGAACTCGGACCAGTTGCTGAAGCTCATCAACGACATCCTCTTCCTCTCACGCCTGGATGCGGAGATGATCACCATCAACCCACAACCGACAGACTTCACGACAAGCATCACCGTACGCTGTGAGAGTACGTGGGCCAACCTCAAGAAGCCCGGGGTGGACTATATCGTGAAGACCCCCTTCAAGAAGCTGGTGCTCGACATCGACTTCAATCATATCGGGATGGTGGTGGAGAAGATACTCAACAATGCCGTGCAGCATACCACCCAAGGCACCGTGCTGGTGCATTACGACTATATGGGCGACCAGCTCGCGGTATCCATCGAAGATACGGGACGCGGTATCCCCGAAGACCAGATCAAGCATATCTTCGACCGGTTCGTGACTGACGCCTCAAGCAATGGAGCCGGTCTGGGACTGAGTATCTGTCAGGAACTGATTCAGCACATGGGTGGAAAGATCAACCTGTCGTCCACAGTCGGACGAGGCACCAACGTGTGGTTCACCATCCCCTGTAAGCTGATAGAGATGGAACGTAACTAACCTGCAAAAGAGATGCGAATGATGACTAAAAAGATATTGCTCCTCACCTGTCTGCTGTTCTGCGGTCTGTGGCCTGCAACAGCACAATGGGCTCGCGACTATACCGAAGACCACCCACTCATCATCGTGAGCGACTGGGAGTTCCCACCCTATGAGTTCCGGAATGACAATGGTAATCCTGACGGCTATAATGTGGAGGTGCTCGACCTCATTCTCGACAAACTGGAGATTCCCCACAAGTTTGTGATGCAGGAGTGGTTCCAGTGTACCAAGACCTTTGAGAACCGTGAGGCAGACCTGATCCACGCCCTGACCAGCTACTATAAGAAGTCCCCGTATGTGATGACGCAGAACATGATCACCTACTATCCCCTGAAAGTGGTGAGACGAAAAAGTCAGAAGGTGATCCATCGTGTCAGTCAGTTCACCGACAAAGACACGCTGATGGTGAAGGAGAACGACTACGCGGCTCTGCGCATCCAGGCCATCGAGGATAAGCCCTTCCAGACAGAATACCGCTCTCCCAAAGAGGCTTTGGCAGCCATCCGAAATGGTCATCGCGCCTATTACATCTGGGGAGAGATCCCCCTGAAGATGAAGATCAGGGAGTATGGTCTCGACAGTCTGAAGCTCGACGATATCGATATCATGCCGGCAGAGTTACGGATCATCGGTTATGACAGGGAGCTGATCGACGCCATCGATGATGCATATGCCCGACTGGAGCAGTCAGGAGAGCTGCAACCCATCCACGACAAGTGGTTCAACCCCGAGCGCGTGCATAACGACTCCTCACCCATCGCCCTCTTTGCCCTGATCGGTTCGGTGATCGCCATCATCATCGCCTTCCTGCTGAGCCGGCTGATTCATGCCAAGGTGAAGGCCACGGCCAGACGCTCAGAGGATATCAACGGGATGATGAAACAGGCCCTGCAGATGGGCAACTTCTACGTGTTCGAATACGACATCAAGACTGGTCATATGAGTAACACCTATGGCAAGCTGATTCCTGAGGAGGAACAGACGCTGGAGGCCTTTGTCAAACGCCTGGATCCTGCCATGCAACAGGATTTCATGCGCCATACGCAGGTGCTGATGAATGGGGAGGAACAGGACCGGTACTTTAACCGCCGCTATAACATCGGTACGGAAGAAGCACCAGACTGGCGTCATCTGGAAGGGACAGCCATCGTGGAGCAGGAGAACCACAAGCCCCGCTATCTCGTCTATGCGGTGAAGGACATCACCCAGGATGTGGAGTCGGAGCGCATCAACCAGGAGATCGGCAACAAATACGCCCGTATGTTTGAGACCAACCTCATCGCCATGTCGTTCTATGACAAGGAGGGCTGGTTTGTGGATGCGAACGAGAAAATGCGTGAACTCTGTGGCTTCGATGACAAAGGGTATGAGTTCTTCAGAAGCACGAACATGTTTGATACGAGCATGCTGGTGAACATCTATGAGAAGGGTTCACGGGAGCCCCTGCACATCTGCAGTCACATGTACTACCCGGAGGTGGATATCGACAGGTATATCGAGCTCAGGATCCGTCCTATCCTCGATGAACAGGGGGAGCTGTTCTTCTATGTGATCACCTCACGAGACATCACCGCCGAGCGCACGATGTATCTCGAGAAGATGCACCATGACATCGAGATCCGCAAGACCTATGATGCCATCAACATCTATGAGCAGCAGCTCACCTATCTGCTGGAGAACAGTGAGATGTTCGTCTGGCGCTCTAACCTGCAGGAGCGTACCCTCTCCTATTCCCGTTCGTTGCGCAAGCCAGAGTTCCAGGAGACCATCGATGAGTATATCCAACGTATCTTCCCGGGTGAGGAGCAGGAGACCCTGAAAGCCTTCAGGGATCCGGAAACCATGAGCAAGGCCTTTAACGTGATTCATCACTACCGCTATAGTCACTACAACAAGAAGCCTTCGTGGCATGCCGTGAGTGGCATCCCCACCTTCGACAAGAATGGTCATCAGATCGGTTACTTCGGCGTGTCGCGTGACATCACCAAACTTATCGTGGCCCAACAGAAGCTGAAGAAAGAGACCGCCCGTGCCGAGGACTCCGGTAAGATGAAGAGTGCGTTCCTGGCCAATATGACCCATGAGATCCGTACCCCGCTGAATGCCATCGTGGGCTTCAGCGACCTGTTGCCGATGGTGGATACCCACGAGGAACGCATGGAATTTATCCGTATCATCCGTAACAACTGTGATATGCTGATGCGTCTCATCAACGATATCCTGGAGGCCTCGAACATGGGACAGGCCCTGGCCATCAAACCAGAGAAGGTGGATTTCGCCACCGTCTTCGATGATATCTGTCAGACACTGGCACAGCGTGTGCAGGAGCCCGGCGTGGCGTTTATCAAAGACAATCCCTATGAACACTATGTGACCACCCTTGACAAGGGACGCGTGCAGCAGATCCTCACGAACTTCACGACCAATGCCGTGAAATATACCCATGAGGGGCATATCAAGGTGGGGTATCGCTATGAACGCAGGATGACGCTCGATGAACAGGGGGAGGCAGACGGGCTGCTGTTCTATTGTGAGGATACCGGTGCCGGTATCCCCAAAGAGAAACAGGCCAGCGTCTTTGAGCGTTTCGTGAAGCTGAATGACTTTGTGCAGGGTACGGGATTGGGCCTGAGCATCTGTCAGGCCATCACCGACCGTTGTAACGGGCATATCGGGGTTACCTCCGAGGGCGAAGGCCATGGCTCCACCTTCTGGATGTGGATTCCTTGTGAGAGGCAACCTCTCGAGTAAACTTTCTTTTTCTTTCGTTATCGAAAGAGTTCTTCATTTCTTTCATCACTGAAAGAAACGAAGCAAAGAAAGGTGCAAAAACGTCCTGAGCTCAGAGGCCGAAACCCTATTTTTTCAAATCACTCAATGAACTCGCTTCGCTCAAACAGCATTTCGT
>CACZVE010000061.1 GCA_902784565.1 uncultured Prevotellaceae bacterium
TTCGGCGTTCAGCCCTCATCGACTGCAGTAGATATCAGTTACGGCCTTGCCTGTTCTACCAACAAAGACCTGCTAACCAATACGAGTGGCATGATGGATTACAACGATCTGGAGTCGGGTGCCATCAAGTTGTATCCTGTGTCAAACACAGGACAGAATATGGTGATACAACTTGGTCCGCTGGAGGCGAAGACCACCTATTATTATTGTGCTTACGTGGTGGCAGTAAGTTATTATGATGAAACACCCGCACAGATTGCCTGCCAGTTAGGACCGCTGAAGAGTTTCACTACCGAAAGTAAAGACGGGCTGTTGTGTATTGATACTATCAATGCCAAATTCGTTCTTGCCGAAGTATCGGGCACCACCAATCTGGCCAACCTGCACTCGGGCTTAACCTATAAACTGGTATATCAAAGGGCTGATGAAGAATGGGCTTTCCGGTCGGAGGAAGAAATGAGCGTGGAGGGCAACAAGCTTTCGGCTGTGATACGAGGTTTGTCTCCTGGTGAAAAATACCAGTGTTGGATAACGGCTATGAAGGACGGCCGCACCGTTCTGGAGAGCGAAAAACGGGAGTTCTCGGCTGATAATCCAGGTGATTACATCATACTCGACGACGCCACCGACATCACTTCCACCTCGGCCACCATCAACTGTCAACTTCTGGGTGAGGGTTATGAGAGCGAGCAATGGTGCCTAATCTATTATGGCCAGGATAAGAACAACCTGCTGCATGTTGAAACGGCAAGACCCAGTGGCGACCATTTCTCGGTTACGCTCACAGGTCTGCAGCCCAACACAACCTATTATTACAACAGTTCGGCACTCTGCCATCTGAGTTTCGGCTATGCCGACTGGTTCAAATCAGAAGTCAAAAGTTTCACAACACTTCCAGAATAAAGCAAAACAACAATGCGAATACTTCTTACTTTATACCATTATAGCGTATGAAAAAGATTATATTGATAGCCACTTTGGCCTGTTGGACAGTAGGGATGGCAGCCCAGAATCCGAAAGGAGGTCTTTCCATTAAACCAATGGCAGGTATCAACATCTCGACATTGGCTAATGGCACTGAGGGTATGTATCATACTAAAGTTGGTTTTACCGGCGGTGTCGAGATGGAATACGGAGTTAACAACTGGCTGGGACTTTCATTGGGCATGCTCTATTCTGAGCAAGGTGCCAAGGTTGATGGAACTCTACAAGCTCTCTTAATAGATGATATGGGCGGACAGTATGTAACTGCCTCCCAAATGGAAGGTAAATTGAAGTGTAATTACCTAAATCTGCCACTAATGGCCAACATCTATATTCCCGCTATCAAAGGACTGGCACTGAAAACTGGCGTTCAGATGGGTATTCTTACCAGTGACAAGATGGCTGTGGAGGCTCTGACTGTGATTGCCAAGATTCCATCACAGGATAATAGTAATCAAATGCGTTATGTTGACAGTAGTAATCCCGATACTGAAGCCTTAAAACAAAATGTCTCTGTGTCAGATGTCTGTAAGTCTATCGATTTAGGCATTCCTATTGGACTATCATACGAATACAAGAACATTTCGCTTGATGCCCGCTATTACTTCGGACTCACCAAGATTGACAAAACCGAAAATCCTGATAACGCCCAAAACCGTTATCTGAGCATCACATTAGGCTATCGCTTCCACTTATAAATAGAATAAACTACGAGAGATAAAAAAGCGGCCGCTGCAGGCATTCTGCAACGGCCGTTTCTTGTTACCCTTAATCTTTTTACTCTTTAACTCATTTACTTCATTCTCTGATTCTGAATGGTAGCGCCGAAGAGCATCATGTAGGTGTTGTACTGCTCGTTGTTCAGCACGCGGCGCATGTTGCGTACGTCTTTTCTGATGGCCTTCTCATACTGGATCACTTTGTCAAATCCTTTCGCTTGAGCGGCCGTTGCCAACTCTGTGTTCAGGCTGCTGCTGATGGCCTCTACGGCTTCCATCTGCTCGGCGGTTAACTGCAGTTTGTCTGCCAGTCTCCGTACGTCGAAACTCATGTCGTAACGCTCTGCGTTGTTTACTACTGCCTGATTTTCCTCAGTCTCTGCGAACCCGAAGGTCATTGTCATTGCGGCTACTACCGTTAAAATAATCTTTTTCATTGTTCTTTTATTTTTTATTTGTTATCCTGTTTCTTGTTTGTTATCCTGACTTTTTTGTTGTCGTGATTTTTGTTTCTTTGTCTCTTTGACGAAACAAAAAAGAAAAGGTTTAAAAAACAATGAAAAAATTTTTTTATTGCTCTGGAAATTGCTGGTAGATACGCAGTCCGTAGTCGGCACTGGAGGCATAGATATACTCCATGATATCGCTGGTGTCGTGCTCATAGTCGAGGGCAGCCTTAGCCCTCAGCCAGAAGATGAATTCCACGCAGCAGCCCGCCTGTGCAGCCTCAGCCTGACGCACCAACGGATTCTTCTCGCCGATGACTTTCGGATTGTCACGCAGCCACTGTTCGATATGGTGGCGGAACTTGGTGATGTTAGCCACACCGTCATCATCTACCGTCAGCGAACGGAAGTCGAAATAGACCTTCCGCACCTGTTTGCGACCTTCGTTCTGTTCCATCCCAATCCAGTTCTGGAAAGACCCGTCAACCAGTGTCTGCGGGGTAACAGTGATGATGGTATTGTCGAAGTTCCTCACCTTCACCGTTGTGAGTGTAATATCCTCCACCCGTCCGTTGGCGCCGGCAGAAGGCACGGTGATCCAGTCGCCGATATGTACCATCTCATTCGTCGTCAGTCGGATGCCAGCCACCAGTCCCTTGATAGTATCTTGGAAAGCCAGCATCAGGATGGCCGAGGCAGCACCCAGTCCGGCAAAGAGCGTCGTGGGATCCTTGTCGATGACGATGGCCACCACCACGATGATGGCGATGAGGACGACGATGATCTTCATCACGCCACAGAAGGAATAGAGATATTGTTGCTTGGCTGTACGCTGACTACCCTCCAACTCCTTGAACGAGTCGGTGAACACGATCACCGTACGCACAGACATAATAGTAATGTATATGGCCGTCAGACGTGTCAATACTTCACGCACCGTCGGATAGTCGAAGAAGGTCAGGGGCAGCAGTTGCCAGATGACGATGGCAGGCACGATGCTACAGGCCGACAGCAACACACGCCGACTGAACAAGACATCGTCCCATTTCACCTCCGTCTTCCTCGTCAACTTCTCCAGAAGGGGTACTACCAGTTTCTTACATAACAGACCCGCTGCCGCTGCCAACAGGATGGCTATCACTACCAAAACAGCATGACTGATGAAATCAACCATACCGCCTTCCAGTCCCCACGACCTCACCAGTTCCTCCACAAAAATCTGAATCTTTTCCATCTTCTATTATTCTTTTTGTGCAAAGATACGAAGTTTTTCGGATTTTTGTACTATCTTTGCAACAAAATTTAGCGACAGACATGAAAAGAATAACTTTGAGCCTTATCGGTATGCTTTTTGTCACAGGGTTGGCAATGGCACAACAAGAGAGTGCAGCGGTGGTCGACACCAAGTGTGGAAAAGTGAGTGGAATCATCCAGGAAGGTACGATGGCCTATCTCGGTATTCCGTATGCGAAGGTGGAACGGTTCATGCCGCCCCTGCCCGTCAAGAAGTGGAGCGGCATACGCAAATGTGACCACTGGGGCCCGATGACGATGCAGCAACAGAACCGTCCAATGACGGAAGACCAGATGTCGGAGAACTGCTGTGTACTGAACGTATGGACGACGGATCTGAAGGCCAAGAAACCCGTGATGTTCTGGTTGCACGGTGGCGGTTTTGATTCTGGCACCTCGGAATGGGATCCCGGCATGTGTCTCGCCAAGAAGGACGTCGTGGTGGTGAGCATCAACCACCGTCTGAACATCCTCGGCTTCCTCGACCTCTCGACGTGTGGCAAGAAATATAAGTATTCTGGTAATGTGGGTATGCTCGATGCCGTACAGGCTCTGGAGTGGGTGCGCGATAATATTGCCAACTTCGGCGGCGACCCCAACAACGTGACAATCTTCGGTGAGTCAGGTGGTGGCGGCAAGGTAGGCACATTGATGTGTATGCCAAAGGCTAAGGGACTCTTCCATAAGGCGATCATCATGAGCGGCACCATCCTCAACGTGAATACGAAAGCGATGACGGAGGAACTGGGCGAGGCTGTACTGAAAGAATTAGGTATCGACAAGAAGAATATTGCTAAAATAAATAAGGTGTCTTATCAGGATCTCTACGCCGCTGGTCAGCGGGCAATGGCTGCCAGCATCGGTACCCGTCGACCTGGTACGCCGATGATGTGGGGCTTCGGACCGGCACCCGATGGGGAAGTGCTCCTGCAACAGCCCTTCCAGCCTTCCTTTGCCAACATCAGCGACGATATCCCCTTGCTGATCGGTACCACCTTCAACGAACTACAACGGGCTCGTTACAATCAGAATATCACATTAGAACAGGCACGTACCGAACTGCAGCGCACCTTCGGCGACGAGACCGATGCCTACATCAGTGCCTTCTGCGAGACCTATCCTGACAAGTCACTGCGCGATCTGCCTGCCGACCTGCTCTGCATCGACTGGCTGTTCCGTCCGAAGACCATCATCACCGCCGATGCCATCGGCGGCAAGCGTAAGGCCGACACCTATGTCTATATGTACACTGTCGGCGAAAGCGACAACCGAGGCTATAAAGGCTCTGCTCACGGTTCAGAATTAAAGTACTGCTTCGACGTGCTGCACCATTATAGCAACCAACTGTCACAGTCGTGCATAGACACAAACAAGAAGTGGGCGACAATGATGAGCGATGTCTGGGCAAAGTTCGCCCACGACGGCAATCCCAACTATGCCGGACTGCCCGACTGGCATCCTTACACCAAGGAGAACGGTGAGTTGGTTGAGTTCGGTGGCGACAAACCCACCCTCCGCCACAACCACGACCGCAAACTAGAGGAAATCATCAATCGCCACTGCTTCAAGCAACTGGACGAGTTTAATAAACGCAGATAATATTTTCTAATCATTCAAAAATACAGATTATTATGAGTACAGGTAATGTGAGACCAGCGGATATGGAGCGTATTACGACTCCTGAACTGGCACAGAAATTCATCGAAGAACAGATCAAGGAATTAAGGGCTCAGGTTGGCGACAAGAAGGTGCTGCTGGCCCTGTCGGGTGGTGTAGACTCATCAGTGGTGGCTGCCCTGCTGATTAAGGCTGTGGGCAAACAACTGGTGTCAGTCCATGTGAATCACGGACTGCTGCGCAAGGGTGAGCCTGAGCAGGTGGTAAAGGTGTTCCGCGATGAACTGAATGCGAATCTGATTTATGTAGATGCAGTTGACCGCTTCCTGGATAAGTTGGCCGGTGTGGCTGATCCAGAACAGAAACGAAAGATTATCGGTGCAGAGTTTATCCGTGTGTTCGAGGAGGAAGCCCGTAAGTTGGAGGGTATCAGTTTCCTGGCGCAGGGCACCATCTATCCGGATATCGTCGAGTCGGGTCCTGTGAAGTCGCATCACAACGTGGGTGGTCTGCCCGATGACCTTCAGTTCGAACTGGTCGAGCCGATTAAACTGTTGTTTAAGGACGAGGTGCGTGTGGTAGGTAAGGAACTGGGGTTGCCTGATAATATGGTGTATCGTCAGCCGTTCCCCGGTCCTGGTCTGGGTGTACGCTGCACCGGTGCCATCACACGTGACCGTCTGGAGGCCCTGCGCGAGAGTGACGCCATTCTGCGTGAGGAGTTTGCCAAGAACGGCCTGGAGGGAAAGGTCTGGCAGTACTTCACCATCGTACCCGACTATAAGTCAACGGGTGTGAAGGACAACAAGCGCAGTTGGGACTGGCCCGTCATCATTCGTGCCGTGAACACCCGCGACGCTATGACAGCCACGATTGAGGAGATCCCTTATTCACTCCTTCACCACATCACCCAACGCATCATCACGGAGGTTCCAGGTGTGAATCGTGTCTTGTACGACCTCACTCCAAAACCCACCGGGACAATAGAGTGGGAATAGGAACTAATAGGCCTGTTCGTGGACGCCCTTAACCGCTCTACCTGAAGGATCGTTCATGCCTTTGAAGGCGGCATCCCATTCGAGGGCGATGGCAGTGGAACAGGCAACGCTGGCTTCGCTGGGCACACTCTTGGCAGCACTGTCGCTGGGGAAGTGCTCAGCGAAGATGCTGCGATAGTAGTATTCTTCCTTGTTCTTTGGCGGGTTGATGGGGAAGCGCTCGGCAGCGTGGGCCATCTGCTCGTCTGATACGGCTTCAGAGGTAATTTGTTTGAGGGTGTCAATCCATGAATAGCCGACACCATCGCTGAACTGTTCCTTCTGTCGCCAGGCGACTTCTTTGGGCAGCATATCGGCAAAGGCCTCGCGGACAATCTTCTTTTCCATCGTGGAACCAGGACACATCTTGGCCTCAGGGTTGGTGCGCATTTGTGGAAGTAGAGATAACCACCAAAGATCTCATCGGCACCCTCGCCAGAGAGTACCATCTTGATACCCATCGACTTGATGACACGAGCCAACAAATACATCGGCGTAGAGGCGCGGAAGGTGGTGACATCGTAGGTTTCGATGAAATAGATGACGTCGCGTATGGCGTCGAGACCTTCTTGGATGGTGTAGTTGATTTCGTGGTGGACGGTGCCAATATGGTCGGCCACGAGTTTGGCCTTTGCCAAATCTGGCGCACCCTTCAGTCCTACGGCAAAGGAGTGCAGACGGGGCCAGTAGGCTTTCGTCTTGGAATCGTCCTCGATACGCATCTCAGAGTATTTCTCAGCAATGGCGGAAATGACGGAAGAATCCAAACCACCAGAAAGCAGCACGCCGTATGGCACATCTGACATCAACTGGCGTTTCACGGCATCTTCCAATGCATCATGGATGGCCTCAACGCTGGCAGGATTGTCCTTCACGGCATCATACTGCATCCAGTCACGACGGTAGTAGCACTTCATGCCTGGGTCAACACTCCAATAATAGTGTCCTGGCAGGAACGGCTCATAGCGCTCACACTGTCCTTCGAGGGCCTTCAATTCAGAGGCCACATAGACCGTGCCGTCGCTGTCGTATCCTATATAAAGAGGTATGACGCCAATGGGGTCGCGGGCAATGAGGAACTCGTTGCGCTCTTCGTCGTAAAGCACAAAGGCAAAGAT
>CACZVE010000062.1 GCA_902784565.1 uncultured Prevotellaceae bacterium
ACGGGGTTGGTTCTCCTGATCATATTCAGGAGTCTGATTTCTCTATGCTTTATTACTTGTCTCATTCGCATTTCACTTAATTTGAAAAATGATCAGAAGAACCAACATGATCAACGGATCAGCGATAGAAGGCATTCGGATGAGTCATAACGATTATTCGGAATAACCTAATGGGGTGTTTTAAAATCAGTTAATCGAGTTTCAAAATTAGCAAAATTTTGTTAAGGGGGCTTTATTGCTTGGCGGTTTGCAGAATTTTGTGTATCTTTGTGAACTATAATAGCAATGGATACTAAACAAATGAAATAATGATGAAACAGAAACTATTATTCATGATGCTCCTGCTCGGCGCAGCGGTGCAGGGAGCATGGTCCCAAAGCAATTGGGACGTATGGGACGGTTCGTCGCAATCGGTGCCTTGGTCTGAACCTCCAACGGGAAATCGGCGACCGAACATTCATATTGCGTCGGGAAGCCAGTTTGCCTGGATTGCCGAACGATGGAATAATCGTGACGTCTTTGATACGAACAGGTGGCCTTATCAGTATGACATCATCCTGGAGGCCGACATCGACATGACCGCCGGCACGTGGACTACCTTAGGTGGTCATGCCTTTGAAGCCACGTTTTACGGCAACGGTCACACCATCCGCATCAAGAACACCACCGGAACCTCCAACTATCAGGGAATCTTCGCCCAGCTGAACGAGGGGGCTGTGGTGAAGGACCTGCGCGTTGAAGTGGATTTCCAGTTGGGTAATTGCCGGAAGGTGGGCGGCATCACCGGCCACAACTATGGTACGATAAGCAACTGCTGGGTGACGGGCACCATTAAAACCGACCATTACTCCATCTATCATGCCGACCTGGGTGGTATTGCCGGTATGAATGATAGCGGTGGCAAGATTGAGTACTGCTGCTTCGACGGAACGGTATCGAACACCGCCCAGAATACCGGTGTCGGCGGACTTGTAGGCAGAAACTACAGTACGCTGGAGCACTGCACTTTCTTTGGTGAAGTAAAGACCGACCGCTCGCAGGACAATATATTCGTAGGTAAACAGGGTACAGCGTACAGCAACTGTTATCAGGGTTACAATGCTGATGAATACGCTGCCGCCAACGGCAAAGAGATGTATCGCGCTGCCATCGGCTATCCGGCAGTAAAGACGGCGAAGCAGTTCACTATCGCATCAGATGCCGACTGGACCGCCTTTGCCGGCTACGTCAGTAACGGATGCACCTTCAAGGACATGAACGTGAACCTGACTGAAGACGTCACCGCGAAGACAATGGCGGGTATTACCGAAAGATCGTCGTTCCAGGGTATTTTCAATGGCAACGGTCATACGATAACGCTCCAGATGGATGGCGATGAGTACAACCACATACGCAGAGCGGTGGTAGCCCCCTTCAGATATATCAAGGGTGCAACCATCAAGGACCTGACGGTTGCGGGCGACATCGTGGCTCCAAATGCAGACTATACTTCCGGTCTGGTGGGCTATTCCTATGACGGTGAGGATGACGGTGAGGGTAACACTTTGGGCAACGACATCAGGAACTGCGTGGTGAAGGCGTACGTCCGGGGTAAGCGTATCTGCGGCTTCGTGGGCAATTCCTTTACCAGCACCATAACCCTGAGTGGTTGCGTATTTAATGGTCAGCTGGATTCAGGGATTAGTGAACCTAAATCAGGCTTTATAGGAGGAGGCGCTACCGGTGGCAAGCAGAACATCAACTCCTGCCTCTTCATCAAGAACTACAGAGACAAGCTACAGGACTTCGACCTGGTGCGCGGCGATGCCACCTTAACAGCAACAGGTATTTTCAAGACCGCAGATGTTGGCTCACAAGGTGCGCTGGTTTACGTCTATACGCTTCCGGACAATTTGGGAGACCCTATATCTGGGGGTGACTTCGGAAGGGTGACGACATACTCAAATGGTCTCATGTACGATAGCAAGTACTATTTAATTCCAGCCAGTCCGCTTTTTAAGGGTGAGGGAACTGCAGGCAGCCCCTACCTCATCGAAAGTGTGGAAGACTGGGAGGACCTTGCCAATAGCATCGCATTAGGCAACACCTACGTCGACAAGTATTTCCAGCTGACAAAGGACATCAAGGTAACGATGACGGTGGGCGTGGACTTTAGGAATGCGTTCTGCGGCACCTTCGACGGCGACAACAAAACAATCACCTTAAACCTTACGGGTGGAGACTATCTGGCACCCTTCAGCCACACCAAAAATGCCACCATCAAGAATCTGAAGACGGCAGGCACCATCAACACCTCCGGCGAAAATGCCGGTGGCATCGTAGGCTTGGGGCATGCTAACCTGGACCTCAACAACTGCCGCAGCTCAGTTACCATCAACAGCAGCGTCAGCGGTGCGGGGCGGCACGGCGGTCTGTTAGGCCACTGCTTCTACGATGGTGGCTATATCACCATTAACGGCTGTGTGTTCGACGGTAGTTTCAGCACCACAAGCGGCACCACCACCTGTGGCGGATTTATCGGTTTCATAGAGGGCAATGGCTTACAAGAGCTCGATAATTACATGATCAAAAATTCTATCATGAAGCCCCAGAGCGTAGCAGAAGGCATGATTGTGGGCACCTTCCTTGGGGAGTATTCAAAATGGACGAAGTACAACATCCAGAACAGTTTCTATATCGAAACCGAAAATCTGCCGGGCAACCAGGGCATCCGAGCTTACAAAGACGAACCCAATAATGAAATCTACAGGCAGCAGACGGTTGAGGGTGTCAGCTGCTATGTTCCCTGTACGGTAAAAGCTGACCAGCTGTATCAATACAAAGTGGGCGGCATCACCGTTAATAAACCCATTGTCACGGATGCTAACGGTACGGAGCTTACGGCAAATACCGATTTCACATACACGCCTACTACAGTCAACGACCAAGGCACTCGTAACTTGACTGTTACCGGCAAAGGCAACTATTCTGGCACAAAGATCATTCCCATCTTCGTGACTGGCGATACAGAAAGCGAGTCGCTGACAGCTGGCGAATATACGATACACGACGATCTGGAAATCGACTGGCGCATCCAGGTGAGCGGCGATGTGGTCATCAACATCCCCTCTGGCGTGACGCTGACTGCCAAGAAAGGCTTTGAGTTGCCTGCGGGCAACAGCCTGACCATCAACGGACTGGGTGCACTGAAAATTGAGGACTGCGATACTGGCAAGTCGGGTATCGGTGGCGCGACGATGGGTACGCTCACCATCAACGGTGGACAGATAACCATTAAGGGTGGCGAGGGTGCTGCCGGCATTGGAGCCGATGCAGGAAAGGATGCCAGCGGCACGGTGACACTGGGCTGGACAAGCATCGACGACTTCATCCAGTGCAGCAGCTATCAGGTTGGCAGCATCACCCTCGGTAAGGATTTCATGCTGTATGGCAAGACGGAGAAAGCTACTGCCGCGAACATCAACACCGTCAATAAGATGGTTCCCTATGGAAAAACAGCTGATGAGTGGAATCCCCTCCTCATCAACAATATAGACGACTGGAAAGATTTCGCCAGTTCTATCGCTGCAGGCAAAGACTATAACGGTAAGTTTGTGAAACTGACTGCCGACATCAACATCAATAGCGAGCCTGTAGGTGTATATTCGGAGACGGAGTCGGCGCGCCGTCCCTTCAGTGGAACCTTCGACGGTGACAACCACACCATCACCGTCAGCATCACTGATACCGAGAATTCGGGTACTGCTCTCTTCCGTTACATCAAGAATGCCACCATCAAGAAACTGAACGTGGCTGGCACGATTGACGGTAATATGCACGCTGCTGCCCTTGTGGGCTTCGCAGGCGGTGCGGCTACCGAGACGGGCAACGTCATCGATAAATGTAAGGTGTCGGCCACTGTTGATGGCGGCACACACATCGGCGGTCTGCTGGGCCACGCCCTCGACAGCAAGGTGCATATCAGTGCCAGCGTGTTCAGCGGCACCATGCTGGGCGGGGCTACTGCCAAGGGTGTCTTCATCGGCTGGGGTAATGATGGTATCAGAGATGTCGACGACTGTCTCTACCTCATGCCTGAGAGCCAGAGCACTGTAGGACTTGACCTCACTTGCCAGCATAGCGGCAACGTAACAATGGGGGCTTCCTGCTACAAGACCACCGATGCTGGTAGTCAAGGCATACAGGTCTATGCGGAAGCCGCTGATGATGAAATCAACAGGAATGTTCGGGCAGCCGACGGCAATACATACTATATTCCCTGCACCATCAGTGGCGTGAAGGATTATTATAAGTACACAGGCAACGACATCACCATTACGGATCCCACCGTCAAGAATGCCGACGGCACAACGCTTCAGAAGGGTACCCACTTCACGTGTACCACCAATCCCGGCACCGTGAGCGATGAGGGCTACTACACGCTGACTGTCAGCGGCGTGAACAGCGCCAGCTACACCGGCTCAAAGAGCTTTGTATTCGCCGTGGGCAAATACGACCCTGTTACCAGCGAAACAACAGAGCTGTCAGATGGTACTTATAAGGTGTATCATAATGTGATCAACAATAACCGTATCAACATCAACGGAACGGTCACATTGGACCTTGCAGAAGGTGCTACATTCCATGCTCCTAAGGGTATCGAATTGGCTGGGGACAACATGCTGATTATCAGGGGCGCTGGTTCACTGGTTATCGACAACTGCGAAAACGGCAAGTCGGGCATCGGTGCTGCAAGCATGGGTATGCTCATCGTCAGGGGTGGACAGTTGGACATCCAGGGTGCGACAGGAGCTGGCGGCATCGGCTCTGATGCCGGAAAGCCTGCCAGCGGCCAACTGACAATCAGCTCGAGTAACCTTACCGATTATGTCAAGTGTAGCAGCTATGCAGTAAGAAGCAATAGCTTCACGCTGAGCGGAGGATTCGTCATCGAGGGCGAACAAACCATTGCCACCACTGAGAATATCGGTGGCAAGAAGATAATTCCCGCAATGGTGCTCGCCGACCAGGGTGGCACTAACGATACTGAGCTGGACTCCTACAACGGCCTAAAGCTGGCAGTAGCCCTGAAGGATCGCACCTTCTACCTGGACAATAAGTGGAACACCATCTACCTGCCCTTCGACTACAACCTCAGCAACTTCAAGGGTGCCGAGGCACGTACGCTGACCAGTGCCAGCATCACAGGCGCAACACTCAACCTCACCTTTGGCGAGCCTGTAGACGTACTGGAGGCCGGTGTGCCATACATCATTAAGTTTGATGCCGAGACCTATCAGTCAAATGGCAATCAGCATCTGGTCAATCCCGTGTTCGAAAAAGTGACCATCAAGAAAGAGTCTCGCGACTTCGACAACGGTGCTTCGGGCGATGCCCGCGTCCGTTTCCTCGGCACGTACAAGAACATGGAATTCAGCTCCGTGGACAACAGCATCCTGCAATTGGGCGGTTCGAACATGCTGTACAATCCCAGCGCAGGCGCCAGCATCGGTGCCTGCCGTGCCTACTTCAAGCTCGGTGACGGCAGCGTGGAGCAGGCTCCTCGGGTCAACGCGTTCAGCGTCAGTTTTGGCGGAGGGGGCGAAACCACGGGCATCAGCCTCATCCCAAGCCCCTCTACAATGGGCGAGGGGAGTAATTACTGGTACACGCTGGACGGACGCCAGCTCGACGGCCAGCCGAAGGCGAAGGGTGTGTATATCAATAGAGGTAAAAAGGTCGTGATTAAGTGAGAATAAAGCAGAGATTAAATAACAATTAAGACATATCCATTATGAAACAAAAAACGATTGCATTATTGGCAATTGCTGCACTCATGTGTGTGGTAACTGGCTGCTCGAATGAAGACGATCCCTCTTCTCGTATTCAAGAGAAAGACCTTGTCGGCGTTTGGTGGACCGAGTATGAATATGCCGGCGTGACGGAGGACGGCGTGCCTTTCAGTCGCGTGCTGTATGCCGTAGATGTAGCAGCCGACCATACCGGTTGCATCTACATGGGCGTGTTCGACGACACCGAAGAGAACCCGCTGTACGTCTATGGCGGACCTAAGGACGCTGCTTTCACATGGAGCCTGCTCAGCGACGGCAAAGTGGCGCTGAGCACTCCCGACGGCAGCGAAGACATTGTTATGGCTCCCACCCGCAGCGAAACCGATGGCAGCTATGGCAACGGCATGACCGATGTGAGCAGCACCAATGTGACCTACACCGGCAACGGTATGACGTTAACCAACAACAATTATTCGGGCACACTCACCAAGGCTGATACCAACAAGACGTCTGACATCAATGATAAGTTGCGAGTCCTGATCATGGCCGTCAAAAGTGGCGACACAGGTCTTGGCTTCAACGGCTACAGCGGCAATCCCGCCCGTTAATCATGGGGATTTCTAAGACAAAACCAAGAAAATGAGGCTTCTTAACATTTATTAAGTGCCTCATCCTTGGTTTAACTGAAAAAAAATCAATGCGTTTGCACTGGGTGAACGCATTGGGCTTATCTTTGCAGCCGAAACCAATTAATTTATGAGTTATGGCTGGATTATTTTTAGCATTTGTAATAGCAGTGGCACTGGCGAATATGTTCAATGCTTACTCAGAGAATATCATCAATAACAATTAAAACAGTTAAAATTATGACAAAGAAAAACGAATCAGAAGAAATGACTTTCGAGCCGTATGTCATGTCTGCCGAGGAGACATTGGAGTTCCTCGACGCAAAAGGAATCGAGTATGAAATCTGCGACACTCCTGTTCCAGTACTTTCCAACAGTGTAAAATGCGGGAAGCCCGGTGATGCAGGCGATCAGAGAATCGACGAGTACTATTATCTGCCCAAGTCGGCCGTAGGCCTGCATCCGATGGTAGATCTTCCTGCCCAGGGAGACTCGATGATTGATGCAGACATCCATGAGGGCGACCTGCTGAGAATGGAGATAGGAGCCGAGGCTCATGACGGAGACATCGTAGTGGCAGATATCGAGAGAGAGTTTACTGCAAAAGTATTGTTTACCGACGACAAGAAGCAGAAATGGCTCTTGCCGAGGAATAAGGACTACGAGCCTATCCTGCTTACTCCGGATAAAGAGACAAGGATAACGGGTGTTGTGCGCTGCATCTTAAAGAAGTCTACCCGCATGTCGTACAGGGAGTGTGCCGAGATAGTGAATCGTGCCAAGGCAAAGAGAGGTCAGGAGGGTGATGTGATGCAGCGTCTGACCAAGGCTGTCAGTGAGGGCAGTCTGCTGTTCTGGGCAGCATCGGCATGGGCGGTGGCCTACTGTGTGGTGCGCGACTGCTGCGGATATGACGAGGGCGTAAGCGATTTCGAGCGTAAGGCCGAGAACCTTAATCTGCCAATGCGATTCGAATATGCCTGTTCGGCAGGCAAGGTGCAGCGTACTATCAGTAATCACCCGTATATGCGCCTGCATATCGACAAATGGAAAGAGAACGGGGCTTCCACACGTGAGATCGTGCTGATGGAGTTTCTGAGGAAAAACATATAAGACTTACCGAAGAAGTTACCGAAGTTCGGTAAGAGTGATAGCTGGTTTTACCGAATTCAAAAAGACTTACCGAAAACACTTACCGAATGCGTTTCAAGAAATTGGAACGCAT
>CACZVE010000063.1 GCA_902784565.1 uncultured Prevotellaceae bacterium
TTCCGAACAGAGAAGTTAAGCCCGCCTGCGCCGATGGTACTGCAATGCAATGCGGGAGAGTAGGAGGCCGCCCCCTTTTTTCAGAAAAGGAAAGCCCTGAGTCAGAAATGATTCAGGGCTTTTTCGTTTATAGTCTTGTCTACAGTTTTTTTATGAATGGTATGCAGTTGTTGATTTCGATGGGGATGGTTTCCACTTGGAGATCATCTTTTTCAATACTTAGGCGAACCATGCAGGCCTGGCTGTTTATGGGTTTACGCTGATCGAAGATAAAGTTGCCGATGCTGTAGTATATCCTTCGGCCATGGAAGTCTTCGATGGTCTGTAAGGTGTGGGTGTGGTGGCACACGAGAATGTCGGCACCTGCCTGTATCAGTTGGTGAGCCTCATGACGTTGTAGGGGTACGGGCTGGAGTGTGTGTTCGCCGCCCCAGTGAAGTGAAACGATGATGACAGCGGTAGAGTCTGCATGGCGCAGGCGGAAAACACGTTCCAAGAGAGAGTCCATCGGTTCTTGACTGACGCAGGGCTTGTCTGGTAGGTAGGCATAGTTCTCAAGGGCCAGACGTAATGACGGAACCAACCAGACGTTACGAGGTTCAGAGGTTAAGAGGACGGGTTGGGCTGCCTCGGTCATATTCTCGCCTGCACCGATAGGTACCATACCAGCCTTTTCAATATTCTGTTTTGTGTCGATGAGACCTTGGCGTCCCTGATCGATGGAGTGGTTGTTAGCCAGATTCAGATGGGTAAAGCCATGTAAATGTAGGGTGTCCAACCATTCTGGTTCGGCACGGAAGATATATTGTTTAAAGACAGGGGCCTCAATTTTCGTGGCTGGACATTCAAGGTTGCCAACAACAATCTGGGCCTGACGGAAAACGGAGTCTATACCATCCGAAAAGAGATGTTCGAATCCGTAACGGTTGATTGTCTGGCGTACCCCACGGTCGAGAAGGATGTCGCCAGTGAAAACGATGTTGAGTGTGTCTGTATTTTGCGCAGACACACTCAGCATCATACTAACAGCCAGAACTATAGAAAAACTCCTCATTGGGCTCTGGTTGCTTGTTGAGGGGTACGATGATGCGTTTCATCCACTCGGGTACGCCTTTACGCGGATTCTTCTCCAACATCTCCTGCCACTCTTCATCAGTAAGGCGAGGCTCGTCGATGGCTTGGATGAACTCGCGGTAACTCAATACGGCACCACGTGTGAGATACAGATAACCACCAATTTCCACGACAACGTATATCTCATCAGCATTGCCAACGGCCTCAAAGAGGATTGACTTGTCGGGGTTGTTGTCGGCATTGGCGGTATAGACATCGGCAACGAGAGCCACCTTCTTGTCGGCTCCTTGCACATCGCTCCATCCCATGAGGTACTGGTCTGGTTCACGTACCAGGTCAAGACTGATGTTCTCGAAGATGGAACCGATAATCTCTATCTGGTCGAACTCTTCATCGGTAGGCATCTTACCTGCCAGTTCCTTCTCGCTGATGTTCAACAGGAACTGTGCTTCCTCACGGATGCGTTCTGTGGCACTCTTAATCTTCTCTGTGAGCATATTCTCTTCCTTCAGGAGGTGGGCTGTATTGTCGAGCAGGGAGATGGCTTTTTTCCAGAAACTGATGTTCGGTTCCACATATCCTTTGACGATGGGATCAGGAGGTCCGCCTCCGCCACATTCTGCACCCGCTGGCTGTTTGGCATAGAGGATGGCGTCATGTTTCAGTTCTGCCCACGAGGCGAGCATGGCATTGAGGTCTTTGTAGTTCCATTCGGGGTTGACCATGAAATAAGGCATTTTCAGTTGTGGGTCACGGTCACACAATGTCCTGAGGGTACTCATCCACTGGGTGGCGATGGTCTCGTCCCAGTTGATCTGTTGCATGCGTCCCTTCATCTTCTCGAGCATCGGGGTGAAGTCTTTCCACTTCTGTCCCTCGTCGATAAGGATCTGCTCTGCTGCAGGTACCAACATCGCAGCAAAGAAGTCGAGTCCCTTCGGTGTGGCGCGGAGCGTCGGGTGGCTGTCGTAATCCACCATTTCCTGTAGCACCTCGGCATCGGGTTGGTAACGCTGTGGCATCACGTTAATCTTATTGTGACTGGTCTTCTCATACTTCGGACGGATTCGCGTTTGTTTGTTGCCGATTTCCTCGAGTTTTGCGGTCAGTTGGGCGATGGCCTGGTCGTTGTGCAACAAGTCTTCCATCTGCATGTTCAACTTCTCCACTTCGGCCTTCACCTGCATGATGGTCAGGTTATCGGGCTTACCCATGAGGAAGGTGATGAATCTATTCAATGTCTGATATTTCTTGACCAGTTTCTCGTCATTCTTCAGAGCATAGGTCTGCATGACAGTTGCCAACACCTCGTCTTTGTTGTTCAGTCCGAAATTGGCGGTCTGCAGCCACATCATACCGCGGAAGTAGCGCTGTAATTTTTCGCTACGGGTGTAATGGCCTCGCGGACGGAAGAGACTATAGGAGAATATAACGTTCTTAAAGTCCTTCATAAAGGTGCTATAGTTATCTCCTGCTTTCATACACAGTTCTATTTCCGGTTTGGCGATGGCAATCTCCTCATCGGTGCCGAGTGTCTTTCCTGTGAAGAGCTGATAGGCGATAATGTAGTAGGCTGCATTCTTGAGGGCCGTCTGGCGCACCAGTTCATCGCCGCCCGACCAGTTGAGCATGCGGTCCATGGCGTAGAACATATCGTGCGAGAAGTCTGTCATCAACTGCAACAGATGATTCTCCTCCAGTTCGCGCAACATACAGTCAAAATAGAGGTGATAGAGTTGCAGGAAGAGATCGGTGGTCACAAAGTTAGGAAACTCGTTGTAGTCGTTCTGTTCATAGACATGGAACAGTTGATCGTGTTGGGCGGGTACAATGCCGAAACCGTTCTTGGCCAACTGCTCTCCGAGGATAGCGTCGAACTCTTTCATCTGTGAGGGGTTGGTGAGGTTCTGCATATTCACGCGGAGCCCCTCCGGCACGCTGAAGTTCTGTTTGAGCAGTGAGTCTTCGCGGTCTTTCAAACGTTTCATGAAATCGAGTTCCTGTTGGGAGTAGCCTAACAGGTTCTTCTCGTCGATGATACGGTAATAGAAGTCGCGCCAACTCTCATCTTCTTTACATTCCATGTTGGCCCCATCTACCTTCTCATCGAATTTCCAAAGCAGGGAGTCGTACCAGGTAGTGGCGTTGAAGATACCTCGTAGATAGGAGTCCTTGAAAGGATAGCCCCGTTGTGCGGCAGGGGCATTACGCAGTGTACGGACATCAGCAAGCGAGAGTCCGCTGACATCCATGTCGTAATCAATGCTGTCAAGCAGTTGTTCCACGTTGATGCTCGATACAGGCACTGATGTGACAACGTTCTGTTTCTGACTGCAGGCAAACATCAGGGTTGCCAGACAGACAAGGATAAAGGTCTTTGTTTTCATTGGCTGAAATATTTTAATGCTGTTTGTTGATCTGTTCCTTTGATGATATAGTGGTCGAAGACCATGCCGAAACCACTCCATTTGTAGTCTGACACCACAAAGAGCGAGTCTGTCGTTGATTCCAGGGCGCGTATCTTGCCGTCGATAAAACGGAAGTCTTCGAGAATGCCTCCTAACTTCGAACCCATCCAGAGGGGACGCGCTTTTTTGTTGATCTGCTTGAAGATAAAAAGCCTCCGACCTTCCTGAGGATAGAAACGTGTACCCTTGATGACACCCACCATCGCATCCTCACTGCCGTCGCCATCCACATCACCCGTCTGGAACTGATAGACGGGGTAGGGCAGACGCCAGTCATTCAGGAAGTAGAGACTGTCGTTCTGTTTACGCAGTTCGAAAGACTGCGCATAACCTGCTTGACAGAAGAGCCAGAGGATAAACGGAATGATGTGACGACTACTCATAGGTTTGATAGTGCGTGCCACAATGGCTCATCCGGAATGGGAGCCTCGGCTATGATGGTCTCTTTTGAGACGGGATGAATAAACTCCACACGACGTGACATCAGCGAGATGCTGCCATCCGGATTGCTACGGGGCGCACCGTATTTCAAGTCGCCTTTGATGGGACAGCCCATGGCAGCCAGTTGACAACGGATCTGGTGATGGCGCCCTGTCAGCAGACGGACTTCAAGAAGCGTGTAATTGTCGGAATGCCCGATGATACGATATTTCAAAACGGCCTTCTTGGCATTAGGCTTTTCCTTGTCATACGCATACGATTTGTTCTGTTTCTCGTTACGCACCAACCAGTGTTCCAGCGTTCCTTCGGGTTCACGAGGGGCATTCTTTACGATAGCCCAATAGGTCTTATGGACTTCCCCCTCGGCAAACATCTTGTTCAGTCGGGAGAGGGCTTTTGAGGTACGGGCAAAAACTACGAGGCCTGAAACGGGACGATCCAGACGATGTACCACCCCAAGAAAAACGGCTCCTGGCTTTTGATACTTCGCCTTGATATAATCCTTCACAATATCAGAGAGGGGGCGATCGCCAGTCTTGTCTCCCTGTACGATCTCCCCGCTCTGTTTATTGACGATGATGATATGGTTGTCCTCGTAGATGACCTCCATAGCCGACTACATATTCATGCCTCCGTCGACCTGGATCACCTGGCCGCTGACATAACTCGACAGGTCTGAGGCGAGGAATGTAGCCACATTGGCGATATCCTCCACCTGACCGCCACGACGCAGAGGTATCTTCTGCTTCCACTGTTCGCGAACCTCATCGGGAAGGGCTGCTGTCATAGCCGTCTCAATGAAACCAGGAGCGATAGCGTTGGCACGAATGCCCTTGGGACCCATCTCCTGAGCAATACTCTTGGCGAGTGCAATCAGACCAGCCTTTGAGGCAGCGTAGTTAGCCTGTCCGGCATTACCATGCACACCTACCACAGAAGCCATATTGATAATGCTTCCACCACGCTGACGCATCATCACGGGGACGCATGCATGGATGAAGTTGAATGCACTCTTCAGGTTGACGGCAATCACAGCATCCCACTGCTGTTCCGTCATACGCAGCATCAGACCGTCCTTGGTGATACCGGCATTGTTGACCAGAATATCAATTGATCCGAACTCTTCCTTTACAGCCTTTACCACTTCCTCTGTCTGAGCGAAATCGGCAGCGTTCGAGGCATAACTCTTGGCTTTCACGCCTAAGGCGGCGATTTCTTTCTCAGTATCCAGATTCACCTCCAAATCGGTGAATGCGATGTTAGCGCCCTCAGAGGCGTACTTCAATGCGATAGCCTTTCCGATACCGCGTGCAGCACCAGTAATCAGCGCTGTCTTACCTTCTAATAATCCCATTTTGATTTACAATTTTATGATTTACAATTTACAATTTATCTTCTTTGGATTTTGCCGAGTGCACCATAGACCACCTTTGCCACTTGCGGTTTGGTGTCTTCTTCCTTCATACCGTGCGCGATACGTCCGTAGATATAAGGTACTTCAAGACCCTTGATACAATAGTGGGTGATATCGGCCACAAGGTCTACATTATCGATGTCGAACTCACCATCTTCCTTCCCTTCGGTATAGACCTTACGGAATAGTTCTATCTCAGCATCATCGAAGTGTTTGCGTACCTTCTCCACCATCCAGATGTTACGGAAGAACTCAGCACGCAGGTTGCCGTTTCTGACCACTGTCTCACGAATCATACTCAGATGTGTATAGATGAGTTCGATGATCTTGTCCTGCGGACGGATCTTGCGGGCTGCTACCTCGTCGAGTTTATCACTCAGACGCTCCAACTCGCCTTCAATGACGGCATAGTAGATTTCCTCCTTTGACTTAAAATAGGTGTAAAGTGTACGTCTGCCTTTCCCTGACTGGGTGGCAATGTCGTTCATCGTGGTGTTCTCCAGACCGTTTTTGGCAAACAACTGGCGGGCCACGTCAACGAGTTTTTGTCTAGTCTTTGATATTGACATAATAGTGTCCTCCTTTTGCTTTTAGAAATTGCACACGGGCATTACTGTGTGCAAAATTACATATTTCCTTTGAAATACGCAAGAAATCAACAAGAAAAAGTTCGCAAAAATGCAATTTTACAAAAAAGTAGCATAAATATTTGCGTAATTCAAAAAATAGTCGTACCTTTGCACCCGCTTAAGAAAAAACATCGCGGAGTGGAGCAGTTGGTAGCTCGCCAGGCTCATAACCTGGAGGTCGCACGTTCGAGAAGAGAGAGGTGATGAAACAAAGAAGCGCGAGCCAACCGGTTCGCGCTTCTTTGTTCATTTCATCTTGGCTAGTACTTTCCTGTAGTACCTGTTGGTGGCCTTGATGCTGTACTTAACACCGCCATTCCACAGTCGAATCGCTTTTTCGACATTGTTTTCGGGGTTATAGTACTTCTGGATAATCAGGAACATCTCTTTTGATTTGGCGACACTGTATCGGTCTGCCATCGTAAACTGCTTCTTACTCTTCTGTCTTTTCAGAATGTCGTTACAATCTTTCACAAGAATCGGAGTAATCTGCATCACGCCTACGGAATTTCCGCTTACGGCGTTGGGATTTCCTTCGCTTTCGACTTGGATAATTGCTTCCATTACTGGACTCCAGTCGAAGCCTGATGTTTTGGTGCTCTTTGCGTCTCCTTCAGCCGATGCTGACAGTGCAATAGTAAGAGCCATCAGGCCCAAACATGCTTTTTTAATAAATTGAATCATATCTCTATACTTTAGGCGGAGGCTCTCACGAGCAACCGCGTTATCCTTTAGATTTTCTCATCAAAATGTACGACTTCACGTCGAACGGGAATGCAAAGTTACAACAAATCAACTACTTAGCCAAATTTATTTTGGTTTTTTAAGATTTATTGTGAACGCACACACCAAATGTCAAGGGATGTAAATTAACCTAAATCCACCACTGTAATGCCTGCTCCGCCGAATTGTACGTGCTCGTCACGGGCCTTTGTCACGTTGGGAACCGTGTTCAGATATTGGCGTATCAACTGGCGCAAAATACCTGATCCGGTACCATGCAGAATACGTACCCGACTCATCCCGATGAGGATCGCATCGTCGATGAAATGCATCACGGTGTCGATGGCTTCGTCGCCTCGCATACCCCTGACGTCAAGGTCCTGATGGAAGTTGTGGCGACGGTCTTCCATCGTGGCTCGGGTCACCTTGGAAGTCTGGATAGCCAGCGCCTCGTGTTTGTTGGCAGAGGTACTCTCTTTGGGAGCCTCTTTCGTCCGCTCCAACTGTTCCAGTTTTATCTTCGAACGCACATCGCCGAAGATGACGGTAGCCTGCTTGCCTTGTATGCTCTCTATCTTACCCACGCTGTTCAGACCCTTGATGCGAACGGTATCGCCTGTCTCCAACGGACGGTTCTCTGCATCCTTGTTGGCCTTGGCGTGCTCAGCCAGTTTCTTACTCGCAGCCTTCTCTTCCTCGCCCTTCCTTTCTTTGCGCTGGGCCTTGCGGGCCTTACGCTCTTCCATCTGACGCAGTTTCTTGGCAAAGTCCTCCTCACTCATCAGTCCACGGGTATCGTCGGAAGCCACCTGTTGGCGGAATTCCTGCAGTTCTTCCCTGACGATGCGTGTGCGCTCCTTCTCTGCCTGTGCCTCCTTGATTTCTCGGATGGCGTTTTCTATCTTACGGTTAGCCTCTGCCAACAGTTCTTCGGCCTGTTCCTGGGCACGTCGCAGGATTTCCTTGCGTTCCCGTTCTATCTCTTCGAGGTTGGTCTCGTAGCGTTGGATATGTCCTTCCAGCGATTTCTCGTGCTGGTGGATGGTCTGTCGTTTACCCTCCCAGTATCGTTTGTCGCGTACGATGTCTTGCAGATATTTGTCGCTCTGGATATAGTCGCGCCCCACAATGTCCGAGGCATCGTTGATGACCTCTTCCGGCAGTCCTGTCTTACGGGCTATCTCGATGGCAAATGACGATCCTGGCTGTCCGATGCTGAGTTGGAAGAGTGCCTGCATCTGTCCTCTGTCGTAGAGCATCGCCCCGTTCACCACACCCTCGTGGTCCTCGGCAAAGTGCTTCAGGTTCTGGTAGTGGGTGGTGATCACACCGAATGTTTTCTTCTCCCAGAACTGTTTCAGCACCGCCTCTGCGATGGCACCGCCGATAGTGGGTTCCGTGCCTCCGCCGAACTCATCTATTAATAATATGGTACGCGCGTTGGCCTGCTTCATCATCTGTTTCATGTTTAACAGATGCGAGGAATAGGTCGAGAGGTCGTTCTCAATACTCTGCTCGTCACCGATGTCAATCATGATGTTCTCGAAGATACCCGTCGTGGAACGGTCACCGATGGGGATGCTCAGTCCGCATTGCAGCATATACTGCAGCAGTCCCACGGTTTTCAGGCACACCGACTTTCCGCCAGCATTCGGACCCGATATAATCAGTAACCTTCCAACATTTCTCCTGTCTCCTGTCTCCTGTCTCCTATCTCCTTCCAGCCGTATATCCAATGGCACCACCTTCTTGCCCTGTTTCTCCAACGAGAGTTGCAGCAGTGGGTGGATGGCGCGTATCCAGTCCAGATGCGGCTCTGCCTTCACTTCGGGCTCGAAGGCTTTCGTCAACTTTGCCAGTTCTGTCTTGGCATATATCAGGTCTATCTGCGCCAGGAAGTTGTAGGAGTTCAGGATCTCCTGTATCTGAGGCCGCAGTTCGTCGGAAAAGACTGTCAGTATCCGGACAATCTCACGCCGTTCGGCGGCTTCCAGTTCACGCACTTTATTGTTGGCCTCTACCACCTCTGTGGGTTCGATAAACACGGTCTTTCCCGTAGCCGACTCATCATGCACGATACCATTGATCTTGCGTTTCACCGTAGGCGACACAGGGATGACGAGTCTGCCGTCTCTTACCGCTGGCGTCACATCCTTGTCCACCAAACCGTCCTTCTGGGCAGCGTGCAAGATAGTATATAAGGTACGCGAGATGCTGCCCTCCATCTTCGAGAGGTCGTGGCGGATACCAGCCAGCGTCATCGTGGCAGAATCTTTGATCTTGCCGAACTTGTCGAGGATGGAGTCTATGCGGCGGATGATGGCAGGGAATATCTGCACATCCTCCGTCAGTCGGTGCAGGGCAGGGTAGGGATAGCGTGTTTCACCGTTGGCAGTCTCTTCCGCTCCCCGTTCCAGATACTTCACGATATCCGCAATGGTCTGTAACGAACGGCGCAAGTCCCACACCTCGTTCTCTTCCAGGTGAGTGTTCTCCAACCGGATGCGACGGATGCTCTCACGCACATCGAAGAAATACTGCATCGGGAAGTCGTCCTTCTCCTCCTGAAGTCTGCGGAATTCACGCACCTGCGAGAGCCATTCATTTACCGCGTCAACATCCGTAGAGAAAGTCATTTCGTCTACTTTCTCTTTGCCGAGTGTGCTCAGGCAACGTGCTTTCAGCAACTCGCGTATCTCGTCGAATCCTATCTTTTGTTCGAAGTTGTTCGGGTAAATCACGCTGCAAAGTTACTTCAATTTGGGCGAATAACCAAATTATTTATAAAAAGTTGCCTGAAAATTTGCTCAATTCGAGAAAAACCACTACCTTTGCACCCGCTTTCAAGACAACGAAGCACTGGAGAGATGGTAGAGTGGTCGATTACAGTAGTCTTGAAAACTACCGTACCGAGAGGTACCGGGGGTTCGAATCCCTCTCTCTCCGCCAAATAGCACAAATGGGAACCTTACGGGTTCCCATTTTTAGTATCTGATTACCACACCTTATTAGTTTAACCCGCTGAAAGCGAGGCTAATAAGGGGATGGACACCACTGAAAATGCATACGGTATCATGGTTGGTCTTACGACATCATAAAGCCTAAATGTATTACAGGATGTATTACAACCCCGACCGACAAAATAGAATTGTAATACATTTAATGAATTTTATATGAATAAGACACCAATAGTAGAATTTGTGTACAACAGACACAAGACTTAAAGGTTCGTAGCGGCAGTGCAGAGCGGTTGCTTGACATCATGCGCCAGCTGCGCTCACCCCTTTACCTAATGATTGCTGGCATAGTATCAGAAGACTATTTGTTTTTTACGACTTCCCAATAACCATCTTTTCGACCATCTTTTCGGACGACAACACCCATCGCCTGAAGCTGGGAGA
>CACZVE010000064.1 GCA_902784565.1 uncultured Prevotellaceae bacterium
CTTTCCCAAATCGCTCCAGAAGTTCTGGGGCGTTTTTTTGTGCTTAATTTTGCACTCGGAAATCAGAAATGAGGCCCGAAGAATCAATAATTTAACGATAAAAAAGTAAAAGCAAAATGAAGTACAAATTGATTATTCAACAACTGAAAGAATCATCAGATCCAAATGTGATCGCATTTGTGAATGATGTGGAGCATTACAAAAGAATGTCGTATCGGAAGTTACGGGCAAAGTGCAAGCAACTGGACGATCCGGGCGTTGTGGAAGAACTCGTGAAAGATTTTATCCCGACAATAGTCCGAGTGGCTTTCTCGCATTGGCAGAAGAACGGATCGTTATGTTTTCTCGAGTTGATCAGTGAAGGGGTGTTAGCGGCTCATTCAACCATCGACAGATGCAGAAAGCAGCATCAGGTAGTTAAAGCAAGTTGTGTCCGTGCAAATATCTTCAGGCAGATTGGTGAACTTGCCAAACCGGAAGCGTGTCCCTTCGAATTCTGTTGTTTTGATGAGGAGGATGAGCAACTTTATAAGAATCTAAATCTTTGGAGTGACTATTCGCGCAGAAACACTTTTAACAATAAGAATATGAGTAACAGATTTAGTAAGAATGCCTATGGCATCAGTGTTAGGGAGTGTTGTGCTTCTTGTGTACACAAAGACCTGACTAGAGCAGTGAAGATGAGACACTGCATGAAGAGTGATGAGGATGTAAATCCCCTGTATGACTGCAACCAATGGGAGATGGATGCCTTGATGAAGTCGGCAGGAAAGACCCAAGGGCTGGTGAAAAACAAAGAGTATCTGATGTATCTCGCAGCAGTCAGAGAGAGTGAGATGAAGGCAAAGCTGGAGGGTGTCCACATCAAGCCGAAATCCATCAAGGAGATTCGAAAGGATTATGAGAGACTTTTTGGCCCAATATACAACAACTTTTAATTTATTAATCATTTAAAATTTCAAATTTATGGAAGCAAGAATTTTAAGAGTGGTGAAGTGCGGTGAGTGCTTTACAGTGAAGAGTGAGAAATCTGAGAACGGTGTGCTGAATAAGCGGACACTGGTGCTTCAGGAGTTGGGAGGTAAGTATGAGCCGACCTATGTGGTGAGTGCCTTAGGCAATCTGGCTACGTTACAGTACAATGAGGGTGACATTGTGATCACTACGCTGAAGTTTCAAGCCCGAGAGTACAACGGGCAGATGTTTATGGACGTCGTGGCTTTGGAGTTAATTAAAAAGTAGTCCATCGACTCTTTCGACGAGCTCAAGAACCGAGGAACCGTTAGAAATAAATTATTAATTTGAGTTGAAGTGAGGAGGATGTTCCCGGGTAAATGCGCAAAGATTCCAACCTTCTTCTCGCAAAAACTCAAAAACAATGAAAAAGAACAATAACAGCCTGATAATCCGAGTGTAGGAATGACAGAGGCGTTTCATGGCTTTGGTTATGGTCAGATGCTGAGTAACGGTTCGTTTGATTTCGTTCGCAAAGTGCGCCATCGTGGTAAGCCTGTATTTAAAGTCGATTTTGGTAGTCTGTCATTCTGTCTTGACGGTAACGATCGAGTGATTTTCACTATTCCAGCCGATATGCGTGCGGATATGCCAAAAGTGCTGAGAAAAGGTATCAAAGAGATTATCAACTATCTGAAGAAGGAGGGTTATAGCTTATGATCTATCGAATAACTTACGACAACAAGAAACGCAAGTTGGCGCATCCCATCAAGAACCGCGAGGAACTAATGGCACTGAGGGATTCGAAAGCGAATCTGGAGAATCTTGCCAAAGCGCGCCAAGGTGACGAAAAAGCAAAAGCTGAGTTGTTGCAACTGGCTTATAATCTTGGTCATGTGGATGGTCTGATTGCTGGCTGCAAAAGTCAGGGTAGTTTCTTCTTTCACGATGTGGATTGCTATGATGCAGAGCAGTCGGATGCCTTTAAGGAACTGATATTGAGTAAAAAGGAGGCTATTGGGCTGATGATGCTGGAACGTTCCGCCAGCGGCGGTTGGCATCTGGTATGCAAGCGTCTTCCTGGCACTACGATCTTAGAGAGTCAGGTAAGAGTGGCAACAGAACTTCAAATTGAGATGGACACTAATACCAAGGATTTGCAAAGGGTGGTATATTCGACCAGTGGATCGCTCGAAGATCTGCCTTATCTGGATGATGCGCTCTTTGAGGAACCGATGACGGCTGAGGAATGTGAGGCTGAGTTTCTACGCTTGAAAGAAAGGGAAAGGAAAAGGCAAGAGCAATTGCCAGCAGGTGCCAAGAAGGCTAATAAGCACTTTAAGCCTTGGGAAAGTCCTTCGGCAGGCTCAGGAACCGTAGGGACAGACCCCAAGCAGAAGAACCCTTCGACAGGCTCAGGGACCGTATCATCGACAGGCTCAGGGACCGTATCATCGACAGGCTCAGGGAGCGTACCAGGTGAGGCAGATGAGCGGACAAGGTTTATTTTTAGGGAATGTATGAAAGAAGAGGGCGTGACGGATACAGACCTCGTGGATCAGGGCGGTAGGCACAACTCGGTGAAAATGATTCTGAGCAGCTGTACGCAACTGCTGTCTAAGGAAGAGACCCTGGGTATGTTGAAGGAACTGATGCCCAACAACTGGCAGGATGAGAACATCCAAAACCTCGTAAACGACTTCTATACCGATTATTATAATCCCAGTCAGCGACTGACGCTGTTTCAGAAGCGGGTGTTCCGAGAGAGTAGGAGATTGGGCGGTGATACCAGCCTTCAAAATGAATCTGAGCTCTCCGTACAAAACCAATCGGAACTGTCGAAGTTGTTTGCCAGTAAGATGCCGCCCGAGATCCCGAAGGTGTTGCCGAAGTTGGTGAAGGCGGTGACACAACACACCCCTCAGCGCTATAAGGCAACGGTGGCGCAGGCGATGTTCCCGCCCTTATCGACTTACTCCAGAAAGCTCAGTTTCATGTATATCGACAATCAGGAGCGCGATCTGCGCAGCTGCTGTCTGATCATAGCCGGAACGGGTACTGGTAAGGATTCCTGTACGAAGCAGCCTTTGCAGCACATCATTGCTGATATGGTGGAACGGGATAAGGAGAACCGTGATCGCCTGAAGAAGTTCAATGATGAATATAACAACAAGGCTAACAACAAGCAGAAGCCGCAACGCCCCGACGATCTGATTATCCAGACGCTGAAATATGACATTACCAAAGCTGCCCTCGTGCAGCGTATGGAGGATGCCCAGGGCGCACCACTTTACATCAGACTGAATGAGTTGGAACAGTGGGATAAGATTGAGGGTTGCACGGGCCGCAACAACCAGTTTACCACCATGAAGCTGTGTGATGATGAGGGTAATGACTTCGGTTCTGATCGTGCCAGTACGCAAAGTGTGATGGCCTCGGGTTGTCTGCATCTGAACTGGAATGCGAACACCACGCTCTCGAAGGCGATGCGGTATTTTAAGTATGTGATGACTGACGGTCCAATCTCACGTTTGTGTCTGGCAACCATTCCTGATGAGGAGATCGGTGCTGAGATAGCGGTCTTTGGCAATTATGATGAGAAATATGACGAGGCATTGAAACCCTTCATAGAGAATCTGAAAGTTGCAACGGGTGTGATTGACTGTGTCCAAGCCCGTAAACTGGCTCAGCAACTGAAGGATGAGTGTGCCGATTTCGCCCGTCTGTCGCAAGACCGTGTGTTCGACAACCTCACGCACCGCGCCCTTGTGCATGCGTTCCGAAAGGCTTGTCTGCTGTATGTGGCGAACGGTAATAAATGGGAGAAGGCTATCGAGGAGTTCTGCCGTTGGAGTCTCTTCTACGACCTCTATCTGAAGATGATGTTCTTCGGTGAACAGATCCGACATGCTGATGATGACATCCCTACCTCCAAACGTGGCCCGCAGAGTTTGCTCGATTTTCTGCCTGATGATTTCTCTCTTGATGATGCTAAACGAGTTCGTCGGAAAGAGGGACTTAATAATGAAGGTGATAGTTGTATCAGAATGATTAGAAACTGGGTAAATAGGGGTTTTGTAATTCAGTATTCAGAATTCAGTTTTAAAAAAGCGTCCAAAGAGGATATTAACAGTAAAAAGGTTAAAAAGTAAAAGTTATGTTACCAAGAGGAATTAGAAACAACAACCCACTGAATATCCGCAGAGGTAAGGATCAGTGGCAGGGGCTGAGAGCCCAGCAGACAGATGCGAGTTTTTGTCAGTTTGAGAGTTTGGAATATGGTTGGCGCGCGGCCTTCTATCTACTCACGCGAACTTATTATCATAAGTATCGACTGTTTACGATCCGGGCGATTATCAATAAGTGGGCACCGCCTCAGGAGAATCTGACATCAACCTACATCGCGAATGTGAGTCGATTGACGGGAATCCCGCCTGATGAGCCCATCGGCATCCCGTCAGATCAGCCAGCCCGTTGGATGGCTGTCGGTATAGCGATGGCGATTCAGGAAAACGGGATTGAAAGCCTCGATTACTTTGCGATGCTAAGAGGGTGGGGACTGGCGCGTCCCACGACAGGCTCGGGTACCGTATAGTGAAAATTACGATATTCTTTTGGTTCTTCCAGAAGAATATCGTATCTTTGCCTGCGAAACCATTATCATGTGATAACGATATGAAAAAGATTCTCGTTTGTTTGATCAGTATGCTGGCCTTGGGTGCCAGTAGTGTGAAAGCGCAGACGCTGGACAATGCGGATGTGAACGCTCAGTGGTTTAAGACGACCATTCCTGTGGAGAATGGCGGACAGGCGCCTGACGTGGTGAAACTGTTACGTGCCTTCCACGAGGCGATGCCCACTTGGGTGACAGGTGAGGTGCTGCAACAGGCAGACCATCCTGCCAAGGGGACGCGCCTGAGTGGTACGGCGTCGATCTGGGACGGTAAGGAGGACGACGACTTCCGCATCCTCGTTGACAGGAAGAACGGCTATGTGGATCTGGAGTCGGAGACGGACATCGACCAGATGTCGGCCTGCGTGTGGCGTAAGGACAACGGTCACAGGATCTTCGCCATCAGTCTCTACGAACAGCACGTGATGCCACAGAACCTGCTGTGCTGGTATGACTACGACCCGAAGACGCAGAAGATGACTCCTGCCAAGGGACCGCTGGAGGAGTTTGTTCCCAGCATCAAGGATGCGGATATCGGATGGAGCCTGCCGATGACTGGTACGGACTTCACCCTCACAGAGTACTACGTGGGATTTCCTGGCATCACGCATGTGTATAAATGGGATAGGAAGCAGTTTAACTTCGACCATATTGAGATGCCCGATTTCGAGTATCGGCCAGCGGTTGACTCGAAGGCCATACATCATATCAGTGAGGGCAATGCCTGGACACACTACTGTATGCTGGATCTGACGGGTAAGGGTAACCCTTTGTTGGCCTTCTGTAACTTCTACGACGGCGAGATCGGCGACCTGATGCTGATCGGCGAGTTCAAGGGTAACCTGGTGTCACTGGGTACGATGACACAGGACGGTGAGAAACTGAATGTGTTCCGAGGACCTAAACACCGCAACGGTGAGGATCAGGTGATCGTGGTGCACCGCGACATGGCGGGCGGTCTGTGGTATAATGTGGTGCTGGGTAACCTAGTGCAGTATCAGGTGTGCGACCTGCCCAATTTCTCCGAGGCCGACGCAGGGCGCACGGTGAAGGTCACGGCTGGGTTCGGTGGTGAGACCACGGACATCATCGGCGACCTGGGAGAGTGGATTGACCTCTCCAAACTGTGGCGATGGCAACCCCTCGAGTTCAGAGAGGAATAAAATAAGAGAGGTACTCGATTGTGTCGGGTACCTCTCTTGATTTTGTCTGTATGCTTAATAACTGCGGGCGATGATGACGCGGGCCTTGGAAGGTTTGCCGCTGACCATATCGACACCGGGTGTCTGTTCTACGCCGAAGGGCACGCAACGGATGGTGGCCTGTGTCTCTTCCTTGATTTGAGCCTCGGTCTCGGCAGTGCCGTCCCAGTGGCAGAGGAAGAAACCGCCGTCCTTGACCTTCTCCTTGAACTCCTCGTAGTTGTCGCACTCGTAGATACGGGCATCGCGATAGGCCTTGGCCTTCTCGAAGATATTCTTCTGGATGTCCTCCAATAACTGCTCTACATATTCTACGATACCATCGACGGGGCGAGTCTCCTTCTCAAGGGTATCACGGCGCATCACCTCAATCGTACCGTTCTCGAGGTCGCGGGCACCCATCACCAGACGTACGGGAACGCCCTTTAGTTCGTAATCGGCGAACTTGAAACCAGGACGCTTGTTGTCGGCATCGTCGTACTTCACGGTGATACCTGCCTTGCGCAGTTCCTCAATCACGGGCGTGAGGCGCTCGGTGATATGCTGCAGGTCGTCACCCTTAGAGATAGGTACGATGACAACCTGGATCGGCGCGAGTTTCGGCGGCAATACGAGTCCGTTGTCGTCGGAGTGGGTCATGATGAGGGCACCGATGAGTCGGGTAGAGACACCCCAAGAGGTAGCCCATACGTACTCGGGCTTATTATCCTTATTCAGATAGGTGACCTCGAAGGCCTTGGCGAAGTTCTGTCCGAGGAAGTGGGAGGTACCGCTCTGCAGAGCCTTACCATCCTGCATCATGGCCTCGATGGTGTAGGTGTCGAGGGCACCGGCGAAACGCTCGGTCTCACTCTTCACACCCTGAATCACAGGTACTGCCATCCACTCTTCAGCAAACTTGGCATAGACCTTCAGCATCTTCTGTGCTTCCTCTTCGGCTTCCTCACGGGTGGCGTGAGCGGTGTGGCCCTCCTGCCAGAGGAACTCTGAAGTGCGGAGGAAGGG
>CACZVE010000065.1:0-5365 GCA_902784565.1 uncultured Prevotellaceae bacterium
TGACTGCCAAGACGGACTAATTCTATGTAGCGCTTGATGTCTTTCTTGTATTGGGTGGTTGGCTGGAGTTTTTTCATTTGTCACTATCGTCATTGAGGAGGTCAGACATCATGTCTTCTACGTTGTCGTAGACTTTATTGTGATTGCGGCCTGACATTGCTTCTTCGATGGCAGCACGGGTGACGGCGTTCGGCTCGTGATAGACAATGTCGAGCAGCACGCTTTCTACGTAGTTGTTTAGTGTACGATTCTCTCGCAGAGCATTCTTTTTCAGTTGCTCCAGCAGGTCTGCCCTAAGGCGGAACGAAGCGGGTCTTCTAATAGTTGTTGTTGCCATAATCTGTCATACATTTGTAATACATCATAATACTTTTCGCTGCAAAAGTAATTAAAAATAATGATACTTCCAAATTTTGACCAGTTTTTTTAGGAAAGCCGTTCGGATTTTGGGCGGCGGATGGCGGAAATGGGGGCTTGGATGACGAAAAAGGGCAGTCGGAATGGAGAGAAACGGTGCTGACGGAAGGGTTAATTGTCATGCGGAAAACGGGGTATTAATGGTAGCAATTGCAACTATACTAAGAAAAAATTTTTTCCTCCTATGGTAGCAAAAACGCCCTCGGAAACATGACAAACGTGACAAATGACAGTGTCATATTCCGAGGGAGGGCTTTGGGAAAATCCTGCGAATGAATCCATATTTATATATAATATTTATATTATATAAAAATATGAGCAAATTTGTAAGTTTTTCGGAAAACTGCCTATCTAAAATCTGACGCCGTCATTTGTCATAATTGTCACTTTTTGGCAGCGCAGATGTTTGGCAGTGTCGGAAATAATGCGTACCTTTGCACCCTGAAAAATATATGAATCAGCGATGAACAGTGAAATCTTGAAACTCGAAGCCCCATACAACATCATCTATGCCGGTGGGCGCATAGGCAGACACATTGCTACGATGACAGTCTGGGAAGATGGCGAACTCGGCATTTTCGAAGCCAGTCAGTATGCGATGATTGACGAAGGCGGTGAACTGGCAGCAGGTGCGCTGGTCACAGAGGCATCATTGTGTGATTGCCGCGTTGTGTGTAACGAGCGTGACCCGCGTGTGGACCTGCGTTCGCTGGCCAGACTGGTGAAGTACGACTTCGAACAGGAAGAGCCTGTGGAGTTCGCTTACCTCTGGGAGCGTTTGAGTCTGCTGGGTGTCAAGGTTATCTGGGACAAGGTCAGGGAAGAGGACGGTCAGTTGGTCAAGGATGATGAGGGTCAACCGATCGACGAGAATGTCTATGAGATCAGCATCACGTTCGAAGGTGGTCACAAACATCTGTTTGCCTCCAGTTATGTCTCGTCGGGCTTCTATTTCTATGCCCGCGGTTCCGTCGAGGAGGTCTACAAGGAGTTGCATTACCAGCACATGATATATGAGTCGATGTTCCACGATGACTATCTGCTCATCAAATTCAAGACGCTCGACAGCTGGGAGCAGCACATCATCGACCAGTTGAACGCCCGTAATGAGTATTACGAACCCGCTCCTGATGAGGATAATATTTTTTAAGGTAGTTGCACGAGATGAACGAGACAGAGAAACAACTGGGAGCGATACCCGTTGACTTCGTGGTGGAGCAGGGACTACTGGAGCGTACGGAGGCCAAGCGGCGTCCCTATCGCACGCTGATCACTACGTGGGCCGAGCACGAGGGAAAGGTTGAGCAAGGCAAGGCTGTTGTCAGTCGGCTGAACACGGGTAATGAGCCTGAGCGACTGAAAGACTTGCGGAATCTGCCCACCACGATAGCCCCCAAATACCGCAAGGGCGAGAAAGCCGAGCTGCTTGTGAATATTGTGCGCGAGATAGATGACCAGATCAAGAACGACAGCAACTGGAAGTGGTCGCTGGTGATGAAGGTGATGCTCGACGAGGGACTGCTGATGACGAACATCCCCAATAAGTTTGACCGTCTTATCTGCTCGATGATACCAGGCAAGGGCATCGACACGGTGAGGAAGAGCGGTGACTATAGCATCCTTGAAGATAATCGTTCGTGGCATCGTTGGATCAGTAATCCGCATGACGACTGGGAAGAAGCCACAAAACGGGCGATATGCGAAGAAATCTACGAGTATTTCAAGCCGCTATTCTAACCATTTTCCGCTTCCAAAATTCTTATAATCCTTCCTTGTTTTTCCTAAAACGTCCAAATTTTTCCTTTGGGCTTCCTAATCCGTTCCTAACTCCTTCCGAATTTTTCCGAAATGCAATATTTGCGGAATATTTCCAGGAATAGTATAGTTTGCAGTTGTTTTATTTCTAATTTTGCATCGATAATTTTTAGTATTAACTTAAACTGTTTATTATGCAAAGTAAAAAATTTTTAATGAAAAACAATTTTCTGATGAAAAACAACAAATTGAGTATGAATCCGACCCTGAACACTCCAAAGTGCAAGGGGAGGGTGTTTGAGCAGTCGCTCGACAAGTATTTCGAGTTGACTGAGAGTGACGAACTGGCCAAGTTGGTGACAAGCATCCGTGAGGCCAAAGACCACGAAGAGCGTCGTGCGCTGAAGGCGAACCTGCCTTTCCGCTGCCCGCACTACTTCCGTTTCAAGGACGACCGTCGCAGCCAGGCATCCATCATCCCCGAGGCATTCACCTGGCAGACGTGCGTCGATATCGATGATGCCAGTCAGGTGGAGGGTGCCATCACGCGTGCGTACCTTCTTAATACTGAGGAGGGTGAGTGGAAAGACCAGTTGCTGCACATGGACTATTCAGCCTCGGGCAAGTTGCACATCGACATCCGCATCCCGTTGGGCAAGACCATCCGTGAGGCGCAGGAGGCTTACTGCCAGGCACTGGGTGTGGCCTTCGACGAAGACTGCTGCTCGCCTGAGCGCATGATCTACATCACCGACAGCAAATCGCGCTTGTACCTCAGCGAGAATTGGTATGCCGAGTTGCCCGAGGAAGAGGTGAAAGCCCGCCAGCAGGCTTATCTCGACCGCGGACTGACGATTGACGGACGTGAGCTGAAATCTCAGCTCAAATCTCAGCCGACATCAACTGACTACTCCGACGACTACATGGGCATCCCCTACGACTATATCGTCGAGGAACTCGCCGATCAGTTGGGTGGCATTCCCGTTCACGGTTCGCGCAATGCCTTCATCTACACGATAGCCTGTCATCTGCGTTACATCTGCAACGACGACTCACGCTGGATTCAGCAAGTGCTGCCCAACTATGGTGAAGACCAGCAGCGTGTGAACGCAACCATCGAGAGTGCCTGTCGTCGTCAGCAGGGCAAGACGATGCCCCAAAAGATTCAGGCGGCCCTGACGCTGGCTCGTGCACGTGTGAATATTGAGAACGGTCAGGATCCGGAGTCGCTGATGCGCCAGCCTCAGATGCCCGAGCGTCTGCCCGCACCCGTGCGCCTCTGCATCTCAAAGGCGCCCAAGGGTTATCAGCCTGCTATCGCCACTTGTGTCTTCCCAGCTTTCGCCACCTATACGGGCGGTTTGAAGGCAGAGTACTGGAACAACACGCAGATGGAACTAACCCAGATTCAAGGTCTCGTGGCTGCGATGTCGATTGGTAAGTCGTGCATCAAGGAACCCATCGACCACATCCTGCATCCCATCGAGATGCGCGACAAACTGGCCCGTGCGAAGGAGAAGGACTGGGCTGACGCCACCAACCAGAAGAGCGCCAATGCTGAGAAGCCCGAGCGCCCCAAGGACATCTGTGTGCAGATTGTGGATGCAGATATGACCAATGCTGCTCTCTGTCAGCGTATGGAGGATGCCGAGCGTGCTGGCGACAAGGCACTCTTCACCCGAATGGATGAAGTAGAACAGTTGAAGAAAGTGTCGGGTGGTTCTACATCGGAGGTGACTCAGATTATCCGTCGTGACTTTGATTCGGATGTGTATGGTCAGGAGCGTGTCGGCACCCAGTCCATCAAGTCGCGCTCCGTGATGCGTTGGAACATCGTGTTCTCCACCACACCCGCAACGGCCAAGAACCTCCTTGGTGGCAATATCGACAATGGTACCGCTTCGCGTGTGAACCTCTGTACCATTGTGAAGGAAGATGTGGAGCGACGTCCTAAGTTCGGTCACTACGACGAGGCATACGACAAGAAACTGGCTGTCTTTCTGGCACGTCTGGAATCAGCCAAGGGTATCATCATCTGTCCGCAGGCCAAGCGTCTGGCAGAGACAATGCTTGACCGAGCCGAAGAACGTGCGCTGATGATGGGTAACGAGTCGTACACGCAACTTTCCTATCGTGCTGTGGTCATCGCCTTCCGCAAGAGCATTCTGCTTTACATCATGTGCGGCATGAAGTGGACGAAGGAGATTGAGGATTTCGTCATCTGGTCGTTCGACTATGACATGTGGTGCAAGATGTGTCTGCTGGGTACAGAGGTCAAGGAGAAGTTGGAACGCGACAACCGCATCATGAAGCCTGGTGTGCCCTGTATGTTGGAACAACTTGGCGACTCATTTACCCGTGAGGAGTATGATGTGTTGGAACGTGCCGAGTGTCCTGAAGTCAAACAGCGCGGCAATCTGCTGAGTCAGTGGAAGCGTCGCGAGTGGGTGGACTACAAGGATGACCTGAAAATTTATGTCAAGACGGAGAAATACTATCTGAAGCACGCTGCATAACAGCGTGACACATGACAAAAGTGACAAATGACAGTGTCAAGATGGATGCTACTTCACCCGCCAGACATTCAGGACGATGCCTTGGAAGCCGCTGGAGAACGAGGGGGCGCAGAGGAAGAGCGAGTTGTTCATCCAGGCGTATTTGCTGTCGGCAGGGGCCTCGAACTGCGGAGCGCAGCGGAAATAGAACGAGGGATTGCCCTGAGCGTCCTTGCTGCTGGCGATGATGCCACGGTTGCGCACGTGGATGTTCACACCGTCGTCAGTGCGGATGCTGTAGATGGCCTCCACCTCCGTACGGCCTGCGGCATTGGCCAACTGGTAGTCGGCGCCGCCGTTGAGGATGACTCCCTTGATGTTCGGACCCTCGAAGGTGCCTCCCGTGATGGGGATGACGGTACGGCGTCCGTGCTGCGTCTCACCGCAGGAATAGGTCTCACCGAGTGTGACTTTCAGTTGCAGGGCAAACTCCGTCTGTGGAGCCTCTGGAATCTGATCCTGTGCGCTGACATTCAGGACGAATGCCAGCAGCACAGCGATCATGGTGATGGTCTTCTTCATTTGTTGATATGTTTTTTACCGTTTCTGATGATGATACCCTTGTAGTTGTCGTTCACCCTGCGGCCGAAGAGGTCGTAGGTCTTCTGGTCGGTGACAGGGATGTCATAGAGCATATC
>CACZVE010000065.1:5436-7705 GCA_902784565.1 uncultured Prevotellaceae bacterium
GGGGTGACTAAGGCGATGCTGAAGCCGGAGCCGCTGGTACCTGAAGAGACGGTAGCCTTGTAGGAATAGGTGCCAGCCTCCTGCACGTCGACGGTGTATTCCAGCCATTCATTCTCTGCCGTGTAACCGATGGCGGTGCCGCCATTGCCTTTCACGAAGTCAACACCCTCACCGTCCTTGCGGTATTCGGTGTCGCCTTCCCTATTGTCATCGGAATCGTGGAAGGTCATTTTTTCACCGCCCTTGTCGAAGTTCTCAGCCTGGATAACACCAGGGATGACGATGGGTGTGCCAGAGTAGGGCTCACGCTTGCCGTTGACCTTCAGTGCCTTCTTGGCTGATGAATTCTCCCGGCCCTCTGCATCAGTGGCAACAGCATAAATCAGGAAGTTACCTTTTACAGTGGCTTCATACTCCATCGTGAAGGGCGCCTCGGTCATGGTACCTATCAGCAGGTCGTTGGCATAGACCCTTACGCTGGCGATGGTACTGTTGGCACTCTCGGCAGTCACCTCGATGGTAGCCTTGTCGCCCACTTCGATGGTATTGGGATTGAAGGAAGCAACGCTGACGGAGATGTTCTGGTCCTGCTCATAGCGACGGAAGGTGATGCTCTTGATGTAGAAGCCGCCCTTGTCGATGTTCAGGCATAGGGTGTGGCGGCCAGCCGTCAGAGGCTCCTTCATCACGCAGTTCATAATTTGGAAGTTATCTTTGCCGTCGGTATTTGGTACCTCGATGAAATCGGTGAGATAGGCCAGATTGTCGAGTGAATACTCTGCCAGATGGAACCAGCCACCGGTCTTGGTGGAGGCAATCTCCACATCCATGGAATAGAGGCCGTCCTCCTTCACGTCGACAGTGTATTCCATCCAACCGTCACTCTGCGTGGCCTTCGTGACGTCGCGTGAGGCTTTATTGAAGGACACACCAGATGCGCCCTTATCGTATTCCTGGGCAATGATGGTGCCTGGCAGTGTCGGCACAGTCTCATTGTAGGGTGCACGTACCTCTGTAGAGTTGAGGATGTTGAAGCGTGACAGACGCTCGTAGGTTGCACCATCAGTAGTGGTGACGACAGCCTTTAATTCCTTCCAACCTGTTTTTGCATCCGATGGCACAGCATATTCTGTTACATAAGGTGCTTCTTTCATGGTGGCAATCAGGTCATCACCCACGTAGAGGTCAATCTTTTCGATGGTCTTGGTTGCCATAGAAGCACGTACCTTAATAGGGAGTTTATCACCCTTGGCCACTTTCAGATCGCGTGGTCTGATGTAAACAGAGGCTTCCTTCACCATACCGGGGAAGGGACTCTTGGCGTTCTTGGCTGCATCGCTGGCCATATATTCCTTCAACCAAGTCATGGCTGGACGCTCCTTACCATTCTTGTAAATACCGGAGTTGCCATCAGTGGTCCAGGTGGCACCATAGATATATCCCCAAAGGGTGATGCCGGCGCAGTAGTCTTTCTCCCACATATACGGGATTTGTTCCTTGTAGCGCTTTTCCTGAAGTTTATCATCTGTTGTACCGATATCATACTCTGTACTGTACATCGGCATCTTCAGCGAATTCTGGATCTTGGTCTCTGCGGTCTTGAACTTGTTGAAGTCACAGTCGGTCAAGTCGTGCGACTGACAGCCGTAGGCGTCGATTGGTGCACCGGCGTCGCGAAGGGTACGGACGAGGTCGATATACTCGTCAGTATTCCACTGGAAGGTGTTGTAGTCATTGTAGATGAGGATGGCATCCGGAAAGCGCTCGTAAGCCAGTTCGAAGGCTTTGATGAGCCAGTCGTAGCCCGTCTTACCTCCACCGCCTAAGGTCTCCTTCATCATCGGGTTACCAGCCTGGTGGGTACCTACGGCTTCGTTCACCACGTCAATCATTGGCAGGGTGGGGTATTTCTTCTTGACGGCATCATACCATTTTACAAGGGCCTGATAGCGCTCCTTGATCGACAGGTTCGGTAGCCAGTTCGGATACTGGGCGCCCCACACCAATGCATGGAACTTATAGGTAAAGCCGTACTTCTTGGCATAGTTGAAGGGAGTGTCGCATCCCCAGTTGTAACTGCCCTTGGTACCTTCCACCGATCCCCACTTAGACTCGTTCTCAGGCGTCACCTGATTCCAGAGTTCGTAGTATTTCGGCACACCACCTCCTGCATCCATCTGATAGCGGGTGGTAATATTACCCAGGAACTTGTCGGGGTTGGACGATAACTGTGCAGAAGCCTGTGTGGTCATGAGGCCTGCGCCAAACA
>CACZVE010000066.1 GCA_902784565.1 uncultured Prevotellaceae bacterium
CCGACTGGAGAAAGAGAACCTGGAACAGCAACTGGAGTATCTGAAATATCAGATCAATCCCCATTTCTTCATGAACACCCTCAACAACATCCATGCCCTAGTGGACATCGATGCCGAGAAGGCCAAATCCACCATCCTGGAATTGTCGAAGATGATGCGTTTCGTACTCTATGAGGGTGATAAGAAAGGTGTTCCCCTGACCCGTGAGTTCGGTTTCATCCGCAACTATATCACGCTCATGCGCTTGCGCTATACAGATAAGGTACAGATCTCTATCGACCTGCCAGAACAAAGCCCTGACCTGATGATTCCACCCCTGATGCTCATCACATTCATTGAGAACGCTTTCAAACATGGTGTCAGTTATCAGCACGACTCGTTTATCGAGGTAAAGGCCGAAGTACAGGGCGACACACTCCACTTCTCCTGTCGCAACTCCAAGGCGGAGAAGCCGAACGAGGAGAAGGGCGGCGTTGGACTTGCCAATGTCAAGCAACGTCTGAAACTCCTTTACGACAACGATTATTCGCTCAAGATACAAGACGACAGCGACATCTATAGTGTTCAACTAACCATCCCACTCTCATGATCAGATGCATGGCCATTGACGACGAGCCCCTGGCGCTCCAACAGATAACAGCCTATATTGGCAAGGTACCTTTTCTCGAACTGGTGGCCCAGTGCCAAAGTGCCCTGGAGGCTCATCAGTTTCTGCAGAACGACACGGTAGATGTGATCTTCTGCGACATCAACATGCCCGACCTCAATGGTATGGACTTCATCAAGACCCTCACTGCTCCCCCCTTGGTGGTCTTTACGACAGCCTACGCCGAATATGCCGTTGAGGGTTTTAAGGTCAATGCTGTCGATTATCTGCTCAAACCTTTCGGTCTGCAAGACTTCATGCGCGCTGCCAACCGGTTGAAGGATCGGTTAGAATCCTCTCACCCTTCTCCTGTCACTACTGAAGATGACACCATCTTCCTGAAGACCGAGTACCGCATCGTGAAGGTCAGCATCAGCGACATCCGCTATATCGAGGCTATGAGTGAATACCTGAAGGTCTATCTTGAGAACGAGCCCAAACCCATCATCACCCTGCTCTCCATGAAGAAGATGGAAGAACGGCTCCCCGACTATTTCATGCGGATTCACCGTTCTTATATCATCAACCTCACGAAGATCCTGGAGGTCAACAAGAACCGTGTGATCATGGATGCTGACACCTATCTCCCCATCGGCGATATGTACAGGGACACATTCCAAAAATATCTCGACACCAAATACCTCGGGAAATAGCATTTCTAAAAAAATATTAAAAAACTCAAGGCTTCATCACAAGGCTTTGAGTTTTTTCTTATATTTGCATGATAAAACCCTAAAACAAGCACTATTCGCGAAATGGTAGAAGAACCGAATTTCGAATATAAGTACGATCTGGCATATCGGAAGTCGTTTGCGGCAAGACTCAGTTTCAGGATCATGTCGATTGCGGCTGTTGTCTTTCTGGTGGCCGTCGCGATGTTCTTCCATTTCACGGGCGATAGTATGACCCTGCCATTGACACATCAGATTGTGAAATACGGCACCATCGTGTTTATCGTCGGCCTCATCTCGTTGTTCGTCTCCTGCACATTGGCTATCTATCAGATGGTGAAACCCCTACAGCAGTTTACCGAGTCGGCAGTAAGTATCGCCAATGGCAACCTGCACACCCCACTGCCCAAAATCCATTCCGAGGATGAGTTGTTGCAGTTACGCAACGCATTCGATTATATGCAGACCTCACTGAAACAGCATATCGATGAACTTCAGGCAACCACTGCCAGCAAGGAGCGACTGCAGAGTGAACTGGTCATCGCCCATGACATCCAGATGGGAATGCTTACCACAGTATTCCCTGAACGTGACGATCTGGAACTCTTCGCCTCGATGACCCCCGCCAAGGAGGTGGGAGGCGACCTCTACGACTTTATCATCGAAGGCGACGAGGTGTTCTTCATCATTGGCGACGTAGCAGGAAAAGGCGTACCCGCATCACTCTATATGGCAGTCACCCGAACACTCTTCCGCAATCTGGCAGGCAATTATCAGAGTGCTGCTAACATCATGCGTGAGATGAATCATGCCATCGCGTCGACCAACGACTCCTTAGTGTTTGTCACAGCCTTCATAGGGGTGCTCGACTTGCGCACACACCACCTGACCTACTGCAATGCAGCACACAATGCCCCTGCCCTGATAACCGCCGATGGCAAATGCCGATTACTGGATGTTGACAGCAACCTGCCCATCGGCATCGAAGATCACTACCGGTATGAGGAGCAGCAGATACCCTTCCCCGAAAACACAGCCCTCTTACTCTATACTGACGGACTGACCGAAGCGATGTATATCTCGGAAGAGGGAAGCAGGAAACTGTTTGGGGAAGAACGGTTGCTTCATGATCTGGAGAAGAACAAACAGGCCTCAGCCATTGAAATCATCGACTATCTGAAACAGCATGTCAACGTGTTTGCCGACGGCACCGTACAGGGTGACGACCTGACCCTGCTCTTCTTACGTCATGGTGTGACACAGAAGAACCAATCATCAGCCCCACGGCGTATCATCATGAAGAATGAGATGACAGAGGTAGGCCGTATGCGAGGTTTCTTCTTCTCCGTCTGTCGTGAGCATGACATCGATGAGGATATGGTCAAAACACTGAACCTCGCCGTCGAGGAATGTGTGGCGAACGTCATCAACTATGCTTATCCGAAAGGTACACGCGGTCATGTCGAGTTGACAGCGAAAGTGACAGATGGTGTAATAACGCTGGTCATCAAGGATCATGGTGGTGCCTTTGATCCCACACAGCAACCGGATGTGGATATAGAAGCCAGTCTCGAAGACCGACCGATAGGTGGTCTGGGCATCTTCCTGGCAAAGACCATCATGGACACGATGCACTATGAGCGCACTGTGGACGGCTATAACGTATTGACGATAACAAAGAAAATTGAAACGAAATAAACATTAAACACTTTCAGTATGAATATCGAAATCAAAGAACAAAACGGTTCCTATTTAGGAATCCTGACAGGCTGGATCGACACAGCCGAGGCCAACCAGTTTCTGGAAGACCTGAATCCATTATCGGCAAATGCCGACAAGAGTATCGAACTGGACTGCTCAAAGTTAGAGTACATCTGCAGTTTAGGCTTACGCGGTCTGTTGAAGTTAAAGAAAGAGAGTGCAGCCAAAGGCGGTTCACTGGTACTGACCCATGTAGGAGGAGAGTTCCAGAAGATCCTTGTAATGACAGGCTTTATTAAACTATTTGATATACGCGTATGAAGAAACAAGTATTATTGATGGCAATGGGTCTCATAATGGCCACAGCCGTCAATGCACAGGAAGAGCCGAAGTTATCGGTAAAGCCATCAGGACGTATCCTCTTCGATGCGGCCTACATCAATCCGCAAAACCAAAAAGACGAACTGAAAAGCGGTGTCGCCATCCCCGACATGCGTGTCGGAGTCGGTTTCTCTTATGGAAAATGGAAGGCCAAACTCGACATCGGTTATGCCTATGGTAAGGTTGGCTTGAAGGATGTCTTCGTGCAGTATGACTTCGACAAGTTGAACTCCATCCGTGGTGGTTACTTCATCCATCAGTATGGCTTCCAGAGCAGCACCAGTTCCTCGTTCAAGGAGACGATGGAGGAGCCCCAGAGCAATGCCGTGTTCAACAACGACCGTACTCTCGGTGTGATGTATGAGTATAATGGCAAGAAGTTTCTCGGCACAGCCAGTATCATTGTGGAGACAGAAGCCATGAAACGCCCGACAGATGAGATCGGCAACGAAGGTATTGGCGCTCAGACTCGACTCTTGTATCGTCCTTTCACCGAACGGGGAAAGATGTTCCAGATAGGTGTCAGCGGTGGCATCGACGGTGCCCGTTACAGCAGCACCGAGGGACAGAACCACAAACAGTTTACGATGAGCAGCAACTGGCCGACACGTGTGGCGAAAGTCAAATCCCAGCAGGTGGTCGTCACCGATGCCAAGACTATGTATAAGTTCTCGCCTGAGATCATGTACTCCTACGGACGTTTTGCCGTGATCGGACAGTATTTCCTCAATACGATCACCCGCGACAATGGGAAGAACAACTTTACGGGCAGTGGTGCCTATGTCACCCTGCGTGGTCTCATCAAGGGTCGCAACTACGCGCCTAACATGGTTGACGGCGGTATCGCCACCCCCGATCCAGGTAATATGGACATCTGTCTGCAATACAACTACACGTCACTCTCCGACGCAAAGGCCGACATCCGGGGCGGTTACCTGAGCGACTGGGCAATCTGTTACAATTACTACATCAACAAGTATATGATCTGGCGTGTGCGTGCCTCCTACACGAAGGTAACCAACCGCAGCGGCTTTGACAACAATGAGGTGAGTATCCTCGAAACCCGATTCCAAGTGAAATTCTGATACATTAAACATTAAATATTTAGAAGTATGAAAAAGATTATGATGATTGCTGCCATGATGATGCTGGCAGTATGTGCTTCGGCACAGAGTGACAAGTCACCAGTTAATGCGTATTTCACCACCAGCGAGATGCCCGACATGCTCAAATGGTGTCCGGCTCCCCCCGATACCATCGGCGCTGCCTTTGCCTTCGACATCATGCAGTATATGTGGGGTAAGGAGATGCGTAACGACAAGGAGCGTGCTGCCATTGCCATCCGCGACGCTGTCTATGGTCTCGACTGCATTATCCGTGAGTTCAGTGAGCCGTTCGGTCTGCAGATCTCCAAGGAGGAGACCCCAGAGATCTATAAGGTGTTACGTGAAGGAACGGCTACCTGCGACAGTATCTGCACTATTCCTAAGAAATACTACATGCGTAAGCGTCCGTTTATGCGCTTCAACGAGCCGACCCTCTATCCTGAGGATGAGCCTCATCTCCGCAAGAACGGCTCCTACCCCTCAGGTCACACCCTGTTAGGCTGGAGTTCTGCCCTGTTGCTCTCAGAGATTAATCCCGACCGTGCTGACACCCTGCTCGCTCGTGGTTATATGTATGGTGACAGCCGTCTGATTGTCGGTGCCCACTGGCAGAGCGATGTCAACGCTGCCCGTCTGGCTGCCTCCGCCGCCTATGCCCGTCTGCACACCAGTGAGCGTTTCCTCGAGCAGATGCGCCGTGCCCGTCAGGAGTTCCGCGTCAAGAAAGGACTCGCCACCATCGTCGAGATGAAGGCATACCAGAAGGAACAGAAGAAGCGCGCCAAAGCCAAATAGTCCGATGCTTCAATA
>CACZVE010000067.1 GCA_902784565.1 uncultured Prevotellaceae bacterium
GAACTACCTGATGCCACGTGTACCCTATCCTACTGGCACTGTGCAGGTTACGCTGACAGGCGACGGCATACCTACATACGACATCAAAGAGAACGTGGCGTGGGATAACATCCCCTTCACAAAGGAGATGGAAGAGATAGCCAAGAATGCCCGTGCTGTATGCTTTGGATCACTTGCCCAGCGCAATGTGGTAAGTCGAGAGAACATCCGCAAATTTTTGGATACTACGCCAGAAGACTGCATCAAGATCTGCGACATCAATCTGCGTCAACAGTTCTATTCTAAGGAGATACTCGAAGACTCGTTCTGCATCTGCAATATCCTGAAGATAAACGATGAGGAGTTGGTAGTAGTGAATCGTATGTTCGGCTACGACGGATTGGATATGCGTCAGACCTGCGAAAAGATTGTGCAGGACTATCATCTGAAGATGTTGGTACTGACATGTGGCACCAATGGCTCATATGTATTCACAGACGATGGACTGACCTCATTCCAGGACACTCCGAAGGTAGAAGTGGCTGATACAGTAGGCGCTGGCGACTCGTTTACAGGTTCATTCTGTGCATCGATCATCAATGGCAAACCCGTACAACAAGCCCACAAGACAGCCGTACAGGTAAGTGCCTACGTCTGCACCCAAAATGGTGCTATGCCCGTCATTCCTGCAGAGTTGAAGAAATAGATTCCTTCATTACATTTCTACCGCCAAAGTGGCTATACCTCCCGTGCCTGAACGCCTTTAAATAAACGCATTCCGGAAGAAAACGGGAGGTATAGCCACTTTTTTGTGAATTTCTTCAATCTGTCTTGTTGAATTAGAAGGCAATCCATGCTAAAAATCGTTCATTGCAACAAAAATAGAAACAATGAACGATTTTTGAGAGAAAATGCTTATCTTTGCACCGAATAAACTACTGGTAAAAAATAAATGAAAAAAGTCATCCTCTGTATACTCTTTATTTGCAGTTGTTTACAGATAACTGCCGAGAATTATCCCTACCGTTCGGACTACCTGTGGCTGACGGTGCCTGATCATGCCGACTGGCTCTATAAGACGGGCGAGAAGGCCAAGGTGGAAGTGACCTTCTGCAAATACGGCATCCCTCAGGATGTGGAAGTCAGCTACGAAATAGGACAAGACATGTTGCCCGCCACCGCTTCCGGCAAGGTGATGTTGAAGAACGGACGGGCCACTATCGACATGGGCACGATGAAGAAACCCGGGTTCCTGGACTTGCGTATGAAAGCCTTCGTCGGTGATAAGACCTACGAACACCATGTCAAGGTGGGGTTCTCTCCAGAGTTGTTGAAACCCTACACGAAAAACCCTGCTGACTTCGATGCCTTCTGGCAGAAGAACCTGGAGGAAGCGCGTAAAGAAGTGAAAAGTGAAAAACTGATAGTGAAAAGTGAGAAGGTGGAGAAATATATCACCGACGATACGGACTGCTATCTGCTGAAGATCAAGACGGACCAGCGACACAGCATCTACGGCTATCTGACCAAACCGAAGGCAGCGGGGAAATACCCCGTGGTGCTCTGTCCTCCGGGAGCTGGCATCAAGACCATCAAGGAGCCCATGCGCAACATCTATTATGCCAAGAACGGTTTCATCCGTCTGGAGATGGAGATTCATGGACTGAACCCGGAGATGACCGACGAGCAGTTTAAGGAAATAACCTCAGCCTTCGACTACGAAAACGGCTATTTGACAAACGGCCTCGATGACAAGGACAACTACTATATGAAGCATATTTATGTGGCCTGTGTCCGTGCCATCGACTATCTGACCTCACTGTCTGAATGGGATGGTAGAAACGTTTTTGTACAGGGTGGCAGTCAAGGAGGTGCACTCTCACTGATAACGGCAGGGCTTGATCCTCGTGTGACAGCCTGTGTGGCCAATCATCCTGCGCTCTCGGATATGGCCGGTTATGCGGAAGCAGGACGGACGGGCGGATATCCTCACTTCAACCGTATAAATAAGATGCTCACGACAGAGAAGGTGGAGACCATGGCCTATTACGATGTGGTGAACTTCGCCCGTCGTATTACCTGTCCTGTCTATCTCACTTGGGGATACAACGACAATGTGTGTCCACCAACGACCAGTTATATCGTCTGGAACCTGATTACGGCTCCAAAAGAGCCACTCATCACCCCTGTCAACGAGCATTGGACTACCGCTGATACGAACTACAATCAAATGATATGGTTAAAAAAACATCTCAAATAATTCTGCTTAGCCTGTTTGTCGTACTAACGGCAACGGCACAGAAGCGCGAGAAATATGAGTTCATACGCAATCTGCCCGTCTATGCCGACTCGCTGATTGCCGATCTCACCTACCCGATGGCTTGGGGGAACAGTGAGATCACGGACTTCGACGAATGGAAACGGGTGGCAAGGCAGAAGGTCTTCGACTGTATGCTGACACCTCCGCCAGCCCCAGCAGAGAGATTTGATGCGAAGGTGCTCTTCGAGGAGCAGCGCGATGGCTACACAGCCCGTAAGATTGAGATCCGCCTGTCAAAGTACTACAACGTTCCTGCCTACGTGCTGATCCCCGACGGCAAGGGCCCATTCCCTGCCGTCAATGCCCTGCACGACCACGGTGGACACCTGTTTATCGGCAAGGAGAAGATGATCCGTCCATTAGCCTGCGAGGACTCCACCGTCATCAAGGACGCCGACGAATGGGTAGTGGGCTATGAAGGTCAGTTCTTCGGCGACTACCTGGCACAGCACGGCTACGTGGTGTTCTCGGCCGATGCACCCATGTGGGGCGAACGAGGCCAGAAAGAGGGTGCACGTCGCGACCGCTACGACATGATAGCCGGCAACATGATGATGTATGGCATCGACCTCTCGGCCTATATGACCTACGACGATATGGCCGGCACCGAATACCTGGCACAGATGCCCGAGGTAGATGCCAACCGCATCGGCTGCACAGGCTGGTCGATGGGTGCCTATCGCGCCTGGATGCTCTCGGCACTGTCAGACCGCATCAAGGTGGGTGCATCCATCTGCTGGATGGTGACTACCGACGAGCAGATGGGATTCAAGTATGACCGCACAGAGAACGGTGGTTTTGCCAACTGCTTCCCCGGTCTGCGTCGTTGGTTGGATTATCCTCATATCGCCAGTATCGCATGTCCGAAGCCGATGCTCTTCATCAATGGCTCACAAGATAAACTCTTCCCTGTAGCAGGTGTAGAGAAGGCCTTCAAGACGATGCACGACACCTGGGAAAGTCAGGGTGCTGGCAACAAGATCGAAACGGAGCTCTGGGATATGCCTCACAGTTGTGGCAAGAACTCTCAGAAGCGCGTACTCGATTTCTTTGACAAACACTTAAAAACGAAATAACAAAATGAATAGAAAAACAACTCTATCGATTCTGATGTCCCTGTTGACCACCCTGTCGGTTTCAGCTCAATACCGTTCGCAGGTGTGGAGTCCCGATAATGGCGACGGGACATATACCAATCCTGTAATCAATGCTGACTACTCCGACCCCGACGTGTGCGTAGGCCCCAGCGGCGAGGATTATTATATGACGGCTTCGTCGTTTCAGTGTGTGCCTGGGTTGCCTATTCTCCATTCGAAAGATTTGGTGAACTGGGAGATCATCAACTATGCCTTGGGCAATCTGTATGAGGGCGATGAGGCTTTGCTGCAGCACTTCAGCACCCCTCAGCATGGGGCTGGTGTGTGGGCACCAAGCATCCGATTCCACGATGGGTGGTACTACATCTACTGGGGCGATCCTGACTTTGGCGTGTATATGGTGAAGACGCAGGACCCTGCTGGTAAGTGGGAGGCTCCCGTCTGTGTGATCAAGGGTCAGGGCTATATCGATACTTGTCCGCTTTGGGATGAGGATGGACGATGTTACTTGGTGAATGGTTGGGCGAACAGTCGCTCGAAGTTTGCCTCTGTGCTCACTGTTCGCGAGCTATCGGCAGATGGTACGAAGGCCATTGGCGAGCCTGTGATTGTGTTTGATGGCAATGGTACTGAGAACAGAACTTGCGAAGGGCCGAAGTTCTATAAGCGCGATGGATGGTACTGGATTATGTGTCCTGCTGGTGGTGTGCCTACGGGGTTCCAACTGGCTATGCGCTCGAAGAGTCCGTATGGCCCCTATGAGCATAAGATCGTGCTGGCTCAGGGCAAGACCAACATCAACGGCCCTCATCAGGGTGGTTGGGTGCATACGAAGTATGGCGAGGACTGGTTCCTGCATTTCCAGGACAAGGAGGCGTATGGGAGAGTGGTGCATCTGAATCCTGTGGATTGGAGCACAGGTTGGCCTATCATGGGTCAAAAGGGCGAGCCAGTGAGCACTTACAGGAAGCCGAAAAGTGCTTCAAGCGTCATCGTGAACCCTGTGGAGAGCGATGAGTTTAATGCGCCTACCTTGGGCAAACAGTGGCAGTGGCAAGCCAACTACGATGAGAAGTTTGGTACGGCTACGGCCTTTGGCACCTATCGACTATATACTTATAAGCTTTCTGAGGGATGGAAGAATCTCTGGCAAGTGCCCAACATGCTGTTGCAGAAGACACCTGCTGACGAGTTTACTGTAACCACCAAGATCCGTATGACCTCGAAGTCCGATGGACAGATGGGGGGCTTGATCATGATGGGTCTCGACTATTCCGCTTTGGTAGTGAAGCGCGTGGGTAAGTCGTTCCAGTTGCTCCAACTCACCTGCAAGGATGCTGACAAGGGCAATGCCCAGACGGAGAAACTGATCGCTACACTGAAACCCACAGCCGAGGACAAGATAGACTATAAGCCAGGTATTCACGAGGATATCTATCTGCGCCTCACAGTGAGCAACGATGCAGCCGGAGTGGCTCATGGAGGTAAGCCCATGGTGCGTTTCGCTTGGAGCCTCGACGGAAAGAAGTTCCAGACGTGTGGCGATGACTTCACCATGCGTCAGGGCAAGTGGATTGGCGCCAAATTTGGCTTCGTGAGCGTAGAGACTGATCCCAAATGCGATCGTGGTTGGTTGGATGCGGATTGGATCAGAATCACGAAATAGAGACATCGTAAGAATGTCCATGTATTTTGCATCATTTTCTATCTTGGAAGAGCAGGATTTTTCGTACCTTTGCCGTCAGAAAACTAAAAACGATGATGAAAAGAACGTTGTTATTATCAGCCGTGATGGCGATGAGTCTGATGGCTGGAGCCCAGAATAGGGAAGTAAAGTGGGATGCCCATA
>CACZVE010000068.1 GCA_902784565.1 uncultured Prevotellaceae bacterium
GGTGGTATCGGCTCACTCATCATGGTAGTCACCATGCTCCCCGTCATTTATTGGAAAGTAAGTACAAAGTAATTATGAAAAAGATATTATCACTGATAGCCATAGGCTTTACACTTTCTGCCTCGGCACAGACTTATACCTTGGAGCAGATGATAGACTCTGCCCTCCATAACAACATCGCCATCCGTAGTGCCAAATACAACATTGAGACTGCCCAGCAGCAGCGCAAAGAGGCCTTTACGAAATATTTCCCCAACGTAAGCGGTGTTGGGCTCTGGTTTAATGCCAACCAAGGTATGGCACAAACCACACTGAACCTCTCAGAGAGCATATCGCCAGAACTGGGGGCGGCTTTGGCTCAGTCGTTGCCCGCAGAGGCATTGGCAGCTTTGGGTAATCCCATCAGTATCTCGATGATGAAAAACGGCACCATCGGTTCGCTGATGGCTGTGCAGCCCGTCTTCGCAGGTGGTCAGATCATCAATGGCAACAAATTGGCCAAAGTGGGTGAGGATGTGAGTCGCTTGCAGTTGCAGTTGTCGGAAAACGAAGTGGAGAAGACTGCCGAACAATACTTCTGGCAGTTGGCCTCGATGCAGGAGAAAATGAAGACCATCGAGGCTGTGGATACGCTGTTGGCTGATATCCACAAAGATGTGGATGTGGCTGTGCGCGCTGGTTTGGTCATGCCCAACGACCTGTTGCAGGTGCAACTGCGTCAGAACGACCTCGCGAGTCAGCGGCTGAAATTGCAAAACGGCCTCTCCATTGTTCGTCTGTTGTTGTCGCAGTATTGCGGTCTGAGTGATACCACGTTTGTCATATCCTATCAGTCTGACGTCACTTCACCGCTGATGACCAAACAAGACCATCGTCAGGCACTGTTGGGAACTGCAGAATACCAGTTGCTTGGCAAACAGGTGGAAGCCACTAATCTCCAGAAGAAGATGGCCGTTGGACAGCATCTGCCATCAGTCGCCGTCGGCGCAGGCTACAACTACCATAACCTGCTAGATAATAACACAAATTTCGGGATGGTGTTTGCCACTGTCAGTGTACCTATCTCCGACTGGTGGGGCGGTTCTCATGCCATCAAGCGTCGCAAGATTGAGCACCAGAAAGCCGTTGAACAACTAGAGGATCATTCCCAACTGCTACAGATCCGTATGCAAAATGCCTGGAATGGGGTGGAGGAGTCGTATCAACAGTTGCTCCTGTCTCAGCGTAGTATCGAACAGGCCGCAGAAAACCTGCGCCTGAATCGCAACTATTACAAAGCAGGTATCTCAAAGATGAGCGACTTACTCGAGGCTCAGATGCTCTACCAGCAGTCGTGTGACAAACGCACAGATGCCTTTGCCGACTACCAGAACAAATTACTGGAATACAGGCAAGCCATTGGTCAGTGAGATGCTTTCCTTGCAAATTCGAATAGCGACAGAGGCAGATGGCAGTAGCCATCGGGATTCTTGTCAAGATAATCCTGGTGATAATCTTCGGCTGTGTAGAAGTTCTGTAGAGGCAACTTCTCTACGGCCAAGGGTTGCTCATAGTTCTTCTGCTCTTCGGCAAATACCTTCTCAATGATGGGTAAATCCGCAGGGTCGGTATAGTAGACACCAGTACGATAACGAGTGCCCTCGTCGTGTCCCTGTTTGTTGAGACTGGTGGGGTCGATGGCCTTAAAGAACATCTGCAACAGGAATTCGAGGCTCACGACATCAGGATAGAACCGCACGAAGACGGTCTCTGCAAAGCCCGTCGTATCAGTATAGACCTCCTTATATGTCGGGTTCTCCGTATGACCGTTGGCGAATCCCACTTCCGTAATGGCCACGCCCTTAATCTGCTTGAAATAATGTTCCGTTCCCCAGAAGCAGCCTCCTGCAAGGTAGATATCCTTGGTGGGTTTCGTTTCCAGACATTCTAAACAATTCTTCTTCAGTCTCGGAGACTTCTTGGCTTCTTCTGCCAGATCGTTCATTAACTTATCATCTATTATCTTCATCATTTTTGCTTGTTGAATACACTAATCCGTAATTTTTTATGTCGTTAAGGAGTTTCTCGGCCAATGGCACATACCAGTCACGGACTTCCTCTGCCGTCGGGGTATGACCACCGGGGAAGTGGAACGAGTGGCGGTAGTGCTCCAAGAAGAGCGGTTCAAAGTGTGCCAGCGTGTCCTGCTCGCCGAATAAGCCCCAGATACGGTCTTGGAAGTCGGGATTGTAATGATTGAATTGAATAGCCTCCATTTCGGCAAACGCCTCAATCAAGGCTTCATCAATGACAAAGTTCTGCTTGCCGTCCTTTCGTGGTGACTTGTACTGATGCTCGCCGATGCGCTGCTTTAGGAACTCCGTCATCTTGAAGTGCGGATTGCCCAATAAGGCTGGAATGCCCACGACGGGCGCCACCATCTGAGCATAGAATGCCCCGCAACTGTTGCCAATCAGAAGGTCAGGCTGTTCACGGTCTATCAATTTGCGGATGAATCGGACTGCCTCCTTCGGGTGCATCGGCAAGTCGGGTGTTATCACCTCCGCACGGTCCGCGAAAGCCTCGCGCAAAGCCATCGCCGGTATGCACTGGCCACTGGCATAGAATCCGTGTAGGAACAATATCTTCTTCATTTCACCCCATGGACTAGCATCTTCAAGGTATAGACGGATTTAGAGGCGGTAATGAATAGGATGTTACGCTCTTTTCCGCCAAAGCAAACGTTGGCAGTCCAGTCCTCGGGAATGGGGAAATGTGCTATCTTCTGACCATTCTTGTCGAATACGGTCACCCCGTCGCCAGTCAGATAGATATTCCCCTGGTCGTCGATCGTCATCCCGTCAGACCCCATATTGGCAAACACCTGGCGGTTCGTCAGGGAGCCGTCTGGCTGAATGTCATATCGCAGGATTCTATCTGCCTTTGCCTCGGCGACATACAGATGTTTTCCGTCGGGCGTGCCGACAAGACCATTGGGTTGGTTGAGTGTGGAGTCAAGCATGACCAGTTGTTTGGCTCCAGGTGCCAGATAATACAAGCCTTCTACAGGCTGCTGACGTTCTGGGTCGCGTGTCCAATAGTCGCGCTTGAAATAAGGATCAGTGAGATAATAACCTCCATTCCTTGAGATCCACACATCGTTGGGGCCGTTCATCAACTTACCGCGATAGTCGGTGATCAGTATCTTAGAATGACCTTCTATATCGAAAGACCAGAGTTGGTTGTCCATATCAGCGCAAGCAATCAGGTTGCCTTGGGCATCAAAGTACATCCCGTTAGAGCGACCGCTCTGATCAGTAAACGGTGTGATCTGTCCGGATTCGCAGTCCCAACGGTAAATCTTGTTGTTGGGCTGGTCGGTGAAGTAGACATCGCCCCTTGCATCAACTGCGGGTCCTTCTGTGAAACTGTACGAATCAGCAACTCTTACAGGGGTTTCCCCTTCTGCAACGATATCATTTGAGGGCGTCTGAGCACATGCAGTCATCACACTGAGCATCATGCTTGCCATAATAAGAACCTTATACATTATTATATTTGTTTGTTGGTTTGTTCGGCAAATATACGAAAAAATCCCATAGTAAGTTGGTTTATTCTCTTTTTTTTCATACTTTTGCCGTCATATTAGGAAAGTTTATGAAGAATCGTATGCAAACTACCGTAAAACTCATCTCTGCGCTGCTGTTGCTGATGGTGCCAAACAACATGGAGGCAGACAATTTGCCCTATCTGGCTGATGGGGTCATCGACACAACATGTCATGAGACACTTGGACTTCAAGGAAATGAGGCTGTCAGAACAGTTAATATCTTCACAGCGACGGACCTTACTGATCATTATGCCAATGGGGTGGTGATGACCGCCTTTAAAGGTAAACTATACTGTATGTGGCAGAGTTCTCCAAAGGACGAAGACAGCGATGACACCTGGGTGGCCTATAGTATCAGTGCTGACGAAGGAATGACTTGGAGTGCGCCCCAGCCTCTGGCCCTCCCTACTGATGAGTTTTATTGCACATCCGGTGGCTGGCTGGTAAGAGGTGATACGCTGACGGCCTTCATCGACATCTGGCAAAAGGGATTGGAACCACGAGGTGGACGTACCTATTATATGACAACCACAGACGGTCAGACCTGGAGTGAACTTCAACTGGTAAGGATGGCAGACGGACTGCCGATGGCGGGTGTTCTGGAACAAGACCCTTACACCCTTCCTGATGGTCGTCTGATTGGGGCCTCGCACATGATGCCAGGACTACACATCTGTCCAGTCTATACAGATGATCCTACTGGGCATCATGGCTGGCAAAAAGCCGCCTTTGAGTCAGAAGATGCAGGCAAACAATCCCGTGAGTTAGAGCCTAGTCAATACGTACAACCGGATGGAACCATTGTTATGCTGTTTCGCGACCAGAAGAGCACTTTCCGTAAACTGGCTTCCGTCAGTCACGACAGAGGTGAAACTTGGAGCAAACCACAAATAACCAACATTCCGGATGCCCGTACGAAACAATGTGCAGGCAACCTGCCCGATAGTACTTCCTATATGGTCTGCTGTCCTGCAAACGGCAAATGGCGTTGGCCTTTGGTTTTACTGCTTAGTCAGGATGGTGTCAAGTTTGACAATGCCATCTTGCTCCGTAGTGGGAAGGCTGACGACCTGCCTCCCAGACGCTACGAGGGTAGATACAAGACCTTGGGCTTCAACTATCCCAAGGCTTTCGTATACAACAATTCGCTTTATGTCTGCTACTCCGTTAACAAGGAAAACGTGGAATGCACGGTCATTTCTTTGGCAAAAAAGGACTAAAAATGGGCGATTTTATGCAAAATACCATGTTTATGGTATGCGAATAACATGCAAAAGGTATTGTGGGGTTATGAAATACGCCGTACCTTTGCACCCAGAAATTATTATTAATTTTTTTAAAGGTAAGGATTATGAGTAAGATTGCAAAACAGCTGACTGAGCTCGTCGGCAACACC
>CACZVE010000069.1 GCA_902784565.1 uncultured Prevotellaceae bacterium
AGCGATACCCTGCAGGGGCAGATAGTAGTTCATCATCGAGAACATACCCTTCTTCATCTCACCACCGTACCAGGTGTTGATGATGCACTGCTCACGGGTAGTGGTATTGAAGGCTACACAAGTCTCTGAGTTCAGACCCAGTTCCTTGTAGTTCTCCACCTTTGCCTTCGAAGCATTGTAGATTACGAAGTTTGGCTCGAACGACTCCAGTTCCTCAGCGGTGGGCTGGATGAACATGTTCTTCACGAAGTGAGCCTGCCAAGCCACCTCCACGATGAAACGGACGCGCAGACGGGTAGCCTCGTTGGCACCGCAGAAAGCATCCATCACATACAGGTTCTTGTTGCAGAGTTCCTTGATGGCAATCTCCTTAACGGTCTTCCAGACCTCCTCACTCATGGGGTGGTTGTCGTTCTTGTATTCCTCAGAAGTCCACCATACCTTGTCCTCGCTCTGTGCATCCTTCACGATGTACTTGTCCTTAGGTGAACGACCGGTATAGATACCTGTCATCACGTTCACGGCGTTCAACTCGGTGTTGACACCCTTGTCAAAACCTGTTAAGCCAGCCTTTGTCTCCTCCTCGAAGAGGTACTCATACGACGGGTTGTGAGCAATCACGGTAGAACCGGTGATGCCATACTGTGTTAAATCTAACTTTGCCATATTACTAATCTAATTTAAATGAATATTATCCTCGTTATTTTCTAATCGGCTGCAAAATTACTAATAAATTGAGAATTAGACACTAAGAATTAAGAATATTTTGCGCGCACACAATTATTTTTAGGTTAAAGAAGTTAAAAAAGGATGTCTGAACGATACATTTGCCACTCCGACATAACAAAAAATCGACGGATATTCGTACCTTTGCACCCAAACTTAAAGTGATAGACGTATGGAAATAATCGATTTCAGCAAAAGCAACTCGATCATTAACCAGTATATGGCTGAGTTGCGCGACAAGAACTACCAGAAGAATCGTCTTCTGTTCCGTCACAACATCAAACGCATTGGTACGCTGATGGCGTATGAACTCTCCAAGACGCTGGAGTATAAGCCGAAGACGGTCACCACGCCCCTTGGCACGATTGACATACCTCTTCCAAAGGAAGATATTGTGGTGGCCACCGTGCTCCGTGCCGGACTACCGTTCCACGAGGGATTCCTGAATGTCTTCGACAAGGCCGACAACGGTTTTGTGTCTGCCTTCCGTATGTATATCAACCGCGAGCATACCGAGGTGGGCGTTCATACAGAGTACATTGCCACGCAGAGTGTGAAGAACAAGACGTTGCTCATCGTCGATCCCATGTTGGCGACAGGTGGCAGTCTGGCAGCCGCCATCGAGTCGCTGCTTCAGGCTGGAAAGCCCAAGAAGATTCATCTGTGTTGTGTGATTGCCGCTCCCGAGGGTCTCGAGGTGGTGAAGGAAGTCTTGCCGGAAGGTTCTACTATCTGGTGTGCTGCCGTCGACCAGGGCATGAATGCACAGAAATACATCGTGCCAGGCTTTGGCGACTGTGGCGATCTCTGCTATGGAGAGAAGCTGCAGAGTTTCAGAAAGATAGCAGATAAATAATAATAAAAGCCCGCCAGTCAGCGGGCTTTTATTATTGTATCTTCTTCAGGATCATCATCAGGTATTTCTCATCCGTCCAGGTGAATCCTTCCATGTTCATCACCGACTCCATGATCTGTCGTTTCTCCTTGGTCAGGGCACGTTTCAGATGACGCTCATGCACCCGCACGAACTGATTGCCCAGTCGGTAGAAATAGACGTCGACGAGCGGGAACTGCAGTTCCGAAATGTCGGTGGCCTCAATCGTGTTGTAACTCAGTGAACTGCTCGAACTGGTCAGCGCGGTGAGGTCGAGGTTGGTGATGTTCGCGCTGTTGGCCCTCGACTGCTTGTAGGCATTGATGTCGATGACTTTGGCGCGGAAGAGGGCATCGTTGCCGATGGAGTCCACCTGATAGGCCAGCATACTGTCGATGCGGATATAGGCCCGGTCTTCAAACTCCACCCTCAAGATGTTGGTCATGTCCGCCTCCATGATGTTGTCGCCGTCCATGTAGAGCAGCGAACTGTTCTTCAGGAAGATGTTAGCCAACGGGATGTGGGTCTTTCTTCCGCTGGTCAGGACGGCCGTGGCCGGACGAAAGTCCGGATAGACGGTGATGGCCGACGTAATCGGTTGCTCCTGGGCAACTGTCTTCAGTGTTGCCAGCAGCAGAATGGTGATAACTAGTGCTAATCTTTTCATATAGTGTTTAAATAAGGTGTAGCGTACCCATCAGGTAAACCAGCCCGAAACCCATTACCATCGAGATGATACCCATGATGGAACCCACCTTCACCATATCGTTCTGCTTCACGTAGCCTGTAGCGAAGGCCAAGGCGTTTGGCGGGGTAGAGATGGGCAGGATCATGGCACTTGAAGCAGCAATGGCCACACCGATCAGCACGGTTCCCGTACCGCCGATGGGGGCGAGTTTGTCACCCATGGCGCTACAGACAATTGCCAGAATCGGCATCAGCAGGGCTGCCGTCGCAGAGTTGGAGATGAAGTTGGAGAGCAGGTAGCAGATGGCACCGCCGAGCAGTAGGATGAGCAGTGGCGAGAATTCGCCGAAGGGGATGCTTGCTACAGCGTTGGCAGCCAGTCCGGAGGCATTCAGACCATAACCGAGGGCGAAACCGCCGGCCACCATCCAGATCACACTCCAGTTAATCTGCTCTAGGTCGCGCTTGTTGATGACACCCGTCAGGGCAAACACGGCAAATGGTATCATAGCCACTGTGTTGGCATTAATACCTGTGAACTGGTCCGACAGCCAGAGGAGGATAGTGACGATGAATGTCACAATGACCACCTTAGATTGGAACGACTTCTCCATGCCACCCTCGATCTTCAGTTCCACCGTCTTCTGTGTGAAGGGGAAGAACTTCAGCAGCAGGCGCCAACTGATGAACAGCAGGATCACCACGAGCGGGAACATGAACATCATCCACTGACCGAAACTGAGGCCCATATTCAGGCCCTCAGGGTCGTTCAGGTATTTCAGGGCAATCGTGTTCGGCGGTGTACCGATGGGCGTACCCATGCCACCCAGGTTGGCGGCCACGGGAATCGACATGGCCAGGGCGATACGGCCCTTGCCTTCCGGTGGTAACTGACGGAACACAGGCGTCAGGAAGGTCAGCATCATGGCAGCGGTAGCCGTGTTCGATACGAACATCGAGAAAAGACCCGTCACCAAGAGGAAGCCCAACAACACCATCTCACTTCTTGTGCCGAAGGGAGCCAGCAGCACTTTGGCCAACTGGGCATCGAGCCCCGTCTTTGTGGCGGCAATGGCCAGCACGAAACCGCCGATAAACAGCATGATTACAGGGTCGGCAAAGCAAGCCATTACGCCCTTATAACTGAGCAATTTGCCCACTTCCGCCTCGTTCACCATCGGCATGATTCCACTGTCCGTACAGAATAGGAGCATGATGACGATGATGGCTATCGAAGTAGCCCACGACGATACAATCTCTAAGACCCACATCAGCGTGGCAAACGCGAAGATGGCGATGATACGCTGCTGTACGATGGTGAGGTTCTGGATGCCGTACCATTCTGTCGGTATGTTCCAGAGCAGGAGGGTCACGATGGCCACGAAGGCGATTTTTAGCACACGCTTGGTGCTGTCTTCAGGATGATACTTCCTTTGGTGACGCATCTTGTGATACGTGTCAACCAGATGGAAGCCTTCGTAAATATGAAACATTTCTCTATGATTTTATTATGTTATCTTGAAATCGCCTGCAAAGGTACAAACATTTTTCTTAACTCCTCACTCTCAACTCTTAATTAATATGAATATTGAGTGTATAATTACACATACATCCCCAAGGTATTGTGCCTCGGGGATGTTTGCCAAGTGGAGTTTGCAAAAACTTCCTAGTCTTTTATTTCACAGTCCAGATATCGTTGGTCTCGAGGAGTTCGGTGAAGTTGTGGTACTTCTTCATGCCGGAGACTTCTTCGAGTTGGGCATAGACAGCCTCGTTGTAGGTGGGAGCCTCTACGTCGCGGATGACACCGAGGGCGATGGGGAAGCCATCCTCAGGGGTCATCATGGCGAGTTTGAGTTGCAGGGTGTTGTCCTCACAGTGGGCATCGTGTACGAGTACATCGTCGAGGGTGTAACCGTCCTTGCCGATCTCCACCACCTTCAGACCGAAGCCCTGCTGGACGAGTCCGAACTCGTTGTTCTCACCGAAGACGAGTTTCTCGCCGTGGCGTACATAGATGGCGTTCTTCTTACGACCCTCGTTGTTGTAGACGATGTCGTGGCAGTGGTCGTTGAAGATAACACAGTTCTGCAGGACCTCAGTCACAGAGGCGCCCTTGTGTGCGTAGGCGGCCTTCAACACCTCAACGGACCCCTTGGCATCGGTAGCCACGCAACGGGCAAAGAAATGGCCACGGGCACCGAAACAGAGTTCGGCAGGACGGAACGGGTCCTCTACAGTACCATAAGGGCTCGACTTAGAGACGAAGCCACGGGGTGAGGTGGGGGAGTACTGACCCTTCGTCAGACCGTAGATGCGGTTGTTGAGGAGGATCATGTTCAGGTCGATGTTACGACGGTTGGCATGGATGAAGTGGTTACCACCGATGGCCAGTCCGTCGCCGTCGCCAGAGATCTGCCAGACGGTGAGGTTGGGGTTGGCTACCTTCGCACCGGTGGCGATGGCAGCGGCACGTCCGTGGATGGTGTTCATGCCGTAAGTGGCCATGTAGTGGGGCAGACGACTGGAACAGCCGATACCGGAGATGACTGCTACGTTCTCGGGGGCTACGCCAATCTCGGCCATAGCCTTATGGAGTGAAGCCAGGAAGAAGTGGTCGCCGCAACCAGGGCACCAACGGGGCTGGCCTTTCTTAAAATCTTGTGCTGTATATTCCTACGAAGGGCTGACCCTTGACTTGGTTGAACTGATAGGGAACGAAGCCATCGACCTTCATGCGGAGGTAGGCGGCAAGTTGACCCATGTTCTGCTCAGCGACAACGACCTTCTTGTACTTCTTCAGTACATCGGCCGTATTCTTCGGCAGCGGGTTCAGGTACTTGAAGTGGGTCTGAGCCACCTTGTAGCCCTTGCTGCGGAGTTCGTCCATAGCTGAGCGCAGATGACCGTAGGTAGAACCGAAGCCCACAATCAGCAGATCGGCATCATTGTCGCCATCGACTTCGAGGTCGGGCACCTGGATGTTGGCAATCTTCTGCTGGCGCAGACGCGTCATCAGGTCGTGGTTCTCAGGATTGGTGGAGATGGCACCCGTGTTGGAGTCCTTCTCCAGTCCGCCGAGGATGTGGGTGAAGCCCTCACGACCTGGTACGGCCCAGTAGCGGGTACCGTTCTCAGCACGCATGTAGGGGGTCCATTTGCCTTTGAGTTCCTCGGGAACGTAAGGTGGGTTGATGGGGTCGAGTTTAGCCATCTCAGGGAGTTTGAAGGCACCAGAACCGTTGGCGACGAAGGCATCGGTGAGCAGTACGACGGGTGTCATGTGCTCGAGGGCGATCTTACAAGCCTGATAGGCAGCGTCGAAGCAGTCCGTGGGACTGGTAGCAGCCATCACCGGCATGGGGCTCTCACCGTTACGTCCGAAGAGGGCCTGTAGCAGGTCAGTCTGCTCAGACTTTGTGGGAAGACCTGTGGCAGGACCGCCACGCTGTACGTCGAGTACCACGAGGGGCAACTCCATGATGACGGCGAGGTTCATAGCCTCTGACTTCAGGCAGATTCCAGGACCAGAGGTAGAGGTGACACCCAGAGCACCAGCGAACGATGCACCGAGGGCAGAAGAACATCCTGCAATCTCATCCTCGCACTGTACGGTGATCACACCGCAGGACTTGTGCTTAGAGAGTTCATGCAGTACGTCGGTGGCTGGGGTGATAGGATAGGAACCAAGGTAGAGTTTCAGGCCGGCCTTCTCGGCAGCAGCGATGAAACCGTAGGCAGTCGCCTTGTTACCGGTGATATCCATATAGCGTCCGGGCTCCTTCTCCTTCGACTCCACACGATAGACATTGATCGTCGAGGAGTGGGTGTTGTGTCCGTAATCATAACCAGCCTGAATCACCTTGATATTAGCTTCGGCGATAGCGGGTTTCTTGGCAAATTTGTCGCGCAGGAAGTTGGCCACGAGGTTCAGATCACGGTCGAAGAGCCAGCAGACGAGACCCAGGGCGAACATGTTACGGCACTTCATCATGGCCTTCATATCCATGCCGGAGTCTGCCAGACAATCCTTCACCATCGTGGTGAGGGGGCACTGGATGACGCGATCCGGGTCGATACCCATCTCTCCGAGGTAGTCGGGGGTAGCAAACTGTGCTTTCTCTAAATCCTTGGGACCGAAAGAGTCGGTATCGATGATGATGGTGGCACCGGGCTTGGCGTAGCGGTACTGCGTTTTCAGGGCAGCGGCATTCATAGCCACCAGCACATCGCACTTGTCGCCAGGGGTATAGACCTTGCCGGCACCGATATGTACCTGGAAACCTGACACACCCGTCAGCGAACCTTGCGGAGCGCGGATGTCAGCGGGATAGTCGGGGAATGTGGATATGCCGTTACCAACGGTGGCACTGACCGTAGAGAAGATGTTTCCGGCAAGTTGCATACCGTCGCCGGAGTCACCTGAGAAGCGGACCACAACCTGGTCCAACTCTTTCACTTCTAAAACTTCTGCCATATTCTATCTAGTTTTATTACTAACTTTCGGGCTGCAAAATTATGCAATTTTTGCGGAATAGCCAAAGGAAAATCACAAAAAATGCATATTTGTCATAGAATTCTTGCAAATTCTTGCAAATATGCACTTTTCTTGCGATAAGTATTCGCTTAGTACTTGAATGACGAGCCGCCGAGGAACTCACGGAGGAGGGAGGTGGGCGGAATCTGGTCTTCGGGGATGGGACGGATGTAACTCAAGAACTTGCGCAGGCGGTAGGCTTCGGCATATTCCGGACAATTCTCCGGCACCTCTTCCAATAGTGGCTCTGCCTGTCTTTTGATGACGGCCAGTTCGAAGAGCATGGCGGTATTGAACATCGCGTCGGCATTTTCCTGGAAGGGGAAGATCCACTTGTTTTCTCCGGCACGTACTGAAGGCCAGCGACGGATGGTTTCCTGTGCCGACACAGCCCGGTACTTGTGGTCGCGGATGATACGGCGCAACAGACGGTTGTCGGTGGTGGGGATGTAGTTGTGGTTGTCGAGCAAGATAGTTGTCAGTGCCGAGGCATAGACCCGGAAGATCTGGTCACTGGGAATCTCCGAGGTCAGTTCGGGGTTCAGGGCATGGATACCCTCCACTACGAGGATCTCGTTTTCACCCAGACGTAGTTTCTTACCACTCTTCTGACTGGTACCTGTGGGGAAGTCATAGCGGGGCAGTTCCACCTCCTCGCCCTTGAAAAGTGCCGTGAGTTGTTCGTTGAGCAACGGCAGGTTCAGGGCATGCAGGTTCTCGAAGTCATAGTCACCCTTCTCGTCACGTGGTGTCTTATCGCGATCCAGGAAGTAGTCATCGAGGGAGATGCCGACGGGTTTGATGCCGTTGACGGCGAGTTGTACGCTGAGACGCTTACAGGTCGTAGTCTTACCAGACGAGGAAGGACCTGCGATAAGGACGAGACGGGTACTTTTCCGTCTGGCAATTTCATCGGCAATCTGGGCAATCTTCTTCTCCTGCAGGGCCTCGCCGATCATGATGAGTTGTGAGGCGTAGCCCTTGCCAATCACCTCATTCACGTCGCCGATGGTGCGCAGACCAAGGATCTTGAAGATACCGAACATCTTGTCCTGATGGGTCATCTCACCGAGTTCGTCGGGATGTTCCCGTGACGGCAGACGCAGCAGCAAACCGTCGAAGTATTTCTCCACGCCGAAGAGGTAGAGTTGCGAGGTGTTGGTGAGCAACGAACCGTAGTAGTAGTCGACATAGCCGTCGATGTCGTAATAGGTTGTGAAGAGCCGTCCCGTGGATTTCAGCAGTTTCACCTTCGAGCGGTTGTGCAGACTGTCGAAAAGTTGGATGGCCTCCTCTGTCGTCGTTTCATGCCGGTGGATGGGCAGGGCGGCGTCGATGATCTCCTGCATTCGTCGACGGATGGCGCCTACATCATCGAGGGTGATGGGACGTCCTATCTGTAAGTTGACGAAGTAACCGTTGCTCACAGGGATGTCGATAGCCACCTTACAGGGATCGAAGAGGCTGTGGACAGCCTTGCAGAGCACAAAGAAAAGACTACGAGTATAGGCTCTGATGCCACTGGCGGAGGTGATGTCGAGAAACTCCACCTCTTTCTGCTTATAGGCACGGAAATGCATGCCTTCTACCTTATTATTAACGTGGGCAGAGATGGGACCGTGTTTCATCTCTAAGCCTGATGCCTGATAGACCTCTTCCAGGTTGGCACCCATCGGAACTTCTATCGTCCGTCCGTTGTTCTTGATGTGAATCTGTACTGTCTGTTCCATGTTCTTGCTTACTGTTTCAGGAAAATTTTCTGCAAAGATAAAAAATAATCTGCGATAATCTGTGCAATCTGTGTTTTTTTTTATATCTTTGCAGCGAAATTTCGAATATAAAGCACTTCTTTATGTCAATTTGGGTTCTTTTCAAACTTCTGGGATCCCTCGCACTGCTGATGTTCGGTATGAAGTCGATGAGCGAGGCACTGCAGAAGATGGCGGGTCCGGCACTGCGACACGCTTTGGGTGCGATGACCACCAACCGCTTCACTGGTTTGCTTACTGGTACAGTTGTGACTGCCTCCGTGCAGTCGTCAACGGCAACGACGGTGATGACCGTTTCGTTTGTCAATGCCGGACTGCTGACACTGGCACAGGCCATCTCGGTGATTATGGGTGCCAACATCGGTACGACGCTGACGGCTTGGATCATGGCCCTCGGTACGTCGATCGACATCAGTAAGGCCGTCTATCCAGGATTCTTCCTCGGTATCATCTTGATTTATCTGAAG
>CACZVE010000070.1 GCA_902784565.1 uncultured Prevotellaceae bacterium
ACATGGCAAACAAATGTTGGACACCCAAGATGATGTACTTTGGCATGCCCAGTTCTCTGGCATCGGTGATACCTTCTTTCTCTTCAATTTGATTCATCTTATTATCTATTTTTGTTCAAAAAAACTCATTATATTTGATTGTCAGTATTGTTTTCTTCAGGTCCTTCAGACTGCTGTTTGGGCCTATCATGACTTCAAAGTCACCAGGCTCCAGCACATAGTTGAGATGGGCGTTGTAGAACTTCAACAAATCATCTGTGATTTCAAACTTCACCTCTTGACTTTCACCCTTGTTCAGATGGATACGCTGGAAGCCTTTCAACTCCTTCACAGGACGGGAAATGCTTGCTACCACGTCGTGGATATACAACTGAACGATCTCATCACCGTCATAGTCGCCAGTGTTCGTTACGGTGACAGATGCCGTGCGTCCGTTAAGACTGATGTCACTATAGTTGAATGTGGTGTAGCTCAGACCGTAGCCAAAAGGATAAAGCGGATCATTGCGTACGTCCAGATAATTACTGGAGAATTTTGCAAACGAATCCGCGCCCTCTCCAACAGGACGGCCTGTAGGCAACTGGTTGTAATAGAGTGGTTCCTGGCCTGTGGTCTGCGGCATCGAAACAGTCAGTTTCCCGCTAGGCACCTTGTCGCCGAAGATGATGTCGCAGATGGCATCACCGGCTTCACTACCTCCGAACCACACATTGAGGATGGCAGGGATATGCGCCTGTTCCCAGGTCATCACCGTAGGACGGCCTGCAAAGTTGAGCAGTACGATAGGTTTGTCGAGTTTCAGTAGCTCCTCCAGCAATTCTTTCTGCGCGTCGAAAATCTCCAGACTGGCACGGCTGCTGCACTCACCACTCATCTCCGCCTCCTCACCCATGGCACAGATGATAACGTCGGCTTCCTTGGCTATGGTGATAGCCTCCTGCTTCAACTTGGCGGCATTTTGGAAGGATGTCTGGTGATAGAAACCACCCGCCATCTGCAATGTCTGTTCGTTGGTAAAGTTGCAGCCTTGGGCGCAAGTCAGTTCGGCCTTGCCTTTCAGCGCCTGCTCCATGGCTTCCTTCAGGGTGATGTATTTGTCAGGTACGGCAGTAGGAGCCCATGTACCTGTCAAATTGATCCGGTTATCAGCCATCGGACCTATCAAGGCAATCTTTCCCTGTTTCTTCAATGGCAGCAACTTCCCTTCGTTTTTCAGCAACACGAAGCTCTTCGCAGCCATGTCGCGGGCAGCCTGACGGTGTGCTGGCGTCAGAATGTCGCTGGCACGACGCTTGGGGTCGAGGAAGCGATAGGGATCATCGAAAAGTCCCAACTTGTATTTTGCCTCCAACACGCGACGGCAAGCGATGTCAATGTCTTGCATCGTTACCTTGCCATCCTTCAGTGATTGGGCTAACGTGTTGATGAATCCCTCTGCACACATGTCCATATCTGTGCCGGCTTTCAATGCCATGGCTGAGGCTTGCTGTAGATCGCCCAGGCCGTGCTTGATAATCTCTCCAATAGATCCGTAGTCTGTCACTACGAAGCCGTTCCATTGCCATTGTTTACGCAGTACATCTGTCAACAGCCATTCATTGGCTGTGGCAGGCACGTAATCTACTACATTAAACGAACTCATAAACGAGCCAGCCCCTGCCTTGGCTGCAGCCTCATAAGGTGGCAAGAACTGGTTGTACATACGGATATGGCTCATGTCCACGGTATTATAGTCGCGTCCGGCTTCGGCACCACCGTAGAGGGCATAGTGCTTTACGCAGGCCATCATGTTCTCCTTGCCATAGTTGCCCTGCAGGCCACGTACCATGGCTTCTGCGATTCTCGAACCCAACCATGGATCTTCGCCATTACCTTCAGCAATGCGCCCCCAACGAGCGTCAAGGGCAATGTCCACCATCGGACTGAACGCCCAGCAGATACCATCGGCAGTTGCTTCCTTGGCAGCAATCCTGGCACCTTGCTCAATCGCCTCCAAGTCCCAACTGCAGGATTGTGCCAGAGGGATAGGGAAGATGGTCTCATACCCGTGTATCACATCGAGTCCCATCAACAGGGGGATGCCTAAACGACTATTCTTAACTGCCGTCTCCTGAGCCTCAAGGATGTCCTTGTAACCCTTCATGTTGAGGATGGCTCCCAGTTTTCCTTCAGCAGCCAATTTTAGCAATGGACTGTCCTTCTCCGCACCTGTGGTGATGGTCTGGGCAGGCATCAGGTTCAACTGCCCGATTTTCTCCTCCACAGTCATCTTCGCCATCAGTTGGTCGATAAACTGATTCATCTTTTCTTGTTGGCTCTCAGCCATTGCAGGAATTGTCACCATGAGTAGTACCATTTGCAATAGATACATTAATTTGAACTTCATACCTAAAGACATCATATTCATAAACTTTCATAATTGTGGGTACAAATATAGCCATATTTCTCCTTTTTTTCATACTTTTGCCTGTGTAATTAGGAAAGTTTATGAAGAAAGGTATGCAAACTACAGTAAAACTATTGGCTACGTTGTTGCTGATGATGATGGCAAGCAACATGAAGGCTGAGCAAAAACCTTGGGAGCATGGTAGGCTACAAGTATCGGACAATCGGCGTTTTTTGCAACATGTTGACGGCACGCCCTTTTTCTGGTTGGGCGAGACAGCCTGGCTGATGCCTGAAAGACTGAACCGTGAGGAAGTAGCGTATTATTTAGATAAGGCACATGACGCTGGCTATAACATGACTCAGGTGCAGGTACTGAATGATGTTCCCTCGATAAACGTCTATGGGCAACCCTCCCACGATCAACAGGGGAATCTGCTGACCAAGGCCGACTATGGTTATTGGGACCATATGGACTATATCGTCAGTCAGGCCGAGCAGCGTGGTATCTACGTCGGTATGGTGTGCATCTGGGGTGGCGTGGTAAAGGCTGGCAAACTCTCAGTAGAGCAGGCTAAGACCTACGGCCGTTTTCTCGCTAACCGCTACAAGGACCGTCCGAATATCATCTGGATCATCGGTGGCGATATACAAGGTGATATCAAGACTGACGTATGGGAGACACTTGCCACCACCATCAAGACGATAGACAAGAATCACCTGATGACCTATCATCCCCGTGGTCGCTATACATCCGCCAGATGGTGGAGTCAGGCAGCGTGGATTGACTTCCACACCTTCCAGAGCGGGCATCGTAGGTATGGTCAGCGCATGAACGACAAGAACTATCCCATACCCGACAATATGGAAGAGGACAACTGGATGTATGTGGATTCCACCTGGGCCTACAAGCCTATGAAACCTGTGATTGACGATGAGCCCATCTATGAGGGCATACCCAAAGGACTCCACGATCCGAATGAGGGTATCTGGCAGGCCTGTGATGTGCGTCGTTATGCCTATTGGAGTGTGTTTGCAGGCAGTTGCGGGCACACCTATGGCCATAATGCCATCATGCAGTTCTACAAGCCTGGCTATCCTTCGGCCTATTATAATAAAAAGGTATGGACAGAGGCACTTGAAGATCCTGGATTTAACCAGATGAAGCATTTGAAACGACTGATGCTCGCATTTCCCTATTTCGAGCGTGTGCCTGATCAAAGTGTCATTCTAGATAACGGCACCCAATACGACCGCCTGATTGCCACCCGAGGCAACGACTACTTATTGGTCTATAACTACACAAGCCGCGAGATGAAGATCGACTTACGCAAGATATCCGGCGATCAAAAGAAAGTCTGGTGGATGGATGCCAGTACAGGCCAACTGACTTATCTCGGCCAATACGACAACAAAGTGCTTACCTACCGCCCCCCAAAGACAGGAACCGGTATCGAGGATGGCGTCCTCATCGCTATAGACGCATCGAAAGACTACCTGGTGTAAAGTACCTCATTCTCTAATAATCATCGATGGTGGGCAATCGTACATCACTCGTGCATGGTTCGTGCGAATGAGTTGGCTTTCGAGACGCTGGCCTGAGATGCGGTCGATGACGTCGCGATAGACCTCGCCGTTACGATAGACTACACCATCCTCTCGCGAAAAATATTCGTTCTCAGCATGTATGTGGAAGGTGTGTGGCTGTTGGTCCGTAGCCCGCAGTTCGCCACAAAGGTATTCGTCATCTGTCCAAAGGCGGAGTTGATATGTATTTCGGGTGTCGTTGCGGAAACGGTAGTCGATGTAGTTGTACGAGATGCTGGTGCCAGTGCCGAAAGGAATCTGGCGGCCGAAGTCGGGAAAGAGGTCGAGTCCGTCGTGGTGATGGTGCTCCGTGATGGTCAGATCACTATGTAGTACGAGCCAATGGATGAGGTTCGACAATTGGCACATGCCGCCGCCAATGCCCTGTGAAGGTTTGCCCTTGGCGATAGTGAGTCCCTCCTTGTAGCCCTTCCGCTTGGATGTGCGCCCGATGAGTTTCCATACGGAGAATGTCTCGCCGGGCCGAATCACCAGTCCGTCGATGTGCTTCACTGCCAGGGCTAGGTTCGTCGCCTTGTTCTCCTGCAACTGCATGTTGACGTTGCCCAGTTGCCTACGAATCAACGAGTTGTGGCGATATACCACCACTGGCAATGACTCTGCCGTCCGCTCTCTGGCGAACTGCGTTTTTCGCATCATATCCTGAATGTGGCGCTTCAGGATTTCCTTCTCCATCGACAGTCGATAGGTAAAGGGTGATATCTCACAAAACAGTTTTCTTTCCATTTCCTTTCGGAGGATTTGTCATTTTCTCCTAAATATCGGCACAAATTTAGTCATTTTAGATGAGATATAAATAGTAATTTCGAAAAAAAACTATTTTTGTTTTGTATTGTGCTCACTTATTCGTACCTTTGCATTGTGATTCTGAAAAGAGTCGCCCGTAAAGGTTCGCTTAGCCGCGATTAATTGGGAACGAAAAGGTCCACTTTGTGAACCGGGTGAGAATCCCCGACTGTCCCG
>CACZVE010000071.1 GCA_902784565.1 uncultured Prevotellaceae bacterium
CAGCACGAGACAGTGGAACACTATCACTGGCTGTCGACGGCAGAATTTACAGATATCGTTGCCATCTCGCAGATGACGCCTGGTCCCATCGGCATCAACTCAGCCACCTACTGCGGCTATACAGCTATCCAGAATGCGGGCTATGGCCATACGATGGCTATTCTCGGATCAGCCACAGCCACTTTTGCGCTGGTGCTGCCCTCACTGATCCTAATGATACTGATCAGTAAGATGTTCATGAAATACATGAACACCTCACTGGTGCAGTCTGTCTTTAAGGGCTTGCGTCCTGCCGTCGTCGGACTCCTTGCTGCCGCCACGCTCTTGCTCTGCAACAAGGAGAACTTCTCCACACCGATGGAGAACCCCTGGCAGTTCTGGATTAGCGTCGCCCTCTTCGCAGCCACCGCCTTCGGAACAGGCTATCTGAAGATCAACCCCATCCGCATGATCTGCTATGCGGGCTTCGCCGGACTATTGCTTCTCTACTGATATTTTTTCTGCTGTAGAGGTAACTATTTCCCCTCCTAAGTTAGGAGGGGTTAGGGGTGGTCTGAACAAACGCTTATCTTGAGGCGGATCAGACCCCCTCTGGCTCCCCCTAACTCAGGGGGAGAAACAATTACCTCATTTACTCAATGCCTCAAAGAGACGGTCAAGGGCTGTATCAACGTTGCCTTTGTCTTCGTTGAGCAGCGTGACGAACTTCGAGCCGATGATGGCACCTGAGGCATTGTCCTGGGCAGCTTTGAGCGTTTGGGCGTTGGAAATACCAAAGCCGATCATACGGGGATTACGCAGGTTCATCGCGTTGATACGACGGAAGTAGGCCTGCTTGGCATCGTCGAAACTCCTCTGGGTGCCCGTGATGGCAGCAGAAGACACCATATAGATGAAGCCGTCCGTGTGGTCGTCGATAAAACGGATGCGCTCTTCGCTGGTCTCAGGGGTGATGAGCATGATGATACGCAGGTCGTATTTATCTGCCACAGGCTTGACAATGTTCAGATAGTCGTCGAAGGGCAGATCAGGGATGATGGCCCCACTGACGCCAGCATCGACACACGACTGGCAGAACTGTTCGATGCCGTAGTGCAGGATGGGATTGAGGTAGCCCATCAGCACCAGGGGAATCTCCACCTGATCCTTGATGGATGCCAATTGTGAGAAGAGCGTCTTCAAGTTCATGCCGTTCTTCAGAGCCTGCGTGGCAGCACTCTGGATGACGGGGCCGTCGGCCAGGGGGTCACTAAACGGGATGCCCACCTCGATCATCGCAATGCCGCGACGTTGGAGGGTGAGAATCACATCGGCAGTACCTTCAAGTGTCGGACTACCAGCACAGAAATAGAGCGAAAGGAGCTTTGCGTCCTTGTTATTTGCGAAAAGGGAATTAATCTTGTTCATAACTGTTCTAAAAAGCGTTTGAGTTTATTAATATCTTTAAGTCCTGGAGTCACCTCGAAACGTGAGTTGAGATCGATACCGATACACTTGGGATGATGAAATGCCTTCACGTTAGCAACATCGTCAGGACCAATGCCACCACTGAGCAGGAAATGTGTGGAGCCCTGATAGGCATCGAGCACATCCCAATTGAATTTCTCGCCATTGCCTCCCACGGATTTTCCTTTAGTATCGAAGAGGAAGTAATCGACAAGTCCTTCGTAGGGTTGCGTCTGTTGGAGGTCTTCCACTGTGGCAATGTTGAAAGCCTTGATAATGTGAAGTCCTCCAAGTTGGAAGATGTATGCCGGCGACTCTTGTCCATGCAGTTGGATATAATCGAGGCAATAGTCGGCAGCCAGCCGTTTCACCTGCTCAGGATCCTCATCAACAAACACCCCTACCCGCTTCACATGTTTCGGCAGATAGTCGGGCCGCTGACTCACACACCGACTGGACTTGGGCCAGAAGATAAAGCCCATCATATCGATGCCAAGCATCTCAACTTCGCGAATGTTATCGGCATCGCGCATACCACATACCTTTATCATAATTGCTCAATAAAGTCATTTAATGCCTGGCCTGGGTCAGCGGTCTTCATGAAGTTCTCGCCGATGAGGAAGCCTCGGAAGCCAGCAGAACGGAGAGCCTTGACCGTCACAGGATCGGAGATACCACTCTCGCTCACCTTCACGGCATCCTTCGGCAACAGTTCCGCAAGACGGAAGGAGTTGTCGACATCGGTAATGAATGAACCGAGGTTTCGGTTGTTGATGCCACACATATCTGGCTCCAGCTCAGCATATTCCAATTCCTGCTCAGCGTGCATCTCAAGCAGCACTTCGAGACCAAGGGCATGCGCCTTTTCCAGAAGTGACTGACACTGTGTCTTCGTCAGACAGGCTGCTATGAGCAGGACGGCAGAGGCGCCACAGAGTCGGGCCTGATACAGTTGGTATTCATCGATGACGAAGTTCTTATAGAGCACAGGTATCTTCACCCCACTACGACGGGCTGCCTTGATAAACTCGTCACTGCCACCGAAGAAATGTTCATCCGTCAGGATGGAGAGGGCAGCAGCACCATGCTCCTGATAACTCAAAGGAATCAACTCCGCCTTACCTTCCTCCTTGATCCAGCCCTTCGAGGGCGACTTACGCTTGAACTCGGCGATGATACCCGTGGCGGACTCCCTGAGTGCCTTTGCCATCGAGACCGTGCTGAAATCGAGGATGGATTCCACACGCCGATACAACTCCTCAGGGGGAAGGAACTGTTTGCTCTGTTCCACCTCCATCCGCTTATGTGCTACAATCTCTTGCAATATATCCTTAGTCATAACTATTCAATTCCACAAATTTCTTAAAGGTCTTGAGGGCAGCACCACTGTCAATGCTCTCACGGGCAATGTCAACACACTCTTCGATGCTCTTCTGTCCCTTCTCCAACACCTGAATACCGAAAGCGGCATTGGCCAATACGATGTTCTTCTGGGCAGGCAGGGCGCGATTCTCCAATACGGAATCGAAGATGGCAGCAGCCTCTTCCTCAGTGGCTCCACCCACAAGCTCCTCGGGCTTGGCAATCTCAAAGCCCAGATCCTTCGGCGAGAAGATGCGTTCGTACTGCTTGGTGGTCACCTTGAAGTCACCCGTCAGCGAGATCTCGTCATAGCCATCAATGGAGTTCACAATGCCGTAGTCGATACCTATCTTCTGGTACACCTGGTTGTAGAGGCGCATCTGGTCGAGGTTGGCGACGCCCAACAACTGACACTGGGGCTGCGAGGGGTTCACCAACGGGCCCAGGAGGTTGAAGATGGTGGGGAACTGCAACGCCTTACGAATCGGACCCACGAACTTCATCGCCTTGGCGAAGAGTTGGGCATGGAGATACACGATACCTGCCTCATTGAGCGAACGGTTCAGTTTGTCGATATCGTCCGTGAACTTGATGCCGTGATGCTGGATCACGTTCGAGGCACCACTGACGGACGTGGCGGCATAGTTGCCATGCTTGGCCACCTTGTAACCAGCACCAGCAATCACGAAACAACTGGTGGTTGAGATATTGAAAGTGTTCTTTCGATCGCCACCCGTACCTACAACATCGATATAACGGTCGGCATTCAGGATGGCGGGTACACCTGTCTCCAGGATACCGTCACGGAAGCCGAGTAACTCGTCGACGGTCACACCGCGCATCTGCAAGGCGGTCAGCAGCGCCGTAATCTGTTCTGTGGGATATTCACTCTGAGTGATACCAATCAGAATATTCTTCATTTCTTCACGAGACAGTTCCTCGTGGTTCAGCATCCTGTTCAGGATGTCTTTCATCGTTTGTTGTGCCATGATTTTATTTTTTTTGCAACGGACTGCAGGACTTGAGGACTTTTTCTTTTAGGATAATCGGTCCTGTTAGTCCTGTTGTCCGTTGCTGAATTAATATTAAAGGAAAAGCCAGTTTTGCAGCATTTTCTTGCCATCGGGAGTGAGGACACTCTCGGGATGGAACTGGATGCCGCGGACATTGAGGGTTTTATGGCGGAGGGCCATTACCTGTCCCTCATCACTGACGGCAGTGACTTCGAGGCAATCAGGGAAATTCTCATTCGACACCACCCACGAGTGATAACGGCCGATGGTGATATCTCTTGCGATTCCACTGAAGATAGGATCATCGCTCACGATATGACAAGGGGTGGCGACACCGTGAAAGACATCCGACAGATTCTCCAACGTCCCTCCGAACACCTCACCTATGGCCTGATGACCCAAGCAGACACCCAAGATGGGTTTCTTGCCGGCATAGGTACGGATGACGTCGAGCAACAGGCCTGCCTCACTTGGGATACCCGGGCCCGGCGAGAGGATAATCTTGCTATAGGGTTCGAGGTCTGCGAGTTCGAACTGGTCGTTACGCACAACGGTGACCTCTGCGCCCAACTCCTTCACTAAATGACTCAGATTATACGTAAACGAGTCGTAATTATCTATAATGACTATCTTCATAACTTTTGCCTGGAACCACAGTTCACCGTTGCGGGAGACAAACGTGCGGATGGTGATGGCCTGATTCAGCGAACCGTCGAGGCCGATGATGCCGATGCAACCACCGTAGGCACCACGGTTATGGGGCTCGTACTCAGAGATCAGCTGCATAGCACGCACCTTGGGGGCGCCGCTCAAAGTTCCAGCAGGGAAGGTGTCGATAAACGCCTTGATGGGATCTGCGCCCTCATCGAGTTCGCCTGACACTCTCGACACCAAATGAATGACATGCGAGTAATACTGCAGGTCCTTGTAGAAATCGACCTTCACATTGTGGCAGTTCCTCGACAGATCGTTGCGGGCAAGATCCACCAGCATCACATGTTCGGCATTCTCCTTGGGATCATTGCGCAAGTATTCTGCTCCCCGGCGGTCTGCCTCTGCATCACCCGTACGCTTGGTGGTACCAGCGATGGGATCGATATAAGCCTTCTGGCCTTCGATACGACAATGGGTTTCAGGCGAAGAGCCGAAGATGCGGAAACCGCCAAAGTCGAAGTAGAAAAGATAAGGCGAGGGATTGATGCTGCGCAGGGCACGATAGAGTTTGAAGTCGTCGCCCTCGTACTTCTGGATGAAGCGGCGCGAGAGCACGATCTGGAACACATCGCCACGCAGACAGTGCTGGATGCCACATCGCCACGCAGACAGTGCTGGATGCCCTTTCTGATATTCTCCCTGTGCTCATCATCAGTCAGCGTACTCCTGACATCACCCACAGGATGGAAGTCGTAAGCCTGCACATTAGCCTTATTCATCGCCTTCAAGATGGCATCGATGTCTGAAGTGTCACCCAGCGTCACAACTTTGAGCATATTATTATGATGGTCGAACTCAATCACCACCTTATATAATATATAGAGTACATCGGGGGCATCGTTCTTCGCCTGCGTCTCGTCCTTCACTGGAATGTCCTCAAAGTATCTCACGGCGTTGAAGCTCGTATAGCCGAAGAGTCCGCAGACAGCTGCATCCTCGCCATTGACCTCGATGCGGTCGATGAGTTCGTGGATGGCTTTGTCAGAACGATACTCCTTATTCACCTCATGCTGGAAGGTCGAGCCGTCAGGATAACTGACGGTGGCAATCCCGTGTCCGATAGCCACACTGGCAATGGGATTCAGTCCGATAAAACTTCGCGAGTTGTTCGCATCGTGGTAGTCGGAACTTTCCATCAGTGCACTCTGCGGATAGAGG
>CACZVE010000072.1 GCA_902784565.1 uncultured Prevotellaceae bacterium
TAATTTTACTACTTTGTTTTTTATGTCCTTTCGACGATGCAAAGGTACGGCGAAATCTTCATTCCCACAATACCCTTTGCATGGCATTTTTATATACCATATATTCGGTATATGTTTAGAGATGCTGTTCCTTGTCAATCACCTCGCCATTCAGTATTTTAAAGGAGTTGAGGTGGATGCCCTCATGCAGCGAGAGAATGGCATAGCGGATGGTAGGGTCGTTGGCAAGGCGAAGATCCTCTTGCGAGGGGCGTGAGGGTGAGGCGGGATGGCTATGCCAGTTGGCAAGAATCCTCAGTCCTTTCGAGCGTGCATACTTTAAGGCAGCAAACTGATCTTTAGGTGCAAAGGAAAAATGCTCAGGGGAATGGTCGATATTTTCCATCCAGTAGTTTTCGGTGACCACATTATCTATACCTAACAGATAGCCACAGGTCTCATTGGGGGCATCCTTCTGAGCCTGTGCTATCAGTTCGTCTATCACATGTTGTTCTATCTTCATATCTTTTAGTGATTCTTGAGGTCGCAAGCGGCCTGTTCGTAGTCTATCAACTCCGTGATGGTAGGATGTTCGCCACAGATGTCGCACGAGGAACGTTGTTTAACGGGAATGGTGCGGAACTGCATGGTCTTGGCATCGAAGGTCAAAAGACGGTTGGTCAACAGTTCGCCAACGCCTGTGAAATATTTCAGAGTCTCAGCGGCCTGTATGGTACCAAGCATTCCAGCAATAGCACCTAAGACACCTGCTTGTGAGCAAGTAGGAACAACACCCGTAGGAGGCGGCTCCTTGAAGAAGCAACGATAGCAGGCAGAACCTGGCACATGTGTAAATGTTTGTCCGTTGAAGCGCAAGATGCCTCCGTGTGAGAAAGGCTTGCCAGCCATCACACAGGCGTCGTTGATGAGAAACTTTACGGGGAAATTGTCTGTGCCATCGACAACGAAGTCATACTCTTTGATGATGTCGAGCGCATTACCTGAATAGAGAAACTCGCGGAAGGTATCTACCTTTACATCAGGGTTGATGGCAAGAATCTTCTCCTTAGCGCTCTCCACCTTAGGAATTCCTACGTCCTTTGTAAAATGAATGATTTGTCGTTGTAAGTTGGAAAGGTCGACGACATCAGCATCGATAATGCCGATACGTCCGATACCAGCGGCTGCCAGATAGAGAGAGACGGGGGCACCCAGGCCTCCAGCTCCCACTACCAGCACCTTAGCGTTCAGGATTTTCTCCTGTCCCTCAACGCCGACGTCCTGCAGAAGGATGTGGCGTGAGTAACGTTTTATCTGCTCTTCAGTAAAATCGTACATAACACAAAACTATGAACTATGAACTCTAAACTATGAACTATGAACTCTAAACTATGAACTAAACACCCCCTCCTCCCATGAAGTACAAGAAGTCAACTGTATCGCCTTCCTTGATCTGAATACCGTCCCATTCGGAACGGTCAACGAAATCCTCGTTCACTTGCACGCTCACCATTTCTGGTTGTTGCACATCATTTTGTTTGATTAGCTCTGTCAGGGTGAGTGGAAGTTGTACCTCCTGTGCCTCACCGTTTACTATAATCTTTGCCATTTTACTCTTATACCTTTTATTATTTGCTATTTACGATTTTCCGTAGAGCGATGACGAGTTTGTCAACATCCTCACGTGTATTATAGAGCGCAAAGGTCGGTCGTACTGACATCTCATGACCCAATGCTCGAAGAGCAGGTTGAGCACAGTGATGACCAGCACGTACGGCAATACCTTCTTTGTCGAGCAACTGACCTGTCTCTGGAACTGGAATATCTTCCAAATAGAACGAGACAACGGATACACGATTCTTTGGGTTGCCAATGAGGTGCAAACCGGGAATCTGTGCCAATTGTTCTCGAGCATATTCTGTCAGTTGATGTTCGTGGTGCTCTATATTGCGAATACCGATACGACTCACGTAGTCGATGGCAGCACCCAGTCCGATGGCATCTGCCACATTAGGTGTACCAGCCTCATAACGTGCTGGTGCCTGATTGTACTCTGTATGCTCAATCGTCACGTCCTTTATCATGTTGCCGCCGCCCTGCCAGGGTTGTAGTTTATTGAGCCATTCCTGACTGATATAGACGGCACCGATGCCATTAGGACCATAGATTTTATGACCGGAGAATACAAAGAAATCGGCTCCCAGCGTTTGCACGTTGACAGGTGTATGGGCAATCGACTGGGCCCCATCGATGAGGACAGGTACATTGTGGGAATGGGCGATATCGATGATGCGTTGCACATCATTGATAGTTCCGAATGTGTTGTTGACATGTCCTACAGAGACCACTCGTGTACGAGGGGTGATGAGACGCCTTATCGGTAGGTATAGCCAACAAGTCAGCACCCCGCTCTTGAGCTATACGCTGCCAAGGTACGATGTTGGCATGGTGGTCAAGCTCTGAGACGATGACGTTATCACCGGCTCCAAGGTATTGTCTGCCAAAGGTTTGTGCCACCAGGTTGATGCCCTCTGTGGTACCACGTACGAAGACAATATTATCTGACGACGGTGCATTGATGAAGTCGGCTATCTTTTGGCGTGCCTCCTCATAGGCATCAGTGGCTCGCGCCGCCAGCGTGTGAGCACCACGATGGATATTCGAATTATAGTTGCGGTAATAATCCGAAATCTTATCAATTACCACATTTGGCTTTTGTGTCGTAGCACCATTATCAAGCCACACAAGATCATGTCCGTTCACCTTTTGTTGCAGAATGGGGAAGTCCTTCTTGATCTCATCGGTCGATAATGTGTCTGCCTCATCGTAGTTCAGCTCCTGCAGTTTCTGAGTCTCGGGAATGCCGATGCCAAAGCCTTCATCACCCGGTAGGGTATGAGATACGAGGGAATCATCTGGCGCAGAGACATCCTGTGGCTCGTCGTCGGCAAAATATTTGCTGACCACTGCACGCATCTCGTCCAAAAGACAGGTATCGGGCAATCCGAGATCTTGTTTGATGAGTTCTATCATTATTTCTCTACTTTATTACGATGCTGGTAGTCGTGGTAGTAGCCTACCTCCACATTCTCAAGGACAGCAATGGCATCGTCGGTCAATGCTGCAAGACTGAAATACTTGGTCAACAGATAGGAGGCGACACCAAATTTGTCGAGACCCATCAGGCGCGCACTGAGCGACGGAGCAATCTCACCAGGGATACCACTCTGGTGCAGACCTACTACACCCTGGTTCTTCTCACCAGTGCGAACGAGGATGATTTTCGTTGTTCCTACGCCACGACCAGTCAGGAATTGTCCTTCTACCTCTACCTTATCAGAGGGAATCAAGGGAACACCGCGCCATAGGATGACTTTCGTGCCGAAGAGGTCAGTGGTCACAGGTGGTACGCCACGCCATGTACACTCACGCTCAAAGGCGGCAATGGCACGTGGATGGGCAATGAAGAAAGCTGGTTCCTTCCAAACCAATGACAGCAATTCGTCAAGGTCGTCGGGTGTCGGTGCGCCATAGCGTGTAGTGATGCGATGGGCAGGACTGACAGAGGCAAGGAGTCCGAATTGGGTATTGTTGATAAGTTCCCATTCCTGACGCTCTTTGATGCTTTCAATGGAGAGACGCAATTGCTCTTCGAGTTGGTTGTAGGGATTATTATAAAGGTCACTTACTCGAGTGTGTACACGAACAACGGTCTGCAGGGTATTGAGACTGTATTCCGTGGGGTTTTCCTCATAATCGATATAAGTTTCCGGAATGATATTATCCTCCTCATGACCACTGACCAAGTCGATGTGCTTCTCACCATGGTCATTGACGGTTGCCTTCAAGCGCAGCTGCTTATCGACAGCCTTCTGGAATGTCTGACGGAAGTCGGGAACCTCCTTGATGAACTTCTCTAATTCAGAAAGTTTCAGCGAGAGGAATACTGAAGGTGTGACGGCGCGGACGCTCACTGTGGAGGCGGCATCGTTCAGGAGGTCTGCCTCACCGAAGAACTCACCGTCGCCCAACAAGGCGATACGCAGCTCTTCGCCATGAGGACCTTTGTTGATGACCTCAGCCTGACCACTGGCTACAATGAAGAACTTTTGCTTGTCCTTGCCTTCTTTGACGAAAAGGTTACCCAGGGATACCTCGACGGTTTCGAAGGAACTTGCCAGACGAGTCACAATCTCATCATCGAAAGCAGAGAACAGAGGAATCTGCTTCAGACTCTTAGCGGTAAATGAGGGAACCCCATTCAGATACTCGATATTCAGACGCTCGGTCTTCTTCAGTTCTACCTTGGTACGGTTGACGCGGAAGGTACCGCCACTGACCTGAACCCAAGGAAGGAGTTTCAGGAGAAGACGAGGAGTGATACTACCCATCTGAGGGGCAGTCTTGGTGGTGGTCGCCAGTTTTCTGGCTGTGACAGTGGTTACACTGCGCTGAAGATTTGAATCTGCCATAGTTAATTTGTTTTTTATGAGTTATTTCTTGATAATTACTTTATGTGTTGTTCCCTCTACATGCTCTACGGAGAGCACTTCATATCCCTGATCTACTGCATTGCGGGGCACGTTGTCCAGAGGTTCGCCCTCAGAGAGCAGCACCTCCAGGATGTCGCCTGTCTGCAATTTTGCCAATTCGATTTTGGTTTTGACGAAGGTCATCGGGCAATGTTCCTTCGTGATGTCTAATGTTTTTGTTGTCATATCTTTATATTTAAATAAATAATGTACGTCCTCCTTCTGATAGCTGCAGGAATGTTGCTACGCCCAGCACGTCCTTGACTTCGGGGATGAAGTCTTCTTTCTTCAGTCCCAACACGTGCATGGCCATCTCGCATGCATACAGGTTGACACCCAAGACCTTTGCCGCCTCTACCAGTTCCTCTAAGGTTGCCACGTTATTCTTACGCATCAGGTAGCGGAATATCTTGGGACCTGCTCCCAGGAAATTGAATCGGCTGGTGGGTGTTGTCTTTAGACCGCCCATCATGAATCCGAACAGTTTTGTCAACCAGTTAGCACCAAGGAACGCACGTCCTTGTTTCTTCTTGATAGCATCCAGTCCCCAGAAGGTGAAGAAGATGTTTACCTCGTATCCCACAGCAGCGGCACCTGTAGCGAGGGTGAATACTGCCGTCAGCTTGTCGAAATCTCCACTGAAGGCGATGAGGCTTAGTTTCTTAGTGTCGCTCATTGTTGTTCGAAATTATAAATAGGTGTACTTAAGTATCTTTCACCCGTGTCGGGTAGGATGACTACGATATTCTTCTTCTCGTTTTCCGGACGTTTGGCAATGCGGATAGCGGCAGCGACGGCGGCAGCTGACGATACACCGGTCAGTACTCCGTCCGTACGGGCAAGTTGTCGCCCGCGATCGTATGCCTCATCGTCCTTGATGCGGATGATCTCGTCATAGATGGTTGTATTCAGTACCTTGGGTACGAAACCAGCGCCAATGCCCTGCAGTTTGTGAGGACCTGGCTTGCCTCCGCTCAGCACGGGCGAACTGTCGGGCTCAACGGCAATGACCTGAATGTGGGGATTATACTTCTTCAATACTTCGCCAACACCAGTGATGGTGCCGCCCGTACCGATTCCTGCCACGAGGATGTCAACTTTCCCGTCGGTGTCGCGCCATATCTCCTCGGCAGTCGTCTTACGGTGAATCTCAGCGTTTGCCTTGTTTTCAAACTGCTGGGGGATGAAGGCATTGCCAATGCCTTGTGCCAGCTCTTGTGCCTTACGGATGGCACCAGCCATTCCTTCATAGGCTGGAGTCAGCACCAGTTCGGCGCCCAGTGCCCTTAGCAGTTTGCGGCGTTCCAGTGACATCGACTCCGGCATGGTCAGTATCAGGCGGTAGCCGCGTATGGCACTTACCAGCGCAAGACCGATACCGGTATTCCCGCTGGTGGGTTCGATAATCGTAGTATCTTTATTGATGACACCACGACGCTCGGCATCATCGAGCATTGCAAAGCCTACACGGTCTTTCACGCTTCGTGCAGGGTTGAACAATTCCAGTTTCACGATGATACGGGCTTTCAACTTTTCTTTTTTTTCTGTGCGACTCAGTTCCAGCAACGGGGTGTTGCCGAGCAAGTCAATGAGGTTGTGGGCGATGTTTGCCATATACTTAATGTTTTTGTGTAAATTTCCGTTTGCAAAGGTAGCGGGTTTCAGTGTGCCACACAATCACACTCTTGTGGCATTTCATATACCAAACGTTTGGTATTTGGCATTTTTTTCGTAGCCCCTTTTCGCCTTGTAGGGGAGGGGGCGTGATTTTTGTCGAGGCGATGGGCAGGATGTTTCGACCTATTAACATTCATCGTGTGGGGTTTCTGGTTGATGTCGGGCTCTCCCCAACAGCCTCTTTCCAACGCCTCTCCTGAAGGAGAGGGGCTTTTTTGTTGTCAGGCTTTGTTCATGGCCTTTTCTAACTGGATGAGGGCCTGTAACAGTATGCTGCGGGGTGTTCCGACGTTAAGGCGCATAAAGCCCTCACCGCCAGGACCGAACATTGCTCCGTCGTTCAGTGCAAGGTGGGCGCGGTTGACAAACAAATCTATCAGTTCGTCGTGCTGCAATCCCAGTGGGCGGCAGTCGAGCCATACCAGGAAAGAGGCTTCTGGTCGCCAGGGTTTTATCTTCGGCAGATGCTGCTGGCAGTATTCCTCCACG
>CACZVE010000073.1 GCA_902784565.1 uncultured Prevotellaceae bacterium
AATGTTCGTTCTGCTGATCGTAACCCAATCTTTTTCAAAATCAGACATGCCGATTTTCAGATCAGCCAGGATCTCAGTGGGCTGATACATTTTCTTTTGAAGACTCAGACTACTGAGACTGACATGATAAGTCACGTCGCCGAATGTAACTGTAGAAGTTACTTGCTGGTTGGTTACAGCGATATCGCCGATGGTGAGTCGTATTTGTGCCATTGGTTCAGTTGATTATTCGTTCCTATTTCGTGCCACCGCCGAGGGCGATGTAAAGCGAGATAACAGCTTGTGCACCGTTGTACAGGTTAGAAGCCTCATTGAGTTGGGCTGAGAGTAGGCTCTCCTGGGCAGTAAGCACTTCGAGGTACTTGGCCTTACCGTTGTCCATCAACTCATGCGTGCCTTTATAGGCTTCATGGAGCACCTCCACCTGACGGTGATAATACTGGTGATAGGCACGGGCTGCCTGACAGTCGGCAATAGCCTCATTTACCTCGTTACCAGCATCGATGACGGTCTGCACATACTTCTTCTTCAGGTTCTCCTCAGTCAGTTTGCTAATCTTATAGTTGGCATTGATCTGGCCACGGGCAAAGATGGGCTGAGAGAGTTGACCCACAATACTCCACAGGAATTTGGCGGGGTTGACGAAACCGCTATTATTCGACCATCCTAACTCGCCCGACAGCGTGATGCTGGGGAAGAAGGCAGCGCGGGCAGCCTGTACGTTATAGAAGGCTTCCTCGATATAGTAGTTGGCCAAGCGGATGTCGGGACGATGTTCCAGCATCATGGCGGGCACACCGATCTTCAAGTAGCGCTCCTCGAACAGACGCTGACCTTCGGTGGCAGTGTGGTAAACCTCACCTGCACCCCAATGCGTGCGCTCGATATGCTGCGGTGTGATACAAAGCAGACTGCAGATCTCGTTCTCGGTGGAACGGATGGCGCGCTTGATGGAGACTATCTGCACCTTCACGTCGAGCCAGGATGCCTCCTGCTGGTTCACAGCCGTTGAGTAGGCCTGTCCGTTCTCGTACAAGGCCTGCTGGGTGTCCAGAGAGGCTTTCCACAGACTGTCGGTCTCGATCAGGATTTCCATCTCGCGGTCGAGCAGTTGGAGATAGAAGTACTGCTGGGCTACGCTACTGATGAGGTTGGAACGAGTAGATTCCTCAGTCATCTGAGCCTGCAACAGGGCAGCCTGTGCAGCGCGCTTCTTATTCCTCATGGAACCGAACACGTCGATTTCCCAAGAGATATCCAGCGGCAGGGTGTAACTCTTCGTAGCCTTGGCGCCGTCGAAATTGGCGCCGTCGAAACTGGAGATAGAGCCCTGCGGTGAGAAGTAGAGCGAAGGCAGGAAGGCCAGTTTCTTGGTCCTCAGCGAGATCTCGCTCTTCTCGATATTGATGCGGGCAGTGTTCAGGTCGGTATTGTTCTCCAATGCCTGTTCGATCAGATTCTGCAGCAGGGGATCGGTGAAGAACTCACGCCACGACATTTCGGCGATAGATGTCTCACTCGTGGCCGACGCGATGTCCTGCGAGGTGCCGAAGGGATCAGCGGGATCCTGCACCGTCTTCTCATATTTATTATATAGGCCGCAGCCCGTGAGCATCATACTCACGGCTGCAGCGACAATGATATTACTAAGTCTTTTCATGATTTCACTATTCACTTTTCACTATTCACTTTTCACTTCTACTGCTTCTACAGTTTCTGCCTCTTCCTTTCCCTGGAACTTCTCGTGCAGTTTCTGGAACATGATGAAGAAGGCTGGAACGACGAAGAGCAGGGAGACGGTACCTACACTCATACCACCGATCACACTGAGGGCAAGGGCACGGTTACCATTCGCACCGGCACCACCTTCGATCACAAGCGGTATCATACCGATAATCATCGTGGCAACGGTCATCAGAATTGGGCGCAGACGCTCCTGACAGGCAGCAAAGGCCGCTTCGGTGATACCCATACCATGCTTACGGTGCTCAGAGGCCACCTCAGTAATCAGGATGGCGGTCTTAGCCAACAGACCGATCAGCATGATGACACCCGTCTGCAGATAGATATTGTTCTCCATACCCGGAAGACCACTCAGTGAAACAAGCCAAGTGATGCCGAAGGCACCCATCAGACCGAATGGCACACTGAGCAACACGGCACACGGCGTGAACCAAGAGTTGTACAATGATGCCAGGATGAGGTAGATCAGGATGACACAGATACAATAGATCAAGGTGGTGGTATTCGAGCCTGCCATCTCAGCGGACTCACGTGACATACCACTGTACTCATACGTTGCCGTAGAAGGCATTGTCTCTCTGAACACCTCTTTGATAACCTCCTGAACCTGACCCTCACTGTAACCACCGGCAGCCGATACCTGACACTCAATACTTGAGAACAGGTTGAAGTGCTGGTTGTTCGACGGACCGACAATCTCTGTCAGTGAAACGAACTCTGAGAGGGGCGCCATCTTTCCGCTGCTCGTCTTCACGAAGATATTGTTGAGCGATGTGGGGTCGAGGCGATACTCAGGGGCTGCGGCAGTCCACAACTGATACACCTTACCGAACTGGTTGTAGTTGGCGATATACGAACCGCTGCAATACTCACCGAGCGTGCTCAGCACATCTTTGGCTGACAAGCCGGCGCGGCTGCACTGGGTGGGATCCACTTCAACACGATATTTCGGGAATTTTTCCGAGTAGGTGGACATGGCCATACTTACTTCCGGGCGTTCCATGAGCTTGGCTAGGAAGTTGTCGGTCTTCTTGGAGAACTCAGACAGATCGCCGTCAGTGGGATCCTCAACAACGAGGTTCACGTTGCTGCTCGTACCATAGCCCGGAATCTGTGGCATCTGGAAAGGAATGATCGTAGCATTCCTGATGTTCGAACACGCCATATAGAAACGATACATAACCATATCGACGCAATGCTCTATACCCGGACGCTCTTCCCAGTTCTTCAGACGGATAACCATGAAGCCATAGCTGGTACCCTGACCCGAAATCAGACCGTAGCCGCTCACCATGGAATAACTCTCCATTTCTGGAATAGCCTTCACCTTCTCTTCCACCTGTTTCAACAGGTCATAAGTCTGCTGCAGCGTGTAGCCTTCCGGCGCGTCCACCTCAACCATGAACATACCCTGGTCTTCCTGTGGCACGAGGCCCGACGGCAGTTTCATCATGAAGAATACAAGTAGCGCAGCAGCCACAACCAGCAGCGTAACCGCCATTACAGGGCGCTTGATAAACTTCTGAACGGCTTTCGTATATTTGCCGAGAATGGCATTATAACTGGCATCGTAAGCCAGTTTCGTATAATAAGTCAGACTTTTCTTCTCGCCTTCTTTCTTACCTTCCTTGACTCTCAGCATGATGGCACAAAGAGCAGGACAGGTAGTCAGGGCTTGCAGACAAGACAGACCCACAGCCGAGGCGATGGTGATACCGAACTGCGTGAAGAACGTACCCGATGTACCTGAGATAAAGGTCACGGGAATGAACACCGCCATGAACACCAGCGTACATGAGAATACAGCCATCGACACCTCGTTCATAGCCTGGCGCGTGGCCTCCTTGGCATCCGAGATACCGCCTTCTATCTTCGCCATCACGGCTTCCACCACCACAATGGAGTCATCCACCACCGTACCGATGGCGAGCACCAGAGCGAACAGCGTCAGCAGGTTCAGAGAGAAACCTGCCAAGGTGACAATCATAAACGTACCCATCAGCGACACGACTACAGAGATCGACGGGATGACGGTTGCCTTGATGTTCTGCAGGAAGAAGAACACCACCAAGATCACCAGGATGATGGCGATGATCAGCGTCTCCACCACATTATGGATGGCGGCGAAGAGGAAGTCGTCGGCGTTCATCAAGGTCACGAACTCCAGTCCGTCAGGCATGGTGGCCTTCATCTCCTCACAAATCTGGTCGATGCGCTGGTTCACCTCCGTAGCATTAGAGCCCGGCGACTGGAAGATCAGCATGAAGGTACCCGGCTGGCCACTGATATTAGAGATAAAGCTGTAAGTCTTGGCACCGATCTCAATATCTGCCACCTCTTTCAGAAGCAGCACGTGACCGCCGTCGGTGGTCTTGACAACGATGTCCTGAAACTCCTCAATCTCCTTCAGCGTACCCTTATACTCCATGGAGTACTGGTACTTGTTATTCGATTGCTCACCGAAGTTACCTAATGCGGTCACGAAACTCTGGTTGTTGATGGCAGTGCTGATATCGTCGGGCGTCAGACCGTACTGTGCCAACACATCAGGCTTCATCCAGACGCGCAGGGCGTAGGTGTTACCTAACGACGTCACGGAACCTACACCAAAGATACGCTGCATACGCGGCTTGATGTTGATATCTACATAGTTGGAGACGAAATCGTCGTTATACTTGCCATTAGTACATTTTACACCGATGATGCGTAGAATACTGTTCTGGCGCTTTTCCGTCTCAATACCCATATTGACAACGGCTGAGGGCAGTTGCGACTGAGCCTTCGACACACGGTTCTGCACGTTCACCGTCGCAATGTCAGGGTCAACGCCCTGCTTGAAATACACGTCGATGGTCGCGGTACCTGTCGAGGTGGCCTTCGAGACCATATAGTCCATACCGTCCACACCGTTGATACTCTCCTCCAAGGGTGAGATCACCGACTGGATGATGTTTTTGGGGTCAGCACCGCTATAGGTGGCAGTGACCTCCACTTGCGGTGGTGCGATGTTCGGATATTGCTCGATGGGCAGTGTGCTCATGGCGATGAAGCCCACCAGCGCCAACACGATACTGATGGCACACGCCATCACGTACCTACTTATAAATATATTATTCTTCATCGTTTCTCACTTATCACTTATCACTTCTCACTTTTTGCCGGAGCAGCCGGGAAAAGTACCTTCTGTCCTTCATGTAAGTTGTTGGCACCTACGGTCACAATGCGGTCACCTTCTTTCAGACCTGTCAACGCAATATAGTGCTCACCGTCAAAGATGTCCTGTGTGGTCACCTCAACACTCGTTACCGTACTGTCGGGCTGCACCTTATACACCTGCTGCTTGTCCTGCAGTTTGACGACAGCCTCCTGCGGAATCACCATGACGCCCTCTTCCTTCAGAGGAATCACAATATTACCCTGCATACCTGAGTAAAGCTGGCCCTTGGGGTTGGGGAACGTAACCTTCAGCGAGATGGTACCTGTAGAAGCGTTTACCACACCCGTGGCTCTTGTAAGCTTACCCTTCTGATCATACTCCGTACCATTCTTCATGATAAAACCGATTTCCGGCGACATCTTTGCAAGATAACTGGGATCCGTGTTGAAGCCTTCAGAGAGCATCATCGACAGGATCGTCTCCGGCAGAGAAAATTCGGCATCCATATTCGCATTGCCACTCACAGTCGTCAGGTAAATAGAAGGTGAGACCTGATCGCCTGTACGCACGGGAATCTCACCGATGCTACCAGCCACCGATGCCTTTGCCTGGTTGTAGGAATTCTCGGCTGTCTCAAAGGTATATTTGCTCACAATCTGCTTCTCATACAGATTCTTGTTCGACTCGTACTCGATTCTCGCACTGTTCTCCTGGGCAATGGCAGCCTGCAGGTTGGCCTGTGCTGACTGCAACTCCAACTGGGCGTCGCGCTGGTCGATGATGAAGAGCACCTGCCCCTTCTTCACCAGGTCACCTTCGGTTACACAGATCTTCACCAACTGTCCACTCACCTGAGGCGTGATCGTCACATCCGTCTCACCCTTGAGTTTCGCACTGAATTTCATGGGAACTGTAATGTTCTCTTTCTTAATGGTCACCGTTTCATACGATTCCGGTGTTGGTGCGGGTACACCACCTCCACAAGCCACCAGAGCAACTGCCGTGCTGAGCGTCATGGCCCATGTCAAAACATTCTTCTTTTTCATTTTAGAACTATTTATGTTATTGTTATAAATCTGCTATTTTGGGGACAAAATTACATTATTTTTAGGAAAATAAAACATTTATGCCAATTTTTTTTCATCACTCTGGCAGGTCGAGCCACTTCGTGTAGCAGAAGTCCTGACGGTGAGGCAGGTTCTT
>CACZVE010000074.1 GCA_902784565.1 uncultured Prevotellaceae bacterium
CTCTTCATCCATCAGTTCCAGCATACCGGCCATACGGTTGAACTGTCGCATATACTCATGGGGAATCTTCACGTCGCCCTTGTAGCCGGTGTCATGGTCGAGTGTGCTCCATACGTGCTGCAGGGCTGTGCGCATCTGTATCTCAAAGCGCAGCTCATTAAGCAGCGGCATTTTCGGATCGTCGACGATTGTTTTCGGCAATCGGCAGATGTAGTGCAGCGAATTGTAGCCAAAACTGTCTAAACGATGCTGCTTACGCTTATCGACAGAGTTCCGTCTGTCCACGACGAACGCCTCATTCACGATGGCGGCCACCTTGTCCACATCGGCACTATAGAACGTTACCACACGCAAACCCACGATATCGGTTACATCATCGATCGTTTGGTATTTGCCGCCTTTCAGTTCCAGTTTTCCCGCAAGCGACGTTTCTGTCTTTATGCGGTGTTCCATAGCTGTCACCTTCACGTGCTGGGCATCAAGGGCATTGCGTAGTGCCTCGTCGGCCAGGCGAGACAATCGTTCATAGATGGGTATCCGCTCATGGTACTGTTCCATGAGCATTTCTCCATGTAAGTCAAGTTGATAGTTCATCATGCAGAGGGTTTAAGAGGAAACACTTGATTAATGAGATTCTCAAACTCCTTGTAGGCAAAGGTGTCGTGGAGTTCGCTGAGCGCATCCGCCAGTCCCCGGTAGTGCCACTCGTGGTCTTTGGGGTCTTTGGCATGGAAAAGGTCCCACAGAGCATCGCCCTGCAGGGCATAGTCACGGGCGATTGCTCGCATATTCGAGAGCTTGTCGCCGAGAGCCACGATCTTGGCATCGCGTGAAGCACGGGCAATACGATTGATGGCAGCCTGCTTGCGGTCATGCCAGTTTTCTACGCTATCAGGCCTCTGATGGGGCTCATCGCTCTCTGCAGCGACAAACGAGGCTACACGTTCACCGAATTCTGTACGAATCTGTTCGATGGTGACGTCAGTGTCCTCCACGGTGTCGTGAAGCACAGCGGCGGCCAGCAGTTCCTGGTCGGGTGTCATAGTGGCTACGATTTCCACAGCCTCCATTGGATGGACGATATAAGGGAACCCCTTGCCGCGACGCTCTGTCCCGGCATGGGCGCGAACCGCAAAGATGATGGCACGGTCCAGCAATGTGGTGTCTAAGGGTTTGTTTGCCATTCTATTCCAGATATTTTGTTCTCGTTACATTTTTGAATTACATAATTCAGCCACGAAGGCATCGATGGCCTCCTCCGTGAAATGCTGCATCACCACCACGTGGGCTAGTTTGCCTCCGAAACGTGTATCCTCGTTCTGTGCCAACTGGTACTTGTGGGCCAGTTCTGGCGATGGGCACCGCAAAAAAACCGTGTTGCTGTATTCGTTGACCCACGCGGGATAAGAACTTAAGCGGCTGGATGGGGTCACGCGAACAGTTGATCATGCGCATATTCTTATTCAGATAAGGTACGTCGAAGTCTGACTGGTTGTCGTAAACCTCACGCGTGCAAATGAAGAGTCCGCATGGCGAGTCGATGCCGAAGAACTTGTGACCGCTGACGGCAATCGACTCAAAGCCCATCTTCTTGCTGCTCACCAGATTGCGGTGCTCTGTAAACGGCAGGTAACCGCCAAAGAGTGCAGCATCGACATGACGATAGACGGCAGGCAGTTCGGGGTGACGGTGGAGCACGGAGTTCAGCGCAGGCATATCGTCGATAGCCCCTTTGAAAGTAGAGCCCATGGCATAGACAACGAGGGCGGGTCGCGAAGTGTCGAGTTTTTGTTCCAGTTCCTCGGGTATCATGCGCCCCATGATGTCGCTCTTCACCAATCGCGTGTCCAGGTTCTGCAGGTGAGCCAGTCGCATGTTCGAGTAGTGGGCCTCGTCGCTCACATAGAGTATGGGGGCTTGTCCCGTTTTATGCTTCAGGTAGTTGGCACCGAAGTAGATACCATGGTTGTTGCCGTCGGATCCGCTATGGGTAATGAGTCCCCATCGGTTGTCGTCGTCGAAATCATAGAGTGGTGCAAAATACTCGATGACCTCGCGTTCGAACACCTGCGATGAAACCTCCCAAGGCGTGTCGGTAAACGGGTCGCCGGCATTATTCAGGTTCATCAGGTTGATGCCTGCAGCATAGTACCAATCATAGAAATCGCGTAGCGGAGAGACCTCGTTAAATGGGTATCCGAAATACTTTGGCAGTGTCTCTCGCCATATCATCACCCATTCGTCCAGCTTGGGATATCCAGAAGTGGGCGTTGTTTTTTCTTGTTTCATATCGTTTTGCAAATTGACTTGCAAAACTACATTTTTTTTAGCAAATAACCATCAGTTTGCTTAAATTTAACTCATTTTTTATTGCAAAATACCATATTTATGCAAAAAAATTCAAGAATGTCATGATTGACGGCATGAGGTGTACTCACATTGGCAGATAAAATAATTCTACGATGAATTCCGCTCTCCGCTCACATAGTCAGGCAGAAATTACTGGCAGAGGTACTTGGGGATGACTCAGACGGTATCTATCACCTTTGCGCACCGAGTTTTTCAATCAACGCCTGGCTTATTTGCGACACTTTTTCCTGTCTTACCCCCATTTGTCGCATATTGCGGCGGTTGTCGCAACAACTTCAGGCAAAAGTCTGCAGAATTCTTGTTTGTTCGCTAAAACCGTCATATCTTTGCATCGTCGAAAAGAAACAGAAAACAGATTTAAGATAAAGTATAAACATTAAAAAATTAAAGTTATGACAAGAAAGAATTTCAATGCAAAGAAGGTGCTCATGAGCACAATTGCAGCAGTCGTTTTCTCATTCGCGTTCACCACCAGTGCCATGGCAGAAGTTTCAGCTCCGACAAAGGGTAATGTAGGTATTCGGGTGAAGACTGAACAAAAGGATAATGTAGGTGTTCGGGTGAAGACTGAACAAAAGGGTAATGTAGGTATTCGGGTGAAGACTGAACAAAAGGGTAATGTAGGTATTCGGGTGAAGACTGAACAAAACAAGTTTGAAGAGTTCCTCTATCAGACTCTGGGCATCCGCGTAAAAGTTCGCGTGAAATAAGTACTGAATGGCAATACGAATGCGTTCTATCAATGCGAGTGTCTCTAATGGAAATGAATAATGACCATCTTTCTGATGGTCATTTTCTTCATTTGGGATTGCTTTCTCCCTCATTTTTTATCAAAAAGGATGTGTTTTCAAAAAAAAGTTGTATCTTTGCACGCAGATCGATCTAGATTAAAAACTGAGATAATTATTAAAACTACCTAAAATATGGAAGTACAAGCAAAATTACAGATTGGCGACAACAGTTCCCACATTTATTCGAAGCAATATAATGTGGTGAATCTGACTTGTCATTACAAGAGACTTACAAGTAGCAGCCGTCCTAGCACTGATGCCCAGTGTGAGAACATCAGCTTGACGCTGGTTGCTCCGGATATGGAGGACCTCTCTCTCTACGACTGGTATATCAGCGGTGATCCGCAGAACGGACGCGTGGTGCTGAATCTTTCCGACGCGAAGGCGGACACCGACGGAAGTGAAGCAAACCTGGAGTTTGAAGAAGCCTACTGCTATGCCATCGAGGAGGAATACCAGATCGACGGTATGATGCGACGCACGGTGAAACTGAGTATTGTGGCTAACGAGGTGACTTTTGAGGGTGCTACGTTCAAGAATCCATTTAAAAACGAATAAGGGAGGTAACGACTATGAATAAAAAACTTCTATCGAATCATCTGAAGGCTGTGCTCTTTTCCGACGAGGTACAGGACGGGGGCCAGAATGTATTGAGGGAAAAGTGCAGCACTTTGGAATATTTCGGTTACCGTTGTGAACGGAGCCGAAATGATGCCGGCTTCCCTTATGGGGTCACCAATCCTTCCGTGTTGTCGTTTACAGTGCGGCTTGTGCTGCCAGAGGAAGGAACGGTCTATCATCAGCGGCTGTTGGAGAACGTGCCTTACGACTATACGTTCCTTTTCAATGCCTCATATAACGACCAGCAGAGACTGAAGAGCTACGATAATATGTTCATCGTCAACGGCTATGTGATTGACGTGGAGGACGACTTCAACTCTGGCGGCAAGGAATCGAGACAAATGCTCATCCGTGTGAAACTGTTCGTAAATTCCATCACCTATAAAGGCAAGATGACGGACAGGCAACTTGTGATAAACAGTAAGGCAGAGTAAGAAAAAGTAAAAAAGTAAAAAGAAAAAACAGAAGACCTATGGCAAATCTTAAATATGTATTAACTATCGACGGCAAGCAATTCCGTTTCCAGGAAGATCAGACGATGGGCAACTACACGCTCACTCTGGAGAAGTTGTCTTACGACAAAGGCATCTATCGCCCGGCAGAGATGAAGGTCACCATAAATGTCGGTGGCCAAGGTGTGAAAAACAACGATCTCGTCAGTGCTTTCCACCAGAAACCCGTGCAATTAACGATCAACGGTGAGACAGTGGCCGACAGCTATTTTGTGTTCAAGGTCATGCCGCTATTCAAGAAGGTATCGAATGGGAGCAACGTAAAACTGGAACTGACCATCTACAGCCTCGACAAACTGCTGGCGATCGACAAATACTCGAAAGCTTGGACGGGCAAGAAACTCGGGGTGGACATCTTCACTAAAGAAGTGGAAAGTTTCAAGCTCCAGGTACCGACAAAATGCGACCTGCAGGTGGTCGAATATAACAAGGAAGTCGGCACCGATGAGTTCGTTCAGCCGTATCTGGTGCAGTACAACGAGAGTTTCTATGATTTCATGCGACGCACGGCTAACCGCTGCGGAGAGTTCCTGTATCACGAGAACGGCCAGCTGCACTTAGGTATGCAGATGACCGACAAGGCTGGGAACAGCGACCCCGACTATGCCCAGATAGCCTCTGAGCGCTATTACGAGACTCTTTTACAGGAAGGAGTGGAGACTTCCAGCTACAGCTACAACTACCTGGAAGGGCACACTGCTCCAAATAATGACCAGAAGAGCTACAGCAATCCCCTGGGCACCGACGACTATCTGGACGAAGTGAAGGCGGAGTACACGGACTGGCAGACGCAGATGGACTATCTCAGCACGAACCTGATGAACTGCATCTCGATGCTTCTGGGGAATACAACGCTTGCAGCGCTCATCGGCGACGGGGTGACCCACTACACATTCCGGGTGACGCAGGCGATCGTGGCGGTGAAAAACCTGAACGACAAGAACGAGGAGACGAACATCGACCCCTGGGCGAATAAGAGCGACCAAAAGAGCGGAGACACGGTCAGGCAGTTTGGCACGATGAAAGACCAGAAACCCAAGAATAACTTCTGCGGTAAAGACATCAACATGAATGCC
>CACZVE010000075.1 GCA_902784565.1 uncultured Prevotellaceae bacterium
CCGAGCTCACTACTATAGAGAGATAAATATTAACGTTTAATTAATCGTCCAACTTTTCGGGGTCATATCACTGGCCCTACTGATAGGTGGTACAACAAAAATTTCGGGCTGACGTTTGGTCGGTCCGATTTTTTTGTTTATCTTTGCACCTGAATCAAACAAGATACGCATATGAGTTACTCACAAATAGCACAATTGGAACTGCTGGATGCCTTGAACAATATCAACTCTGAGGCGGAGTTAAACGAGTTCAAGAACGTCTTGGCCCACTATTTTGCAAATAAAGCCCAAAAGGCCATCGATGCACTGTGGGACGAGGGAGTTATCAATGACGAAATCATCGAGCAATGGGGTAAAGAGCACATGCGAACCCCTTACGGCTATGAGGCGCATCGTTCTTGATACCAACTGTCTACTGCAGACCCTACCCAGCCGCAGTCCGTACCACAAGATATGGACCGAGGTAATGGCAGGCCGCATCAGCCTGTGTGTCAACTCGGACATCCTAAATGAATACGAAGAGATCCTGGCAGAGAAGACAAATGCCGAGATTGCCCGTAACGTGGTGAGGGCCATCATGCGGCTCCACACTACAATCTTTCAGCAGGCATATTTTCACTTCGGATTGATTGAGGCCGATCCTGACGACAACAAGTTTGTGGACTGTGCCGTAGCGGTCGATGCCGAATACATCGTCACCAACGACGCACACTTCAACATCCTCAAGCAAATCGAATGGCCGCGACTGACCATTATCGACATCAAGGAATTTACGAGACAGTTAGATAACACTTAGCCATTCGCACAATGTTGTATCACCGGGGCCAGGCCCTGATGATAGGAGGAAAATTAAAGGCGAGGCGAAAAAACTCGCCTTTTTTCTTGGATGTTTCAGATTATTTTTCTATTTTTGCAACCGAGAGTGAAAATGGTTTATTTATGAAGAAACTAATTACTTTTGTTGCTCTCTTGGCATGTTTCATGGGAGTAAAGGCTGCAGAAATAGTCGACGCAGAAGTTGACTTCTCTAAGTATACGGACATCTCTCAAGTCAAACTTGGCGGATGGGGTGCCAGTGACTTGGCAAAAGCACGCATTTCTATTAAAGACGGATGCCTCCATTTCCATAATGAGGCAGTAACGGATCCTACATGGGGCTGCCAGTTCTACCCTATCGGTGGCGTAGTTGCAGAGGTTGGCGTTACTTATACCCTCCATTATAAGGTGAAGGGTAGCGTGAAAAAGAACATCTCTGCACTTGGTTTTGGCCAGACGCCTTATGGAAAATTCCCTATCACCACAGAATGGGTAGAAGGAAAGATTGAATACGTGGCAAAAACCAGCGAGGGTGATATCCTCTTCCAGTGTGGTGACTATGTGGGCGACTATGATGTCGCATACTTGAAGATTACCCACGAGGGAGAAGAACCAGATCCTGATGGCTGGAATGAACTGATCATCAACGGTGATTTCGAAGGCTCGGACTTCAGCAGTTTCAGTTATATGGCGGAAGTTGACGGCGAATTGGCTATCTGTGACGTGACTGAAGATGACCTTGTGGCCGACGACAGCAAAACGGGGCACTGTCTCAAGGTCACCTCTTCCGAGACGGCGAAGAACTACTGGGACACACAGATGTACATTAAGTTAGGTACGACACTGGCCATAGGCGACAAGATCAAGTTCAGCATGCGTGTCAAGGCAAGCGAGAGTACCCTGCTGACCTCACAGGCACAAAGTGAACCCGGCAAAGGCGTGCACTGGACCATGCTGGGCGACATCGACCTGACCACAACCTGGTTGGAATTCAGCAAAGAGATAACCATCGATGCCGACCACGAAGGTACCCAGACCATCGCCTTAGACCTGAACAAGAATCTGACAAAGGCCATCGACTTCTACTTCGATGACATCAGTGTGATGATCTATCCGTCCGGCAACACGCCGCCACAACCGGAGCCCCCCGTTCAAGATAAGGATGAACTGATCATCAATGGTGATTTCGAAGGCTCGGACTTCAGCAGTTTCAGTTATATGGCGGAAGTTGACGGCGAATTGGCTATCTGTGACGTGACAGAGGACGACCTTGTGGCCGACGACAACAAAACGGGTCACTGTCTCAAGGTCACCTCTTCCGAGACGGCGAAGAACTACTGGGACACACAGATGTACATCAAGTTAGGTACGACACTGGCTGTGGGCGACAAGATCAAGTTCAGCATGCGTGTCAAGGCAAGCGAGAGTACCCTGCTGACCTCACAGGCACAAAGTGAACCCGGCAAGGGCGTGCACTGGACCATGTTGGGCGACATCGACCTGACCACAACCTGGTTGGAATTCAGCAAAGAGATAACCATCGATGCCGACCACGAAGGTACCCAGACCATCGCCTTCGACCTGAACAAGAATCTGACAAAGGCCATCGACTTCTACTTCGATGACATCAGCGTGAAATACTATCCATCAGGTAGCACGCCAGGCGACGATCCGGTTGATGTAGAGGCAGTTGCTTATCAGTTCGTGGACTGGACAGCCGAAAAAGAATACAACTTCTGGTGCTCTGGCGATAACGGTGCCACCGCTACGATTGAAGCCGAGGGTCTGGCTATCAACACGCCCAAGTTGGGTGAAGACATGTGGAATCCTCAGACCGTCATTCTTGAGAATGCCGTTCTCAAGAAAGGCCACAACTACCTCGTCCGTATCATCGCTAAGACACCTGCTGACGCAATGATTCAAGTGAACATGGGTAACTGGGATTATAATCTGCAGTACAAGATGGATGTTGATGCCAGCACCGACTTCCAGGAGATAGATGTCGAATTCCCGGATTATCCTTACAACTGCAATGGCGATGCGCACATCACAATTCAGACAGGCTACCTTGTAGGAACCAGCATTATCAAGAAGGTCGAGATCTATGATCTGGATCTGACAGAGGAAGAGGAAGTCGTCGACGTCACAACAAACCGCATCTATGTCAGCAAGGCCAGTGTCTACCAAGGCTATCCTTCAGACATTGAGGTGAAGATGTCCAATACCCATTCGTTCACAGCCTACCAGTTCGAACTTGTCTTGCCAGAAGGATTCACTTTGGCTAAAGATGGAGACGGTGATTATTTGGTAGAGAAGGGCGACCGTTATAGTGACAATACGCATCAACTGAATATCAGTAAACTTGATGATAACACGTATCGCATCATGTGTGTCTCCATGAGGAGCAGCCTCATCAGCGGAACCAATGGCACCATTCTAACCATGAGAGTAGATGCAGCCCAAAGCGTGGCCTTAGGTACTTACGATGCCGTCATCAAGAAGATTAAGTTGACGACTCCCGCCGAGGAGGAAGTAATCCCAGAGGATATTACGTTCCCGATAGAACTGAAGAAACTGGTGAAGGGTAATGCCAATGGAGATAAGGATGATGAAATCACCGTGACCGACGTTGTGGCAATAGTCAATTGCGTCATTGGACATCCTTCATCCAACTTTGTCAGGGCAGCAGCAGATATGAATGATGACCTGGAAATTGACATCTTCGATATCATTGAGGTCATCAAACTCGTCATGGGAGGTAATAATAATGCCAGAGCCATGGCTAGGGCTACAAGGAGTGCTCTCGAGCAGACTCTTGTGAAGGCGACTCCCGACGGCATCCTGTTGGATATCAATGACGCCAGCCGATTCACGGCCTTCCAGTTTGATGTAGAGGTAGCCGATGGCATAGAACTCACAGGTACCCGTCTGACAGGCAACGCAGGCAGTCACAGGCTACAATTCATCAAGAATGGTCAGAACACCTATAGAGTGGTTGGCATGTCCATGGACAACAGCGTGTTGACCTCTGACGGAAACGGTCTGGTGGAACTCTCATTCTCGAAGAGTGGTCGTGTACGGATTGACAACATCATCTTCGCCACACCACAGGAATCTTCGGTTCGTTTCGGTAGCGGTGACGCTGTCGTGACTGGCATAGCCAGCATTGAGTCCAAGCAGGCTAAGGAAATCTTCGACCTCTCTGGCCGTAGGATCAACGCCAATGGCAACGGCCTGACCAAAGGCGTGTATATCATCAATAACAAAAAGGTTGTTATCAAATAAAAAGAAATTATGAACAAACGTTTTATATTAACACTCACATCTCTGCTGGCACTCGTCATCCAAGTGTCGGCAGAAGATAAAGTCACCATCAAGGACTTTGCCATCCAAGCAGGAGAGACCATAGATGTGAATATTGAACTTGAAAACGACGCTTCTTATACTGCCTTTCAGTTTGACTTGTATCTGCCAGAAGGTATCTCGTTAAAAGAGGATAAGAACGGGTGTGTGTTCAAAAAGAATGATGACAGAATACCCCAAAAAACAGATATTAGTATAGGTAAACAAAAAGACGGTAGTTACAGTATCGTCGCAACCCCCTGGGACCTCAATAAGGATATTATCGGCAACAGCGGATCTGTTGTCACCATCACAGTCACAGCCGATAAAGATATGAAGGCGGGTGATCTGACGGGGTATTTCCGCAAGATCAAACTGGCAAATGCGAATGACGCTAATATCCGTGCGACCTATGATGAGATGTCTTTCCCCATTTCCGTCGCAAGTCTTCCATTGGGTGATGCGAATGTCAGCGGAAATGTAGATGCCACTGATATCGTGGACATCGTAAACTATCTGATGGGCAAGCCATCATCGACGGGAGCGTTCAATGAAGATCTTGCCGATGCCAACGAGGACGGCGTGGTTGATACCGCCGACATCGTGAGTATTGTCAATATCATCATGAACAAATAGACAAGGATCTTGTAGATCAAACAATATGGATTAGTTTTGGCTTTTAGTTTGTTTTTACAAACAAAATGCAGAAATATTTGGTGGTTTCAAGAAATATGTCTATCTTTGCAGCAATTATCGAGTGACTCTAACAATAGCGAGAAAGAACAATCAAGTTAACACATGAAAGGAATGAAACGAAAGGCATTTCTGTGTCTGGTGGTCCTGACTGGGCTACTGATGATTCCCGTGAGGGGAACCGCACAGACGACGAAGTCGATCGTCATCAATGAGATTATGGCGTCGAACGCCGGGGTCGTGATGAGTCCGGCAACGAATTTTGACGGTTGGATTGAACTATACAACCCAACGGAGCAGTCTATCAACCTTTCCGGCATGCACCTCAGCGACAATGCCGACGACCTGACACGATGGAAGATGCCCGCCAACATCGGTACCATCCCCGCCAAGGGATTCCTCGTGGTGTGGTTAGGCTCTAGCGACATCCTGTTTAATCAGGCGCCCTTCAAACTTGACTGCGACGGAGGAACCATCTACCTGAGTGACAAAAACGGTAATCTCATCGTCAGTCAGGCCTATCCCACGGCTTTAAGCCGTACCGCCTGGGCCCGTAAGACCGATGGCGGCAGCGAATGGAGTTGGACAGCCAATCCCACGCCCGGTGCAACGAACACGACATCAGCCTTCGCCAACCAACGACTGGAGGCGCCGGTGGTCAGCGTGGGAAGCACACTCTTTACCGGTTCCCTGCAGGTGAACGTAGAGATTCCCAGCGGTGCCAAGTTAATGTACACGACCGACGGCAGTGTGCCTACACCGCCACAAACAAACACACAACAGGGTAATACTGGCGACAACGAGGAAAAACGCACCGACTTTATCATCAACGGTGACTGTGAGGGCTGCGACGCCACTTGCTTCGTGAGTTATAACGGCGATGAGAAGAAAGATGTCAACCGCATTACAGACGGTGTCGGATACAACAAGTCACGCGGTATCAAGGTACACGCCATCGCAAACCGGGAAAATACTTGGGACACGCAGTTCTTCATCTATACCCCAAACCATGTCTGGAAGGTCGGTGAGCATTATCGTTTCAGCATGAAGGTGCGAGCCGACAAGGCTGCAAGGATATCCTTGCAAACGCATACGACGCCCCACAACTATATTTGGTATGAGATCCTCTGGGGTAATATCGACGTAACCACCACCTGGAAGGAATTGACCTTCGAAGGGGAAATAAGCGAGCAACAGACAAAGGGTGACGCTAGCGACTACCAAGACCTACAGACCATCGCATTCAACCTGAATGAGGAGGATTTAGAAAACAACTACTACTTCGACGATATCGTATGGGAGTCAACAGATGGCTGTGCTACAAGCAATGGCTTCGACATTGTTGTCAGAGACAATCCCGGCAAGGAGAGCAAGGACGGCAAATTCACCATCAATGGCACGTCAAACTATGTGTTCCGTCTGTTTAAGGACGGCTACCTGCCCAGCGTGCCCGTAACTCGCAGTTATATCAAGAAAGACAATGACTATACCATACCTGTTGTTTCCATTGTCGGTGATGAGAAGTATTATTACGATGACATATGGGGCATTGATATTGTTGGTACGAACGGCAAAACCGGCAACGGTAAAGACTATCCCGTGAACTGGAATATGCCGTGGGACCGTCCCGTCAACTTCAGTTTCATCAGTCCGGAAGGTGAGATGTTGTTCAATCAGGACGTGATGACCAGCGTCTCCGGTGGATGGTCAAGACAGGATAGCCCCCGTTCATTCAAACTGAAGTCGAACAAGGTCTTCGACGGTCTGAACCATCTGGACTATGACTTCTTCCCCCTCAAGCCCTACATCCGCAGTAAGGGTCTGCTCGTTCGTAACGGCGGCAATGACTGGTGCCGTTTCATGGATCCGGCAATGACCACCATCGTCCATCGCTCCGGCATCGACCTCGACGTACAGAGCACCTTACAGGTGGCGGAGTATATCAACGGCGAGTTCCGAGGTATTCTGAACCTGCGCGAGTTGAACAACGACAAGTTCATCTATGCCAACAGGGGTTACAACGACGAAGAGATAGACTACTTCGAAAACTTTAATTTCACCAACGGTACTGGCGATGCGTGGTGGCACCTCATAGAACTGAGCGAGAACATCAACGGCAACGGTGTCTATGAAGAGGTGAAGCAATTGCTGGACATCGATGAGTTCACCAACTATATGGCGACAGAGATGTTCCTTGGCAACAGCGACTGGCCCAACAACAACGTGAAGGGCTACCGCAGTCGGGATGACGGACGGTTCCGTTTCATCCTTTTCGACCTGGATCAGATCTTCAACCGATGGTGCGATATGAAACATCTTTCTACGTTTGATGGACAATTTGCCAACGAACAGTTGGTGATACTCCTCAAAAACCTGCTCGCCAACGATGCGTATCGTAAGAAGTTCATCGACACGTTCTGTATCATCGCTGGCAGTGTCTTTGAACGTAATCGCGTCACAGCGATGGTCGACGAGATTGCAAACAGTATGCGACCGATGCTGGAACTCGACGGACGTTCACCCGACGGCACCGCCAACGAGATAAAAAATACGATGTGGTCGCGCATGAAAGATATACTGGGGCCACAGGGACAACTGGAACAGTTCCAGCCGGTACGACTTGAAGAACTTAAAAGACAAACCGTCAAGTTGAGTACCAACATCCCGGATGCCCATGCCCACATCACCATCAACGGCATCGACGTGCCTTACGCCGACTTCAACGGCTATCTCTTCCAGCCTATCCAACTGGAGGCCAAGGCACCTGCCGGTTACCGTTTTGCCGGATGGTCTACCGGAACAGCCAGTGCTTCCAACCGTCTCATCGGTACGACCGACACCTGGAAATACTACGACAAGGGCGAGCCTGCATCCAACTGGTACGCCAGCAACTTCAATGACAACACATGGGATTCCGGTCAGGCTCCATTAGGCTATACGATGACGGGGGTGACGACAACCGTCAGTTACGGCTCTGATCCCGACCAGAAAAATCCGACCACCTATTTCCGTAAGACGTTTAATCTCAGTGCTGCACCGTCGAGCAATGACCAATTCCTGCTCAACTATCAGATCGATGATGGATTCATTGTCTATGTCAACGGTATAGAGGCTGAGCGTTATAATATGTCTTACGATTATGTAGATCATTATAGTTACTCTACGACCTACGCAGAAGGTACGCCTCTGACGGGAACCCTTGAATTGTCACCGTCACTCTTCAAGAGCGGTAACAATGTCATCGCCGTGGAGGTTCATAACATCAGCGGCACCTCCAGTGATCTCTTCTGGGCCGCAGAACTGGTGACCACCGTCGGTACATCATCAGGAGGTTTTGTCTCGACAGAATCCGTCATGAGTCTGCCAACAGGCTCCAACGTGAACCTCACCGCCATCTTCACAGAACTCTCCGAGAATGAACGTCTGAAAGAAAATGTCGCCCCGTTACGTGTCAATGAGGTGAGCGCAGGCAACAGCATGTATGTCAACGACTGGTTCAAGCACAACGACTGGTTTGAGATCTACAACACCACCGACACCGACCTCGACGTGGCAGGACTCTACGTCAGCGACGACGAGGACAACCCGATGAAATACCAGATTCCCACGGACGGTGTGCTGAACACCATCATCCCAGCCCGCGGACACCGCATCGTATGGGCTGACGAGATGGACGCCGTCACACAACTGCATGCCGACTTCAAACTGAAGAACGAGGACGACAAGATGGTACTGGTCTGCAGCAGCGACGAATTCGTGGCCAACAACCAGACCTACTTCGACGCACATGCCGAGATGAGGGAATTCGCAGACGGCATCACCTACCAGACCCACCGGGGCGACCAGAGCGTGGGAAGGT
>CACZVE010000076.1 GCA_902784565.1 uncultured Prevotellaceae bacterium
GGTGCTGCCGTCGGCATCCGCCATCGCGAGACAGGTGGCCGTCTCGTCCACATGACCCTGAACGATATGACCGTCCAGCCGACCGTTCATCAGCATCGAACGTTCCACATTCACCTTGTCACCCACTTTCAGCAGCCCGAGGTTCGTACGGTCGAGTGTCTCCTTCATCGCTGTGACGGTGTAAGTGCCGTCCTTGATCTCCACCACGGTGAGACACACGCCGTTATGAGCCACGCTCTGGTCGATGCTCAGTTCATCAACGAACGAACACTTCAGGGTGAAATCAATATTCTCGCGGTCTTTTTTAATCGCTACAACGGTAGCAAACTCCTCAATAATACCAGAAAACATAATTATCAATTCTCAATTGTCAATTATCAATTAGAAAACCGGGTACGTGCCGATGATTTGGTGAAAACTCCTGTTTCACACGATATGAGTGCTCCCTGCTGTTGTAATCCACCGGCATTACTGCTCTCCCTCTGAGGGNNCGATATGAGTGCTCCCTGCTGTTGTAATCCACCGGCATTACTGCTCTCCCTCTGAGGGATGGACTGTGGCCCGCCATTGGCAAGGGAAACGGTCTCAATTATTTATTTTAATGTAGAGTATCCCGATCTATGCGGCACGACCCGTATGTGGGTGCAAAGATACGAATAAATTAGCAAAAATGCACGTTTTCCGACGATTTTCTTAAGCAGTCTTGTCTTTTTTTAACGCTCTCAGCCACTTCTTGCGGTATTTCACAAGAAGTGCCAGTCCGATGACCACTAGGATGCCGAGGTAGATCCAGCGTGCCGTCGTTGAGAATAGGAAGAATTGGGGCACCACCACTTCAATGCTCCGCTGGTCGTATTTCTCTGGCGATTCCAGTAGGAAGGCTCTCACCCTGAAGGTGTAGGTACCTGCTGGCAAGTCGCTGTAACGGGCCGTGAGATCTTTTTCTGCATTATGCCATTCATCCTCATAACCCTCCAGGATATATTGGTAGTGTACACGGTGCTGCAACTGATAGTTCATGGCGGCGAAGCGGAAGGCAAACTCATCGACGCCACTTGGCAACTCTACATGTTTACTCAGAGGCACGTAGTAGTCATACGTGTCGTTCAGTCGCGGGCTCATCAGTTGTCCGTCGATAAAGAAGTCTGTGATCTGCAGTTTCAGCAGCGACCCCATACTTGCGGTCAGTTTCTTACGGTCCACCACATAGTAGCCGTCCAGTGTACCGAACAGCATGGTGCCGTTATCCAAGGTGATGGCACCACCCTCCGACAGCATCGTGTCGTCCACACCGTCAAGACTGGAGAAGACGGTGAATACCCGTTTGCTCACGTCAAACGAACAGATCGCGTGTTCCATCGAGAACCAGGCATTATCCATCTGGTCGAAGGTGATGCTGCGGATCTCATCCGACGGCAGACCGTCCTGGGCGTTAAACGATTCGAAGAGCCACGTGCCGTCCTCATCTTTACCGACGGTATAGCCGAGTCCGCCACCGTGAGTACCCACCCACATCGTACCCTTGTTGTCTCTCCGCAGACATACGATGTCGTTGCTCATCAGCATCTTGTCGCTCTTCTTGGGAATCTGTAGTTTCTCAATCTTCAGTTGCTTGTTCTTATACGACATGATCAGGATACCGTCGGTCGTAGCGGCCCAGATGTTTCCTTCTTCATCCATCTCCACCGTCCTCACTCTCATGTGAGAGCCCTTCGGATAGCCTTCCAGACCGTTGCCGGGTGACAGGAACACCGTCTTTCCCTGGTCTTTGGTCATCAGGTTCACACCGCCGCCATAGGTGGCAATCCACAGGTTCCCATCCTGGTCTTCGATGGCGTAATAGGCACTGTTTGAATTGATGCTCTGTTTGTTGTTGACATCGTGGGCGAAATGCTCTAGCGTCCATGAACTGCCGTTGGGTGACATCTTATAAAGTCCATCGTCCTTCGAACAGATCCAGTAGTCACCATTTCTGCCTTTCGAGATACCATAAATTCTGCCTAGGGGTTCTCCTTTGGCATCGCGGGTGATGATGGTCTGGCTTTTGTTGTCGTGATAGATGAACAGTTGCCCGCTCTTATTACCAAACAGCAACAGCCTTCTTTCCTTGTCGTAGTAAAACGCGCGGATCTCATTCTCCATCGTTGAGGTGGCATGGGGCACGGGTCTCACTCTGAGGATGTTCTTTTTCAGGATTTCCAGTTTCTCCAGTCCTCGTTGGTTGGTGGATTCCCATACCACGCCTTCGGGCAGTTCGAGCACGGCCTGTACGGTGTTCGACAGGTTCCATGGGTTACTGGGGTCGTTGTGGAAATACTCCACCACGTCAGCCTCTCGGTTGTAGTAGCCATAGCCACCGTGGTTCATACGCACCCATACCGTACCGTAACACTCTTTGAAACTACCGTTCCTGCCGTCATATTCAGGAGCCAGCACGGTCTGTTGGAAGAACTTCTCGTTTCCGTTTTCCGGATTCAGCCTATAGGCGCCCATCCGGTCGTCGCAGAACCACACCAGTCCTTGACTATCTACAAAGAGGAACAGGATGCCCAAGCCCGATGGACTTCGGATGAGGTTAGGTTTCTGACGGTTCGCAAGCTGGTAGATGGCTCCTTTGTTAGTGCCGGCATAGATGCTAAAGCCATTCACATACATACAGTTGATCTCTTCTTCCTCCAGTAGAACCTTCTTGTCTATCGTCAGACTGCGTTGATTCAGATGGCGTACACCTTTGTCTGTTCCCAACAGGATGTCATCCTTCGTACCTTCAGCCATGCTCAAGATGATTGCACCTCCTGTGGATATCGTCCTGCTCTTCAGTCCGTTCTTGTCGAGTCGCATCAGGTAGAGTTGTCCCAGCCCAATGCTCACGAGCACCTCTCCCCAACTGGTCACCATCAATGGAATGTCTGTCTTGAAGTCCTCATTGCCGCTGATCCCCTCAAAGGGATTGATGAACTGGTCCTTCGTTCTGTCCAGCACAAATACCCTACCGTCGTACATACGCATCCAGACGTTCTGCGACTGGTCGATCACGAGATCCAGAATGCGGTTATGCAGGTTGTCGATTCTGCTGGCATTGCCAGTCCTGTAATTATAGAAATGGTAACCGTCGTATCTCGACAGTCCGTTCCAGGTGGCAATCCAGAGGTAGCCCAAATCGTCCTGATAGATGCCCGATACGGCATTGCTCACCAGTCCGTCCTCTGCCGAGAGATGCGAGCGAGTGGCCTGGAACAGTTGTGCATCAACAGTCTGCACCACGCCAAGGAGAAGCGTGCAACCAATCAGGATTCTTAGTATATTTCTGTGTATCATTATCAATTTTGCAGTTTGTTTAGTAATTATCGCTGCAAAAATAAATATTTTCTTTCAAATAGCCAAGAATTACGCAGAAAAACGCTATCTTTGCGGAAAAAATAAGGAATGATATGGAAAAGACTGTTTGTATCTTAGCCGGAGCCCGTCCCAATTTCGTCAAAGTGTCGCCGTTGGTGCGTGCCGTCTCGAAGAATCCCGAAGCCCGTTGTCTGCTCGTCTATGCCGGTTGTGAGGATGACCCCACCCTCGAACCCTCGCTGTTCGACGATCTCCAGATGCCCCGTCCGCAGTATTATCTCGGCGTCGGTTCCACCAGTCTGAACGAGATCACCAGTCAGGTGATGGCAGCCTTCGACCGCTTCCTCGATGCCCATCCCGTCGATGTGGTGATCGTCGTCGATGACCTCGCCTCTACGATGGCGGCTGCGATCGTCACGAAGAAGCGTGGCATCCGTCTGGCTCACCTCGTGGCAGGCACCCGATCCTTCAACATCAATATGCCGAAGGAGATCAACCGCCTCGTCATCGATGCCCTCAGCGACTACCTCTTCACGGCTGGTGTCCGCAGCACGGGCATCGCCACCCGCGAACAGTCCGAGAATTCCCAGACCTATATGGTGGGTAATATCCTCATGGATACCCTCCGCTTCAACTACAACCGCTTCTGTCGTCCGGCAGCCTTGCCCGATCTTCAGGAAGGCTCCTATATCGTGTTCACCCTCAACCGTAAGGCGCTGATGGCTGACACGGAGAATCTCGCCCTGATGCTCCAGGCGATGACCGAGGCGGCTGGCGATACACCGATCATCGCCCCGCTGCGTGGACTGGCGCGCGAGACCGTTCAGAAACTGGGAGCTGGGGTTCAGATCATCGAGCCCTTGAGTTACCTCGAGTTCGGCTGGCTCACGGCTCATGCCAAGGGAGTCATCACCGACTCGGGTAATGTCTCTGAGGAGGCCACCTTCAACAGCGTGCCCTGTATCACGCTCAACAACTACACCGAGCATCAGGAGACCGTCAGTGTGGGTTCCAATGTGCTCGTAGGCGAGGATGCAGGGAAACTGCGTGAGGCGGTCGGTCAGATGGTCCGTGGGGAATGGAAAAAATGCGCCCTGCCTGACCGTTGGGACGGTCGCACGGCAGAGCGCATTGTGCAGATTCTGTTAAATTAATAATTTTCTGCCTTTA
>CACZVE010000077.1 GCA_902784565.1 uncultured Prevotellaceae bacterium
GGGGAACATCGCAAAGATGGTAAACGGCAGAGCCAAAGCCAAGGCAAAGGCGAACATGCCGATGGCTGGTGCAAGCCAGTTGCCTGTCGTTGTGGTCTGAACAAGTAGCATGCCGATGATTGGACCTGTACAGGAGAAAGACACCAGCACCAAAGTGAAGGCCATGAGGAAAATGCTCACAAGACCACTCGTCTGTGATGCCTTCGCATCCACGCTGTTCGCCCAACTGTCAGGCAACTTGATCTCAAACCATCCGAAGAAACTGCAGGCAAAGACGACAAGCAACAAGAATAAGAACACATTGAATACCGCACTCGTCGATAGCGAGTTAAGCGTATCAGAACCAAAGATGGCCGTCACCAACAGCCCCAATCCTACATAGATCACCATAATAGAAAGACCGTATGTAATGGCATCTCGGATACCTCTCCGCCTCGCTTCCCCTCCTGAGTAGGAGGGGCCAGGGGTGGTCTGATCCTTAGCGCGTTTCAAGAAGAAGCTCACGGTCATAGGGATGATGGGCCAGATGCAAGGCATACACACAGCAGCCAGACCTGCCAAGAATCCCATGAGCAACAGCCACCACAACGACTTCTCTGCCAAATCCTCGCCAGAACCCAGCGACCGCAGTTCGTCTACAACAGGTTCCCATAGATCCGTTTCAGAGGTAAGAGGTGAGAGGTGAGAGGAAAGAGATTTGACTGAAGCAGAATCTGAAGCAGCGACAGAGGCTGAGTCTATGACAGCAACAGAGGCTAAATTTGGGATCTCGGCAGAAGCAGGTTCAGCGGCGGTAGCAAATTTTACATTGTTCACTTTTCCTTTTTCACTTATAACGGGGCTCTTGCCACTCTGCTTCAGCGCCACCTCCGATGGAGGCATACAACTGGCATCGCTGCAGGCGCCATACTCCAGATAGCAGTCTATATCATACTCCGGCTTGGTGAATCGGATCTTCTGCACAAACGTCGCCTCTCCCTCAAAGTATTTCAGTTCCATGCCAAACAGCTTGTCCATCTTCTTGATGACATTCCCCTTCGGCATCAATTTACCAACCAGCTCAGCACCCTCCATCTTCACCACATTAAATGTCGCCTCTATGGGGCCGTCTTCGCCAATCTCCGTCGAATACACATGCCATCCCTGGTCAATCGTGGCGTTAAACACAATCTCCGCTTCAGCCCCATTGCCCGTTTTCAGCTCCGCCTTGAAGTGCACAGGATCCATCATCTGGGCCTTCACCGCCAAGACGATCACCAAGCATATCCACGTTAAAAGCGTTTTCTTCATACCTACTTTTTCACTTTCTGGCGACAAAGTTAAATAAAAACGCTGACATACCCAAACGATTTGGGAAGATTAACATCCAAAGAATAACAACATCTTCATAACTTTGGACGCTTAAAAGTCCCTGTTCATACTCGGCTTTCTACGGGTATAGCCGCTTGACCGTCTCAAATTCTCTAGAGAATTTGGGAGAAAGGTGCCATGAAAGTCAGAGTTTATAGGCATGAAACCTCCGAATTCTCGAGAGAATTCAAAAGTCCTTAGCGTAGTCTTTCCAAAGCACATATAATCAAACCTTGAGTTTGAAACGTTGAAACCCAAAGATTATGAGCTTTTTTTCAGATGCTGTCCTGGAGGGAGAGGCGGCGGAGGGCGAAGATGTAGTAGGCGATGAGGAGGGGGTAGCCGATGTAATAGAGGGTGGTGATGCTGAAGACCACATAACAGACGGCACAGACGGCGAGGAGACCGCCGAGGTATAAGATGGCACTACCCAAAGGGAGGTGCTTTGTCACATCGTCGACGGTGGCGATGGCAACGATGATGATGGCCCAGACGGAAGTAACGAAGAGTCCCAAATGGAGGGGCATGCCGAAGGGATTGAGAGAGGGATGGTAGTAGAAATGACGCCACGACTCAGGGCCGAAGAGCTGGATGGAACTGTAGAGGACGGCTGAGGAGGCCACCAAGAGACAGAGGGCCGTCGGATAGAACGAGGGGATATCGTTGAAATGCACAATCTTCGCACCCCGTCGCATCAGACGACGAACACCATAGGCTGCCACAATGACGACACAAAAGGCTAAGAACACCAACAAATGAACATTAGAAAAGAGGTCGATGAACTGACTGATGGGATCGTCAGGCGAAACCTTCGCCAGGAGTTCGTTCTCATGAATCCAGCCAAAAGTAAGCTGATCACGGGCCACTTTTACCCAGACGGAGTCGATAGTGTCAGAAGGGACGGTCCTGATGTCAGCCACAACGATACGCTCGTGCTTTCGGAGCGTGATTGAGTCGAGAGATAATTGAGAATTGGGAATTGAGAATTGAGAATTAGGATTACTCTCAAGTTGAGAATTAAGCGCGGACACCACATCGGGAATAGACATAGCATCTGGTTCCTGGGCGACGACGATGAGTGAATCACCTGTTACGACGAAGTTGTAGTTCTGGGTATAGTGGTGGGTGGTGTAGAAGGAGATGGAGTCGAGTTGCTGCTCCGTCAGGTTCCAGGCATCGGGAGTGATAGGGCCGCGGTTGTAGCAGGAGGATGTGAGGAGTAAGGAGAGAAGGAGTAAGGAGAGATGTAGAATACTACGGCGCATAGATGTTCATCTGACAGTGCTTACAATCGAACTCAAGACGGAAGCGACGACCGTCGCCTAAGACGAGAGAGAGTGGTTCGTGCCAGAGGGGACGCTGACCACCGTGCTTGACGCAATAGCCGAGGGCATAGCGGATGCAGTGGCGACACTGCATGATAGGGCCATCACCACCTTTCAGTTCGTAGGCAGAGAGGTCCTTGGCACCATAGAACTGTTGGGAGAGGCGATTGGATATATTATATAAATAGGTGTAGGGGTAACTAAATTGAGAATTATGATTACTTAAGGGGGCAGAATCTTTGCTTGTTTGGTAATCACAATTACTCATTACTAATTGCTCATTACTCATTTTCTCCATGAGAGCACGACGCATATCGGAGAGGATGCTGTTGGGAATGAAGTAGTTGAAGTCGGCGGGAATATCGACGGAAGAACAGGTATAGATGGTATCACCAAGTTTTGAGAGTTGGCGGATGATGTTTTCATGAGGAGGCTTTTGGGCTTGCTGATGTTCAGCGTTGAAGTGAATCATCGCAGGATTAGGTAAAGGAGGCTGATCAGACCCCCTCTGGCTCCCCCCGCTCGACCTCTGGTCGCTTGCTACCAACGGGACGCAAGAACTCAGGGGGAGAATTGAGGCAGAGAGCGTGAAACCATCGGCAACGGCACGGAGGGAAAGACGGATGGGGATACGACGCTCTGCACTGGGTTTGGAGAGGATACGTTCCTGTTCCTGATCGCTGTTGCGATAGAGGCGCACACCAGGACGAAGACCTTGAGGCATGCGATAAGGCCAGATGCGGTTACCCTGCACACGATTGGCACGGAAGCCCTCGAGTTGTCTGTCGGCATTGATAAAACAAAGGCCGTCGCCATTCGCAAAACCTGCGACGCCTGCTACATTGAAAGAGTCGCCACGCAGTTCCTTCACCGTTCCGACATATTCGCCCACAGCCTTGGGTGTATCGAAAGAGGCGATATTGGGCTGGCGGCCATGCAGGAAATAGGTAGTGTAACCACGATTGAAGGTCTTGCGCAAATCTGGCGTAAAGGTCAGGAAATAGGTAGTGTAACCACGATTGAAGGTCTTGCGCAAATCTGGCGTAAAGGTGTAGCGACACTCGCCCAGCGAACTGCGACAGTATTTGTCAGGATAGCGGCTGATGATGTCGTTGAGCCGTTGGCTATAGGCTGCTGTGACATTCTTCACATAACTGACATCCTTCAGACGGCCTTCTATCTTAAAAGAGGTGGCACCTGCCTCAATCAGCTCCAACAGGTGATCGCTCTGGTTCATATCCTTGAGGGAGAGCAGATAACGGTCGTGCTCCACTTCCCTACCCTCGCTGTCGACCAACGAGAACTTCATCCGACAGAACTGTGCACACTCCCCACGGTTGGCCGAACGTCCGAAACAATACTGGGAGGCATAACATAGTCCTGAATAACTGACACACAGGGCACCATGGACAAAGACTTCCAGTTCGACGTCAGGCACCTCACGATGGATCTCTGCAATCTCCTCGACAGAGAGTTCACGGGCCAAAACCACACGGGAGAAGCCTAAGGAGCGGAGCCAGCGGACTTTCTCTGGGGAACGGTTGTCGGTCTGAGTGCTGGCGTGAAGTCGAGGGAAAGGATGATCAGACCCCCTCTGGCTCCCCCTACTCAGGGGGAGAATTGAGGCAGACAATTCCAAGACAGCCATATCCTGAACGAGGATGGCATCGACACCAATCGTCTGGAGGTCCTGAAGGAGCTGGCGGGTGGCATCGAGTTCATCGTCGTAGAGGATGGTATTGACAGTCACATAGACCTTGACGCCAAAGGGATGGGCGTATTCGCAGAGTTGGCGGATGTCATCGATACTGTTACCTGCTGCCGAACGGGCTCCGAAGCGTGAAGCCCCGATATAAACGGCATCGGCACCATGATCGATGGCGGCTATGCCACATGCGAGGTTCTTGGCAGGCGCCAACAGTTCAAGTGATGTCATCAATATTATAAGGTGTCTCCTGATAGACGTAGTAGTTCACCCAGTTAGTATAAAAGAGGTTCGCATGCGAGCGCCAGGTGACCATCGGGGGATTGTTAGGATTGTCATTCTTATAATAATGCAGCGGTGGTGCTACATCCTTACGGATATCCTTGTCACGTTTGTATTCGTTATCGAGCGTGTTCGGCGCATACTCCAGATGTCCTGTGATGAAGAACTCACGACCGCCACGGGCCATCACGATACTGACACCGCTGTCCTCCGATTCTGCGATAAGCGTCAGTTCAGGATTAGCGAGAATATCCTCACGATGTATCTCCGTATGACGGCTGTGGGGCATCATAAACTCATCGTCAAAGCCTCGGAAGATGGGCAGACGCGGATCCAACGGTTTCTGCGGGAAGATGCCGAACATTTTCATCGGCAGCGGATATTTGGGCACACCATAATGATAATAGAGTCCAGCCTGAGCTGCCCAGCAGATATACAAGGTACTGGTGACGTGGGTCTTAGCCCACTCGAAGATATCGGTAATCTCATTCCAGTAACTCACCTCCTCAAATTCCAACTGTTCCACAGGAGCACCCGTGACGATCATACCGTCGTATTTCTCGTGGCGCATCTCTGCAAAGTCACGATAGAACATCATCATGTGTTCTATCGGCGTATTCTTGGGCGTATGGCTCTGCAATTTCATAAAACTGATCTCCAGCTGCAACGGTGTGTTCGACAGCAGACGGATCAGGTCTGTCTCCGTGGTAATCTTCAACGGCATCAGATTCAGAATGGCAATCCTCAAAGGTCGGATGTCGAAGATGTTTTCCTGCTTCAACAGGTCGATGGCAGGAAGTCTATCTGGTAATCTTAATGGCATCTATTAATATACGATTTACTGATTTACGATTTACTATTTAATGGTTATCACACAACAGGAGACATTATCGATACCTCCTGCCTCGATGGCTGCGCTGCAAAGGGTATTGGCATCTGCTTTTCCTTCTAACAGTTCGTTGATCGCCTTGTCTGAGAGCATATCCGTCAGTCCGTCGGTGCAGAGCAAATAGACATCGTCAGGCATAATATCGTTCGTCATCGTCACCATATCAATAAAGGAAGATTTGCTCCCTCCACCGATACAGTTGGTGATGACGTTTGTATGCTTCTCATTTCCCACCAGATTACTCAGCGAATGGTCTGTCGTCAGCTGGACCAACTGGCGGTCACGGAAACGATAGAGTCTGCTGTCTCCACAGTTCAAGGAGTAGAAGTCGTTATTGTAGTAGGCGATGCCCACTAAGGTTGTTCCCATGCCCTTGAACTGTTCGTCAGCCCGACCTTTCGAGGCTATGTAGTTATTGATGGATTCGAGCCAACCTGCCATCGCCTCGTTGAAGTCGTTGACATTGAGACACGACGGAATGTCGTAGAAGAAGTAATGGAGGTTGCGGAGGGTATCGTTGCTGGCGATATCCCCACGGTTATGACCTCCCATACCGTCTGCCACCGCTATCATCATACGGTCTTCACGGCCCAGAACAATCTGTGTCTTGTAAGTGTCTTCACGGATAAACCGGTTATCCACCAATACCATATCCTCGTTCTGACTCCTCACACGGCCAGTCCAACTCGCTGCCGATATATCCAATATAACCATCTGTTACTATCTGATAATGACTTGCAGGTTGACATTTGCTATTGCGAGGACATCGCCATTATTCAATGTCATCTCCACATCGGGCTGTATCTGACGCTGGTTCAACTTTGTTCCGTTGGAGGAATGTTTATCCACCACGCACCAGCCCGTCTCTGGCTTGAACATCAACTGGGCATGAACACCCGAAACGTATGCCTGTTTCTCGAAGAACTGTGTATAAGGTCCCTTACGACGACCGATGATGGCACCGTTCATGGCAACAATCCGAATGTTCAGACTGTCATTGGCAAGTGTTAGCACAGGCATACCGCCTTGAGCCCCAGGACGAGAGTCCTCCGGTCTGATGGATCCGTATGTAGCATATCCAACGGATGCGATGCTCTCCATCTGCGGTTGTTGCGCCTCTTTGCCTGGAGCCACCATAAGGCCACCACAATAAGTGCAACGCCGGCCAACACCCACCCGACCACACTGGTTACAGTACAGCAGAACCTGTCCACACTGGTCACAATAGCGGGAGTCGTCGTCAATCTCTTCTTTGCAAGTCGGACAAATTATCATATTTACGATTTTCTTATTTTCGATTTATA
>CACZVE010000078.1 GCA_902784565.1 uncultured Prevotellaceae bacterium
GAAAGAAGACCTTGCCAAGTCCGACTCGATGTATGTCATCACGCGACGTATGGTGGAAAACAACCCTGCGATCCTGGGAGGCACCATCTCTTTCATCCCCAACTACTACCCCGAAAAAGGTTACTGGTTTGAACCCTTCGCTGGCAGAAGGGCTGACGGCACGATTGAGAGTTATCAATTGGGTTCTGCCAGTCACGACTACACGAAAAGCGAATTCTTCACTAAGCCTATTGCGCTGGGTAGCGGGCACTGGACCGAGCCCTATCTGGACCCCGACGGTGCCAAGGCGATGGTGACGACCTATGGCACACCTGTACGCGATCTTAACGGACAGATCGTTGGTGTGGTCGATGCCGACCTCTGGCTGGGCTGGTTTGGACAGTTGATGGATGAAGAAAAGGTTTACAAGAATACGGAGTGTTTTCTGGTGACAGGCAGTCATCACCTGATAGCAGGAACGGAGGGACACATGTTAGAGCATGCCCTCAAGTTGCTGACAGCAACGAACAACAAGGCAGGTTATCACAAGGTGCCTGATGAGACGGGCGAGGAGCATCACATCTTCTTCCATCCGATAGGTGGCAAGACCGACTGGGTGCTCATCTCGGTTCTTGACGACAGTGAGGTGTTCGGAAAGTTACGTAAGGTTCGATTCCTGCTATACTTTGTCACAGGCATCGGATTGCTGGCCCTGGGATTTATCGTTTACCGTACATCACGCAATCTTGAACATCTGCGAAGGGCGAAAGCAGAGAAGAGTAGGATTGAGTCCGAGTTGCATGTCGCCAGCAATATACAGATGTCGATGATCCCGAAGCATTTTCCAGAGTTTCCGGGAATCGACCTGTATGCATCCATCAGCCCCGCTAAGAAAGTGGGTGGTGACCTTTATGACTTTATACTCAAAGACGATCAACTCTATTTCTGCATCGGTGATGTGTCGGGCAAAGGTGTTCCCGCTGCACTGCTGATGATGGCGGCAACATCGCAGTTCCGTACAGTTTCAAAATATCTGAACCAGCCAGAACAGATCATGATGGCTATCAACGATCAGATTGCCGAAGGCAACGATACTCATATGTTTGTGACCATGTTTATCGGAATCCTCGACCTCAAGACAGGCCATCTGGCCTATAGTTGCGGTGCTCATAATCCCCCCTTGATCATAGGTTCCACTGTGGAGGATCTGCCTGTTGCCCGCAAACTGCCGGTAGGTGCTATCAAGGGGATGAAATATGTATTGCAGGAAACTCAGATAGCCCCGGGAACCACGCTGTTCCTCTATACCGACGGACTGACAGAGGCCATGAATGCCGCTAATCAGATGTTCGGTGTGGAAAGGATGAAAGAGATCGCACAGCATCAGATCTCGGTTGGGGATACCTCGCCGAAGGCACTCATCGATGGGCTTACAGAAGCCGTGGATACCTATGTGGCAGGTGCCGAACAGAGTGATGATTTAACGATGATGGCAATTAAAATATTGGAATAAAAACATAAATTACTACGAACATGATTACAAAGATTGAAACATGATTACAAAGATTGAAGAAAACGACGGCACAATGACCGTCTATTTGGAGGGAAGAATGGATACCTCTTCATCAGGTGAGACAGAAATGGAGATAAAGCCTGTCTATGAGACAGCCTGCAAGGAGATTATCATCGACTGCAGTAAGTTGGAGTATATTGCTTCCAGCGGTCTTCGTATTTTCCTAAGTCTGTTGCTCGATACCCAGCCACAAGGCAAGCACATCAGCGTCAGGGGCATGAGTCAAGCGCTCCGTGACGTATTTGACATGACAGGGTTCACCGATCTGTTCGACTTCATTTAAATCGTAAAGCACAGAACTAACATGGCAGACAATTATCATTACAGACTCTGTTTCGATATTAAAGTCAAGGGAAAAGGCGATGAAGAGACAGACCTTTGGTTAGAGAATACAGAAGAGAGGCCGGTTGTTCTTAATAATGTCATCTATCACATGACGTTAAAAGAAATAACTTTCAACCGCAAGATCTACCAGCCGGGCGAGATTGAGGCAGAGGTGTCCTTTCTGGAAAAGACCGAGAACAAAGAAGAAGAGACGACTCTTTCGGTTTTATCAGTATCGGCTCTTTTCTTGAAGCGTTGCGTCAGTCTGTATCTGGTTAATCATGATAACCATGGTAATGAGATCAGCAAACAGATCATTGCCAAGGACTATTTTGTATATGAGTTGAATCCCCGTTTGGTGCGACAGCCTGACGGCAGTAAGATGATGTTCGTACGCCTGTCTATCTTCAGCATGGATAAGTTGATGACATTAGACAAGAGTTCTCATGTCTTTGTATCCAAGAAACTGGGTTCTAATATCATGGCTGATGAGTGTAAGAAGTATGCTGTCGGCACTCATGTTCTGAAAGAGAACCACGACTACCGGCAGTGCCTGAGATACAATCAGGTGGCCGCAGGTCCGAATAATAAGAGTCTCATTATCCCCTCGGAGATGATTCATCCCTATCTGGTGCAGTATAACGAGACCTTCTATGACTTCCTCGTGCGCACGGCCAACCGCTGCGGAGAATTCCTGTATTACGAGGACGGTCAACTGATTCTGGGACTGCCCGACAGCGGTGAACCGAAACTCATCGGGCGATATGCATCAGTCACTTACCAATGTGTCTCAGACAGCGGAACGCATGGCAGACTCTATGCGCGCGACAGTATGAAGGATGGCGTAGGAAAAACAGCCGACACGAATTACAATCCCGTTGGTAAGAACTCTGCAGGATTCCCCAGAGACCTCTTCCCCAAAGGAGGGGTGTATCACTCTGAACTATCGTCAGACGAGTATTTCTTCCCGCTGTTTGCCGACAAGTTCACCTCCCTCTCACGTGAGATGGGTTATGAAGGGGGTGGCGATGACATCGCTACATCGCAGGTGTTCCCCGTGATGGCCGAGGCCATGGCTTCAACAGAGAGTGCGACAAGCTTCAGTACGGCCATCGCTACCGACAAGGCCTCGAAAGAAAAGGAAAGTGCAGACAAGGTAGCAGATGCGAACAAAGCAGGCAATGAAAAATACATCACGAAGAAGATCAGGACGGAGTATGGCGACGGCACCACATCCGTGCTTTTCAGTTCCGTGAAGTCTGAAGGTTGGACCACGCTGCAGTTCTATAATACGGTGCGCCAATATGAGGAGACCTTGCTGAAACAAATCATCTGCATCGACTTGGACACCAATATTGAAGAGGTGAAGTTAGGTCAGAAAATTAAGATTGCCAAGGATGGAGAGACCTACATCGTGATTCAGATTGTGATGTCGGGCGAAGAGAAAGGACTGTCGCAGAAAATCTTCGCCATCCCCTTTGCAAAACTCCTTGTGCAAGGTCAGGTTCTCCTGATGCCCTTCCCACCATTACTCCCAGTGCCGTTTATCCGCCATGCTGAGCCACAGACAGCATTTGTCACCGACAACCAGGATCCCAAATATCAGGGTCGTGTACGTATCGTCTATCCCTGGCAGCCGGAGTTCAAAGAGGCCGAGCAACTGACGGCAGCCGAAATCATGTATGTCCAAGCCCTTACTGCGCTTGCGACCACCCAGAAAGAGCTCAAAACTGCTCAGGCCACGTTGAAACAGTTAGAGCAGGAACTGGAAACCTTGAAGAAGGGTAAGCTCATCACTGTCATGATGAAGAACATGACCTTGAAAGCACTGGAAAAACAAATTGAAGAGATGAAGGCTGATCCGGAAAAGGAAGCCATGGTGCAGCAACTTACGCTGGTGAAACAGCAATTCGAAGCTCAGATAGAGGAAATCAAGAATATGAGCGACGAGGAGTTTAAGGCTTATACGGAACAGGTGGAGAAATCTATAGAAGACCAGAAAAAGGTCATCGAGGAACTGAATAAGAAAAGTGAAAAAGCCCAGACCGAGGTCGTCAATAAGAAGCAGGACCTTGATAAGACGGTTGTGGCTTACAAGCAGTCAATTGTTAATTTGTCCTCGCCCTGGATCCGTGTTGCGACGCCCATGGCTACTGATGGCGGCGGTACGTTCTTCAAACCGATGATGGGCGACGAGGTGCTGGTGAACTACGAAGGCGGTAACGTGGAGCGCCCATACGTGGTAGGCAGTCTGTTCTCCAAGAACACACTTGCACCCGATGAGCGTATCAACCGCACGGTGGGGCCAAACCTTCACAAAAATGCCTCGATAGCCATCGTCTCACCAAACGGACATGCCATCACTTTCAAGGATCCGGCGAATGCGGATGGGTTCGTCGCCAGCGTCTATCCTGCCTTTGGCCCTGTCAAGGATTTAGTGCCCCTGTCTCTGCCTAACTCAAAGGATGTCATGGGTGGTATTCGCATTGGTGACCGCTTCGGCCTTTACTCCATCGACATGTCGTCAGACAAACGCAGTGTGAGTATCAGTTCAACATTAGGCGTCGTGAAACTCGATGCCTATACAGGCATCACCATCACTGCCCCCAACGGAGATGTCAAGATTAAAGGAAAGAACGTGACCATCGAGGCAGGCAACAACCTGTCGCTGTTATCAGGCAACAACATCAAAAAGAAAGCCGATACATCGGCCTCTACTGTCAAAGGCAAGGTGGAGTCTGGCGTAGAATCTGTTGCCGATGCAGGAAGTGCGAAGGCTGCCAAAGAGGTGACGTCACCCCTTGATGTGGCCCTGTTCCGTACGGTTCTGGAGACCTTCCTCAAGCCTATTGAGGGCACGATGTGCATTAAGTCGAAGCGGTATATGAAACTGGAAGCAGGTGAGGGCAAGACTATCATCAACCAGAACCGCTACAAGGATTGGGATGCCGCTAAGAAACAGAAGTTGGCCAAATCGCAGGACTTCTTCAGGATCATGATCGACAGGGTCACCTTGCTCGATGCCCGCCTGAACGACTTTACCATGCGTTACCGTGCCATGTGGCTGGATGCCTATAATAAGAAGGTAGCCTACGTGAAGGCAGAGAACGAGTTGTGTACGAAAGGCATCGTGAACGACCTGATCACGAAGGCCTACGATGTCAAGCCCGATGCAGATTGGAAGGACAACGCCTTCAAGGTGGATGCCCTGGAGGGTGCCAAACTGAAGAAAATGAAAATCGGCAAGGGCGGC
>CACZVE010000079.1 GCA_902784565.1 uncultured Prevotellaceae bacterium
TGGTAGAACAGAAAACCAGCGAACTCAGGAATACAAGGCTTTACTTGGCCATTGCAGTGATATCGCTGTTGCTGGTCATTTTCATGGTGTTGTATATTATCCAGAGACGAAATAAGATACATGCCGCAGCAACGGCCAACTATCAGTCTATTATCAAAGAACTGTCGATTGAAGACAGACTTGGCTGTTCGCCCGTAACCACACATTTGCAAGAACTGGCAAACAGCAATCCGCCAGAAGTGGCCGATCCTGATGTCATCAAGTTGCTGAAAACACTCATCAGCGATAATATTCCCACGTTCTACGATACCGTCAACCCACCACAGCAGATGTTGAGTGAACAGGAGTATGTTGTGTGCCTGCTGACGCGCCTTGAATTCCCATCGGTAAACATCGATCGCTTGACAGGGGTTTCCGAAGGTTATACGTCAAAAATGAAAAGCAGGTTGTATAAGAAACTCACGGGAAAAGACGGGAGCGCGAAAGATTTCGAACATTGGATAATGGCCATCAAATAGGCCATTTTCCCGATGAAATCGGCATTTTTTAATCTGTCGAGGTGGTAGACAACATTTTGTCCATCATCTCGACAACGTTTTTTTTGGAAGATATCGAGATTTTTTTATATCTTTGCAAAAAATTAAAAACGTGAATAACTATGGTTAAGAGATTCTTTTTTATTGTGGTGACCCTTCTGATGGGAAATATGACAGTTGTCAATGCAAAGATCAACTATGTGCCACTCTATATCGTTGACACATCCGCTGACGTGAAAGGGGTAAAACATGCGCCCACCATGCCTTTATTTATCACACAAGATGATCATAGGTTAACACTGCCTGAGATGGAAGGCAGCCTGATGCTCCAGGTATTCAAAGGTGATGATTGTGTCTATGAAGTGGCCTACGACAGAAACCAGCCAATAGTGAATCTACCCGCTATACTTTGGGGCGACTATGAAGTACGCCTCAGTGCTGATACCTATTATTGTTATGGCTACCTGACGCTGGAATTACTCAAAGATCCAGATATTCCAACTGAGTATGGCAATATGGAGAATATTACGCTTTTCGGAAGCGACCCCTCACAAGAGTCTATATTGAATAGTCTCATGGGATTGAATGTTATTGAATACAATAGGAAGGATAAGGAGGACGGGCAACGGTATGTTGGGATGATTTTCGACGAAATCAAAGCCGCATTTCCTCAAGCAACAGATTATATAAATGGAGGAATATACATTGTGGGATTTCTCTCAGTTCTGGTAGGATGCATTCAGGAGTTAAAGACTGAACTTGACAGTCGCACCGAGACAATCGTCGATGTGATGATGTCGCGTGGTGCAAGTCCCGCTGCCGTCAGTGAAGTCCGTGCCGCCATTGGCAACACCCTTCTCTCTGCTGCACCCACGTCGGTCTATGAGTCTGCTCAGGTGCGATACCTTCTTACCGACAATGTCACCAATGCCTATATCGCCATCACCGACATGGAGGGGCGTCAGATAACGAAAGTGCCGGTATCTCCATCCGAAACAAGTGTCTCTATCGACAGCGGCACTCTGGGACAGGGCATTTTCCTGTGTACCTTATTTGTCAATGGTGAGATTATCGGAACCAAACGACTGGTAAAGACAAGATAGTTTTATGAAAAAGAGTTTAATAATATGGATGGGTGCCGTGCTGATGATGTCGCTCTTGCTGGTAGCGGGGCTTCTGAAACGAACGCGATCCGATCCCGTTATTGGAGAAGAAACTAGTGAAATGAGATAAAAATAGTTAAATATTTCCATTTTGATGCAGGATTTTCGATACTTGTGGGTTTATAGAGTAGAACATTTTTAATAATAACGCTTATGAAGAAACTATTTACCTTGTTTACAGTGGCGATGATTGCCATCGGCGCAAATGCTCAGACATTGATTGCTGAGAAAGACTTTACTGGGATTGCCGAGAGTGAATTACCCGACGTTTCCAGTTACTGTGAGGGTGTGAATGCATATGGCTCATCTGACGCTAACGGCATTGCCATCACCGTTGAATCCCAGACACGCCAGACGGTGTGTCCCCTCATCTGGCTTTGGTGGCCAGGCTTTGATGCACTTGAACTTAAGAGTAATGGCTGCTACAAGATGGTTGTTACCGCAAAGTTCCCCACCGACGGAAGACTTGTGATGAGTCTATTAAGTGGTGATTCCTGGCAATCCTCTGCATATGTAAATGCCACGGGAGGTTTTCAGGAGGTTGAAGTGGATTTCCCTATTCCCCCTATGTTTTTTCAGGGGGAGAATTGTGGTTTGATGATTATCTGTGGTGACTTTATCGGCACCACCATCTTGAAAAAGGTACAGTTGTATGAGATGGAAGATGCTATCGACAAGATTGATGACATCTCTTACTTTTTAAATAAGGATAATAAGACGGCAGTAGTAGCAAAGGCCGGCGAAAGTTGTAGCGATGGCGACATCCGGGCGACTATTACTCATGACGGAGAAGTATATACCGTCACTAAGATTCTGGGTGAAGCCTTCAACGGTTGTCCCTATCTGACTTCTGTAACCATTCCTAACACTGTGACAGAGATATGCGGATATGCCTTTAACGGTTGTAATGGTATTAAAGAGATTACCATCCCTGCTTCCGTGAAAGTCATCTCCTCAGGTGCTTTTCGAGGCTGTTATAGCCTAAAGCGCGTGATCGCGCTGGCAGAGACTCCGCCACTTCTGTCTGAGGACGCTTTCGACAACATCGGCAATGTTATCCTGAAAGTGCCGGATGATTATGTTGACGTCTATAAGGCGGCTGACCCCTGGAACAAGTTCAATGAGATTGAGATGATGTCGAAGGAGAAGTGCGAGAAGCCGACAGTCAGTGTAGATAACGGCAAACTGAACTTCAGTTGCGCCACGGAAGGCGTGGAGTACCACTATGAGATACTGGCCTCCATCAAGGGCGACGGTAACGGTGTCAGACTGCCTGAGAAATTCAAGATTTCCGTTTATGCCTCGAAAGACGGATTCTACGACTCTGCCGTTGAGACATCGGAGATTCCCGTCTCTGTTGTTGCCGATGCCAACGGCGACGGTGTGGTGGATGCCGCCGATATCGTGAAGATTGTCAATATCATCATGGGTAAGTGAGGATCTTTTTGATCAAACAAATATGGATTAGTTTTGGCAGGGACTGGCAGTGATGCGGGTCCCTGTTTTTTACGTATCACTGCTACCTGTCGAGGAACCGCCCTCCTCTGATTCCTCATCCTTCTTGCCGGGCTTGGGCACGACGTGGAGGCGGTAGTACTTGATGAGTTCGTTCACCTGCGAGATGAGTTCATCGAAACGGTGCGGGTCATCGTCTGTCAGTGCAAAGGCGTTCAGCATCGCCACAAGGTCGTGATAGGCTGCATTCGTCTCTTTAGTGCCATGAAGAGGTTGTCACGACGCCTGTCCTCGTTGGCTATCTGCCTCGTGAAGTCACTGGTGCGACCTATTTTGTAGGCATCTTCCAACCGCCCCACAGCCTGAGCAAACGCTGTGTAGGACACTTCAGCCTTCGCCGGCAACGGACTCTGCCCATTCCCGCCCGTATCGCGGAACTCTTTAAAAAGTTTATCCACCTGTTCGACATACTCG
>CACZVE010000080.1 GCA_902784565.1 uncultured Prevotellaceae bacterium
CCGCTACACGACGAGATAAGGACAGTCAATACAGCAGGTAGAATTGTTTTAAAAAATACCTTTTTCATATATTACAGTTATTATTAGATGAATTCATTGTTAGTTTCAAAGCAAGCATGGTGAGGTCATCACTTTGCTCGTAATCGCCGACATACTGATGAACGGCTGCGGTCATCGTCTCGATCAGTTCTTGTGGTGATCCTTTGAAGGCAGTGACGATGTCCGTAATGCGCTGCTGCCCGAAGAGATCGCGATTTGCATTTTCTGCCTCTGTCAGTCCATCGGTATAAAGAAAGATGGTAGTTCCAGATACCAAGTCTGTTTCCTGTTTGGAGTATTGGCAGGTTTCCGTGACTCCAATGGGCAGATTTGAGTCGCAGGGCAGCAGTTTGCCTTCGATATAAGGTGCATCATGACCAGCATTGCAATAGCTCAGATGGCCCGTCTGAAGATCGAGCACACCGACGAACAACGTGACGAACATGCAATTGTCATTGCCCTCGCATATATTCGTGTTCATCGTTTCCACAATATGGTTCGGCTCTGCAGTGTGGGCAGCGACATTGCGGAAGAGTGTTCGGCTGACGGCCATGACCAATGAGGCAGGGACGCCCTTGCCCGACACGTCGCCGATGCAGAAAAACAGTTTCTCATCGCGAATGAAGAAGTCGTAGAGGTCACCACCTACGGCCTTGGCAGGCACCAACGCCGCATAGAGCTCAAGGTCTTCGCGATCGGGGAAGGCAGGGAACGTCTTAGGTAACATCGACATCTGGATATTGTGGGCAATAGCCAATTCCCGCTCTATCGATGCCTTCGCTGTGGTCGACACTTTGAGATCCTCCATATATTGTTTCAGCGACTGCTGCATGATGCCGAACGAGTCGCGCAACTGGGCTATTTCGTCGTTGCGCTTGAATGTAGGCAGCGAGGCGTCGAAGTTTCCTTTAGCCACCTCCTGAGCCGACTCTGACAGAAATGCCAACGGCTTAGTGGCACGATGGATGCTCCTACTGGTAAAGAAGAAGATAACAAGGCAACCGACACCCATGCAGAAGAGGATGACAATGGCAATCACTATACCCCATGTAAACACAAGGTCACGATGCTGAAACACAACCAGTGTACAGCCCGTACCACCCAACTGCTTAGTATTGACATAATAAGGTGTACCCTTCAAATCCTTCATGTCAAGTTCACTATCCACCAACTCTTGTTCGCCCTTGAGTATGCTGATATCAAGTGAGTCGGAACCGGCAATCCTGTTGCCTTTGCTGTCGAGAATCTGAATAGAGAAATAAATGTCACCGTCGTCACCAATGTCGCCTTGTGCATCGACCATGAATTCCTTCCTGACATTATTCATCGTTTCGTCGATGGCTATATTGAGCATTTCACTACTCAGATCAACACCATAGACGCCGACTTTGCGCCCCTGACGGTCGAATACAGGTACGACATAACTGCAAAACATACCGCTATTGACGGTGTCATCGTAGTACAAGTCTGTCAGGTAGCCTTCGTCAGTACGCGCTAAGGACAGTCCCCGCTGATACCACGCGCCATTGAAATAGTCGTGCTGCGGAGAGCCTATCTGCCGGAAATCAACGTTTGTACTGTCGGTGTGGTAGGCATAGGCTTCGAACCATCGGCCCTGACCTTTGAAGTAATCAGGCTCAAAGGCGACAAAACAGCCTGCCAAGTGCTTGTTGATCTTGATGATTTGCTCCAGCGCGCCGAAGATGTGCTCTGGACTGTCCATATTGGCTTCAACGACGGTACGGTTATTAAACGTAACGGTCTTCGCCAATCGGAACATCGTCTCAACATTGCTGGCAATGCCATCGGTCACGTACTGCCCGCGCACGCTGCCATTACCGAGTGACATAAAAGATACAAACGCAGCGATGACTCCAACGATAAGCACATTGAAGAACAATATAATTCCGATGACACGCCAGGTGATACGGCGCGATAGATGGCTCTTTTTCATATTTTCTTTTCTATAGTCAGAACATTCTTATTATCTACGTAAGCATAGCGGACATCATCCATCTTACGACGGAAGAGAAAGATGCCAAGTCCGCCTATACGACGTTTGTCCCACGACAGCCCTGTGTCAGGTTTTTCTTGCTCCAAGGGATTGAAAGGCACACCGCCATCCTCGAAACGTATCGTCATGCGGTCGGTCTTCTGGATGTCCACATCCAAGAAACCATCAACACCTTCCGGATAGGCATAAGATGTCACATTCATGATGATTTCCTCACAAGCCAACCGCAGCACCTGGATCTCTTCCTGATTGCAGGAAGCGACCTCAGGCGACTTCAGAATGGCCGTGAGAATCTCTCGCGCCTGCCCGTTGATGGGTTGGAAATGCAGTTTACTCATTTTCCGACAAGGATGATGATGGAACGAGGACCGACAAGCACCTCATGCTGATTATCCGTCAGCGGTTCCTCACCTGGTTCAAAAATATCCTGAGGCGACTCCATCCCCGTATTAGCAAATACATGCCAAGCCATACCTTCAGGTAATTGAGGCAGTTCAAATCCGTGCATCTCCCAATGCATGTTCATAGCCACATAGATGAAGTCGTCGGGATGAGCCTCAGCGGTATTGGCTACATATTGGCCATTCAGCATGAAGGCTAACGTGAGATTGTTGTGGCCACATTCGGGCTGCCAAGCCTTTGTCCCATGCCATGAAAAATCAGGGTAGCCAAGGTTACGATAGTCCTGGTGGCGGAGATGCTCCTCATAACGAAGTACTTGATGTCGACGGCGGAACCTGATCATCTGTTTGAAATAGCGGAAGATGTCAGCGTTCTTCTCCAGATTGTTCCAGTCGAGCCAGGCGATTTCATTGTCCTGGCAATAAGCATTGTTGTTACCTTTCTGAGAGTTGCCCATCTCATCACCCGAAAGCACCATCGGAATACCCTGGCTCACCATGAGTAGCGTGATGGCATTCTTCACCTGGCGATGGCGCAGACTGTTGATCTCAGGATCATCCGTTTCGCCCTCACAACCACAGTTCCAACTATTATTATGGTTTTCTCCGTCACGATTATCCTCGCCATTGGCCTCATTGTGTTTGCTGTTATACGACACGAGATCCATCAATGTGAAACCGTCGTGAGCCGTGACAAAATTCACACTGGCCTTAATCCCCCTACCCTGTGAGGCATAAAGGTCGGGCGATCCGATGATGCGCTCCTTCACATCGGAGAGCACGTCAGAATCGCTCTTCAGAAAGCGTCGGATACTATCGCGGAACTTCCCGTTCCACTCTGCCCAACGTCCCCATGAGGGGAACGAGCCCACTTGATAGAGCCCACCCGCATCCCAGGCCTCAGCGATGAGTTTAGTCTTGCCGAGAATCGGGTCATGAGCCAGTGATTCGAGCAGTGGCGGATTCGACATCGGATGGCCGTTCTGATCGCGTCCTAAAATAGCAGCCAGATCGCAATCATGTCGCGCACGTTGGGGTTGTTGCAGTTCAGCGTATTGCCGCACCCGCTGAAGTTATAATAATGCCCATCGGGGGTAAGCATGTAATAGGTCTTATTGTCGATGCCGCGATAAGAGATGTAGGGTCCCTGTTCGTTGCCTTCGGCGGTGTGGTTAAACACCACGTCGAGAATCACCTCAATACCGTTCTTATGTAACTGCTTCACCAGGTTTTTCAACTCGTCGACCTGCATGGCATATTTTCCCGTAGAGGCATAGGCAGCTTTGGGAGCAAAGAATCCCACGTTGCTGTAGCCCCACAGGTTATAGAGCTGCCGACCATCAACTGGGGATACACGGTGGTTCTCAAACTCGTCGAACTCATGGATAGGCATCAGCTCCACACAGTTGACACCCAGTTCAAGCAGATAAGGAATCTTCTCGACGATACCAGCAAACGTTCCTCTGTGCTTCACGCCAGAGCCTGCTCCACACGTGAAGTTACGCACGTGCATCTCATAGACGACAAGGTCATTGACAGGTGTCTCCAACGGGAGATCATCCTCCCAGTCGAAATCGTCGAATACCACGCGTGCACGATATTGGTAGGCACTGTCCCAATGAGGTTCCTGTCCCCACACATCGCGCCCCACGATGAGTTTCGCATAGGGATCGAGCAGGATCTTCGACTTATCAAACCAGTGACCCTTTTCCGGCTCATATGGGCCATCCATCCGGAAACCGTATTCTATATTCTCATAATCCAGGTCGAAGATGATCATGGAGAACACATTACCCAACCGGAACTCCTTGAAGAAAGGTATTTCCACAAAGGGTTCCTCCTCGCGATTATGAAAGAGCACCAACGTACAGTCAGTGGCATAACGTGAATAGACCGAGAAGTTCACCATATTGCCAACTACGGTTGCCCCAAAGGGATAAGGTCTGCCCGGGCGCAACTTCAGGCCCTGATACTCATGAGTAGGAAACAGATCGACTCTATGCATAACAATTCAACGTTAACTGTTCACTGCCTGAAGGCATTCATCCATGGTGTGGAAACAATCGAAGAAGGAATTGAAACCCGTGACATCCATGATATCCTGAACCTCATCACTGACTCCGACCAGACAGAGCCTCAGCCCTTTCGAGGCTGCTATTTTCTTAGAATA
>CACZVE010000081.1 GCA_902784565.1 uncultured Prevotellaceae bacterium
ACCGAACCCGTAGCCGATCTTTTCGATTAATTTAGCTTTAGCCATACTATTTCTTAATGATATTTTTCATTCGTTCCACCTGCGAACTGATGACCTGCAGCGTTGAGCCATCGCCAGCAAACACGGAGTTCAGTCCCTGTGCCTCCTGGGCAGGATCGCCCGTATAGTCATCGCCCACCTGCCACTGCTCGGCATGCTTCGGTTGCGCGAGTCCGCCCCAGCCCCAGAAGTTACAGCCAGCAAAGTATCCACCCTGTTCGGCATTGTCGCCCACCAACGAGAACACATAACTGTAGAACGCATCACGTCCCGCCGTCGGTGTGCCTAAGGCAAACTTAAAGTCATCCCTCGGATAGCCGAACTCCTCCATCACCAGCGGTTTCTTGATCTTGGCGCAGATAGCCAGATGACGGTCGATATAGTCCTTCGTGTTCGCCTTGGCCTGCGGCAGGTCCTCGATCAGATGATCCTGACGCGCCCAACTCCAGTTATAGGGCCACAGGTGGATATTGCAGTAGTCGATATTCTTGCCGATGGAGATCAGGTGGTTCGGATCCAGTTCACGAATCAGTGCAGAGGCCTTGCTGAGCCACTGTTCAAAGGCTGGCAATGCCTCTTTCGAGAAGGCTCGCGGCTCGTTGCCGATCTGCCACGACATGATGGCAGGATCGTCCTTATAGGCGACGCCTGTATAACGGTTCGTACGACTGAGGATGAATCTCACGTAGTCATAGAACAGTTGGTGCGCCTGCTGGTTCGTAGCATACTGAGCCACGAAGTTCATATAGGCAGGATAACCGTCCTCGTTTGGTCTTGGCGCCTTGCCGGCACCCGCATGCTGCAGATAAAAGCCGTAGCCCCCACTCCACTCCCACGAGTTGTTCAGATAAAGCACTGCCACCATCTGACGCTTTCCCATCTCCTGCATCAGAAAGTCGAGACCCGCAAGGATTGTATCGTTATATACGCCAGGTGCCACCTGCAAGGTCGGTTCCACCTTCGTGGTCACACCCCGTTCGCCATCAGACCCCACGAGGATACGCAGGTTGTCGATGCCAATCTGCTTCATCAGGTCGAGTTCCTGGCAGAGTCGCTGGCGATCGCCGCCCTGACCTTCAGAGCCGAGGATCGCCCCGTACCAGAAATTAGTACCAACATAATAATAAGGCAGGCCGTCTTTTTCAAAATGCCCGTCCTTCACAGTCACGAACTTCGACTGTCCCACCATGGGGATAGTCATCGCAGCCATCAGGAAAGTGACGAATAGTTTTAGCTTCATCAAATATGAAATATTTAGTTATTTTGCCTGCAAATATACAATTTCTTTTCCAAACCACCAAATAAAACACGTAAAAATCCGCAAAACCTCCTATTGGATCCAGGCTCTACCGATTAAGAATCCACCGAATAATTGTTAGAAAACTTTGCAAGTTTTTAACACTTCAAAATGAAACAATCTAGAAAAAGAACATGAAATAAAAAGGGTGAAATTATTCCCACACGTAGAAAAAGTTACTCCTTAGTTAGGGAAAAATAATTCCCTTACTTGGGAAAAATAACTTTTTGAAGTGCGAAAAGTAACTTATTTATAGTTCATATAAGGCTCATTCTTGATGTTTTTCAGGTATTTTCTATCACTTTTTCAAGTCACAAAATTACAAGCGACTGATTATCAACTAATTGAAAAATCGCTCATAATTCGTGTATTTCAAAGCCAAATTCAACTTGATGAAAAATACACGAGTTACAAGCGATAATTTGTCAGAAATTATCGTTAATCAATATACGACAGGATCTGATCGGCGATTTGCTCCTCAGTCTTGCCATCGGCATTGAAGACGAGGTCGTAGTTACGGGTGTCGTAACGCGTGGTGCCTGTGAAGCGCGTCACGTAGTTCTCGCGCATCTTATCCACTTTCTCGATGATCTTACGGGCCTCGGCCTCAGAGATGTGCTGTTTGGCGGCGACACGTGCAACACGATTCGCCATCGGTGCCTGAATAAGGACTCTTAAGTGGTTGGGGTGATTTCGCAACACGAAGAAACCGCAACGGCCTGCAATGACGCACGACTCTTCCTCGGCAATCCCATTCAGGATCTCCGTCTCTGCCTGAAAGACGTTCTCGGTGGTGAGCACATCAGGCTCCTTACCATATTTCGCCAGACAGGATCGGCTATCGACCAGCCCAGTGCCGACCTCAGAGATGCGCTTGAAGTCTTCCCACCATCTGGTCTTGCGGCCTTTCAGCTTCTCGATCTCGTCGGCTGTGAGGTTAAACTTTTCTTCTAATGCCTTGATCAATGCCTTATCATAGAAGGTAACTCCAAGTTTTTTAGCTAAGATCTCACCAACGGTGCGACCGCCACTACCTAACTCACGATTAATCGTAATAACAAAATGCTCTTTCTTATTCATAGTTATAATATTTTACAGTTTATGATAGCGAACAAGACCTGCGAGAGGGGTCTTGAGGATAGTGCCAAGCTGGAAGTCGAGACGTTCAGCGGCTTCGCGCAGTTCATCCTGATAATGCCAAGCCACACTACCCACGAACGAAACAGGCAGGTCCGGACGGTTGTAGGGCTGGATGTGATAACGCAGAAAATCAACAAAGTTATCGATTACAACGGCCCTGACACCAGCATCGTCAAGGTGATTGCCGATAAACTCGGAGAGGGAAGCCAGGAAGCGGTTAGCCAAGGGCTGACGATAGACACGCTTGATGATCTCTGGCAGATTCAGACGGGTCTCCTTCTCAAACATCGTCTTAATTTCTTCTGATAACTTACCACCATACAGATCATGGATAAAACGTTTGCCGAGTACAGAGCCACTACCCTCATCGCCCAGAATATAGCCCAAGGCGGGAGTATGCTGAATGATACCATTTCCGTCATAAAGGCAAGAATTAGCACCCGTCCCTAAAATACTAGCAATACCATAGTTATGACCACAAAGTGCGCGAGCAGCACCTAAGAGATCACTATGTGCCTCAACGACACTCGCCTGTGGGAATGTCTCCTGCAGGAGTGAGGTCATCAAGGTCTCCAGTTCTGGACGGATGCCACTGCCATAAAAATAGACAGCCATCGGGAACTCTGGGGTCAGGATAGCCGAACTGCGCAGTTTCTGAACCTCCGGATTCGAGCCCATGGCTCCTACAAATTCCTCACGAACGATCTGCACGATCTCCTCACGTGACTGATGAACAGGATTAATGCCCTGTGTGTTGAGGACAACAGGTTGAGAGGCGCCAGTTACGATCGCCCAGTCGGTTTTGGTACTTCCACTATCTGCAATTAGTATCATTTCTCGTTATTTTTGATGGTTTACGCTGCAAAAGTAATCAAAAAAGATATAAAACAATCAGATTATAGCAGTTTTTTTCTTAAAAATGCGATTTTTTTCGTACCTTTGCAGAACAAAAATAAATAAGTACAGAAACAGAAATGAAACGCTTTTTACTGATATTCGCCTTGATGTTAGGCTTCATCGCAGAGGCTGGTGCCGTGCTGAAGGAGAAAGACCTTGAACAGACGCTCGCCATCCTGCAGTCTGAGTTGGAGCAATACAACAATGACCTGACCGTGCGCAGTGCCATCAGAAGGGAACGTGCCAAACAGTTGATCACGAATCTGCTGCTGACCATGAAGCAGGCCGACCAGAACGCTCTGATGCTCTATTCGCAGGAGCAGACCCACCCGTTTGACATGACTTATGCCTGCAAGGAGGCCACCAAGCTCTATCGGGAGTTCCACAGCCGACAGATC
>CACZVE010000082.1 GCA_902784565.1 uncultured Prevotellaceae bacterium
TATGGGTAAGAGCCAGGCTGAGGAGAAGAAGGCTGTTGAGTGCGGTTACTGGCACCTGTGGCGCTACAACCCCGCTCTGGCTGAGGAAGGCAAGAACCCGTTCTCACTCGACTCTAAGGAGCCCAACTGGGAGAACTTCCACGACTTCCTGCTCGGTGAGGTACGTTACCTGTCAGTGAAGAAGGCTTATCCCAACGAGGCCGAGGAACTGTTCGCCGAAGCTCAGAAGATGGCCCAGCTGCGCTACAAGAGCTACGTTCGCAAGACCCAGGAGAATTGGGAAGATTAATCTGCAAACAGTGTAGTCTGGAGTTTCTCGCTCCAGACTACCTTTCATACCAAAGAGAGCATCCGCGAGGGATGCTCCCTTTTCCTTTCAAATTTTATTAACCTTTTCTGTTTAATTGAAATTAAAACAATGAAGAGAATATACTTATTATTGCTGATAGCCGGTCTTTCGAGTTTGGCTATGGCACAACAGGAAAAATATGAGTTGGGTAAGCCCAACAACGACGACTACCGATACTTGGATGAGTATCTGGCTCTCAAAGACTACATCGATTATGCCAAATACCCCAACTTCAAACTTGGTGCAGGTACTACCGTCAGTGACTATCTCAAGAAATCTACGGTCTATAAGATGACCAATGCCAACTTCACCGAGACTGTTGCAGGCAACGCCATGAAGATGGCCAGTTGCGTGGATGGCAATGGTAACATGAATTTCAACACGGTGAAGAACTATGTGAATACAGCCACAGAGGCTGGTCTCAATGTCTATGGTCACACCCTCGCTTGGCACTCTCAGCAGCCCATCGGATGGATGAAAAAACTCCTCGCCGATAAACCGGATCCTTCTGCCGGAGAGGTATGGTCAGAGATTGCCAGCAAGGATTTCCGCAAAGACAAAAGTGTAGGCTGGCATTCAGATGAGAGCCAATACGGCTATTCCTTTAATTATGATGCCAACGACGGTCTCAACGTGCATTGTACTAAAAAGAATACCAACTCCTGGGACGTACAGTTCCTGGCCATGACCGATATCCCCACCAAGGTTGGCCAGGTCTATAAGATGACGATAACAGTCAAAGGCACAGAGGCAGGTAATCTGCACAGCAAACTGGGTGACTGGAACAACGGAGAATACCCTGATATTCCTTTCACAACAGAATGGCAGGATGTGGAAGTCAGTTATACGGCAGCCGTAGAGAGCAGTTTCTTCATGCTCCAGTGCGGCGACTTTGTCGGTGACATCTATATCCGGAAAATCAAGTTCGAGGGCTATACGTCCGACAAGACCATCCCTCTCACGGCTGAGGAACGTCACGACACCCTGGTCTATGCCATGGACAAGTGGATCAAGGGTATGATGGAGGCCTGCGATGGGAAGGTGAAGGCCTGGGATCTCGTTAACGAGGCCATCTCTGGTGGTGGCGATGATGGTCAGGGTAACTACGAACTGCAACATTCCGATGGCTACAAGAGTGGTACATGGGATGTCGGTGGTGATGTTTTCTACTGGCAGGACTACATGGGCGACCTCGAGTACGTACGCCAAGCCTGTCGCCTGGCCCGTAAGTATGGTCCCAAGGACATCAAACTCTTCATCAACGACTACAATCTGGAGTCCGACTGGGACAACAACAAGAAGGTGAAGAGTCTGGTGGGATGGATCAAGAAATGGGAAGACGATGGCGTGACGAAGATCGATGGCATCGGCACACAGATGCATATCAGTTGCTTCGAAGATGCCAATATCATGAAGGGCATCAAAGAGCACATCACCAAGATGTTTGAGGTGATTGCCGCAAGTGGAAAACTCTGCCGTGTTTCGGAACTCGACATGGGATATGTCCGCGGAAGCAACAGATGGGGAAGTTCCATCAAGACGGATCAGGTGACTGAAGCCGAGCACAAGAAGATGGCCGATTTCTACGAGTGGATCTTCAAGGAGTATTTCCGCATCATCCCCCCCGAACAACAGTGGGGCATCTGTCAGTGGTGTACCAACGATTCTCCCTCCAGTAGCGGATGGCGTGGTGGCGAACCGGTAGGTATATGGGATTCCAACTTCTACCGCAAGCATGTCTATGCCGGTTTTGTACGTGGTCTGAATGGCGGTGATCCCGCTGGCATCGGCAACATTGAGGTCGACAGGACCCTGGACGCCTCTAAGGGCATCTACACCCTCCAGGGTGTACGGTTGTCTGCCACCTCGTTCGATGGCCTGCCCCGAGGTCTCTATATTGTCAATGGCAAAAAAGTCGTGATAAAGTAATAACAAATCAGCGGCGCACCCGAATGGATGCGCCGCTTTTTTGTTATCATATAGAAAAACCAATTATTTCTTTTCGTCCTTCTTCTCGTCAGTTTTCTTCTCGTCAGCCTTCTTGGCAGCAGCGGGCTTGTAGCGTTTGTTCAGACCGTTGATGATATCCTGTGTGATGTCGAACTTCTTGTCGGCAAAGAGAATATTGTCACCAACCTTCGAGAGGATGATATCATATTTCTTGTCCTTGTTGTAGGCCTTCAGGAAATTATTCAACGAGTCGCGCAAAGCCTCATTAAACTTTGCGGTCTCACTGGCCAGTTCGTTCTCCAGACGGGCCTGGAGGGCCTGCAGGTCGTTCTGTTGACGCTGGATGGCATTCTGCACGCTGGCAGCCTGCTCACGACTCTGGAAACCGTTGTTGTTGAGTTTCTGCTGGAAATTGTTGACAGCGGCCTGTAGGGCGTTACCCTTCTGGTTCAGGGTGTTACGGGCATTGTTCGACTTCTTCTCGAGTGTGACGCTGTAGTCCTTGGCAAAGGTGTACTGCGTCATCAGAGAGTCTACCTCTACGTAGGCAATCTTCATACCCGTGGTGGAGGCATCTGCAGCAGGCTGCTCATCCATCTTCGGGGCGGAATTGTTGCACGATACCATCATGGCTGCGATGGCGAGTGCAGGGAAAATGTACTTTTTCATCTTAACTATTATTTGTTATTTGTTCGTTTTTTATTGATCTTGTTTCGCATTTCACGATCTTGGTCGAGCACGCAGTTGATACCTCGCTCACGCATCGCCTTAGAGTCGTGGATATGCTGGGATTTAAACTCGCCCCCCTTGACCAACAACACCCTCACGAGGAAAAATACCATCGCGATAGCAATTATTAACGCGGAGATGAGCAGAGTCTCAATCATTTTTTGTACTTTTGCAGTTGCAATTCGGCTGCAAAGGTACGAATAAGAGCGCAATATACCAAAAATAAAATCAAAAATATGTTGTCTTCGCTGAATTTGCGAAGATTAACGAAATTCCGCGTCCTTCGAAACGTGAGGAGAAGATGATTGCCTATCTGAAAAACTGGGGCGAAAGCCACGGACTGGATACCAAAGTGGATGAGACGGGTAACGTGATCATTCGCAAACCTGCCACCAAGGGCATGGAGAAGTGTAAGACGGTCATCCTGCAGAGTCACATGGATATGGTGTGCGACAAACTCGTGGATGTGGAGTTCGACTTCGATAAGGATGCCATCAAGACATATGTGGATGGAGAGTGGTTGACGGCCGAGGGAACGACCCTGGGAGCAGACGATGGTATCGGTTGTGCCATCGAACTGGCCATCCTGGCATCCGATGATATTGAACACGGTCCTATCGAGTGTGTCTTTACCCGCGATGAAGAGACAGGGCTCTCTGGTGCAGAGGGTATGAAGGCCGGTTTTATGACAGGCGACTACCTCATCAACCTCGACTCGGAGGATGAGGGTGAGATATTCGTCTCCTGTGCCGGTGGTCGCAACACCCAGGCCAAGTTCACCTTCCAGCGTCAGGCAGCTGCTGCAGGTACTTTCTTCATCAAGGGTTCGTTGAAAGGACTCGTAGGTGGCCATTCTGGCGACGACATCAACAAGAAGCGCGCCAATGCCATCAAACTGCTGGGCCGTTTCCTGTTCCAGGAGATGAAACGCTATGAGGGCATCTCTCTGGCACAGTTCCATAGTGGCAAACTGCACAATGCCATCCCCCGCGATGGTTACTTTGTGATAGCCGTTCCCAATGATCTCAAGGAAAACATTCGTGCCGACTGGAACGTGTTTGCCTCGGAGGTGGAGGATGAGTTCCATGTGACGGATACGCAGATGGTATGGAATATGGAGAGCACCGATGCTGAGCCTGTCATCGATCCCGCAGTTGCCAAGCACTTCATCTGGGCCTTGCAGGCAGTCGACAATGGCATCTATGCCATCTGTCAGGACGAGGCCCTGGGAGGTATGGTGGAGACATCAAGCAATATCGCCAGCGTACATACAAGCAAGGATGCCATCGATATCCTGAGTAGTCAGCGCAGTAATGTGATGTCAAACCTCGACAATATGTGCGCCACCATCCAGGCAGTCTTCGAACTGGCTGGTGCTGAGGCAAAGAGCAGCGACGGCTATCCTGCCTGGAAGATGAGGGCCAACAGTGAACTGCAGAAGATTGTCTGGGACTCCTACGTGCGCCTCTTCGGCAAGGAACCCATCATGCGTGGCATCCATGCCGGACTGGAGTGCGGCCTTTTCTCGGAGCGCTACCCCAACCTCGACATGGTGAGTTTCGGACCTACCCTGCGCTTTGTACATACCCCCGACGAGCGTCTGCACATACCCACCGTACAGATGGCATGGGATCACCTGCTCGATGTACTTAAAAACATACCGCAGAAATGAAATCTTCGCGCGTACATATTTTATTAATAAGTATAGGGTTACTGCTGCTCGCCTCGTGCGGGCAGCGGTATGAAGCCAAACAACTGGTTAAGAGTTTCGTGAAGGAACATGCGACAGAAAAGATCGACATCAGTTCGTTCTCCGATCTCGACTCCACGAAAGTAATCAGCGATTCACTACTACAAGTGCTTCAGACGAATGCGACGAAAGACACGCTCTTCAAGGACGTGCATTTCACCACCCAACGCACCTCTCCGACCCTGCTCTACATCCGTATGCGCTATGGGGCAGACAGCCTGAATCAGTCGCGTACCTTCTATTTCGATAAGGATTTGACGACTATCATCGCCTTCAAATAACTTTTTTCGAAAAAAGTAGGCAAAAGATTTGGAGGTTTCGGAAAATTGTAGTACCTTTGCACCCGCAATCAAGGAGAAAACCCCACGGTTGAAGCTTAAAACCTCCTTTTGGAAGGATGGGTGAGTGGCTGAAACCAGCAGTTTGCTAAACTGCCGTACGGGTTCCCGTACCGGGGGGTCGATTCATCTAATGGTTAGGATACAAGATTCTCAATCTTGGCATAGGGGTTCGATTCCCCTATCGACTACTTGGAAGACCAAATGAGTCCCCTTCAAATCATGGGTTTGGAGGGGACTTTTCTTTTCCCCTGTCAAAAGATTACGAAATGTCTTGATTTATATCAATAAAGTAACAAAAAGATACGAATTGAAAGAAAAATCTGATAAAATGTTTGTTATTTCAGATTTTTGATGTAATTTTGCATCCAGTTTTTATTAATTGTATAACAAACAACAAAAAAAGTAAAAAGATTATGAATGCAGCACAAGTTGTAGAGCAGTTGAAGCAGCGCTTCCCCAATGAGCCGGAGTACATCCAGGCAGTTTCTCAAGTTCTTCCCACCATCGAGGAGGAGTACAACAAGCACCCCGAGTTCGAGAAGGCCAACCTGATCGAGCGTCTGTGCATCCCCGACAGAGTGTGTGAGTTCCGTATCACATGGGTTGACGACCAGGGTAAGGTTCAGACCAACATGGGTTACCGTATCCAGCACAACAACGCCATTGGCCCGTACAAAGGCGGTCTTCGTTATCACAAGAGCGTGAACCTCGGTATCCTGAAGTTCCTCGCTTTCGAGCAGACTTTCAAGAACTCTCTGACCACACTGCCGATGGGTGGTGCCAAG
>CACZVE010000083.1 GCA_902784565.1 uncultured Prevotellaceae bacterium
TCCGTGTGGAAGTAAGACGAGACCCTCGATTTGAGGCTCTTCGCCTTACCCACATAGATAATGGTATGCGTCTCGTCATAAAACTGGTAACTGCCAGGTTTGTCAGGCAAGCGCCTAACAATCCCTTTCAGATGCTCCAACCGCTTCTCGTTTTCCTCCCTTGTCATCTTGTGTACTTTTGTGTGTCACGCTTGCGAAGCCCTTTGTTTATAGGACTTTCGCAAGAGAGTGTTTCACGTGGAACGTTGTTAGACGGTTAAGAGGGTGGTGAGTTCAATACCCTCAAAGAGGTCTCGTCCGTGGAGGCCTTCATCTGTTATTTCGATAATGAAGTTCATATAGACCTTCTTCGGATGGAAATGCTCTACGAGTTTATAAGCAGCCTTAGCCGTACCACCTGTTGCGAGAAGGTCATCATGAATAAGTACAACGTCATCCGGTTCGATGGAGTCGAGGTGCATCTCAACGGTGTCAACACCATATTCCTTAGAAAAGGATTCCTTGATGACTGTTGCTGGCAATTTGCCTGGCTTACGTGCCAGCACCACACCACAACCCAATCGTCCAGCAAGTGCAGAAGCCATCACAAAACCTCGACTCTCCACACCAACGATCTTTGTGATGCCCTTGTCTTTGTAAAGTCGTTCCATCTCGTCGAGCATTTCTTTCATGCATTCGGCACTCTTATAGAGTGTTGTCACATCACGGAAGTTGATGCCCTTCTTTGGAAAATCTGGTACACAGCGCAGATTGTCAATCAGTAATTTCGTGTTCATAATCAGTAAGTTATAATTGTTGTTACTTGTTGTTTGTTTCACGTGGAACATTATCGCCCCATCAGTACCAAGAGCACATTGATGTCACTTGGGGAGACGCCAGGAATACGACTCGCCTGTGCCAAAGTCTCAGGTTGTATCTTCATCAGTTTCTGACGGCACTCGGTGGAGAGACCTTGCAGTTCTTTGTAGTTGAAGTGTCCTTTAATCTTGATATTCTCCAGACGGTGCATCTTCTCTGCAACCACGTTTTCCCGTTCGATGTATCCTTTGTATTTCATTCTGATCTCCGCAGCCTCTGCGATTTCCTCTTTACGATTATTCGGACGGTTTAGTACTTCTTTTAATTGAGGAATGATTTCTGAGAGGTTGGCCAGATTAAGTTGAGGTCGGTTCACCAAATCGATCAACTTACAACCAAATTGGAGTGGGGTAGTGCCAAGGGCTTCTAGCGCAGAGTTTATCAATTTCGGTTTTATCGCAAAGCTCTGACAGAATGCTTCGATTTCTTCGATGTGTTGTTTTTTCTCCTGCCACCAGTCGTATCTTTCTCTTTTTGCCAGACCTAATGCGTACGCTTTTTCGGTGAGACGGGCATCGGCATCATCCTGTCTCAGTAGGATACGATATTCAGCCCTCGATGTGAACATCCGATAAGGTTCATCCACACCTTTTGTCACTAAGTCGTCTATGAGTACACCAATATAGGCTTCATCGCGATGGAGGACGAAAGGACTGTAGGTTCTTTCGTTGTCTGCACCTGCTTTGAGGGCAGCATTGATACCAGCAATCGTTCCTTGTCCTCCTGCCTCTTCGTAGCCAGTGGTACCATTCACCTGTCCAGCCATAAAGAGGTTGACAATTATCTTTGATTCCAACGAATGGCTTAATTGGGTGGGGTCGAAGAAATCGTATTCGATGGCATAGCCTGGACGATACACCTTTACATCCCTAAAAGCAGGCATTTTTTTCAGGGCCTCTATCTGAACATCCATCGGCAACGAGGAGGAGAAGCCATTGAGGTACATTTCGTTGGTATCCTCGCCTTCTGGTTCCAAGAACAGCGGATGTTTTTCTCTCTCAGGGAAGGTAACCAGCTTTGTTTCTATCGAAGGACAGTAACGAGGCCCTATCGATTGTATCTGTCCATTATATAAAGGTGAATCCACCAAACCGCTTTTCAGGATTTCGTGCACCTCCTCGTTGGTGTTTACTGTCCAGCAAGGCAGTTGTTTTAGTGCCCCACATTGGTTCATATAACTGAATTGATAGGGACGGTTTTCGCCAGGCTGGATCTCCAAGTCTTCGAAATGTACGGAACGCTTATCGATGCGCACTGGGGTTCCTGTCTTCATCCTTGCTGAAACGACCCCATGACGGGTGATACTTTCTGTGAAATGGGGCACTGCTGGTTCTGCGATACGTCCACCTGGCACCATCTTCCGTCCGATATGCATCAAGCCATTGAGGAAGGTGCCTGCAGTCACAATAACACATTTCGCATAGATCTCTGCGCCCCAGATGGTACGCACGCCAATGGCTTTTCCATCTTCTACGATCAGTTCATCTGCCTGATCCTGCCAGATTTCCAGATTTTCCGTTTCATCGAGATGCTTGCGCCACTCCCAGATGAACTTCCCTCTATCGCATTGGGCTCTCGGACTCCAAACGGCAGGTCCCTTGCCTACATTCAGCATCCGGAACTGTATCGAGGTGGCATCCGTCACCAGTCCCATCTGTCCGCCAAGAGCATCTATCTCTCTGACTATCTGTCCCTTAGCAATTCCTCCGATAGCAGGATTACATGACATCTGTGCAATCTTGTTCATGTCCATTGTCACCAGACAGGTCTTCGCACCCATATTGGCACTGGCGCAGGCTGCCTCGCAACCCGCATGACCTCCTCCAATGACAATCACATCGTATTTCAGTATCATACCTTTACACTTTCTGCCCGCAAAAATACGAAAATCTTCGCACATCATCGCATTGTTTGGTAGAAAAAGTGTAATTAATGACTAAATATTTTGCCATTTCCAAGAAAAAGATTACCTTTGCAAACAAATCATTTTACTGAAAACAAAAATCAAACGCTATGGAAACAAACAAAGAATTGCGTAGAGCATGGGACTTCGTGGAGCACACGGGGCGCAGTATTTTTCTGACTGGTAAGGCAGGGACGGGCAAGACTACCTTCCTGCGAACCGTCGTGGAACAGAGTAAGAAACGTTCTATCGTGGTGGCACCAACGGGTGTGGCTGCCATCAATGCAGGAGGTGTCACCATCCACTCGTTTTTCCAACTGCCCTTTACGCCTTATGTGCCGAATGCTCGTTACCGTGACAGGTACAAGCCCTTTGGTGGGGTGCAACTGATGATGATTGGCGATCTGCAACAGTTGACGCCCGTGGTGACACCTGAGGATGAAATGTTGCTCAGGCCTTATTACGACACCCCTTATTTCTTTGGCTCGAAGGCGCTGGCACAGATAGACTATGTGACCATACAATTAGATAAGGTGTATCGTCAGGAGGATTCGGCTTTTCTCAATGTATTGAATCATGTGCGTGAGGCTTGTCCGACAGCAGATGATCTCGCCACGCTGAACAGCCGCTATAACCCTACCTTCATCCCCAAACCTGGTGAAGGCTATATCCGTCTGACCACTCATAACCGTCTGGCAGACAACTATAACGATAGCGAACTCTCCAAGTTGCCTTATTTCAGGGCACAGATAGAGGGCAACTTCCCTGATTATTCCTATCCCACCTCAGAACTCCTGGTGCTGAAACAAGGGGCGCAGGTAATGTTTGTCAAGAACGACCCTACAGGAGAACACCGTTATTATAATGGTCGTATTGGTGAAATCGTGGAAATCAGCGACAGTCATGTCTCTGTGCTCTGTCCTGGTGACAGTGAGGCCATCGAGGTGGAACCGTTGGAGTGGGAGAATGCACAGTATCAGTTGAATGAAGAGACACGTGTCATCGAGACCAAAATACAGGGTAAGTTCCGTCAGTTGCCACTTCGACTTGCATGGGCCATCACCATTCATAAGAGTCAGGGCCTGACCTTCGAACGAGCCATCATTGATGCCAACCTCTCATTTGCTCCTGGTCAGGTGTATGTGGCCCTAAGTCGTTGTAAATCGCTCGATGGAATGGTGCTTTCTGCTCCCATCGAGGCCCGTGCCATCATCGCAGACGAAAAGGTGGAGAGTTATATCAGTCGTCAGGAAGAGGAGGCGCGTAAGAGTATCGAACAACTGCCCCAGTTGAAGGAAGAATACTATCGTTATCTACTGCTTGAACTCTTCGACTTCCACGACATATTCTATAAAGAGGAACATCTGCTGCGACTGATGACTGAGTTTTTCTACCACAGTCATACAGATATTACGGAACTCCATAAGCGTGTGCTCTCCAATCTAAGTGCCCAGACAATGTCTGTCTCTGAGAAATGGTTGCAGAAGATGCGCCAGATGCAACAGGACAAATTGCATGGAGCGTAGTGCGGCCTATTTCGAGGAGTCCATTGGTACTGTCTTTGGTAATTCCCTTAACTTGGCTGCTGATATTAAGACTGGCAACAAGCAGGCGATGAGTCGTTTCACGGACTCGCTGACGGAGACGCGCCAGGCCGTTCTCTCTCGTCGTTACCTCTTGGCGAGGATTGCCGAACAGGGTTTTTCGATTGCGACCTATTTGCATGAGAAACAGTATTCTATGTTGGATGCCATCGATGAGGGAACCATCAAACCCAAACGTGAGCGGAAACCCAAAAAGGAAAAGCCCAAAAAGGAACCGAAAGAAAAGACGTACAACATCACTTATCAGATGTTCCGTCAGGGTCTGAAACCCGAGGAGATCGCCAAAGAGCGCAACTTGACCGTTGGCACCATCATTGGTCATCTGGCTCGTTTTATTCCTACGGGCGAAGTCACTCTCTCAGACCTGATACCGCAAGAACACCAGGATGCCATTTTG
>CACZVE010000084.1 GCA_902784565.1 uncultured Prevotellaceae bacterium
CCTCGTTTCTGACATCAAGGGTAGGAACATATTCTTCCATTCTTGTAATGCCACTGGCTTTATCGTCCCTTAAACGTATAGCCAATCCCTTCTACCGCCTTGCGGATGGCTTCTTCCGTAGCAGGGCCTTTGATGGTGAGGGTGTTGGATGAAGCGCTGGCCTTGGCTTTCTCTACGCCTGGCAGATCCTCGACGGCACGGACTACGGCAGCCTCGCAATGGCTGCAATGCATGTCCTCGACCCTGTAAACTGTAACGTCAGGGTCTAACGGTTTCTTGGTGGTTAACTTACTAAACAGTTTCATCATAAGAGCAAATACTATTAATAGAGTTAATACTATGGCACAAACGAGTTTAAACGGGCTGGGCAGAACAGATGTCATGCAGCAGGCGCCATGACTTGCGACAGAGAAATCTAAGCCAGTGGCATTCAGTAGCAGACCGAAGAGGACGGCGAAGCCCACGATGGTCATCAGATATATGGAGGTGAAACGTCGTCCCATAGACTTGTGAACCACGAGGATGGAGGCCAGGTTGACTGCGGGCCCCGCCATCAGCATCACCAGTGCCGCTCCTGGCGAGAGACCCTTCATCATCAGGGCAGCCGCCACGGGGATGCTACCCGTAGAGCAGATATACATCGGTACGGCAATGACCAGGATGACTAACATCTGCAACAGCGGCTGACTGCCGAAGGAAAGGAAGAACTCGTCGGGCACTGCGACCTGAATCAATGCCGCCACGACAAGTCCGATGAGCAGCCGCAGACCAATGTCGCGAATCATGTCATAGTAGGCATACTTCACAACCCGCCAGATCTTTAGTTGAGAGTTGACAGTTGAAAGTTGAGAGTTGTCATCCACAGAGCAGTAATCATCCTCACGAACCAGCCTGTTTACCAGCAGTCCGCCGCAGACACCTGTAATGAGTGCTGCCACAGGACGGATAATGGCAAAGCCCAGTCCCATCAGCGAGAAAGTGGCCAAGATGGAGTCGATGCCCGTCTGCGGTGTGGCAATGAGAAATGAGGCAATAGCCCCCTTTGATGCCTTTTCGTTCCTCAGACCGATAGCCGTTGGAATCACACCGCACGAACACAATGGAAGGGGAACTCCCAACAGTGCCGCCCATAGCACCGACAGTCTGTTTTTGCGCGACAGATAGTTGGCATAGAACTTCTGCGGCACAAACACATGCAGCACCCCTGCAATCAGGAATCCCAACAGCAAGTAGGGAGCCATCTCGCAAACCACGTTCAAAAAGGCTACGGGTAGGCGCGATAGCGGGAATGGTGATGTGAAGAAACTCTGTAGATCCATAACCGACGGCAAAGTTACGAAAAATTCTCCATTCTATCGCGATACGGAGGAATCTTTTGGAATTTATTAGGAAAAGTTAATCAGCCTTAATACGGTCAAAATAAAAGTGCCGAAATCGTTTGATTATCAGCACTTTAGAAGGATGCCCAGACGAACTCGAACCGTCGACATTCAGAACCACAAGCAATCTATCAAATTCTCCGATAGTCCCTCTGTTTATCGATGTTTGCGACTTTATCGAAAATCGGGTTTGCGTCGATTTTGCGTCGATTTCGGCACCCGTTATTATTTTTAAGATTTTATTTCAAAGAACCCTCGTACTTCTTCTTGAGAATTTTCTCCAGTTCGCCTTTATCCGTTCTTTCTGACTCCAGCATAGTCAGAACACGATCCATCTGTTCTTGCTGCTTAGCGACAAGGTCGTGTGATTTGGAGATTTCATCCACCAATTTTTCAATGATGGCTTCCGTACTGCAGATACCATCAACAAGTTTCTCAATGGTTGAACGAGTTGAAGTTTTCTTGTCTTCCTGAGTAGGCTTCTGCTCCTCTTCCTTTACTCTCGGCTCACACAGCATTTCACCGTTACCGGTTAGAAGCCACGTCTCGTCTAGATCGTTGTAGTAAGCCAGAATCTTGGCTACAGCTTTCTTCGAGAGGTCTCGTCCTTCTTTTCTGGACTTACCGATTGAACCTACTGACAAACCAAGCTGGACTGTAACGCGATTGTCATTCAGTCCCTTCTCCTTCATGTAAAGGTCAAACCTGTCTATTATTCTCATAGAATAGTAAAACTATGTTAAATTCAATGTTAAAATATTGCCTTTTACAAGAAATCTCTTGCGGAGTATAGAATTAAGTTCTATCTTTGCAGCCGTTTTCAAGAACCGCATCCGATAAGGATAACTTGTTTCGGGTGCAAATTTAAAAAAAAAGATTGGATTTCAAAAGAAAATGGGTGTTAAATTATTGAATCTTGCTACAAAAAATGAGGTTTTGCGTCGAATATGCCTCATTTTGCCTTGTGAAAGGCAGAAAACTGCGCCGATTCTTTGAAAAGCCAAAGCCTGTACCACAAACAGGCACAAAAAAGTTCAATACGAATATGGAAATTACGTTGAATCAATTAAGAAACATTATCTCTGCATCGGCAGATATTGGTGTTCAGAGATACATCAAGACCAGAGATCCTGAGGATGACAGGATTAAGCAGGAGGATGCCAAACGCTATTTGGAGAAAATGGGCTATCAGCCCATTATGTTGAAGAGATGGCGCAAGGACAATCTGCTGGTTCCTGTGAAGATGGGGGATTCCCGCAACTCAGCCGTTTGGTACTCTCTGACGGAAATCAAGGAACTTATTTTCTCTCTACAGACTCATGCCCTGATAATGAAGCAATGATGAAGGATCTGAAGGAAAAGGATGACATTCTCAGGGCAACTGACGGTGGCTTGAAGGTATTCCAGCACTATCTTGGCGACAAGGTTGTTGCCGGAGTAAAGTTCAAGAATCCGTTCTATACGGACACCATTGCCAGCTGCAACCTCTACTACGGCAAGACCTGCGGGAGATATTTTCTCGTGGACTTCGGTGATAGTGGAGAACGCGGTGACTGTTTCTGGTTCGTTGCCAAATGG
>CACZVE010000085.1 GCA_902784565.1 uncultured Prevotellaceae bacterium
ACCCCGTCGGTCAGGACTTTAAAGGGGTCAAAAACAAAAGGTTTTCGGGGGTCACCGTTGCTTTGCCCTCGGGGGTCAAACGCGCGCGGCTTTTCCAGCGGTAGCAGATCATGTGAAACTGTCATCCATCATCATGAATTATAAATAAAAATATCCCCTCGCCATTCGGCGAGGGTTCTATATATTTATAATCCCCTCGCATCGCGAGGGGATTATTTTCTTTCGCCGAAGGCGAGGGGGATTTGTTTTACTTGTGATCGACGGCGGACTGCTCGATGGGGAGGCAGCGCTTATAGGTGTCGATGTACTTCTCGAAGCCGGCGACGTCCTCGGGCGTGGGGGCGATAGAGACACCCGTGTTGCCTGCAAAGACAACTTTCTCGAGGTAGTCGGCAAGTGAGAGTTTGTCGGGATTATTGACTGCATAGCCTGCGAGCAGGGCGATACCCCAGGCACCACCTTCGCCAGCGGTTTCCATGACTGAGATGGGGCTGTTGAGGGCAGCAGCAAGCATACGCTGACCTACGCCAGGCGTCTTGAAGTAACCACCGTGACCGGTGATGCGATCCACGCGGATCATCTCTTCCTTGAACAGGATATCGTTACCGATCTTCAGCACACCGATGGCACCATAGAGATGGGCTCGCATAAAGTTGGCAAGATTGAACTTGTCGTTGGCAGAACGCACGAACATGGGGCGACCTTCTGCCAGTCCCGTGACAGGCTCGCCACTGACATAGTTGTATGCCATCAGACCTCCACAGTCGGTGTCACCCTCCAAAGCCTTGTTGAAGCGTTGATGTCGCTGGTGCAGTTGTTACAGTGTACCATGGCGACGAGTGAACCGTCAGGTGTTGTCACCATGTCGATCATCTCGTAAGGCTTCGACAACGGCTTCTCGAGGACGATCATTGAGAATGAAGAAGTACCTGCGCTGACGTTACCTGTGCGCTGCTTGACGGCGTTGGTTGCAACCATGCCCGTGCCAGCATCGCCCTCAGGAGGACAGACGGGGATACCTGCCTTTAGGTGGCCAGAGACATCGAGGCGTTTGGCGCCTTCTTGTGTCAGGAAACCTGCATTCTCTCCAGCGTTGAGAGACTTCGGCAGGATGTCGAGCAATGTCCATGACAAGCCTTTTGGCGCGATGAGCTCGTCAAATTTTTTCACCATCGTGGCATCGTAGGTCTTTGTGGCGGGATCAACAGGGATCATACCAGAAGACCAGAAGCATCGCCTACGCCGAGGACGAACTTACCCGTGACTTGCCAATGGACATAACCGGCGAGGGTGGTGAGGTACTTGATGTCAGAGACGTGCTCCTCGTTGTCGAGGATAGCCTCGTAAAGATGGCTGATGGACCAACGGAGAGGGATATTGTAGTTGAAGAGTTTGGAGAGCTCTGCTGCAGCCTTACCTGTATTGGTGTTACGCCAGGTGCGGAAGGGCACGAGGATCTCCTGCTTCTCGTTGAAGGCCATGTAGCCGTGCATCATGGCAGAGAAGCCGATGGCGGCCAGAGCTTCAATCTCGCAGTCGTACTGTGCTTGAACGTCCTTGCGGAGTTCAGCGTAGCAGTCCTGTAAACCATACCAGATGGCCTCTGTAGAGTAGGTCCAAAGACCATCTACCAACTGGTTCTCCCACTCGTGTGAGCCCTGTGCGATGGGCTTGTTGTCCTCGTCGATGAGGACGGCCTTGATTCTCGTGGAACCGAACTCGATTCCCAATATGGCTTTGCCTGCCTGAATTGTTTCTTTTGCGGTCATAGTTTATTCTTTTTTTAGGCACGGATAACGCGGCTTTTATTAAAAGACACAGCTAATCTTCATTTGGCATAGAGCCGTGTTCGATATGAGGCCGCATCATCCGTGCAAAATCATTATTAGCGGAGGGCTTTGTTCAACATGTAATACATCTCATTGTTCTGGAGTGTCTGCTTGAAGTCGGCGATGTTAGTGTCCTTGTTGATGCGGACGTACTCGATGCCGAGCATCTCAGCAAAGTCTGCCCAGTACTCCTCGTTAATGTCGTAAGAGAAGGCGCTGTGATGAGTACCACCAGCGAGAATCCAGGCGGCCGCACCGATTTCGAAGGTGGGCTGGGGGATCCAGAGAGCAGAGGCCACGGGGAGGTTTGGCATGGGCTTCGGCTCGATGCACTCCACCTCCTGAGAGATGAGACGGAATCGGTTGCCGAGGTCAACGACAGTAGCCTTGATACCAGCACCGGTCTTAGAGGTGAATACCAGACGGGCGGTCTGCTGCTTGCGTATACCGATACCGAGGAAGTGTACTTCGAGCTTGGGCTTGTCGGTAGCAATCAGCGGACAGACCTCGAGCATGTGGCTCTGGAGGCAAGATGAGCGGTCGCCAGCAAAGTTAAGTGTGTAGTCCTCGAGGAACGAACAGCCGATAGGCATACCCTGCAGGATGACCCAGAGGGTGCGATACAGACAGGCCGTCTTCCAGTCACCCTCAGCACCGAAGCCGTAACCCTCTTCCATCAGACGCTGTGAAGCGAGGCCGGGAATCTGGTCGAAGCCACAGAAGTCAGGAGCGTCGATGTCGGCATCACCGAGGTCGTCGAAGTTGGTGGTGAAGGCGGTAGCACCCTCATCCTTCAGTACGCGACGCAGGGCAATCTCTGCCTTGGCAGCATTCTTCACCTTCTCCCAATAGACCTGCTCTCCGCTCTCGTCGATCTTGATGGTATAGAGCTTCTTGTACTCCTCGACGAGGGCATCAGCCTCAGCGTCGGTGACCTTCTTGAAGTATTCCATCAGTGAAGAGACGGGGTAGTAGTCCACATGGTAACCCAGACGCTGCTCGAACTCCACGCGGTCGCCATCGGTCACTGCCACGTTATTCATGTTCATACCGAACATCAGGCAACGCACGTTGTGAGCATCAGCCACACCAGCAGCCACACGTGCCCAGACGGCAATCTGCTTCTGAGCCTTCTCATCCTTCCAGTAGCCGCAGACCACCTTGCGGGCAATGCGCATACGGGTGCAGATATGTCCGAACTCGATGTCGCCGTGAGCCGACTGGTTCAGGTTCATGAAGTCCATGTCGATCTCTCCCCAGGGAATCTCGGCGTTATACTGGGTGTGGAAGTGGAGGAGGGGCTTCTGCAACTGCTGCAGACCCTTGATCCACATCTTGGCGGGTGAGAAGGTGTGCATCCAGGTGATGATACCGACGCATTTCTCGTCGTTGTTGGCAGCCAGCATCACCTGCTCTACTTCCTTAGAGCTGTTAGCTGTGCCCTTATACACAATCTTTACGGGGATGTTGCCAGAGGCGTTCAGACCTTCAACCATCTCCTTAGAGTGACCATCGACTGCAACCACTGCGTCGCCACCATAGAGCAACTGTGCACCAGTCACCCACCAAATCTCGTAATTATCAAATGCTTTAATCATAATTGTGATATTAAGTTTTTAAGTTTATATTTGTTTTAATGCTTTTGTCCTTTTTGGCCGTAGTAGGCATTGGGACCATGTTTTCTCATATAATGTTTTTCTATGAGGAGCGGATTCATCGTCAGGTCAGGATTGACATTGAAGGCGATGAAAGCCATCTTGGCACACTGCTCCATAACCTTGGCGTTATAGACGGCATTGTCGGGAGAAGTACCCCATGAGAAGGGACCATGATTCTTCACCAGCACGGCAGGCGTATGATCGGGGTTGATTTTACGGATGTTGAGGATCTCGTCGACGATGACGTTACCCGTTTCCAACTCGTAGTTGCCCTTCACCTCAGCCTCTGTCATGTCACGGGTGCAAGGGATGGCCTGATAGAAATAGTCGGCATGGGTGGTGCCGATGTTGGGGGATGTTGGGGAATGCCTTATATAAAACAAGGTGTGTGGGAGTGTCGGATGACGGATTGAGGTCACCGTCTACCACCTCACCCGTCTGGAGGTCTACCACCACCATATCGGATGCTTTCATCACGTCGTAGTCCACGCCGGAGGGCTTGATGACTACGAGGCCATTCTCACGGTCAATACCTGAGACGTTTCCCCAGGTGAAGATCACGAGGTTCTGTTTTACAAGGTCGAGATTGGCCTTGAATACTTTTTCTTTTAATTCTTCGAGCATTTTGTTAATTTTTAAGAAGTTAAAGGGAAGTTAAAGGGAAGATAACTTCCTTTTAACTTCCTATACATATAAATTTATATCTTAAAGTTCGGGGCTTCATTGTAGGCCCGTTTGTTGAAGCGATAGAGGTACGCGCCTCGCTTGGAGCTGGTCTTGTCCACCAATTCAGTCTTCTCGATGAAGTCCATCTCCTTGATACGCTTGCGGAAATTGCGCTTGTCGAGTTCGGCTCCGTTGACTGCCTCATAGAGGTTCTGGAGCTGGGTGAGCGTGAACAGGGAGGGGAGAAGACGGAATCCCACAGGTTCCTGGGCCAGCTTCTGCTGCATCAACTTCCTTGCCTTTCGGACCATCTCATTGTGGTCAGAATAGAGTTGTGGAATCTCATTGATGTCCACCCATTTTACACCATGTTGTAAACGCAGCTCGTCATCATAATCCTTGACGTTGATGAGTGCATAGTAGGCGATGGATACCACCCGTTCGCCCGGGTCACGGTCCACTTTACCGAAAGCACCTACCTGGCGCATGAACAGATTCCGTAGCCCGGTCAGTTCGTAGAGTGTCCGTGTGGCTGCATCGTCGACACTCTCGTCGCTGGCGACGAAGCCTCCGTAGAGGCTCCATTCACCACGACCAGGATCCATCTGACGCTTGCCAATGAGCACCTTCAGCTTCCCTTCATCGAAACCGAAGATGATACAGTCTACCGACAGCCAGACTTTGGAATGTTCGTTGTAAAATGTCATGGTCTACTCGCTTTTTACCAGAAGTAATAATAGAAGCAGCTGCAGAGGCCGATGACAATAGAAGCAGCTGCAGAGGCCGATGACTACCACTGTACCTACCACATCGAAGACACCCCAGCTCTCCTTGATAGACTTCTTGAAGTCTGAAGAGAAGGTGATGGCATCCACCTGTTCCTTGGTGGGGGCTGGCGTGAAGAAGCTGACAGCCACCATCAGCAGGATGATGAACAGCAACAGCCAGCACTCGAAGATAAGCCAGTTGGTCTGCCAGAACCAAGCGGTGGCATCCCAAAAGGCACCGTCCATGACGGCCTTGCCGGAGTCGGTCACCACGTTGGTGATCAGACGGACCATACCGATGAGGAAGCCACCGATAAGACCATATTCACCAGCCTTAGGCGTGATCTTCTTCGAGAAGATACCGAGGGTGAAGACAGCCACCATAGCGGGAGCAATCAGCGACTGGATGTCCTGCAGGTAGGAATAGAGGTTACCCATATTCATCATAATAGGCATCCAAGCCAGACCGAGAAGCACGACAACGACAGTAGCGGTACGGCCTACGAACACGTAGTGAGCCTCGCTCTTGCCCTTCTTCATCGGCTTGTAGAAGTCCTCCGTGAAGAGGGTGGCGCAGCTGTTGAAGAAGGCTGCCAGAGAAGCCACCAGGGCGCAGACGAAACCGATGGTCACGATACCCTTGATACCGGCAGGCAGGATGTTTTTCACCATCATGGCGAAAGCACCGTCTGTCGATTCGTGGTTGGTGATATCCATCTCGATACCACTACCAGTTTTCAGTGAGAGGGCGTAGGCAATCATGCCAGGGATGAGGAACATGAAACAGGGGAGGATCTTGAAGAAACCGGCTGCGATTGTACCGCGACGGGCACGCTTCATCACCTCCTTGTTGTCCTCACCGGGCACCTGTCCGAGTACACGCTGAACGATGTGCTGGTCAGTACACCAGTACCAGAAACCGATGATTGAGGCACCGAGGAACACCACGTAGCCCGGGAACTGGGGATACATGGGGTCAGCTGGGTTGGTGTGGAACATATGGGTTGTACCGAAACCATCGTGGGCAGCGTTACAGACACGCATCATCTCAGACCATCCTGCCGTGATGCTGCCATCACCGAGCATGTTCAGACCAAGGAACAGGACGAGGAAAGAACCGACAATCAGAATCGGTGTCTGGATGGTAGAAAGTGTCATCACACCCTTCATGCCGCCAAAGACGGTGAAGACTGCTGTGATGGCAATCAGACCGATGGCACCATACCAGAAGGGGATGTCGAGCAGGAACTTGAAGAAGATACCACCCGTGAAAGCCGTTACAGAGACCTTCGTGAGCACATAGGCCACGAGGGTGATGATAGACAGCCACGAACCTGTGCGCTGGGTGTAGCGGAACTTCAGGAAGTCGGGCATGGTGATGATCTTACCCATCTTGTTGATGAGCAGCTGATAGAAGGGTACGAAGAGCCAGCCGAGGATGAGGATCATCCATCCTTGCATCTCCCAGTGGGCCATACCCACACCATCCTTCGCACCTGTACCGGCGAGACCTACAAGGTGCTCAGAACCGATGTTGGCGGCAAAGATGGCCATACCGATAACGTACCAAGGCTCACCCTTACCGAAGAGGTAAGCAGAAGAGTCTTCGCCCTGCTGGGCTTTCTTGTCTTTCCAGATGGCATACCATACGGCTGCCACCACTCCCATAAGGCCGACGATGAGCACTACCCAGTCGAGCCAGACGAATTCATGTGAACTCCAATTCATACTTATATAATTTAATTTGTTTTTGAAGTTAAAGGGAAGTTAAAGGGAAGTTATCGTGGTCTGCGACCACTTGGAAGTTAAAAGGACAATACTTTTGCCTTTGATGAAGCGCAAGACATTTGTCCCTTTAACTTCCCTTTAACTCCCTTTTAACTTCCTTTCCATTCCTTTTATTTAATTGAGAACTTGTAGGCAGCGTGGCTGTAGTACTTCTCATCAGGATTCAGGGTCGGCTGAATCCACTCAGGATGATTGGGAGAGTCGGGATACTTCTGGCTCTCGAGACAGACGCTCACGTGCTTGGGGTATTTGAGGCCGTGCTTGCGGATGATGTCGGCATCAGCACCGACACCCTGGAAATTACCACTGTAGACCTGTACACCAGGCTCGTTGGTGAACATCTCCATGAAGATACCGGTTTTCGGAGAGTAGAGGCTGGCACATACCTGTGTGTCGTCACCCTTACCATCCTTATAAGTGTTCAGGCAGAAGTTGTGGTCATAGCCTGTGGCGTTCTGAATCTGATCAAAGTCAGACTGGATGCTGTCGCCAATGGCATGGGGCGTGCGGAAATCCATCGGGGTGCCCTCCACAGACTTGATCTCACCCGTGGGGATGTAGAGCTTGTCGCTCGGGGTGAAATTGTCGGCATTCACATAGAGCACCTGGTCGTAACCGGCCTGGGTGAAGTCACCACTGAGATTGTAGTAGTTGTGGTTGGTCTGATTGATGATGGTAGGACGATCTGTCTCAGCCTCCCATGTCATGTCGAGGATGTTGTCTGCTGTCACCTTGTAAGTCGTGACAGCCATCACCTTGCCGGGGAATCCATTCTCTCCGTCAGCAGCCACAATCGTCAGCTTCAGGATGGAGTCGCCAATCTGCTCAGCGTCGTACACCTGATGCATCCAACCTGTGTTGCCACCACCATGCAGGCAGTTCGGACCATCGTTTTTCTTTAACTGATACTCTGTCTCGCCAAGAGTGAACTTACCCTCCTTGATGCGGTTGGCATAACGGCCGACACTGGATCCGTAGTCAGAAGGACTGTTGAGGGTGTCGGCATACTGGGCGATGTTGTCAAAGCCGAGGACGACATCCGTGGGCTTGCCATCCTTGATGCACACTTCCATGCCATTGGCATTCTTCAGGGTGTAAAGCTTCACGGGCTTGGCCTGAATGGTCGTGTCAAACTTGGCTACGTCTAAACCTGATACTGTCAGTTGTGGTGCCTGTACTTTTTGCTCACAGGCCGAGAACAGAAGCGCTGCTGCGCCCAGTCCCCAAAGCATACCTTTAAGTACTTTCATTTTAATACGTTTTTAAGTTTAATTGTTGTTATAGCGTTTATTTTGGGTGTAAAATTACAATTAATATTTGAATTACACAATATTTTATAGAATAAATAAACGGCATAAAGTGTAAATATAACACTTTATGCCGTAATTTAACCTTTTTTGGCTAATTTGTAGCGCTCTTAACAGAGTTTTCGAGAACCGTCGCCGATGACTACATCATAGACTTTCGGCTCATGCCCGTACTTCTCGTTGAAGCGCTTCTTGGCATCTTCGATGAATTTCTTATAGAGGTCATTACGAACGAGATTGATGGTACAGCCACCAAAGCCGCCACCCATGATACGGGAACCCGTCACACCGTCTTCCTTGGCGATGTCGACTTTCTCGTAGTCGCCTTCGTTCAGGGCATCGCAGACTGCCAGTACACGGTCTTTCTCACCGAGTACGAACTTGGCACGCTTGTAATCCTCAGCGCCCACTTCGTCCTTCACTTCCTCAAGCTGTTCCCAGGTGCAGTCGCGCAGTGTCTCAAACTTTCCTTCCGGATGTTTGGCAGCGATATGCTTGACCACATTCTCACAAGAACGACGACGGTCGTTATAAGGAGAACCAGCCAACTGGTGCTTCACCACAGAGTCGAGGAGTACCAGACGATAACCATCGGGTTTGAAGGGGAAATACTCGAACTCACGGCTGCGGCAATCCAGACGCATCAGACAGCCTGCCTTGCCGAAGACTGAGGCGAACTGGTCCATGATGCCGCAGTTCACACCACAGTAATTGTGCTCCGTAGCCTGACCAGCCAGCACCATATCCCACTGGCTCACCTTGTTCTCACCGAAAATATCATTGAGACCGCAGGCAAAACAACTCTCCATGGCTGCTGATGAGGACATACCGGCACCCAGGGGTACATCACCTGCAAAGGCAATGTTGAAACCTTTCACAGGCACACCCAGTTTCTTCATCTCCAACGCGATACCATAGATATAGCGGGCCCAGCTGGCACGAGGACCATCAGGATCGGAGAGCTTGAAGTCCACACGATCCTTCAGGTCGATGGCGTATGCCATCACGGTATCTTCCGTTCCATTGGCACGCATCTCAGCCATAATACCTTTATCGACAGCTCCGGGAAATACGAAACCACCATTGTAGTCGGTGTGTTCACCAATCAGGTTGATACGTCCGGGAGAGGCATATACATTGCCGGTCTTTCCATCAAAGTGCTTGATGAAGCGGCTTCTTACAAATTCAATATCCATCTAGAAATTTACGATTTACGGATTTACGATTTACGTAATACCTTATTTATATATATTAGTCAACGGGGATATCCTTGTTCACGTTCTTGCAACCGATGAGGGCATAGTAGAACATATAGGCTACTGCCAGGAAGTAAACGAAATAGCTGGGCATATATCCGAAGATGTCTGCGAAGAAATTCTGTACTACCGGCAATACGCCACCACCTACCACCATCATCATAAAGATGCCGGATGCCTGGGCTGTATATTTGCCAAGTCCTTCTGTTGCCAGATTGAAGATAGAGGCCCACAT
>CACZVE010000086.1 GCA_902784565.1 uncultured Prevotellaceae bacterium
CGACTATCAGCAGATCATCGCCCAACTCAAGGGCATCGACAAGGTAATCTTCGTGGGTGGTATCTCTGCTGCCCTTGAAGGTGAGGAGATGCCTGTCAACATCGACGGCTTCAAGGGTGGCGACCGTACGCATATCGAACTGCCCAAGGTGCAGCGCGACTTCCTCAAAGCACTGAAGGAGGCTGGCAAGAAGGTGATCTTCGTCAACTGCTCCGGTTCCTGCATCGCACTGGAACCAGAGACCAAGACTTGCGAGGCCATCGTACAAGTATGGTATGCCGGTCAGGAGGGTGGCACCGCCATTGCCGACGTGCTCTTCGGCGACTTCAACCCCAGCGGTAAACTGCCCGTAACATTCTACAAGAACAGCAGTCAACTGCCTGACTACGAGGACTACTCGATGAAGGGCCGCACCTATCGTTACTTCACCGATGCCCTCTTCCCCTTCGGCTATGGCCTGTCATATACTCAGTTCGGGTTGGGCGAAGCCGCAATATCCGGAACCTCTGGATCCGGCTTCTCTATCTCTCTCCCCGTGAAGAACGTGGGTCAGCGTGACGGCACGGAGATCCTGCAACTCTATATCCGCAACCTGCAGGATCCCGACGGCCCGCTGAAGAGCCTCCGTGCTTTCGAGCGTGTCGATGTGAAGGCAGGACAGACGGTTACCGCCAAACTGCAGTTAGATCGCCAGAGTTTCGAGTTCTGGGATGCAGAGACCAACACCATGCGGGTGAAGCCTGGTAAGTATGAGATCCTCATCGGTACCAGTTCGCAGGACAAGGATCTGCTGAAACCCATCGTCACTGAAATCCAATAAACAAATAAATAATCCCCGAAAGCCGAAAGGACTTCCGGGGATTATCTTAGAGTAGTGGGCGCGGCAGCTTTTGGACAAATCGCCGATATCGCTCTGATTCCTGTCCAAAAGAATGTGTAACTAGTTATTGCTCCTATACGCCCGATAGTCTGCTATGGGTGCCACTATCATCGGATGGCGCGTAGCAATACGATAGGCCATGCCTATCTGTCTGAATTCGTCTAAGAAAGCGTCGAGATACGTGTCATCAGTAAACCGCTGCATCAGGCTGATACAGAAGGTGCCGCCCACGGCACTCATCTCAATGGTGAGGGCATACGGCGTATAGGCCTCTGTGTACATCTCGCTGACATATTGTTCGGCTGCACCCAGATTGGCTTTGCCGACGTAACTGACACAGGTTGTGGCTGCTGATGTTACGACACTATAGGCTTTGGCCATTGCCTGATGGCGTTCCTCAAGGGTGGAAATTTTTTCGAACATGTCTTGTGTATTCTGAGTTTGCCAGAAATTCTCAATGACATTGTCTGCGTTCGACTGTAGAGCCACCATGCCTCGGAATATGGTCTTCTGCGTATCAAGATCCATCCCTCGCATCTCATCGTTCAGGGTCAGGCGGAGTGCTGATGCCAGTGTTTGGCCGGCCTGCGGACAGCCAAGGGCAGGACGCTGGTTGATGGCCAGTGCCACCATCGGCACACCTTCCGTCGTGTCGGGATGCAAACGGGCAATGGCACGGGTAAGCAATAACGACACGAGCGTAGCAGGCGAAGTGTCGCCTGAGGACACATACTTCATCATCTCTTGCTCTTCAACAAGAATGTTGATGGTTTCCACAGCCTCGTTTACCGTTGTCTTGGCCTGTGTCGATAGATTGATGCAGCGCGGCCGTTCCGGAAGGGGCAGCGGGTCCAGGTGGTCGGGCTTAGCCTGTGCTGCAGGGTCTTCCCATTCCTTAAGGCTGATAGTGTCGCCAGCCACACGAATGTTCGCCATATTCATTCCTTCAGGTGTAAGAATACGCTCCACATGAACACTCTTTGGCAATGTTATTCTTTCACGACTCAGCGTCGCATCATAGCGGCGGCGAGAATATTCGTAAAGCAAGGTGCGGAGGATGTTGTAGGCTCCTGTGCCGTCGGTCAGGCAGTGGAAGAAATCTAATGCGATGTACTTGACCCAATAACAGAATGCCAGCAGATGGTTGTTCGACTCTGGGCCAATCAGTCTCACTGGTTCTTCCCCTTCGTTTACCACCCACGGCTCACTGTTGTCTTCGTACACGAAATATTCCGTGCCTTCAGTATCTTTTCTAATGCCGAGTTTCACTTGATAGTATGGATAACGCTGGCGCGTTGATTCTACTGCTTGACGCAATAAATCACCGTCAACAGGATCCCTCATCTTCAGTGTCATTCTGACTGTCCAGAACATCTGTTCTCCAGCCCATGTCAAGTAGAATCGCTCAGAAAGCAGTTTTTTTCCTTTATTATAACTCATAACTGTGGTTCCTTCTATCAGACAGAGGTTGGCTCTGCCGCATTACTGGTGGCCTTACCTTCAACGATTCTGTCTTTAATTGTTATCGTGAATTCTCCGTCTCCACACTTCATTTTTCGTTTGCAAAAATAGATAAAAAAAACGAAAGTGCAAAACTTTCGGCGAATTATTTAAGATTTATCGGACACCAATAAATAATAAAGGAAAAATAGAAAAAGGGGCGTTCTGGCTCTGCCGCCATTACTGGTGGCCTTCATCACCCCACGGCTCACACCGCTGTAGTTTAAATTTAAGGGATAGTGTTAAATAATATCTTTTGTCGCCGATTGGACTCCGTTTTTGGCCCCGCCCTGGAAACAATTGCCCGCGCGCTGGATAATTTTTGTTGCCTGCCCAGGCCGAGAAGGGAAAGAGTTATAATATCGAGGTACGGTTCCAGTTTGTGAAGACGTGGAATGCCAACCTGAAGATCAATGTCGCCAAGGAGCGTAC
>CACZVE010000087.1 GCA_902784565.1 uncultured Prevotellaceae bacterium
GAATGTGAGGAGTTGGCAGCCGCAAACCCCACGGCACAGATCCATAATGATGTCAGTGAGAGTCTTCAGTATTACCTGAACCAGCCTTGGGAAGGTATCGTGAAACAGATGGGCAAAGGCACAGGCGACCAGGAGGAGAAGGCCTACAAACAGAAATATACTCACCCGGAGCGACTGATAAAGGTACTCTTCAACGACGAGGCATGGGTACGTGATAATGTGGCTGCTGGTGACTTCATGCGCCGTTTGTTTGATGTGGCCGCCAATATGCAAAGTCACGACACCGATATCGAGCTGTTGTCGCTTTTCACCGATGATGAGATCTACGACCAGTGGCGCATCCGAAATATCGGATGGTATCTGGACTATGGTCCATCCATGGTTTCTGGTCAGAAGATGCCGTTCAGTCAGCGAAACCTGTTGAAGAACATCATTGAGACCGCCGACACCATTACTCAGACGCAGGCCACCCTTCGCTTTGGCCATGAGGTTTGCGTGATGCCACTGGCCTGTCTGCTGGAACTTGACAACTGCGGAATGGCCGTGGAGAACCTGGATGAACTGGACAAATACTGGCGCAACTACCGCATCTTCCCGATGGGCTGTAACATCCAATTGGTATTCTACAAGCCCCAAAAAGGTCAGGGCGACATCCTCGTGAAGGCCCTGTTAAATGAACGGGAGACCTACATGCCTGCCCAAACCGACAACTGGCCCTACTACAAGTGGCAGGACCTGCGTCAGTATTATCTGGACAAACTGGCTAAGTTTGACGCAGAGAACGCAAAGACTAATTGATCTTTGAGGTCATCGCACTGCGAACCCCCTTATACTCTCTCAGGTACGCCTTGGCTGATCCGAAACTCAGGAACATGTCGAGGCGTACTGGTATATGGTTCTGATCGTCGGTGATATAGAAACGGATCAGTTCGTGGCTCTTGTTGCCGTCACGACTTCTCCTTTGAACCATTCATCTTGAAGTTCTCCTTTCCTCGGAACTCCAACCAGGAATTCGTCAGACTACGTGCATCACTGATGGGCATGGGGATGATGTCGCCCTTCTTAAACTTAGAGCAATCGAAGTTACGGGCACGGAGGAAAATCGACATCATATCGTAGATACATGCATTATACTCTGAGGTCTTCCAATGCTGTTCACCGTCGGCATCAATACGATGCTTCTTCAGTTTACTGTAACCACGCGGATAACTGTACCATATCTCATCCACATAGTATCGACTACCTTCACGGGCTCCCTTGCGGAAATAGAGTGGTGCGAGATTCTTATCACAATAGGACAGCAATGTGTCGCGCATCATGAAATATTTGTCGAGTTTGGGATTGCCACGCGTAATCAGATAAGACTTCCAGGCTTCCTGACCATCGAACTTCGAGAGTCGAGTATCCATCTCGGCTGAGCCAACCTTCATCCAGATGAACTTCCAGTTAAAATACAGGTCATAAGAAAGTATCTCACCAGACTTAAAAGCCGTATTCTCAATACCACACTGGGCAACTGCAGTCATGGACAGTCCACAACACAGACAGATGATTGCAAATATCTTCTTCATTCTCATTCCTTATTCAACCTAATTTGTATTGTTCTTATAATATTCGATGCCAAGTTCACGGGCTCGGTCTGCATTACGATTCTTCAACTTCTTCTCACCGTCGGCCTTCTGCTTGACGATGGCGCGTGGCTTCTGCTTATAGCGAGGCACAGCCGTGAGGTTCCACTGCTGGGTGACATCCCATTTCTCCTTACATTCAATATCACGGGGATAGTAATAGACGGGCTCCGCCTGACGATCCTCATCATAGTCGCCGGTATCCCAAATACCATTGCCATTGACATCAACATAGGCACTGAGATAGTACTTTTCAGGATTAACGTGTTCAAAAAGGGCCACCCCATTCTTAGCAACCACTTCTTTCACGACACCGTCATTCTTATTAAGCAGTCTGACGCGCAGAGGTAGGGAGTCTGCCACTCCACTCACCTTAATAGTCAGCGTACTGTATTCATCAAGACTCTTGACCTTGAGACCTTGTTTATAGGGTTGGGAGACCAGTCCATAGATATCCGTAAAGGCTGCGGAGTCGATCTCCAGACTGTATTCCGTGTCAGGCCGCCAATCTGCCAAAATCCGATAGAAACGAAGCCTATGTGGGATCGGCTGGAAGGTGAAAGGTGCCTCATACCAGGCAGAGTCGATCATCGAATAGAGATGGACCGCTGCCGTATCCACATGTTGCAACGGCGTGGGCATCTCAATCTCGATCTTCGTATCAGGATCCATCTGCTGAGGAACCTTGAAGGTCGGCTTCAAAGGCTTCGGAGGAAAAACAGAGTCATAGGGCTCCTCACGTTTCTTTTTCCGATCCTGTGCCTTCTGCCATTTCTCTATCTCCTTGGCCAGTTCCCGCTGACGCTTGGCATAAGGTGTCTTTGCCAGTGCATCGAGAGTATCGGTCTGACTGATGAGGTTACCAAGCGTATCCGTCATCATATAGGTCACCTCCATGCGCAGGGTATCCTGATTGATCAGGGTTGTATCGCGCAACCAATAATGGATGGTGTCCTGTTGTTCCTTGGTCTCGATGACGAAGGCACTATCAGCATCAAAGTTCAAGCCTTTGATGACAGGCAGATCAGGATGGCCATAGGTGAAGTACATACTGATCTTCTCGGCCTCCTTGCGTTCCGTCTTCAACAGATAACGGTCTGTCTGGACAGGGGTAAAGGCCAACAGCGTAATGTCATCGGGCAGGAAATGCGTATAAGGCGTCTGTTTCAGGGCATCAATATGCAGAGAATCACGCCAGATCGTATCTATCCGTACATCGGGCTTCGACGACGGTGTATAAGTCTCATGGTTAAAGCCGATCATCTCACTCCTCTGACTCAGGCGGAAATCACCATCGGCATCCTTCAGCGCATAGGAGCGGTAGGTACCAGGGGCAACGCCCTTAATGACAAAACGGCCTCGGCTATCAGTACGTGACACACGGAGCATCGGCTTGGTCTTGAAAGCAGAATCAGCCAGATCACTGTAGAGACCCACGAGAATGCCTTTCACTGGTTCCAGGTTACTGGCATCGAGCACATAGCCCGACACTTCCATCGTGTCAATCTGGTCACCTGTAGAGAAACTATAGGTATAGTTGCCCAACGGATTACCCTCGTTGTTGTCACTGATGGCATCACTAAAGTCAATGGTATAAGTAGTATTTGCCTTGAGGGAGTCCTGTAGTTCCACCACAATACGTTTTCCTGCCTCCTTGATCTCCGGCACCTCCAACTGTGGCGGTGAGACAATCACCTTATTGGTGGCATCCTCCAGTTTGATATATTCATTGAAGTAGATTGTAATCTTTTTGGCTGAGATATTCGTTGACTGGTCAGCAGGACGACTGCCGATGACAACGGGTGGGTCATCATCATACCATCCGCCATCAGGGTGTCCCATACGTGCACAACCAATGACAACGCAGGCCATACAAAAGATATAGAGCAACTTCCTCATTGATTCAGTTTTAATAATTGTTCGATGATGTCACGCGAATTGCTCAGACGGGGCACCTTATGCTGTCCACCCAGTTTGCCACGCTGTTTC
>CACZVE010000088.1 GCA_902784565.1 uncultured Prevotellaceae bacterium
AGGAAAAATATTATGGCAGAGAATGTAACCCCAGTTGTGCTGAAAATCAAGGATTTTGCACCACGTGAAGTTTTATTGGTTAACTACAAGTTCAACCAGACTACCGACCAGGAAGGTCAAGTTTCAGGAATCGTACGCGGCGGACAGATCACCATCCGTGTAAAGGCGATGAACGACGGTAATCCCGAGTTACTCGCTTGGATGCTCGACCCGGCAGCGCCCCACGATCTCACAGTAGAGTTCGAGAACACGAAGGACGGTTCAGCCATGAAGACGCTGAAGGGCACCGCTTGCTACTGCACGCACTACAAGGAGTACTGGGCAGACGGTGAAGAGCACTACGAGGAGATCTTCCTGAGTTGTCAGAAACTCGAGAACGGCTCTGTGAGTTACGAGAATCCCTGGAAATAATTCTCAGCCTACTTCTCGCTATCTATCAACTTCCAGATACCGGCAGCGCAGGCAGCACCTACGAAGGGTCCTACAATGAAGATCCAGAGGTTGGCTAAAGCCGTTCCGCCCTGGAAAATGGCTGGAGCGATAGAACGGGCAGGATTTACAGAAGTGCCCGTATAGCGAATACATACCAGGTGTACCAACACCAACGACAGGCCAATGGCGAGTCCGGCAAAGTTATTTGTGGCGCCATTGGTCTTTGCTGTTGCACCCAGCACCACCAGCACGAACACGCAGGTGAAGATGATCTCTGCCAACAGACCGCCGAGCATAGCCACGTTAGCCTGCAGGTCGTTAGCACCTGTACCCTCCAGACCAGGCACGTTCTCTGTCAGGACAAAGAGCAACAGACTGCCGATGAAGGCACCGATCACCTGGAACAACATATACATACCACAGTCCTTACCGCTGATACGTCCTGTCAGGAAACAACCCAACGTGATGGCGGGATTGATATGACAACCGCTGATACCACCGATGGTATAAGCCATAGCCACCACGGCCAGTCCGAAGGCAAAAGCCGTACCCACCACAGCGGGGATATTGTTTACAGGATCACAACCCAGACTGACGGCTACGCCGCAACCCATCAACACGAGCACCATCGTGCCTACCATTTCTGCAAGATACTTTTTCATAATCATTTAATGCTTTAAGTTATTGTAATGAGGTTTATTTTCAGATTCTGGGGGCAAAGTTAAGAAAAAAAGTGAAAAGTTGTTCAATTCTTTCCACTTTTTTTATCTTTTTCTTTAACTTTGCATGCATGGAACAGACAAACCAGTATATCAAACAGTTCCCCGAACTGATGAAGGGGAAGAAGATTCTTTATGTCCACGGTTTCGGTTCTTCCGGACAGTCGGGCACCGTGACCCGTATCCGTGAGGTCTTACCCAATGTCACCGTCGTGGCACCCGACCTGCCTGTTGAGCCGGAAGAGGCGATGACGCTGCTGCGACAGGTGTGCGACAGTGAAAAGCCCGATCTCATCATCGGCACCTCGATGGGTGGTATGTATGCCGAGATGCTGCGCGGCTTCGACCGTATCATCGTGAACCCCGCCTTGGAGATGGGTGAGACGATGAAGGCACACGGGATGATGGGCGCCCAACATTTCTCGAATCCCAGACTGGACGGCGTACAGGACTTCATCGTGACCAAGACCATGGTTAAGGCCTATAAAGAGATGACGGAGCACTGCTTTGAAGGACTCGACGACGCGGATCAACGACGCGTATGGGGACTCTTCGGTGATGCCGACACGACGGTCGATACCTACGACCTGTTCCATACCCACTACCCGACGGCTATCCGTTTCCATGGTGAGCACCGGATGAACGACCAGTCGTTCATGCATGCCGTCGTACCTGTGATCCGATGGATCGACGACCGTCAGGCAGGGCGCGAGCGGCCCATCGTCTATATCGACGTGAACACCCTCATCGACAAATGGGGAAAGCCCCAAAGTTCCGCCCAGAAGACGGTCCGTACCCTCCTGGAGACCTATCAACTCTTCTTCGTGGCACCAGCCCCTGCTGAGTTCCAGCACTATGCCGACATCAACCAGTGGCTCTACGAATACATCAACGTGCCAGCCTATGGTCACACGGTGTTCACCAATCAAAAATCGCTGCTCTACGGCGACTATCTCGTCGACGCAGAGCAGACGGAAGGGATGGGTGCACTGATACGGTTCGGTTCAGACACCTTTAAGACCTGGGACGATATCGCCGACTACTTCTCACGCCTCGGCGGACAATGAGGGCAGTTGGACTACGCCTAATTGTTTCTTGCCATCCATGAGGATGCGCAAGGGACGGTCGAACCTCACATGACGCACATGGGCGGTCTCCTCCACCGCGGGCATTGCATCGAGCACTTCCTGTTGGAAGATGCCGTCGCCCGTGAAGGTGTTGATGGTGAAGTAGCCGACACCAAACGATGTCAGATTCTGGAAGAAGTGCGTGCCCTGTGAGGGATCGACATGATAGTTCTTCAGCGCCGTTTCGACGATCACACGGGCGGCAGAGATATGAGGCCACTTCACGGGAATACCCAACCAGTAGTCACTGGAACCCCAACGACCCGGGCCAATCAGCACATAGTTCTTATCCTCAGCCAGGAACCGACGGTTGATCTGTTCGATCTCGTCGGCGATATAAGGATTCTCGGCAGCGGTGAAGTCGTCGCCGGCCTTGACATAGACCACATCAACAACATCCTCGGAGATGCCATGACCTAAGGAGTTGGCGGAGCGCAAGAGACAGTCCTCATCAGGAATCGCCGCCAGATCCTCATCAAGCATCTGTTTGGAA
>CACZVE010000089.1 GCA_902784565.1 uncultured Prevotellaceae bacterium
TTGGTGATGCCCACGGCTTTGCGCACGGTTGCCATGTTGGCAATCTCCTGCTTGTAGGCCTTCCAGTGCTTCAGGAAGATGCAAGGCGTGCCGGGCATAGCCAGCAGATAGGCATTGGCTGCTAGTGTGTCCTTGCGGAGCGGACCGTTGCTGCTTCCGTCGGGCCGTACTTCTGTATCGTGGTTTTCCACAAAGGTAATGGCATACTGGCGATAACTGCCGTCGTGGAACTGGCTGCTGACGAGTGGCCAGTTTTCATCTTTATTCTCGTTGTTCTTTCCGAGATAGGTCCAATCGCCCTTGTCCGTGGCATTACGCACTACATATTTGAATTGGAAGTCAAAGGCAGCGCTCGACTTTTCTGAATTGTCAATCCAGTTCTTGATAGCTCTCGAACTGTCCCAGTATTCACCTACAGAGAACTGTGGTTTCGCATCCTCGTTATACAGTTTCGTAAACTTTGAGGCATAGCCTTTCACCATATCGTAGCGGAAGCCCGCATAGCCCAGGTCTTCAAGCAGGAACTTCAGGTAGGCCTTCACGATGGTCTGCACGTTCTCGCTATTGTGGTCCAGGTCGCGCATACCGCCCCAGCCCTCACCGGTATCATTGTTCTCGCTGAGGCTATAGCCATTGTCCGTGGCCCATTTCTTCGTATCACCACCGTCATCGTTCTTGACGATGTCTGTCGATACCATCTCATAAGTAACACCGTTATAGGTCTCTTTCGGGAAATCCACCCAGTTGCTCACGTTCTTGCGATGGTTGATCACCACGTCGGCGATTGTCCCGATACCTCTTTCCTTCAAAGCGTTGATGAGTGAGCGCAGTTCCGCCTCGCTGCCGAAGGAACTGTTATAGTTCTCAAACCAGTAAAAGTCGTCATAGCCCATTGACGTTCCTCCACAGTTGGCGCTTTGGGGAATCCACACAAGATCGAAGGTCGTAGCCAATTCATCGGCTTGCTTCTCCAAACGTGTCCACTGGGTATCGTTAAACGAGTCCCAAAAGAAACCTTGCAGCATGACGCCGCCATAGTTCTCCGGCCACCCCTGAGCCATCATGGCAAGGGTTGCGACGACAAATGTCAATGTGGTAAGTAGTCTTTTCATAATGCACTATGAGCTTTTGATTGTTGTTTGATGCTGCAAAGTTACGCAAAAAGCCGATTGGATGTTCTCCAACCGGCTCTAAATGTGTAAGTTGCACGATGCAAACGTTTGCATCGCTTCGCGTCGCCTTTCAGGCTTGCTTTTTCAGTTTTAGGATTCGGCGGACGCTTTGGTTAATGCGTTCTTCGGAGATGGTTCCATTCTCAACTGCTTTGATGACGGCATCGAAAGCCTTGACAAAGTCCTTGCACGATGTCAACACCTGCCAGAATGCTAGCCACGGCAGCCTCTCCTGAACTGTACTGCTGAGTGATAGATCCCATCTCCATCCCATCGGTGATGATGATGTTCTGGTAGCCTAATTCTTCACGCAACTTGTCTTGCAGGATTATCGGCGACATCGTCGAAGGTATGTCTGACCCCGTCACGTTTGGCAGACCGATGTGGGCCGTCATAATCAGCTGGCAGCCCCATGCGATACCGGCTTTGAAGGTCACCATCTCGCAATCTTTCAGTTCATCCCAGGTCTTCATGCTCCGTGCATAGCCATAATGGGTGTCGGCCTTGGTGTCGCCATGTCCGGGGAAGTGCTTGATGCAGCCTGTGATGCCGGCATCCTTCAGTCCCTGCAGATAGTTGGTCACCATCGGGGCAGCCACTTGCGGGTCGTCGGAGAAGGCGCGTTTGCCGATGATGATGTTCTCCGGATTCGTGTTCACGTCGGCCACAGGGGCAAAGTCGATGTCGAAGCCATAGTGCTTCAGGTAGGTGCCGATGGTATTGCCACACTCATAGGCATTCGCAGGATCCCCCGTTTGGCCAATGGCCTCCATCGACTCATACTTCTTCACATTGAATTTGGGGTTGTTGGCGATGCGGGCTATGCGACCACCCTCCTCGTCGATGCAGAGCAACGGCGAACCATTAAATGTCCTGATGTCGGCGATTAGACTTGCCAACTGTGATTCGTCATCAATGTTCCATGCGTAAAGGATGATGCCACCTACCGGGTATTTTGAGTTTACGTCCTTAATGGTGGTGTTCACTTCTATCATGGGATTCACCTGCAAGTCGTCATAGGTGTTCCAATGGAAGGTGGTGTCGAGCGACTCCAGACGGGTATAAAACATTTGGCCCACTTTCTCGGTCAGGGTCATTTTCGCGAGTTCCTCCTCCACGTCATCCGCCGGCTGTGGTACGACGGGGTCATCGTTGTTGGAGCACGATGCCAGCAGAATGACGGCTAGCATCCATATATAATATTTCTTCATTTCTTTGCCTTTTCGTTTATTCTTACAATGATTTCGTAGGCAGACTTAGTATGCTAAGATGAAATACTGGAACGGTGTGAGAGTGAGGGTATTGCCGAGTTGGACGTTTTGGCCTGTGGCCTGATCCTGAGCCTGACGATTCATCCAATCTGCTGGTACGTTGACGGTCTTCTGTTCATTTCTGAGGTTGGCGACAACGAGGAAGCGTTCGGCAGCATCTTTCTTTTCAAAGACGAGTACGTCATTGTCGGGGAAGGCGGTCATATCACCCTTGCGCAGGGCAGGATGGTCGTTATAGAGACCGATGAGCTTCTGGTATTCCTTGTAGATCTCGGGCTTGGCCGTCCAGTCTACGGGAACGAACTTGAAGAAATTGATAGGCTCGGGGTAGCCTACCTCCTGAGAACCGTAGATGAGGGCTCCGCCATGGGGGAAGATGGTGGCTACATAGGCAGCCATCGCACCACGGTCGTTGGTGAACTCCTGGCAGGGTGTGGCCTCGGTGGAGTGGTCGTGGTTAGTGGTGAAACGCATCTTGACTTTGCCTGCAGGCAGACTATCGTACTCGGCCTTATCAGCCTTGATGAGGTCGGAAACGGGAGCCCCCTTCCATACCTTCACCAGTTCGTCCTTATAGTCCCAGCCGTAGTTCATGTCGAAGCCGCCAACGGTGAAGTTGTCGGAACGCTTACCCTCGGCCAGCATCACGATCTTGCGGTCGCCGGCAGCAGTGCGCAACTGATCGATGGCATCCTTCCAGAAGTCGGCAGGCACACCGTCGGCCACATCGCAGCGGAAGCCGTCGATGCCTACCTCAACGATCCAGAACTTCATGGCATCGATCATGGCTGCGCGCATATCCTTATTATCGTAGTTTAGGTCGGCTACGTCGTACCAGTCCCAGGGGCGTGGATGGATGATGGTATCGGTCTTCTCATCGTGAGTGTACCAGTCAGGATGTGCCTTTACCCAAGGATGATCCCAGGCCGTGTGGTTAGCCACCCAATCAAGGATGATACCCATGCCGTGCTCGTGACAGACTTTTGCGAGGTTCTTGAAGTCGTCGATGGTACCAAACTCAGGGGCAATGGCCTTGTAGTCGCTGATGCAGTAGGGTGAGTTCTTGCCTTTCTCGATACCGATGGGGTAGATGGGCATCACCCACATCACGTTGACGCCCAGGTCGCGGATGGAATCGATACGGGCTGCGACGGCATTGAGTGAATGGTCGGGTGCAAACACACGGGGATTCACCTGATACATAGCAATGTCTGCTACTGCAGGCATCTCGAATACCGTCTGTTTCGTTTCTTTTGCCGGCTTGCAGGAGATCACTGCAGCCACAATGCTGATGCATAAAAGGAGTTTCTTCATAATGCGGTGTAGTATAATATTGCGTTGATATAAAATCAGGCGGACCGTTGTGATAAGCGATCCGCCTGATGAATTATTGAAACCTGCTTATTTCTTTTCGATCTTGCAATAAGCCTTAGAGTCGCAGAATGCGAAGAGCTGGATGAAGTAGGTGCCAGCCTCAGCAATCTTCAGGTTCGGGCCATTTTGGGTCAGGTTGTCCACCGAACCACCCCATCCGGGTTGTAGGTCATGTCAGTATCGCTATCCCAGCCACCTGACTGTGCAGGACCTACGATACCAATCGTGGTGATTGGTGTGAGCGTATAGGTGAGTGCACCGAGATCAACATTGACCTTATAGTAGCCAGCTACAGCGTTGAGGTTACCAGCCTGCTCAGCGAGTGTGCCCTCGCCGCCGGCACCGATACCCCAGTCGGGAGCATCCCAGTTGTCCTCGCCGCTACGGAACTTGAATTCACCGTCGAGATACATGTAACCTGTGTACAGACCGTCGCCAGCAGGGCCGTAGAGCGGAGCAGCGGGACTACCCCAGCCGTTGCCGTTACCTGCCTGCCAGATGTACTCGGCGAA
>CACZVE010000090.1 GCA_902784565.1 uncultured Prevotellaceae bacterium
CTGCCTGTTGGTCGCCGTCATCTGTCAGATACCGTCCAACGTGAGTGCCAGTACCAGGAAGAAGTATCCCGGCGGGAAATGTTATATCTGGCGCTACACGCTGAAAGACAAGCAGGGTTCCCCCTACTCCCTCGAACACCCGGGTCGCTGGCTCTCGCATAAAGCCGTCGAGCGCCGTAAGCGTCAGGGCATCAGCATCGATTCCACAGACTTACCCGTCAATGCCAAATACCTCCGGCAGATAGAGAACAGTCTCAGCCAACGACAGCCGGGAGAGAAACGTTCAAAGGCAGAATGGGGCATTGTCGGCACCAGCCGATGGAACAACACCGTCCTCGTACGTTCCAACGACACCACCTTATTAAAGCATCTGGCTACACTTGACTGCATCACCCAGTCCCAGTGTGTATGGACATCCCCCGACTCCATCGACCGTTACGTCAAACATACCTATCACGAGACTTTCGAGGATTCCAGAATGTGAACGTCATCCCAACCTTTATGCAGGCAAACATCGTCGGCACCAAGGACTTCGTCTATCCTAACAGTCCATTCTTCTATCAGGAGACGGACCACGGCACGAAAGTGCTCTCTGCGATGGCCGCCAATGTACCGAATGTACTCATCGGCACCGCCCCTGAAGCCCGCTACTGGCTGTTGCGATGCGAAGACCAACAGACGGAACAGCCCGTAGAAGAAGACTACTGGGCGATGGCAGCTGAATTTGCCGACTCTGCAGGTGTCGACATCATCAATTCCAGTCTCGGCTACAACGACTACGACGATGCCCCTGACTACTACCACCAGCGTGATCTCGACGGACAGACGGCACTCATCAGCCGCACGGCCTCGATGCTGGCAAAGAAAGGTATTATCCTCGTCAATTCAGCAGGAAACAGTGGCATGGGACCCTGGAAGAAGATCTCCTTCCCTTCCGATGCCAACGACATCCTCACCGTAGGTGCCGTGAACATGGAGAAGAAGAACGCCCCTTTCAGTGGTGTCGGTCCTACCCAAGATGGTCGTGTGAAGCCCGATGTCATGGCACTCGGTAGTCCGGCATCGCTCATCTCAGGCCGTGGCAGCATCATCAGGGATATGGGTACTTCGTTCTCCACGCCACTGGTGGCGGGACTTGTTGCCTGTCTGTGGCAGGCTCTGCCTGAGAAGACTGCCTTGGAAATCATCGAACTGGTAAGACTGACTGGCAGTAATGCCAAAGATCCTGACAATATCTTCGGCTACGGTATCCCCAACTTCTGGCGAGCCTACATGATTGGAAAGGTGGAAAAGTGAAAAGGTAAAAAGGTGAAAAGGTGAAAAGTGAGCAGCATGTAACCCTCTATGAGCTTAATCACCTGGTAAGCAAGGTGATTGAGAGCGAGATGCCCAGTGAATATTGGGTAGAGGCAGAGTTGTCGGAATGTCGCGAGTCTCGTGGCCACTGCTACATGGAACTCATCCAAAAGGATGAGCAAACAGCTACCCCCATTGCCAAAGCCTCAGCCAAATGCTGGGCCACAAAGTGGATGCTCATCCGCCCAGGCTTTGAGCGAACCACCGGACAACGGCTCCATGCGGGCATGAAGATATTGCTAAAGGTCTATGCCCAGTTCCATGAGGCATACGGATTCTCTTGGATCGTCACCGATATCGACCCCACCTATACCCTCGGAGACATGGCCCGTAAGCGTCAGGAAATTATCCGACAATTGAAAGCAGAGGGTGTCTTCGATTTACAGAAGGAACTCCAACTCCCCCTTTTCTGCCAGCGCATCGCCGTCATCAGCAGCGAGACAGCCGCAGGCTACGGTGACTTCTGCAACCAGCTCGCCGATAATCCTTACGGTTTCAAATTCTGTACCCAACTTTTCCCTGCCATCATGCAAGGTGAGGGTGTCGAGCAGAGTATCATCGCTGCATTGGAACGCATCTATTCTCTCACCTCTTACCCCTCACCTCCGAACTCTGATTTCGACTGTGTTGTTATTATAAGAGGTGGTGGTGCCACCAGCGATATGTCAGGCTTCGACACATTGGCATTGGCAGAGAACGTAGCCAATTTTCCCCTGCCCATCATCACCGGCATCGGCCACGACCGCGATGAGAGTATCCTCGATATGGTCTCCCACATCAGAGTAAAGACCCCCACCGCAGCAGCATCCCTCCTTATAGATCAACTCAAGACGGTGCTCGACACCATCAACGAATCCCAGATTCGTCTCACCCGCTACGCCCAGCAAAGACTCTCAACACTTAGCACCCAACTCTCAACGATCTCCGAGACACTGCCAAGGATTTTCTCCACCGTCAAGACGCGACAAGAGGCTCGCCTTGATGCCCTCAACAGCCGCCTCGTCAACCATGCGGAACAGAGAATCATCAATAATCGATTGTCCATTGCCAATTTAGAGAGTCATCTTCCTCTCTTCCTCGACCGTCGTCTGATGGCAGAGAAGCATCGCCTGCAACTCATCGAGGAGAAAACCAAGAATCTCGATCCTGCCCTACTCCTCAAACGTGGCTACAGCATCACCCTCAAGGACGGCAAGACCGTCCGCGATGCCTCTACCCTCCACCCTGGCGACACCATCGAAACCCGTCTCGCTAACGGAACCATCCATTCCACCGTCACAAAATAAATATGTTACCCTCCATATGTTAATATGTTACTATGTCTTCAAAAATACTATGTCTTTAAAATAAATTACTATGTCAAAAGAACTGAAATACGAAGCCGCCTTTGCGGAACTACAATCCATCGTCACCAAGATGGAGAACGACGAACTCGACATCGATCAGCTGTCGGAACAGTTGAAGCGCGCCCAAGAACTCATCAAGCTCTGTAAGGACAAACTGACCAAGACCGACGAGGAAATCAAGAAAATCCTTGCCGAAAAGTAAGTTTTCGGCTAAAAATGTTGTGAATGTGGCACGAAATGTGTAATGTGTACTTTTGCAAGCAAAATCGGAACTTTAACAAATAGAACAGATATGAAGAATTTAGATTGGGGTAGTCTGTCGTTCGGCTACATGAAGACCGACTACAATGTGCGTTGTTACTATCGCGATGGCAAATGGGGCGAAATCGAAGTTTGCTCCGACGAGTATCTGAACCTCCACATGGCAGCCACCTGCCTGCACTATGGTCAGGAGGCATTCGAAGGTTTGAAAGCCTACCGTTGTCCCGACGGTAAGGTGCGCATCTTCCGTGTCGACGAGAATGCAGCCCGTCTGCAGAGCACCTGCCGTGGCATCATGATGCCTGAGGTCAGCACCGAGCTCTTCACGGAGATGGTGAAGAAGGTGGTACGCCTGAACCAGGAGTGGATTCCCACCTACGAGAGCGGTGCCACCCTGTATATCCGTCCGCTGCTCATCGGTACCAGTGCCCAGGTGGGTGTTCACCCCTCCAAGGAGTACTGCTTCCTCATCTTCGTCACGCCCGTGGGCCCGTACTTCAAGGGTGGTTTCGCAGCCAATCCTTATGTGATCATCCGCGACTACGACCGTTCGGCTCCCCTCGGCACAGGTAAATACAAGGTGGGTGGTAACTATGCCGCTTCCCTCTTCGCCAACAACCTGGCTCACGAGAAGGGTTATGCCTGCGAGTTCTACCTCGACGCCAAGGAGAAGAAATACATGGACGAGTGCGGTGCCGCCAACTTCTTCGGCATCAAGAACAACAC
>CACZVE010000091.1 GCA_902784565.1 uncultured Prevotellaceae bacterium
GGTTTCTGGATTGTGGCCTTACTCTGCGTACTGTATTATTCAGCCATCTTCCCCTTCCAGAAGTATGCCGTGAACATGTTGCAGTGTAACCTTACATTGACAGCTCCTGATGCCGATTCATTCTGGGCTTCCTCAAGTGTGACCATCATTCAGTATATCATCATGCTGATTGTGGCTGCTGCAGGTTTCGCCAGCAACTTCCAGAAGAAGCCTAATATGAAATATGGCCTACTAGGAATTTCGATTGTCGCCCTCATCACCTATTGCTATATGGGTTACATGCGTCAGTCGGCAGAGTCGATCTTCGCCGTATTCCCTCTGTTGGCAGTGCTGATTACACCTATCTTAGGTAGTTATCTTGATCATCACGGCAAGGCTGCCTCGATGCTCGTACTCGGCTCTATCCTACTGATTGCCTGTCACTTGACGTTTGCTTTCGTACTACCGATGTTCAAGGGAAACGCTGTGGGTGGTATCATCATTGCTTATACTACGATTCTCGTTTTGGGTGCCTCATTCTCACTGGTTCCTGCCTCGCTGTGGCCTTCTGTGCCCAAGCTGGTGGATGCCAAGGTGATCGGTTCTGCCTACGCGCTGATTTTCTGGATTCAGAACATCGGCCTTTGGCTGTTCCCATTGCTCATCGGTAAGGTGCTCGACCAGACGAATCCAGGCGTGACAGATCCCACACAGTTTGATTATACCGCACCGCTGGTGATGCTGGCTTCACTCGGTGTGGCAGCTCTGATTCTCGGCTTTGTGCTGAAGGTGGTAGATAAGAAGAAAGGCATCGGCCTTGAATTGCCAAATATCCAAGAATAAGATCATAAGTTATGAAAATAGGTTTCGATAACGAGAAATATCTCAAGATTCAGTCAGAGCATATCCGCGAGCGCATCGCCCAGTTCGACGGAAAGTTGTATATGGAGTTGGGTGGTAAACTCTTCGACGATCACCATGCATCACGTGTACTGCCTGGTTTCAAGCCTGACAGTAAGCTCCGCATGCTGGGCCAGTTGCGTGACAGCATCGAGATTGTGATTGTGGTGAGTGCCAATGATATTGAGAAGAACAAGGTGCGCGCCGATCTCGGTATTACCTACGATGAGGATGTGCTGCGTCTGCGTGATGAGTTCATGCGTCGCGACTTCATGGTAGGCTCAGTAGTAATCACCCACTACACAGGTCAGCATGCAGCCGATCAGTTCCGTCATCGCTTAGAGCGCATGGGCATCAAGTCGTATATCCACTACCCCATCGACGGCTATCCCCATAATGTGGAACTGATTGCCAGCGACGAGGGATTCGGCAAAAACGACTACGTGGTAACCTCACGTCCACTCGTGATTATCACTGCCCCTGGCCCTGGTAGCGGTAAGATGGCGACCTGTCTCTCACAACTTTATAATGAGAACAAGCGTGGCATCCGCGCTGGTTATGCCAAGTTCGAGACCTTCCCCGTTTGGAACCTGCCTTTGAAGCATCCTGTAAATATCGCTTATGAGGCTGCCACAGCTGATCTGAACGATGTAAACATGATCGACCCGTTCCATCTGGAGGCCTATAATAAGACTGCCATCAACTACAATCGCGACATCGAGATATTCCCAGTCCTGAACGCCCTCTTCGAAGGTATCTACGGTGAGAATCCCTATAAGTCACCAACGGATATGGGTGTCAACATGGTGGGCTTCTGTATCTCTGACGATGAGGTTTGCTGCGAGGCTTCGAAGGATGAGATTATCCGCCGTTTCTATGATGCCACCAACAAGATGGCCGACGGTGCCGACAATGAGAGTGAGGTCAATAAGATCCGCATGCTCTTCAATCAGGCTAAGATTTCTACAGCTACCCGTAAGGTGACTGTTGCAGCCTATGAGAAGAAAATACAGAGTGGACTGAATGCCGCCGCCATCGAACTTGAGGACGGAACTATCATCACCTCCAAGTCATCTCCTCTGTTGGGTCCCAGTGCAGCCCTGCTACTCAATGTCATGAAGTATCTGGCAGATATCGATCATGAGTTGAAACTGATTCCGCAGAGTCTGATCGAACCCGTTCAGAAGACAAAGATTGAATACTTAGGTGGCAAGAACCCCCGACTGCATACGGATGAGGTGCTCGTAGCTCTCTCTGTACTCTCTAAGGATGATGAGAACTGTCGCCTTGCACTGGAGCAGTTGCCGAAACTCCGTGGTTGTCAAGTGCATACGACAGTGATGCTCTCTGAGGTGGACCGTAAGATTTTCAAGAAACTCGGTTGCGGTCTCACCAGTGATCCAGTGAAGAAGAAGTGAGAAGTTAAAAGTGAAAAGCTAAAAGTGACAGAGGTCATCCAGAAACGTCTGAACGATTCGCCCATCGCAAGATGGACTGTACTCTTCATTGTGGCAACAGCTATGATGATGGGTTACTTCGTCAACGATGTCATGTCACCACTCGAGGCACTTCATGTCACCACTCGAGGCACTTCTGGAGATGCCAAAGGCTGAGGGTGGCCTCGGATGGACTTCAAGCGATTACGGATTCTTCTCTGGCTCTGGCAGTTTCATCAATGTATTCCTACTGATGCTCTTCTTCTCGGGATTGATTCTCGACAAGATGGGCATTCGCTTTACAGGTGTACTGGCTTGTTCTTTGATGGTTCTTGGCACACTGCTGAAATATTACGCTGTCACGACTGATTTCGGCACTTCAAGTGTTGCCTTTTTCGGAACACATCTTCCCACCTCGGCAGCCTGGGCATCATTAGGCTTTGCTGTCTTCGGTGTCGGCTATGAGATGACAGGCATCACGGTATCAAAGGCAATGGTGCGCTGGTTTACGGGTCATGAACTTGCCTTGGCAATGGGTATCCAGTTGGCGATGGCACGTTTGGGCACAGCTGCCGCCTTGAGTATCTCGGCACCTATCGCCCGCCACTTCACACTCTCCACACCGTTATTGGTAGCATTGGCTTTTCTTATCATCGGCTTGTTGTCATTCCTTGTCTTCTGTGTCATGGACCGCAAGTTGGATAAGAAGGGGCAAATGGTGGAGGAGAAAAACTCTTCTTCCGATGAATTCCGTTTCTCCGATATCTTAGTCACCCTCCGTAATCCAGGCTTCTGGCTGATCACCATCTTCTGCGTACTCTTCTACTCCGCAGTCTCTCCTTTCCTGAAGTTCTCCACCAAACTGATGGTCATCAAATACGGGGTGGATCCGGATATCGCAGGTTTCTTCTCTTCGATAGCGCCTTTTGGCACGATACTGATGACACCACTCTTCGGATTGGTATTCGACCGCTTTGGTCGTGGTGTCACCCTTGTTATCACAGGTGCCCTGATGCTGACTGCTGTCCACTTCGGATTCTCACTGCCCATCCATAGCAGTGCCGTTGCCATCGCCCTGATGGTGGTTCTCTCCATAGGCTATTCCCTGGCACCAGCCGCCCTCTGGCCTTGTGTTCCCAAGATCATCCCCTTAAAATGTCTCGGCACAGCCTATTCGATGATTTTCTTTATCCAGAATTTCGGTCGGGCCATCATCCCGATGTTCGTAGGTCGAGCCAATGAGACTGATCCCAGCTACACCACATCCATGCTGATCTTCAGTTTCACAGCCTTAGGCGCTGCCCTGACAGCGATTGTGATGCTTTATACTGACCGCAAGAAGGGGTACGGTCTACAACTTCCGAATATCAAGAAAGCGTAATCACCAACGAAAACGAACCACCAGCGGCAGGTGATCACTGTAGCCTGGCTGGTAGCGCGGGCCGTTGTAGGTACGGCGGGGGCGATAACCTCCATAGCGTTTCTCATCTTCTAGGAGAAACTGAGGAGCATGGATGGAAGCAGCGCACACCTTATTAAATATATAAGGGGAACCGAGAATATGATCGATACTTTCCCACTGACCTTTATAGCGGTAGGTGCCTTGAATATCCTTAGGTGCAGAAGTTTCTTTTGTCAGATTGTGAATGTCATGCCGTTCTATCTGCTGTATAATCGGACTTTCATCACCATCATTAAAATCGCCAGCTATCAGGATCTTGGGTTCAGATGTCACAGTCTGAATAGAATCTATAGACTGACAAAGACGGTCTGCAGCTGCCTGACGGAAAGGCTGACTGTATTTCTCGCCCCCAAAACGACTGGGGAAATGAACCACAAAGACATGAAGCGTATCGCCTGAAATCGTCTGTCCACAAGCATAGAGGATATCACGGGTAGGTCGCATATGTTCCACTGGTGTCACTCGAATGGAATAACTACGGATGGGAGCAAACGTAAAGGGTGAATAGAGCAAGGCCACATCGATTCCACGCACATCAGGCGAATTCGTCATCAGATACTCATATCCTGCATGACGGAGCAAAGACCGTTTGGTCAAATCGTTAAGCGTCGAATCATTCTCAACCTCACAGAGGGCTATCAAATCAGGGATGCCGTCATCAGAACATGAAAGCAACTCCTGGGCAATATTGTTCAACTTGCGCCAATAGCGTTGTTTCGTCCAGTGACGCGTCGCCTCAGGCAGATATTCCGTATCGTCCTTGCCTTCGTCATGGTGATAATCAAAGAGGTTCTCGCAATTCAATTCAACAAAGGTGAATCGTTGCGCAGAGACGGAGATAGAGGAAGATAGAAGAAGAAAAAGGAAGATAATAGACAATTGTCTGATATCTCCCTTAATCTTCATATACCTTCTATCTAATGTCATTTAGCAGACTTTTTCTAGGCGTTTCATCATGGCAAACATGAAGATGGCAGCCACAAGGCAGACGCCGAGGAAGACGCTCCAGCAGATCCAGAGAGGAACAGCACCCCAGAGCAGACCACCGACGACAACGAGCTGGTTGCCGATAGCAGTAGCCACGAACCAGCCACCCATCATCATACCCTTATACTTGGGAGGAGCCACCTTCGATACAAACGAGATACCCATCGGCGAGAGTAACAGTTCACCGAAGGTCAACAGCCACAGGGTTGCCATCAACCCCCGTCTCCGTCATCGGCATAGGCAGGCCAAATGAACCGAAGGCCATCAGCGCATAGGCAATGGCAGCCACAATCATACCATAGGCAATCTTTCTCGGAGCCGATGGTTCCTTACCCTTGGCTGCCAGTGAACCGAAGATTGCCATCGATACCGGTGTCAGTGCTACCACATAGAAGGGATTGAACTGCTGGAAGATTGGAGCAGAAACGGTGATACTGCCATCAGGATCATACGACAGGCAGAGGAATGCCAAAGCCATACAGATGACAATAGCAGAAATAGCCTTGCCCTTTCCTGTCTTCGACTGGAACAGAGAGAAACCTGCATAGACGATAAAGATCACAGCCACGAGGTTCCACACGTTAAAGCACATCGCCTGCAGGCCGTCAGCCTCCTGCGCCGTAAACTCATCAGCGAAATAGGTCAGTGAAAGACCATTCTGGTGGAACGCCATCCAGAAGAAAATCACCACAGCGAAGACAAGACACAGGGCTACGATG
>CACZVE010000092.1 GCA_902784565.1 uncultured Prevotellaceae bacterium
GCGGATGAACGGACACGCTTTATCTTCAGGGAATGTATGAAGGAGGAGGGCGTGACGGATGCTGACCTTGTGGATCGGGGTGGTAGGCATAACTCAGTGAAGATGATCCTGAGCAGCTGCACGCAACTGCTGACCAAGGAAGAAACACTGGGCATGTTGAAAGAACTGATGCCGGATAACTGGCAGGATGAGAACATCCAGACGCTTGTGAATGACTTCTATTCGGATTATTATAATCCCAGTCAGCGACTGACGCTGTTTCAAAAACGGGTGTTCCGAGAGAGTAGGAGACTGGGCGGTGAGGTCAGTGCCCAAAGTGAATCCGAGCTCGCTGTACAAAATCAATCGGAACTGTCGAAGTTGTTTGCGAGCAAGTTGCCACCTGAGATCCCTAAAGTGTTGCCGAAGTTGGTGAAGGCAGTGACGCAGCACACGCCTCAGCGCTATAAAGCAACAGTGGCGCAGGCAATGTTTCCGCCCTTATCGACTTATTCCAGAAAACTCAGTTTCATGTATATCGACAATCAGGAGCGCGATCTGCGCAGTTGTTGTCTGATCATAGCCGGTACGGGTACAGGTAAGGACTCCTGTACGAAGCAGCCTCTGCAGCATATTATCGCTGATATGGTGGAACGGGATAAGGAGAACCGCATCAGACTGAAGAAGTTCAATGATGAATATAACAACAAGGCTAACAATAAGCAGAAGCCACAACGCCCCGACGATCTGATTATCCAGACGTTGAAATATGATATCACCAAGGCTGCTCTTGTGCAGCGCATGGATGATGCCCAGGGCGCGCCGCTTTATATCAGACTGAACGAGTTGGAGCAATGGGATAAGATTGAGGGTTGCACGGGTCGCAACAATCAGTTCACTACCATGAAACTGTGTGATGATGAGGGCAATGATTTCGGCTCTGATCGTGCCAGTACGCAGAGTGTGATGGCTTCGGGCTGTCTGCATCTGAACTGGAATGCAAACACCACGCTATCGAAGGCGATGCGCTATTTTAAGTATGTGATGACCGATGGTCCCATCTCGCGCTTGTGTCTGGCTACGATCCCTGACGAGGAGATCGGTGCAGAGATTGCGGTCTTTGGCAATTATGACGAGAAATATGATGAGGCACTGAAGCCCTTCATTGAGAATCTGAAAGCCGCAACGGGCGTGATCGACTGTGCGCCAGCCCGCAAACTGGCTCGGCAACTGAAGGATGAGTGTGCCGATTTCGCGAGATTGTCGCAAGACCGCGTGTTTGACAACCTCTCTCACCGCGCTCTCGTGCATGCCTTCCGAAAGGCTTGTCTGCTGTATGTGGCCAACGGGAATAAGTGGGAGAAGGCCATTGAGGGTTTCTGCCGCTGGAGTCTCTTCTACGATCTCTATCTGAAGATGATATTCTTTGGCGAACAGATCCGTCATGCAGACGATGATATCCCCACCTCCAAGCGTGGTCCGCAGAACCTTCTGGATTTCCTGCCTGAAACATTCTCTGTTGAGGAAGCAAAACGAGTCAGACAGAAACAGGGCATGGATACGGAGAAAACGGTAAAAATGATTTCGACATGGAAAAGTCGGGGTTATGTGATTCAGATTTCAGATTTCAGTTTTAAAAAAGCGTATAAAGATGTTACCAAGAGGAATAAGAAACAATAACCCATTGAATATCCGTCGCACGGCGAAGGATCAGTGGCAGGGCTTGAGAGCCCAACAGACAGATTCGGCTTTTTGCCAGTTTGAGCGTTTGGAATATGGTTGGCGAGCTGCCTTTTATCTGCTCACGCGTACCTATTATCACAAGTATCGGCTTTATACGATCCGAATGATCATTAATAGGTGGGCTCCGCCCAATGAGAACCTAACAGCGACGTATGTTGAGAATGTGTGTCGCCTGACGGGGATTCCACCAGATGAACCGATTGGCATCCCTTCGGATCAGCCTGCCCGCTGGATGGCACTCGGTGTGGCGATGGCGATTCAGGAAAATGGTACGGATAGTCTTGACTATTTCGCTATGCTGAAAGGCTGGACGCTCGCCCGAGAGGGTATATAATAAAAAGAGGCACTCGATTTTTCGGGTGCCTCGTTTGGTGTTGTATGTCTGATTAATAACTGCGGGCGATGATGACGCGGGCCTTAGAGGGCTTGCCGCTGACCATATCGACACCGGGAGTCTGTTCGACGCCGAAGGGCACGCAACGGATGGTGGCCTGTGTCTCTTCCTTGATCTGAGCCTCGGTCTCGGCTGTGCCGTCCCAGTGGCAGAGGAAGAAGCCGCCGTCCTTGACCTTCTCCTTGAACTCCTCGTAGTTGTCGCACTCGTAGATGTGGGCATCGCGATAGGCCTTGGCCTTCTCGAAGATATTCTTCTGGATGTCCTCCAGCAACTGCTCTACATATTCTACGATGCCATCGACGGGGCGGGTCTCCTTCTCAAGGGTATCGCGGCGCATCACCTCAATCGTACCGTTCTCGAGGTCGCGGGCACCCATCACCAGACGCACGGGAACACCCTTCAACTCATAGTCGGCGAACTTGAAGCCTGGACGCTTGTTGTCGGCATCGTCGTACTTC
>CACZVE010000093.1 GCA_902784565.1 uncultured Prevotellaceae bacterium
GATGCTCTCTGGTAGTGATATCTCCGATGCAGCCATCCAAAACGCAAAAGAATTATTACGTATATGAAGAAAATCAGTATCATAGGCTGTCTGCTCTTTGCAGTAGTCAGCACTTTCGCTCAGCCAGGCTGGGTGAAAAATGCCTCTCGTTCAGTGTTCACCCTGAAGACCTTTGCTGCCGACGGTTCTCTGATAGCCAGCAGCAACGGATTCTTCACAGGTACCAATGGTGAGGCCGTCAGTAACTTCACGCCCTTCAAGGGAGCAGCCCGTGCGGTGGTTATCGATGCCCAGGGAAAAGAACTGCAAGTTGCAGGCATCCTGGGAGCCAACGATATGTACGATGTGGTGAAGTTCCGTGTCAGCAATGCCAAGACGCAACCTCTTCCCATCAGTTCTGCTATTGCACCTGTGGGTAGCGTGGCTTATCTGCTTCCCTATCATGAGGTGAAAGCCGTAAAGAGTGGTCCTGTGCGCAAGGCAGAGACCTTCCAAGGCAACAATCCCTACTACACCGTCGCCCTTTCCATGGGTGAGAATCAGGTCAGTTGTCCTTTATTGAATGCCTCTGGACAGGTCATCGGTATGATGCAGCAGCCAGCCGTCCTCGGGGATAGTCTGAGTTATGCCGTCAGCGCCAGTTTTGCCGACTCCCTGAAGATCACAGGTCTTACATTCAATAACGAGACACTCCGACTCACACAAGTAAAGAAACTTCTGCCTACAGATATCAAAGAGGCTACACTTGTACTTTATTTCGCTGGTTCACAGGTTGACTCTGCCCAGTATGTATCACTTATCCGCGATTTCATCCAGCAGTTCCCCAATGCACCTGAAGGCTATATGTACAGAGCCCAGCAGGAAACGCTCGCAGGTGACTTCTCTGGTGCTGAACATGACATGGAACAGGCTTTGAAGTTGGCCAACCCCAAGGACGATGCACACTTCAACTACGCCCGTATGATCTATAATAAGGAGATCTTTCAGAGTGCACAGCCTTATGCCGGTTGGAGTCTTGAAAAGGCTTTGCAACAGATACAGGCAGCCAATGCGCTCAATGCCCAGCCTACCTACCGACAGTTGGAGGCTAATATCCGCTTTGCGATGAAACAGTATCAAGAGGCCTATGACATTTACCAGGGACTGCTATCCACCAACCTGCGTAGTGCCGAAATTTCCTTCGCTGCCGCCCGTTGCAAGGAGATGCAGAAAGATACAACGGCGATGCTCGCACTCATGGACAGTACCATCGCTATGTTCAGTCGTCCTTATCTGAAAGAGATTGCTCCCTACCTCTGGGCGCGTGCCGAGGCGCGTCGTAACGCAGGACTTTATCGTGATGCAGTCAGTGACATGAATGAGTATGAGACACTTATGACAGCTACTGTCAACGACAACTTCTACTATATCCGTCATCAGGTGGAGATCCAGGGACGCCTCTATCAGCAGGCACTCAACGATATTAACCGTGCTATCCAAATGAATCCCAATGAGATTCTCTACTATGCCGAGAAAGCCTCACTCGAGATCCGTGTAGGGCTCTACGACCAGGCTATTGCCACCGCCAAGGAGTGTATCGCCCTCGATCCTTCCAATAGCGACGGTCATCTTTTCCTCGGACTTGGGCAATGCCTGAAAGGACAGAAAAAAGAAGGTATAGAGAATCTCCGCAAAGCCAAAGAGCTCGGTGACACCCAAGCAGATGCTTTAATAGAGAAATATAAATAAAACAAGAATCCCCGCCATTCAGCGGGGACTTGTTATTTTAGAACGGTAGCGGTCCGTTGCTGTCAGGCGGTGGTATCGGGGCACCTCCGCCAAACGGATCATAACCCTCATGCATATCTGGCGGTGTGTTGTTATTACCGTTCACCTTTGATCCAAGGATTTCTCCGCCACCCATCGGTGCACGATTACCAAGGTTCTTGTCCTCAGGATTCTCAAAACGAGTATATTCGCCTCGGAAGGTCAGCAGCACATCACCCGTCGCACCCTTACGGTGTTTGGCAATGATGATCTGAGCCATACCGTGCAAGTCTCTGCCGTTATCATCCTGATAGATATGATAATACTCCGGACGATGCACGAAGATCACCATATCTGCATCCTGCTCGATAGCACCCGATTCACGCAGGTCTGACAATTGTGGACGCTTACCTTCCAGTCCTTCACGACTCTCCACACCACGGTTCAACTGACTCAGGGCCAAGATAGGGATATCCAACTCCTTCGCCAGACCTTTCAAAGAACGGGAAATCGTTGACACCTCTTCCTGACGAGACGAAAAACGCATGCCGTTGGCATTCATCAACTGCAGATAATCGATCATAATCAATTTTACACCGTGTTCCCTCACCAGTCGGCGGGCTTTGGTTCTCAGTTCAAACACCGAGAGACCTGGTGTATCGTCAATATATAACGGCGCGCCCAACAGGTTGTTGATGCGCTTATCCAGACGTTCCCATTCGTCACGTTGCAACTGTCCGTTCAGGATCTTCGAACCTTGAATCTCACAGGCATTCGAGAGAAGAATGCCATCGGCACCTTCAAGTCTGCAGCAATGTTTTTCGCCATCGAGAGTGCGAACGAAGTCTTACCCATCGCAGGACGTCCTGCAATAATCACCAGGTCAGAAGCCTGCCAACCACTGGTGATATCATCGAGTTTATAATAGCCCGTCGAGACACCCGTCAGTCCGTCGGTATTCTTGGCAGCATTCTGGATCGTCTTCACAGCTTGGGCAATCACTGGGTCGATAGCCGTGTAATCCTTCTTCATGTTTGTCTCGATCAGACTGGCAAACTGGATAAGTTGTCGTGCAAGACTTTTCTGTGCCACGATGTTGGCATGAAACTCGATGTTTGCCGACGACGCCACCCTGGAACTTAACTCAGCCACATAGCCGGGACCACCCACTTCTTCAAGGGTTCCGTCCTTAGCCAACTGCTCCGTCACCGTAAGGATGTCCACGGGACGCTCTGCCATACTTAGTTCCATGATAGCCTGATACACCATCTGGTTTCTGGGCTCATAGAAACTCTCCGGACGCAGCGTCTCACAGACCACGGCG
>CACZVE010000094.1 GCA_902784565.1 uncultured Prevotellaceae bacterium
CATTCTCGTTTCATATGGAAAATTCCATGAGAACCTATACTTCCTCGCCTACTACCGCGATGAAGAAGGTCTCCACTTTCTCTCGACTACCACGGATGGCGAACTCTGGATGCCCAAAGAGTGGACAAAGATAAAGCGCTGGGTGAACGGTAAAGCGACATACAGGAAGAATTGAAGATTGAACATTGAAATTCCATACATCATGAACAGACGATATGCACTTATATGGCTGGCGGCGCTGGCAACGACAGTGCTTGCGCAGACTACTACCGAGGCACCGAACCAGCACCTTCATCAGTTGGAGGAAAGCCTGCAGGAACTGGGCTATAAAGTTGGTTACCATAAGTCGAACATCGATGCCTACAAAATCTCCCACAATTGGTTCGTCGATATGTCATTACAACAAGGACGGGAGCGATTGGAGAAAGCCATCGATGACATACGTGTGGCCTTCACCGAAGTAAGCAAAGAGGCGACAGAGAGTCAACAGTATGAATACCACAAAAACGGCACCGATACCATCGAGTATGCTTTGGGGTTCATGAGTCCAGAATTCAAAGACAGTCCATCTATCAAGGACAGCCGGTTGAACTTCATCATGAATGCCTATGAGTATGCCAATTTCTTCTATCGGAAGAACGTAGAAGGCAGGGATGTAAGTACTTATATGCATACGCACGAAGAGCATCTTGATGTAGCACCGGAGGATATGAAACCTTTCAGCGTCGCTGCCTTTGAAGCGCAGATCCAGCCCTTCCTCAAATCTGCAATGGCGCTGCAAGGTGCATACAGTTGTCCCATCTATTGGCGTCACGACAAAGGATACGAGGAAGATGTCAATGAAGAACGTCATACGCTTTACTACTCCGATGGTGTGTACGAATCCGGTCTGGCCACAGGTACCCGTTATTTCATCCCTGCGCAGTATAAGGAAGAGGCCGACAGGCTGTACCTACAACTCGACTCGCTGGCCTGTGATTATGTCAATCAGCATCGGAACCAGTACTATCGTTATTTCCATACAACAGAACTGCCATACCCTGGCTTTAACGTCCGCATCCTGACTGCTCCTCTCTCAGGATACGAAAAAAGACACTCTCCAGGCAAGAATTATTTCCTCGTGTTCATTTGCCGCGACGAAGGCCTTCATATCCTTTCATTCTCCGCAGAGGGCGCAGTCTGGATGCCGAAGGAATGGTATAAGATCAAGAGTTATATCAACGGCAAGTTGGCGTATCCCATCTCTACCCGACAGTGGCGTATCGACGTCAACACGATGAACACCATGCGCTATGGGTCGAGAGTGGTGACGCCCGACTTCTATCTGGAACTGAAAGGCGACACGCTGCACAGTTATCTGCCCTATCTGGGTCAGGCACAGGTATCACCCACCCTCTCGCCCTCGATAGGCCTGAACTTCGAGGAGCCCGTGCTGAGTTATAAAACGAGTAAGCCGAAGTCGAAGAAATACACGCAGATTGACATCGACGTCAAGACGCGTGAGGACAAATACCACTATGTGGTTCAACTCTACGACTCGGGCGATGCCACCATCCGCGTGCGTTCGCTGAACCGCGACCCCATCAGTTTCGAGGGAACAATGGTAACATCAAAATAAAACCAACCTATGAAGAAAAGTTTTACCATCATTGTGCTAGCTCTCATCGCCAGCCTCGCGAGTGCACAGAAAGCCGTGAAGGCAGGCGATAAGATCAGCGGCACTGTGGATAGTATCGAACGGGTATTCGAGGAACGCGGAATGGTGAAAGTGGAAGATTTGGAACTGGCAGGCGACCCCGTGATATCGAACAGGAACAACCCCCGTGGCCTGATCAGTCTGACGGATGAGGAAAAGGCTTTGGTGACATCTGTCAACGACCTGGGTTTCAATCTGATCCGCACAATCTCGTTACTGGATCCCAAGAGCATCCTTCTGTCGCCCTTGGGCATGACCTTCGCCCTCGGACAGATCAACAATGGGGCTGCCGGAGAAACGAGGAAACAGATCAACCAGGTGTTGGGCTGTAAAGACAAGGAAACAGCCAAGATAAATATGTTCTGTCGTAAGATGCTCACTGAGGCGCCCCAACTCGACAAGACGACCCAGTTGGAAATCACCAACGAATTCATCTCGCCTAAGAGTTTCACCCCCAAGCCAGCCTTCACGCAGGTGGTCAAAGACAGTTATGACACACAATTCATGGAGTCGGAGTCAGAACCGTTGAAATTCACCCTGAAGAACACCATTTACTTCAAGGGCATCTGGGCGGATAAGTTCCGTAAGATCAACACAAAGGACGAGGTGTTCAGATGTGAGAGCGGCATGGAGACAACGGTACCGATGATGAATCAGTTTCACCAGTTCTTCTATACCGAGAACGACTTCTGTCAGGCGCTCTGCCTGCCCTACAGCAATGGCGCCTATCAGATGATCGTCCTGTTGCCCAAGGAGGAAAAGACCGTCTGCAATGTGGCCTGGTCGCTGACAGCCGACAGTTGGAAGAAGATGTATGCTCAGATGCAA
>CACZVE010000095.1 GCA_902784565.1 uncultured Prevotellaceae bacterium
ATTATTATCTTGCAAATTTGCAGAAATCTTCTTATTTTTGCAGCGAATAAACAAAAACCATTAAGATAATCGAGAGTTTATGAAAGCAATTTCCAGACTATTGGCTGTGCTGGCCGTGCTGTTATTGACGGGTTGTGGTGAAAAAGATCACCCCGTGCGTACATCATTAGTAGTGGACACCTCAACGATGACATTGTCGATCGGTGAGTCTGCTGTCAGAATGGCAACTTCAAAGGCTGAGGATGCTGTGATCACCTACACCTCCAGCAATCCCGCTGTGGCAACGGTGGATCAGTTTGGTAAGGTGACTGCCCTGACCGAGGGCGAGACTACCATCACCATCACGATGGACGAGACGAAAAAGAGTTGGTATGCTGCCTCTACCATAGAGTACCAAGTCGTGGTGAAGAACGTATCTGCCAAGGCTTTGGAAGATGTGGATAAGTCAACCCCGCTGACCCTCGTCGCTGGTGAGGACGGTAAGATCACCGTCACCTTCAATGGTGGTATCACGCTCGAAAACGACATCCATTACACGATCAACGGCGGTGCCGAGCAGACGATCGCGAAGAACACCGAGGGTAGTTTCGACATCACCGTGAAGAAGGGCGATGTGGTGCAGTTCTATAGCATCAACACTTCGCTTGGCGGTAGTGCTGTCGCTGCAGCCCGCGGTATGACCCGTGCCGTTGACTCTGGTACGAAGTACATCAACATCAAGCCGAGCATGAAGACCGAGATCTACGGTAACGTGATGAGTCTGCTGAAAGGTAAGGACAACTTTGCCAACGCCAATGCCATCGAGGCAAACAATGCTTTCTACGGTCTGTTTGCAGGAGCCGAGAAACTCGTGAACAGCACAGAACGGAAACTCGTGCTGCCAGCCACCACGCTGAAAGAAGGCTGCTACGAGAATATGTTCAGCGGTTGTAAGGGCATCGAGATGGCGCCTGAACTGCCTGCCCCTGCGCTGGTGAAAGACTGTTATAAGGAGATATTCTACGACTGCGCGAAACTGAACCACGTGACTTGTCTGGCAACTGACATTTCGGCTGAGGGCAGCACGAAGGACTGGCTCGGCAAGGCTGGTACTGAGGCGACAAGTGCACCGGTGCTGGAAACTCTGGTGCCGATGCCCCCCGGTAGCGATGGTTTACCTGAGACATGGACAGCCAAGAAGATCGTGCTTGTGGAAAGTGTGGACATCAAGCCCGAACTGGGATTGGTTGTTGGAGAAGCTGACGTAACGCTGACGGTTATCGTACTCCCTGAGGATGCGACCGACAAGACCGTCACCTGGACGAGTAGCAATCCCGCTGTGGCTACCGTAAATGCCAATGGTACGGTTCATGCCGTAGCTCCGGGCGAGGCTACCATCACCGCCCAGGCAGGCGACAAAACCGCTACCTGCGCCGTAAAAGTAACAGCAAATCCGTCAGATGGTCTGCTGGCTGGCAAGTTCTCCGTCAGCGGCACCAAGCAGGTTCAGTTCTCGCAGGGGAATTTGCAGGCGGTGGTTGGGGGGGGATATGCCCCTAACTACTACTATGCTTCATCATGGAAGTTTGCAGAGCATCAATGGGATTACATTGGCTACGCCTTTGCAGGTTCATATTTTAAGACCGGCAATACGGTTGACCTCTTCGGTTGGGTGGGCTCAGACGCTGATAATAACAGATTCGGGTACGGCCTTTGCGCCTCAACTAATGATAATGATTATGGCAACACCATCTCTGCCCTGAAGAGCGACTGGGGCACGCTTGCCATCACTAATGGTGGCAATACACCTAACTTTGGTTGGCGTACGCTGACCAAGGATGAGTGGGTTTACTTGTTCAATACCCGCACCACCACCTCTGGCATCCGCTATGCCAAGGCGACAGTGAACAACGTGAAAGGTGTAATCCTGCTGCCCGATGATTGGAATCACGCTCTGATTTCCGATTTTACAAGCAATCCCATTACTGCCGCTGAGTGGACCAGCGATTTCGAGGCCCATGGCGCAGTATTCCTGCCGGCAGCAGGCCGTCGCGATGACAGTTATGTCAATTCCAGCGGCCACTACTGGTCGAGTACGTCGGATGGAATTAATAATGCCTACCAAGTATTTTTCGATAATAGCGGTCTGAATCTGAGTAAAAATCCCGGACGCCACAACGGGTGTTCCGTCCGGTTGGTTAAAGATGTCGAAAATATACAAACCGACTAAGTACAATGAATCCCCGACCATTCTAATTTGAAGTGATCGGGGATTCATTGTTTTTATTCATTCACGAGGAAACCAAGTAATCCCTGGGGACTGTCCCCGAAGTGTTTTAAGGCTTAGGGGAGGTCTGCATCGCCCATACAGCCTACCATCATCAGGACAGTCAGCATCGCCAATATTCCTGCTAACAGGAAGTTTCCTTTCTTCATTCTGCGAATTTTAG
>CACZVE010000096.1 GCA_902784565.1 uncultured Prevotellaceae bacterium
AAATATCTTATGGATGCACCGTCGAGCATCTTGATGCTGCCTACGGACAGTCTTGAAACGTTCTTCAGAAATGACAAGACTTACGATTATAAGAGTGCCTTCGCTGCAACACTCTCCACCACCAACACCTACACTTTCTCAAACATCGGCAACCTCGTCACGCTGCTTTCCAACAACAAAAAGAGTGGACTGGCATCTGATTCTGACTGGATGAGCAAACACCCCAACTGGAACAAGGTGCTGCTGATACCGATCTCTATGACGGCGGTTTCCGCGAATTCCACTTCCGCAACATACGATATAGAGAACGAGATGGGACTTGTAAGCACGAAGCTGGAGGGAGGCCCCAACACGCCCATCGAAATGAAGGTGATTTACGGCCGATTCAAGAATCAATAATTATGGCTGACGGATATCTGGAGAAACATCACGACGATTATGAGGCCCGCAAGGCAGCTTGGCTCCGCAAGAAGCGCCATCTGCCCAAGACAGGCCAGAGACAAATAGAGCGACCCGACGACGAGTCGCTCTAATATTTTCTCACAATGGGGACTGTCCCTCTTGTGAGGTCATCCGATAATATTGAACTTTGCGAATTTCAGCAGCAGCTGTTTGGTGCCCGTATTGCGGAACTCAACGGTGGCCTTGGTATTCTCGCCCGTGCCTTCAATCTTTATCACCGTACCAATGCCAAAGCGCTGATGCTCTATGGTAGCCCCCTCGCGCAGCCCTTCCCCCCCTGAGTAGGAGGGGCCAGGGGTGGTCTGAGCAGCCACCCTTGCAACACGATTCACAGGACGGAAATTGCCACCTGAAGGCGTGCTTGGGCGTGATGTCTGCAACGGTTTACCAGACTGCTGCTGATAGAGCCTCTTGAAGCCTTCGCCGAATGGATCCACAGGTTTCTCAGGCTGACGGGGAGCCACGATGCGAGGCTTAGGATCGGCTTTGAACTGCGTAGCAACCGGCCTCGGATTCTGCATCCACTCAGGGCCTTCACTCTCGAAGCCACGAGTCTTACGGCTGGATGAGCCGAAGAGTGAACTTCCCCCACCCGACTCTGAATGCACATCCAACAGTTCCTGGTCAATGTCGCGGATGAATCTCGATGGCGTGTCATACTCCATCCGTCCGTATCTGAAACGATTCTGGGCGCAAGTCAGTATGCAATGCTTCTCGGCTCGCGTGATGGCAACATAGAGTAGTCTGCGCTCTTCTTCCAGCTCCCGCATCGAATTAGTACACATCGGACTTGGGAATATATTCTCTTCGAGACCCACGACGAACACCGTCGGGAACTCCAAGCCCTTCGCCGAGTGGATGGTCATCAGCACCACCTTATCATTCGAGTCGCCCTCATCGCTGTCAAGATCCGTCAATAATGCCACTTCTTGTAGGAAATCGGGCAGATAGATTTCGTCGCCCATATCCTCCTCCTTGCGGCTCTCCACGAAGTCCTGCATACCACCAAGGAACTCTTCAAGGTTCTCCTGACGCGAGATGTCTTCCGGGTTGCGGCCCGAGTAGATGTCCTTGCTGATGCCGGAGGTCATGATGATGTCGTGTCCCAGGGCGTAGGCATCTTCCGTATTGATGCGCCTTATCCAGCCCTCGATGAGTTCACGGAACGCTTGTATCTTCGTCATCGTACCCTTGCTGACTTCCATCGGAAAGAGCATGGGCTCCTTAATCACCTGCCAGAGACTGACGCCATAGGTCTGTGCCGTCTGGATAATCTTACCGACGGTGGTGTCGCCGATGCCCCGCGAGGGATAGTTCGATAGGGGATATTGTCTTTTCGCATCTGCTCCTCAAACGACCGGCTCTGGGAGTTGGTTCGATAGAGGATGGCAAAGTCGTTCCAATTGCAGTGGTCCTGCTTCCGCAGCCGCTTGATGTCCTGACACACTATCATCGCCTCTTCCTTGTCCGAATAGGCAGGCTTCAGTTGCAGCCGTTCACCGTGTTCGTTCTTCGAGAACACATTCTTCGGGATCTGCCGCTCATTACGCCGTATCAGCGAGTTAGCAGCCTGCACAATGAGCTGCGTACTGCGATAGTTCTGTTCGAGTTTGAAGAGCCTGGCGTTGGTGTATTGGCTCTGGAAGTTGAGGATATTGTCGATATTCGCACCCCGGAAACTATAGATGCTCTGGGCATCGTCGCCCACGACACATACCTTCTGACGCTCCTTCGTGAGCTGATAGACGATGGCCTGCTGGGCATAGTTCGTATCCTGATACTCATCGACGAGCACAAAATGGAACTTTTCCACGAATTTCCGTCGGATATCCTCATGGCTCTGAAACAAAACCCACGTCTGAACCAGCAGATCATCGAAGTCCATCGCGTTGGCTTGTCTGCACCTTTCCGCGTACCTATTATATATATAAGAGACCTGCGGGCGTTTTTGGGTGGCATCGTCGCGAGCCCAACTACTCTGTGCGTAGGCCTGCGGAAGCAACAAGTGGTTCTTGGCCATCGATATCCTGTCTGCCACCGATGCGGGCTTGTACACCTTATCATCGAGCCCCATCTCCTTGATGATCGTCTTCACCAGTGAACGGGCATCACTCTGGTCATAGATGGTGAAGTTCGAATTGAAGCCTATATGCTCTGCTTCTGCCCTCAGGATCCTCGCAAAGACACTGTGGAACGTTCCCATCTGCAAATATCTCGCCTCTTCCTCGCCCACCAATCGACCGATCCTCTCTTTCATTTCCCGTGCCGCCTTGTTCGTAAACGTCAGCGCCAATATATTCCACGGTCTGATCGGTTCACTCCCTGGTTCCTTTCCCTTCTCAAGCAGCCACGCAATCTTATACGTCAGCACTCTCGTCTTTCCCGATCCCGCACCCGCAATCACCAGACTCGCCCCGTCGCAGTATTCCACCGCAACGCGCTGACTCTCATTCAGTTGGCTCAATATCTCGTTGTTCATTTCAACCCATTCATCTTTACAGTTGCAAAGTTACAAATAAAATTTGTAACCGCCAAATTTTAGGGGCGCTGATGTGTTAAAATTAGCAGAGAGGTTGCATTTACAGAAAACGTCACGCGTCCCAACGTCCCATCGTCCCATTAAGGTATTTCCGATGATTCACATTGGGATTGTGTCCTTGTACGGATATTGACTTTGTGACATTTGACTTTGTGACATTAAGGCGGTTCATAATAGGTAAAAAGGTATATATTAGAATTATATAATATTATAATATTATATAATTTATATTATACTCAGGGATTGCTGCTGACGGATATGCGGAAGGGCTTAATGGGACGATGGGACAATGGGACAATGGGACGTTTGCCCTGAATAATATGAAAGGTGCTTAATGTCACAAAGTCAAAAGTCACAATGTCCATTTCAACACCTATGAGTCCGAAGCCTGCAAAGCGGCAGTCCGAAGAGTTGAAAGGCGGAGTTTGGACTGCTCAAACTGCATAAATATGCTGTTTGCATAAATTAACGGGCTGAGGAATCAAAAATGTGCATATTTTAACATTACAGCGGCAGGAAAATTTGGTGGTTTCCGAAAAACATCGTATCTTTGCACGCGATTTAAGAACAAGGATACAAAATCAACCCAAACAAAATGAAAAAAGAACTGAAAAAGGTGTTGGTACTCGGATCGGGTGCCTTGAAAATCGGACAAGCAGGAGAGTTTGACTACTCTGGTTCACAAGCATTGAAAGCACTCCGCGAGGAGGGAATCAAGAGCGTTCTCGTTAACCCAAACATCGCCACTATCCAGACCAGTGAAGGTATTGCAGACAAGGTGTATTTCCAGCCGGTGAATGCACACTTCGTGGTATTAGGTACGAGCGTGGAGGCTATCATGAACACAGAGGATCGCGACCTCTTTGTGAAGAAGCTGGCCGAGGTAGACCTGAAGGTGCCCGTCAGCCATGCCGTCGAGTCGATGGATGATGCGCTGAAGGCCGCCCGTGAGATCGGCTTCCCTATCATGATCCGCTCAGCCTACGCCCTCGGAGGCCTCGGCTCTGGCATCTGCCCCGATGAGAAGCGATTCGTTGAGTTGGCAGAGTCTGCCTTCACCTTCGCCCCGCAGATCCTTGTTGAGGAAAGCCTCAAGGGCTGGAAGGAGATTGAGTTCGAGTGCATCAGAGACGCCAATGACCGCTGCTTCACCGTGGCCTCGATGGAGAACTTCGACCCGCTCGGCATCCACACGTGTAATATTCAGTTCGCATTCAACGCCGAAACCAACGACTACCGTATCATCGAAATCAACGCCCGCCTCAGCCGCTCTTCGGCACTGGCAAGTAAGGCCACCGGCTATCCCCTCGCCTTCGTCGCTGCCAAGATCGCCCTCGGATATACGCTGGACCAGATTGGTGAGATGGGCACGACATCGAGTGCATACGTGGCTCCACAGCTCGACTATATGATCTGTAAGATTCCCCGCTGGGACTTGACGAAATTTGCAGGCGTGAGCCGTCAGATCGGTTCTTCGATGAAGTCCGTGGGTGAGATTATGAGTATCGGCCGTTCGTTTGAGGAGATGATGCAGAAGGGCCTGCGCATGATCGGACAGGGCATGCACGGATTCGTGGGCAACGACCACACGAAGTTCGATAACCTCGACGAGGAGCTGGCTAACCCGACTGACCTCCGTATCTTTGCCATCGCCCAGGCTCTCGAAGAGGGTTACACCATCGAGCGCATCGAGGAGCTGACCAAGATCGACGTGTGGTTCCTGGAGCGCCTGAAGCATATCGTTGACCTGAAGCACGAGCTGATGAAATATGACTCTCTCGAGGCACTGCCCGACGAGCTGCTGCTGGAGGTGAAGCGCTGCGGATTCAGCGACTTCCAGATTGCCCGCTTCGTGCTGAAGCCCCAGGGCGGCAATATGGAGAAGGAGAACCTGGAGGTGCGCAAATATCGTAAGCAGAAGGGCATTCTCCCCTCGGTGAAGCGCATCCCCACGGTGGCCTCAGAGCATCCCGAACTGACCAACTACCTCTATTTCACGTACACGCACACGCCCGCGTTTGGAAATCCCAAGGGTGAGCAATACGTGCCTGCCCACGACATCAACTACTACAACAACGAGAAGTCGGTAGTAGTCTTAGGCTCAGGCGCTTACCGAATCGGTTCTTCAGTAGAGTTCGACTGGTGCTCGGTGAACGCCATCAACACCGCCCGCAAGCTGGGCTACAAGTCGATTATGATCAACTACAACCCCGAGACCGTCTCAACGGACTATGATATGTGCGACCGCCTCTACTTCGATGAGCTCTCACTGGAGCGCGTGCTCGATGTGATTGACCTCGAACAGCCCCGTGGCGTGATTGTCTCCGTGGGTGGTCAGATTCCTAACAACCTCGCCATGAAGCTTTACCGCCAGGGGGTGCCCGTACTGGGTACCTCGCCTGTGAATATTGACCGCGCCGAGAACCGCGACAAGTTCTCTGCCATGCTCGACAAGCTGGGCATCGATCAGCCGGCATGGAGGGCTCTGACCAGTTTTGACGATGTAAAGGAGTTTGTGGCCAAGGTGGGCTATCCCGTACTCGTACGTCCCTCGTATGTGCTCTCAGGCGCTGCGATGAACGTCTGCTACGACGAAGAAGAGCTGCATCGTTTCCTCAATATGGCTACCGAGGTATCGAAGGAGTTCCCCGTGGTGGTATCGAAGTTCATGACTGAGACCAAGGAGATTGAGTTTGACGCCGTGGCCGATAAGGGAGAGGTGATCGAGTATGCCATCTCTGAGCACGTTGAGTATGCCGGTGTGCACTCTGGTGATGCCACGATGGTGTTCCCCGCACAGCACATCTACTTCTCCACCATCCGTCAGATC
>CACZVE010000097.1 GCA_902784565.1 uncultured Prevotellaceae bacterium
GATGTTCTCAAGGATGGAGAAACCACCACCGACGGCAGCACCGCAGATGACACTGTCGATGAAGAACACGATCTTCTTACGACTGGCTAAATACAGGAGAGGAAGGCCTTTTACGAGTTCTTCCAATACCGGATTGACATAATCGGAGTGCTCATCGGCAAGCATCTCTCCTGTCAACTGGAACAGGCCGAAGCAGACCAGTGCCGTTACCATACCGTACAGCACCTGTAATAAGAGGTTTCTGACGCTGATGAGCGCAAAATTGTCGATCTTATAGACTACAAAGATGTAGATGACAACAGGGAGGAGGGCAGCGACGAATTGCATTACAACAGTTTGAGCGAGATCATAAATTCATTACCATGTCGCCCATTTTGGAAGCCTTCAGGCGCAAACAGATGACCATAGCCAAGAGACAGTGTCGTTTTGAGATAGTTCAAGAATACCAATTCAGTGGTCAGTTGGATACCAGTGCTGTAGTACATCTTGTGGGTTGAGTTGGGAATCCAGGTGGAAAGTCCCGTTCCGAAGAGTGAACACTGGATCCACGTCGGATAGCAGAACAAGGCACCGAAGTTGTTGAGTCGGATGGGACGCAGGTTGAGCTCAGCCGTCGCCTTGGCAAAGGTGTGGGCTGGGATAGCATCGATATCAGTACCAGGCATCGCCAAGGTCGTTCGATATTGGAAGGCGTTCCTGTTATCTACATAGTTATTACGGAAACCACCGAAATAGGTTGTGCCAAACACCGATTCTTCATCTCCGAAGTTATGGCCTGCTGCCGTACGGAGCCAGAACGAGGTGTTTCTGTCAATAGGCAACAGGGTACCGAAGTCACCTGAAGCCTCTATGGAGGGATAGAACTGTCCGCCAGCCAGATAGCCGTAACCTTCAATGCCTAACTGGTAGCCCTGCTCCTTCATCACACCACCCAACGAAGTACGGGTTTTGACCACTTTCTATAGATCGACGCTGTCTGCATCGATCTGACACCTTGCACCTCAACCTCCTGATACAAGGGCAGTGCGTCCATGTGGCCGTAGGTAGCCACAGAGAAACCCCAAGAATTGTCATACGGCGTGACTAACGTGTTGGAATAGTCGTAGGCCAACTGCAACACAAAACCCTTACGGCTCTTTCGCGTCGGACCGAAGAGGTCGTAGAAGTCCATATGGTTCCAGGCGGCTTTGAGAGTCCAGAAGTAGTATTTCCAATCGAAGTCGATGTGGAACTTGTTCTTCCAGTCGTTATTACTCCATGGGGAGAGACCGACTGACAGTTTCATGCTACTCAGTCCCACGGGGTCATTCACGTTAAAGCGGTAGCCTATCACAGGGGTCATGTGATTCCATGCTTTGGAATCGGTAAAACCGCTGATGATGGGATAGGCGCCTGCGAACTTCATCTCTTTAAAGACGTTGTAGGATGTGATGTTGTTATACACATCGCCGAACTCCATTCTGGGCAACGAGTCTCTGAGCAGACCGACCTGCTCCATCGCCTCCTTATTGTTCTCATAGGCGAGTTGACCGTAGAGTGTCACGGCATTGGCATCCTTCACCACCTCACGGGCGAGCAGGACGGGTTGCAGTCCGTCGCGCTTGAACTGGAGCGCCAGCAACTGGCCCGGCGTAATCTCCAATGGTGCAAAGAGGCCGATGTCTGTATTGGTAAGCATCTCCATCTCGCGTGTCTCTAAGTTGATCTGCCAGAGATTGGATACACCTGTATAGTAGGAACTACCAATCAGGTACTTGTCGTCGAGTGAGAAACGGAACTGTCCTAAGTTACTGTCATTCCAGGTGATCAGTTTCACGGGTTTGAAGATGGCCTGAGCCAGTTCTTCGGTGTTGAACAACAGAAGCGTATGCTCGCCGTTGTCGCCCTGGCTGGTGAATGACAGCCATTTGCCGTCGTGACTGATATCTGAGTCAAACACGCTCACACCAAACGGGAAGGCATAGATTACTTCCGGATTCTCCAAGTCGCGGTCCATGCGTACAATCGACTGTGTACCGCCATTGGAGAAAAGACCGTAGAGACAGTCGTGGGTATTGTCATACACGATATTGCCGATGCGCTGGTACTTCTTTTTCTTCACCACTTTCTTCTGTCGGATGTCATAGATTTCCAAGCCGCGCATCTTCGAA
>CACZVE010000098.1 GCA_902784565.1 uncultured Prevotellaceae bacterium
CTACGCGGTTCTCATTGTTCTTAATCTCTTTGGGAATTCCTACTTTCATAAGCTTTTCAGTTTTAAGTTTGAAGTTTCTTGCTGCAAATATACAAAAAAATTCGATACGTTGTTCTCTTCAATCGAAAAAAATTGTTTCTTTCACGACACGATCTAACCCAATTCCTCTACTCTGTCGCAATACGTTCCCCTTGTCGCAACAACTCCGACAAGAATCTGGCTAATTCTTTGGAATCAGCCCAAAATCACCGTACCTTTGCATCAGTAAAAGTTCATACGTTAGTAATTTTCTTTTTTCATATTTGTTTTAGGTTATTGGTTATTTGGTTAGTAATGTAGCATATAGGGTTCGCTGAGACAGCGAGCCCTTTTGCTGTCAACACCCCATTCCTCCAAACTTCTATGCTAAAAAAGTCCAAAAAATAAACTGCACCCGGGCGATGCTCGGATGCAGTGGTAGAGAGAATGTTGTTAGACCTTGATGAAGCCACCTTTCCTTCGGTTATCTTTCGGCTTCACGGCGAAGTGAATCCAATGGCTGCCTGATTTATTCTTCTCGATGAAGAGTTCATCATAATCCCGCTGGGTGCCATCCGAGATATCCAACAAGATGGAGGCATAGCGGATGGCCTGCTCAAAGCCCGTTACATGGATATCCACGGCACAGCCCGTCAGGTGGTTGCTCGTAGGAGCGCCCCCAGCCAACTTATTCACCTCTGGCGAACGATAACCCGAATTTATCACCAAGGGCGACTCGGGTTGCCTCTCATACAGCGTGTTATAGCTGTACCGCAGATCCTCCAACCAGTTCTCACAGAGATTCGTCAGATTCTCTATTGCCTCGCTTGATGGAAAATTCCCATCCTTCGTTACATAATTGGTCTTGGTTACTTCTCCGAGCGTAAAGTGCTCACTTAATTTCATATCTTTATTCATCTTTACTTTTCCATAAATAAACAAAATCACTAAAACACTAAAACACTAAAATCATATTGCTTTCGCCAGTTTACGGTACTTGCCTTTTTCCAACTTCTCAACCGCGCACTGTCTCTCAAGGCTTTTAATGCGTTGCGATGCATTGACGATCTTTGAATATCCCCAGACACGCATCACATCTTGCGTGGAAAACTCATCGGGCAGCATGGCATAGAACTTCGCCGTCTTGTCATACACCCTACGGAGCTGCGTGTCACGGGCCTCATTGTCGAACATATCCTGCAGGAGTTGACCGAACAGGGCATCCTCGCACTTGTTGATGATCTCACACATCAGGTCGGCAAAATCCAGATGATGCTGTTCAATCTTTACCACCCCCGTCTTCACGAACTCCTCCCAGGAGGGCTGGGTGGAGATCACCTGAGGGATGCACACCGCCATGATCTTATCCTGCAAGCGCTTACGTTCCAGATTCAGCACCTTATCCCCGCCTCGTAGCACGGTAGGCATCCGTATGGAAATCCTCTTCCGGCATCACCCAGGGTGTCATTCGGGTTGACATGCCATCACCGATATTACGAGCATTGATAAACTGCTGTAGCGAGGTTCGGGTACAGGTAAACACGCCCGAAAACATCATCGGCATCGAGTCGTTCACAGAGTCACTGTTGGCATAATCCACACCGTTGCGCTCATTATGAAACGACTGCAGCATGATGTCGCGCTTCTCTTGGAAACCGCCTTTGGCATTCACCAGCGAGAGCAGTTCCGTGGAGAACATATACTGGTGCAGATACCACTTCTCTCCGTCGTGGCCCACCTCCACATTATTCTCCGCGTGCTTATAGAAGCGGTTGTTCGACACCTTCACCACATTATAGCGGATGATGCCGCCAGGCTCCTGTAGGGCTTCTCCCTTCTGTGCTTTGCTCGATGTGCCTCGCGCGTTCCTTTCTTTCTTATAGGCTTTCTCAGCATCACGGGCAGGCTTGTCGCTCTCGCGCATCGTCAGCATAATATGGTCATCCTGTTCCTTAGCCAACGACTTGCCCGAGGCGGGATCACCTTCCATCAGCACCAGCGAGTTCAGGCGTTGCATATTACCGCGCCAGTTCTGATAATCGCAGCGTGTCAAGAGCACCGAGTACATGCCTGAGGCAGAGATCACCCCACCGGGCTTCACTCTCGGATTGTCGATATGGGCGATGGCAGACTCATAGCAGCCTAAAGGCAGTTGCATCAACCGGTCAGCCCAGTCATCATAAGGCAGGTTATTCTGCACCGTGTCCTTCTTCGTATATTTGATGCCGAAGCTGTCGAGGGTCTGCGCCAACTCGTCCGACATCGCACCACGGGGACGGTACTCACAGGCATCTGCAGCCAGCTTCTCCAACTCCTGTTGTCTGCCCTCCTTCACCAGTTCTTCAAACACATCCGTCTGCTGCATCAACCAGAACACATTTTGAGGACGATTGTCCATAATACGGCGCAACTCACCAGCCAGCTCTAGCATCCGCTGATGGCGGTCTCCGATACCAGGTTTGCCACCTTTCAGTTCCCACCATTTCGCCAGCAGCTGGGTATAGGGCACGCCATGATAACAATACACACCTTCCTCGTTCTGCTCTAGTTCGAGCTCTGCACTGGCTTCTGGCACAACTGCCGATGTTTTTGACTCGGTAACAGAATCCGACTTACCTTCCCGATAAGCCTTACCATACTTCTCATCATACGCAGGATTATCATAACCGAAGAGCTCATCCTCGTTGATATAGAGAATTTCATCCCATTTCGGAACATACGAAAGCCTTGAAGAATCTTTACAACCACTATCAATAGTAACTTCCAATCCCAGCTTCTTAGCCATGGCCAACTGGTTATCTACAAGGTTGAAATTAATGTCAGCCTTGAACACTACTTTCAGTCCATCTCCGCCAGGTGTGATAAAGCCTAAGAGAATACCAAGTTCCTGGGCTTTAGTTTGGAATGCTTCACTGCGGAACTCCTCACTTTTCTCTTTTAACTTCTCACTGCCCACGTGGTCGAAATCACACATCACAAGACCGTTCAGGATGCACTGGCTCTGCAGGCGCCAACGCCCCATCTTATCCTTATTGAATTTTGCCTCGCCTTTGCTGATCAGCACCTCTTTCGTCTGATACAGACAGCCTGGCAGCGAGTCCTTCTTCTCCCTGGCCTCTTTGAGCTTGCCGCAGGCCTTCAGCCTGCGGTGCTCTTCGATGGTTTCTGCCGTTATCTGAGCCTGTGTCAGACTCTTAAATACTTCTACTGGGCACGGCTGGCACTCAGCAGACTTGTTCTGTTGGAAAGTAAACATCTTCTCAGTTCTCCTTCTAAGTTACTAATTTCTGTACTAT
>CACZVE010000099.1 GCA_902784565.1 uncultured Prevotellaceae bacterium
GGAGAAGGAAGAGCATGTGAACCTCGACATCCAGGTGTTTAAGGATAACGACGAGACCCAGGCCCACGACTATACCGTGGCCCTGAGTGTGCTGCGCCGTGACAAGGGCGGACATCCCACGACTATCCTCTGTACCCGCAGTGACGTGACCAAGGAACTGTTGCGCCAGATGGAAGTAAAGAACACGCTGTTGCGCTATCAGGCGATCTTCAACTCCGTGATGATGGATATGGTGGCCTATGACAGCGAAGGCTATATCGTGGATATCAACCAGAAGGCCCTCTCTGCCTTAGGGGCAGACATGCAGGTGATCAAAGACATGAAGATCTCCATCAAAGACGTGTTGGGAGAGCCTGACCTCGATGTGGAACACTTCGAACGGATGTACATGACCCAGATCTATCAAGGGGAGGACGGTCGGCCGCTGCACAAGATGCTGAAGCGCAGCAAGCTCTACTACGAGTTGCAGTTGACCCCAGTGCGCGATGCCGAAGGGAAGTTGCTCGCCATCTTCGGCACAGGTCGTAACGTGACGGAGATGGCCGAGTCCTATCAGCATGTGCTGCAGGACATCGAGGAGCTGCAGAAGGCCAACGACGAGGTATCGACGTATATCCAGAATATCGACTACGTGCTGAAGGTCGGTGGTATCAAGATGGTGAAGTATGACCTGACCACCCACACGCTCACCCTCTTCAACGAGGCCAACAGCGCCCTGCTCTCCCTGACACAGACCAGGATGCTGAACCTGATCGACCCGAAGTGGAAGAAATCGACGGAGCGCATCCTGAACAACATGGACAACAAGACCGCCACCCGCGTCCATACCGACGTGAAGACCACCATCAGGCGTCAGGGCCATCCCCTGCACCTGCAGTTCCACTTCATCCCCTTCCACGACGAGAAGGGCAATCTGAAGGAATATTTCGGTATGTGTCGTGACATCAGTGAACTGAAGGCCATCGAAGACCAACTGGCTCAGGAGACCTTACGGGCTCAGGAGGTAGAGGTGGTGAAGAACGCGTTCCTCCATAACATGAGCTTTGAGATCCGTACCCCCTTGACCACCGTCGTGGGCTTCGCAGAACTTTTCCAGATGGAACACAGTGCAGAAGACGAGACCGTGTTTATCAACGAGATCAAATCGAGCTCGGCGCAGTTGTTGAAGCTCATCAACGACATCCTCTTCCTCTCCCGACTGGATGCCGAGATGATCACCATCAACCCGCAGCCGATCGACTTCGCCACGAGTATCGCCGCCCGCTGCGAACATGTGTGGGCGAACCAGCGGAAGCCCGGTGTATCGTATATCGTCAAGGCGCCTTTCAAGAAACTGGTGGTCGATATCGACATGAACAATATCAGTATGGTGATGGAGAAGATCCTGACCAATGCCGTGCAACATACCGAAGAAGGGACGGTGCTGGTGCACTACGACTACCTCGGCGACCAACTCGCCGTGTCCGTGGAAGATACGGGTCATGGTATCCCCGAGGATCAGATCAAGCATATCTTCGACCGTTTCGTGACCGACTCCAGCACCAGTGGGGCGGGCCTGGGCCTGAGTATCTGTCAGGAACTCATCCAGCATATGGGCGGCAAGATCAACCTGACCTCGACCGTAGGCAAAGGCACCAACGTATGGTTCACCATCCCCTGTCAGTTGATTGAAATGGAACGAAACTAACCTGCAAAAGTGATGCGAATGACAACCAAGAAAATGATACTACTCACCTGTCTGATGCTCTGCAGTCTGTTGCCTGCAGAGGCGCAGTGGGTGCGTGAATATACCGAAGAACGTCCCCTTATCATTGTGAGCGACTGGGAGTTCCCACCCTATGAGTTCCGCAATGACAACGGTGAGGCAGACGGCTATAACGTGGAGGTGCTCGACCTCATCCTGAACACCCTGAAGGTGCCCCATAAATATGTGATGCAGGAGTGGTATCTCTGTACCAAGACCTTTGAGAACCGGGAGGCAGATCTCATCCACGCCCTGACCATCATCTACCAGAAGCACCCGTATGTCATGACACAGAACATGATCACCTACTATCCTGTGAAGTTGGTATACGGAATACCGTTCGCCGAGAGAGGCCCTGGCAGCCATTCGTAACGGTCATGACGCCTATTATGTCTGGGGTGAGATGCCGCTGAAGATGAAGATCAGGGAGTACGGCCTCGACAGTCTGTTGCTCGACGACATCGACATCCCGGCAGGGGAATTGCGTATCATCGGCTATGACAAGGCGCTCATCGAAGCCATCGACGACACCTATGCCCGTCTGGAGCAAGCGGGCGAGTTGCAACGCATCCACGACAAGTGGTTCAACCCCGAACGTACCCATAACGACTCGTCGCCCATCGCCCTCTTTGCCCTCATCGGTTCGGTGATCGCCATCATCATCGCCTTCCTGCTGAGTCGGTTGATCCATTCCAGGATCAAGACCACCGCCGACCGTTCCGAGGATATCAACAGTATGATGAAACAGGCCCTGCAGATGGGTAACTTCTACGTGTTTGAATACGACATCAAGGCCAACCACATGCGGAACACCTACGGGCTGCTGATTCCGGACGAGGGACTGTCCCTGGCAGACTTTATCAACCGGTTAGACCCTGCCATCCAACAGGACTTCGAGCAGCATACCCACTCGCTGATGGCGGGTGAGGAGCAGAACAGATACTTCAACCGCCGCTTTAACATTGGCAGTGAGGAAGCCCCTGACTGGCGGCATCTGGAAGGGACCGCCATCGTGGAACAGGAAGACGGGAAGCCCCGGTATATCGTCTATGCCGTGAAGGATATCACCATCGATGTGGAGTCGGAGCGTATCAACCAGGAGATGGGTAATAAATACGCCCGGATGTTCGAGACCAACCTCATTGCCATGTCGTTCTATGACAAGGAAGGGTTCCTGATCGACGTGAATGAGAAGATGCGCCAGCTCTGTGAGTTTGACGAGAAAAGTGAAGTGTTCTTCCGTCAGACCTGCATGTTTGATTTCCCCATGCTTCATGGTGTCTATGAGTCTGGTTCACGGGAGCCCTTGCACATCTGCAGTCACATGTACTACCCCGAAGTCGGCCTCGATAAGTATATCGAGATCAGGATCCGTCCCATCTTCGATGAGGAGGGTGAATTGCACTCTTATGTGGTCACCTCACGTGACATCTCGGCAGAGCGGACAATGTATCTCGAGAAGATCCACCATGACATCGAGATCCGCAAGACCTACGACGCCATCAATGTCTATGAGCACCAGCTCACCTACCTGTTGGAGAACAGTGAGATGTTCGTCTGGCGCTCCAACCTCCAGACACGGACACTGACCTATTCCCGTTCACTGCGTCAGTCGGAGTACGAGGAGAGCTTCGATGACTACATCAACCGGATCTTCCCTGATGAAAAAGAGGAAATATTGAAAGCCTTTAAGGATCCGGACACGATGAGCAAGGCGTTTAACATCATCCACCATTTCCGCTACACCCACTACAGCAAGAAACCCGCCTGGCATGCGGTCAGTGGCATCCCCACCTTCGACAAAGAGGGTCGTCAGATCGGTTACTTCGGGGTATCGCGTGACATCACCAAACTCATCGTAGCGCAACAGAAACTGAAGAAAGAGACGGCGCGTGCCGAGGACTCCGGTAAGATGAAAAGTGCCTTCCTGGCGAATATGACCCATGAGATCCGTACGCCACTGAATGCCATCGTGGGCTTCAGTGACCTGCTGCCGATGGTCGATACCCACGAGGAGCGGATGGAGTTTATCCGTATCATCCGCAATAACTGCGACCGCCCAACGTGTGCAGGAGCCTGGGGTAGAATTCATCAAGGACAATCCTTATGATCATTATGTGACAACCCTCGACAAAGGTCGTATCCAACAGATCCTCACGAACTTCACGACCAATGCCGTGAAATATACCCACGAGGGGCATATCAAAGTAGGACCGGTGCCGGTATCCCCAAGGAGAAACAGGCAAGTGTCTTTGAGCGTTTTGTGAAGCTCAATGACTTTGTACAGGGTACAGGATTAGGCCTTAGTATCTGTCAGGCGATCGCTGACCGTTGCAACGGTCATATCGGTGTCACGTCAGAAGGCGAAGGCCACGGCTCCACCTTCTGGTTCTGGATCCCTTGTGAGAAGCGCAGTCGTCTCAACTAAGGGTGTTTCTTCGAATAAATCCTCT
>CACZVE010000100.1 GCA_902784565.1 uncultured Prevotellaceae bacterium
AACGGCCACCGAGAGCATCGATATGGGTGAGATCAAGAAGAGCGACGACAACGATGAGATCATCGCCGCCGACGATCCGATGGCCCGCGTGGACACGAAAGTCATCAAGCGCAACGACACCCAACTGGCCACCCAGCAGCCCGTCGTCGAGGAAGTGCCCGAAGAGCAGGAAACGTTGTCAGACTACTCGATGCTCGATGCGATGGACCAGCAGCTGTTGAAGAACATCGAACAGTACGTGATGCAGAACATGAGTCGCGGCCAGATCAGTCTTGAAGAGATGGCCTCTGCGATGGGTATGGGACGCGTGCCATTCTTCCACCGCGTGAGGAGCATCACCAACAAAACGCCGGCAGAACTCGTGCGCGATATGCGACTGAAGCATGCCTGCATCCTGCTGAAACGCACTAATATCAATATGAGTGAGTTGGCCACAAACATCGGTTTCCTGACCGCTGAGAACTTCATCAACATCTTCAGGGAGAAGTTCGGAATGACGCCGCTCGAATACAGACTGAAACACAGGAAATGACACAACTCAGACGATCAGCAGGAATCATCGCATTCCTGCTGATATCATTGTATGCACATACGGAGACCAGTGATTCGCTCATCGTCAGACAGATGAGCGAATATGGTATTCGTTTCACCAAAGGCAACGAGGTCAAACTGCTGATGTCGGGCAAGGAGAAGTTCGCAGATATGTTCGAAGCCATCCGCCAGGCGAAGAGCAGTGTACATCTGGAATACTTCAACTTCCGCAACGACTCCATCGCAGGCCTGCTCTTCGACATTCTCAAGGAGAAAAGGAAGGAAGGTGTGGAGGTGCGTGCCGTCTTCGATGGCTTCGGCAACGACTCGAACAACCAGCCGCTGAAGAAAACACACCTGAAGGCACTCCACGAAGACAGCATCGAGATCTACGAGTTCGACCCCATCCGCTTTCCCTGGGTGAACCACATCTGGCCACGCGACCACCGTAAGATTGTGGTCATCGACGGAGAAATCGGCTATACGGGCGGTATGAATGTGGCCGACTACTATCTCGTGGGCACAGAACAGGTGGGCGAATGGCGCGATATGCACTGTCGCATCGAAGGCCCGGCGGTGAACGAATTGCAGGATATCTTCATCCGTTTCTGGGAGAAGCTGACGAAAGAGAAGCTGACGGACGAGAAATACTTCCGTGGGACTGAGGCCGGTAATAAGATGGTGGGCATCGCCACCCGTGAGCCTCACACCACGAACAAGATCATGCGACAGTTCTACATCAGTGCCCTCGACAACGCCAAAGACTCTGTGAAGATCGTCAACCCCTACTTCTGCCCCACCTCATCCGTCATCAAGGCACTGAAGCGTTGTGCCGAACGGGGCGTGAAGATGGATATCATTATGTCGTCAAGATACGACGTACCCCTGGTGCCCGATGTCGTGTATTACAATCTCCGCAAGCTGATGAAACGTGGAGCGAAGATCTGGCGATACCGCCCGGGCTTTCACCACTCGAAGATTATGATGGTCGACGGTAAGTATTGTACTGTCGGCAGTACCAACCTCGATGCCCGCAGCCTGCGATTCGACTACGAGATCAACGCCCTCATCATCGACAAGGACGTGACGCGCCAACTGGACGATAAGTTCATCGAGGACACGAAGAAGTGCGACCTTCTGACGGAAGAAGAATACAAACGCAGCCGCAGCTCCTGGAAACGGTTCCGAGGCTGGCTGGGACATCTGCTCACACCATTCTTATGAGGAACACGACCATATCCATCGCCAAAGGCATCGCCATCATTCTGATGGTCATCGCCCACGCAGAGGCCCCAGGATGGCTGTGCAGGTTTATCTTCGAGTTCCATATGCCCCTGTTCTTCATCACAGCCGGATACTTCTTCTCGCTGAAATACCTCAACGACGAGGCGACATTCGTCAAGAAACGCGTGAAGGGACTCTATTGGCCGTTCGTCAAATGGGCCGTCTTTTTCCTCATCATTCACAACTGGATGTTCGACCTGGGCATCCTCAACGAGACCTTCGGCAACGAGGCAGGCGGCGTCACCCAACGAGACCTTCGGCAACGAGGCAGGCGGCGTCACCCATCCCTATTCCTGGCACCAGATGCAGCAGAACCTGTGGACCATCGTCACCGCAATGGCCGGCTACGATGCTTTCCTCTGTGGGGCGTTCTGGTTCTTCAGGGGACTGTTTGTCGCCAGCATCCTATACCTTATTATATATAAGGTGGCCTTAAAGCTTTTGCCTACACGGGCAAAAACATTAACGCCCTACCTCATCTGCCTGATCATGCTCCTGCTCTGCGGCTGGAAGACATACGAAGGTCTGCGCATCATCAATCTCGTTCAGGGCGGCTATCGCGATATGATGGGTTGTTTCTTCTTCGGCTGCGGATTCATCTTCCGCCAGTTTGTCGAGGAATACCATAAAGCCACAGCCCGCGTGTATATTTCTCTGCCGATGACGCTCGTCTGTGCGATCGTCGTCTTCCTGTTCTCAAAGTATCTGACGGCTAATATGAATTGGCGTTCCACCTATACGCAGTTCCTCTCGCTGCCCGTGCCTGCCCTGCTGGGATTCCTCATGACCTACAACATCAGCCGCTGGATAGACCACACGAAAGGCTGGGTGAAAAAGTTCCTGGTGTATACTCTTCATCTTCCACATTATCTCATACAAGGTGGTGAGTCTGCTGAAAATCTGGTACTACGGCCTTGACCCGCGACAGATCGGCTGCCATATGGTCATACACGACTACTCGCAACAGGATCTCTTCTGGATACTCTACACCTTCGCCGGCGTAGGCATTCCTCTCTTGGGAACCTGGCTGAGTGAGTTGGTCAAAGCTCGTATCAGAGAATATAGAGCATCATCTGGATCTCAGGTTCAGTGATGCCCTTCGCACG
>CACZVE010000101.1 GCA_902784565.1 uncultured Prevotellaceae bacterium
TTTCGAATATCTGCCTTGTTTGATGTAAATTCGGGCCAAAGTTTCGGTAAAATACTCCTCACCTACCCCTTCAGAGGCTATTTCATCGATTTCGACAGATAGTGAGCCTGTTGCGGGGGCCTCACTGAGGACAAACTTCGGTTTGTCACTATTTATGAATGTGTCGATAAGTTGCTGTCCGGGCATTTCAGGTACCTCAGGAGCAGCCTCTGTCTCCTCCTCCGTATCCAACAGATAGGCCACATAGTCGATGGCAGCGTCGGCTGGTGTCGGCTTGCGTTTTTTCTTGGTGGTATCTTCCTCCTCCTTGGGAATGGAATCGAGGAAGTTGTCGATCAACGACATGGTGCGACTTCCCTTCGATGCGGCAGTTGCGGCAGATGCGTTCTGCTGACGACTGGTCTGAGGCTTCAGTTGATAGTGGGAGGCCTCGATCATATTGAAGAGCACACGGCGGTCGGTGATATAGATGGCCGCACGGCGCAGTTCCTCATCGAAAGTGGGATCGTGGAGCAGATACAGATTCTGGAGCATCAGCAGACGGACCGTCTGATAATAAGGATACAAGGCACAGAGGGAGCGCAACTCATAAAGCGTGTCACGATCCATCCGTTCGGGGTGTTGTATCAGTTCTGTGATCCGTTCCATCGGTTATTGTTATCTGTCTTTGTTTACCAGTTGGCTACGCAGGCATTGAAGATCTGTTCGCAGATGTCATCGATCATCTTGGATACGAGTTCTTCCTGCACGGAATTGAGCGACAAAGTAGAGTCATAACTCTGTGTGGCTGTGAACTGCTGCTCGAAGTCCTCGTTATGGTTCACATTGTTGGTGAATCGCACATTGACTGTCATCGAGAGTTCCGTCTGGGCAGAGTAGCCCTCGGCTGACACCGCCTTGTTACGCTGTTCGTAGCGGATGATCTCGCCTTCGAGTTTCAGGTCGCCGTTGCGTCGCACCTGTTCGAGGCGGGTGTGACTGGAGAACTCATCCCTGAGATGATTGTTGAACATGGGTCCCATCGGTCCCCACACATAAGCACTTCGGATGGGGAAGTCGGCTATCTGGATGCTCTTCGTCTTCGTATAGTCGATGCTGGCGCCGTTGAACTTATAACTGACGGAGCAAGATAAAAGTAAAAAGGTAAAAAGGTATAAAGGTAAAACCTGGCATAGCTTTTTGCCAACACCAAAATGACTTATCTTTGAGAAAATCTTATCTTTCATTTTTTACCTTTTTAATTTTTTACTTTTTTACCTTTCACCATCAAGTCCATATTGTTTCAGTCTGCGATAAAGGGTGCGGTCGCTGATACCCAGTTCCTGTGCCGCGCGTTTCCGGTTGCCGTGATTACGCTCCAGGGCTTTTTCGAGCATCTGCTTACTCAGGTCGTTCAGGTTCAGGTTCTCTTGTTCTTTCTCGGGTTCCACATACTCCTCTGCCACAGCGTCCTCGGCAGTCGTTATTGGAGCGTGGAGCGTAGAGAGTGGAGAGAGTGTGGCAGGAGCCAGTTGTGTGGTAGGGATCGGGGGGCTGACGGCTGTTGTACCGCCCTGCACATCATCGAGTTGCTTCTTCAGCGCACTCATCTCACGACGCATATCGTTCACATTACCACGCAGTTCGAAGAGGATCTTATAGAGGATCTCGCGTTCGTTCTCAAAACTGTGGTCGCCACCCTCACGAGGGATCGTAGCCAACTGAGTGGTCTCGTGATCCTCGGGGATAAACTTCCGCAGGAGGTCGGCAGTGATCAGTCGCTCCGGAGAGAGCACGCTGATCTGCTCGGTGATATTCTTCAACTGACGCACGTTGCCCGGCCACTTGTATTTCAGCAACAGTTGCTTGGCACTCTCATCGAGGGTGATGCGGTCCATCTTGTATTTCTCAGCCATCTGCATGGCAAAGAGACGGAACTGGAGTTCAGACGGTAGTAGAGGTCTTCGCGGAAGCGTCCCTCGCTGATAGCCTGACGGATGTTCACATTCGTGGCAGCCACGATACGTACATCGGTCTTGCGGATCTCGGTGCCACCGACGGGGATATATTCTCCCGTTTCGAGCACACGGAGCAGTCGGGCCTGTGTAGCCATCGGCAACTCTCCCACCTCATCGAGGAACAGGGTGCCCTTATTGGCCACGCCGAAGTAGCCCGGTGAGTCGTTAATGGCACCTGTATAAGAACCCTTCACATGTCCGAAGAGTTCGGAGTCGATGGTGCCTTCAGGGATTGAACCACAGTTGATGGCGAAATACTTCTCCCGTCGGCGAGGTGAGTTGTCGTGAATCACGCGGGGGATGATCTCCTTACCCACGCCACTCTCTCCGACGATGAGTACAGACAAGTCGGTTGGCGCCACTTGTAATGCGACGTCGAGCACATGGTTCAATGCCTCGCAGTTGCCCACGATATTGTACCGCTGTTTGATGGCCTGTAATTCGGTTGTCTTCATTGAGCTGACAAAATTACATATTATTATTTTCGATAAATCTGCAATTTTGGCAGAATTTTAACGGAAAATCACTTTTCGAGCGGTGTTTTGAACTGATCCTTAGCCCTGATGGCGAATCTGGCCTTGTCGCCATCCTCCCGTTTCTCGTGATAGAGTTTCGGCAGGGGATTACCCAACGGTGCGTCGTATTCTGCCCGATGACGGAACATATCGATAGCCGTATAGATGGCTTGAAGCATCGACTGCGGGTCGGCCTCACCCTTACCTGCGATATCGAAGGCGGGTCCATGATCGGGTGTCACCACAACTGCTGAGATGCCTGCCTTGAGTTTTACACCGTATTCCTGTGAGAGTGTCTTGAAAGGCACGACACCCTGATCGTCGTACATCGCCAGCACACCGTCGAAGTCATAGTACATATCCTTGCCAAAGAACTCATCTGCCACATAGGGACCGAAGGCCTGGATGCCATTCTTCTCCAGTGTCTCGACAGCGGGTTTGATGATCTGTTCTTCTTCCGTTCCAGGCTGGGGATTGAGGGCCAGTACGGCAATGCGCGGACTGGAGATGCGGAAGTCGCGACGCAGACTGGTGTGGAAGATCGTACCCTTATCCACGATTTTCTCAACGGTGATAGCCTGCGACACTTCCTTGATGGGCAGATGGGTGGTAACCAAGCCGATGCGCACCTTATCGCTGCACATCACCGT
>CACZVE010000102.1:0-870 GCA_902784565.1 uncultured Prevotellaceae bacterium
TAACATTTATAGGTATATGATTAATTCACAAGACATTAAAAAAGGCACCGCCATTCGCATGGACGGTGGCATCTGGGTGTGCATCGATTTCCAGCACCGTAAGCCAGGCAAGGGTAACACCATTATGATCATCAAGGTAAAGAACGTCAGCGACGGTCGCGTATTGGAGCGCCGCTTCAATATCGGTGAGAAACTGGAAGACGTCGTCATCGAACGTCGCCCCTATCAGTATCTCTACGAGGACCAGTCTGGACGTATCTTCATGAACCAGGAGACCTTCGAGCAGATTCCCATTGACAACGAACTCGTGATTGGACATGAGTATATGAAGGAGAGCGACATCGTGGAAGTCGTTTCAGATACTACCGACGGTACCATCCTTTATGCCGAAATGCCCGTGAAGACCAACCTCCGCGTTGTTCACTCTGAGCCCGGTATCAAGGGCGATACCGCCACCAACACCCTGAAGCCCGCTACGCTGGAGACTGGCGTTGAGGTGCGCGTTCCCCTGTTCATCAACGAAGGCGACCTCATTCAGGTTGACACTCGTGACGGCAGCTATCTGCAGCGCGTCAAGGAATAATGAAATACTCGATTATCGTTCCCGTCTATAATCGTCCCGATGAAGTGGACGAACTTCTCGAAAGCCTATCTAATCAGACACAGAAGGATTTCGAGGTGATTATTGTGGAAGACGGATCGGTAAAGACCTGCAAGGATGTTTGCGACAAATACGCAGGCATCCTTGTTTTGCATTATTATGCCAAGGAGAACAGCGGACCCGGACAGAGCCGCAACTACGGTGCCGAGCGTGCTAACGGCGAATGGCTCATCATCTTAGATTCCGATGTTGTGCTGCCTGAAGGCTAT
>CACZVE010000102.1:878-2512 GCA_902784565.1 uncultured Prevotellaceae bacterium
GGTACGGGGGTACGAGAAATGTTCAGAGGATGAAAGTAATCTCGCGCCACCGTACCACCGCACCACCGTACCTCCGATTGTCGCCTTTGGTGGTCCAGACGCTGCCCATCCATCTTTCACCCCAGTACAGAAGGCCATCAGCTATTCGATGATCTCTTTCTTCACCACTGGCGGCATCCGAGGCGGAAAGGCCAAGCTCGACAAGTTCTATCCCCGTTCGTTCAACATGGGCATCCGTCGCGATGTATATCAGCAGTTAGGCGGATTCACGAAGATGCGCTTTGGTGAGGACATCGATTTCTCTTACCGTATCGTAGAGGCAGGCTATAGTCCGAGGCTTTTCCCTGATGCCTGGGTATGGCACAAGCGGCGCACAGACTTTAAGAAGTTCTTCCGTCAGGTGTATAACAGCGGCATCGCCCGCATCAATCTCGAGAAGCGTCATCCCGGCACGATGAAACTTGTCCACCTGTTGCCGACGGTATTCACCGTAGGCGTCATCGCGCTGATACTTATCTCTGCCGTAGGAAGGGCACTGATGCACTACGTCGATCGTGACCAGTTCTACTGGATGTGTTTCGCCCCCTGGATACCTATTATATTATATAGTCTGCTGATCTGCATCGACTCGACCATCAAAAACCGGAGTCTGCGGGTGGGATTGCTTTCCGTCCCAGCGGCCTTCGTCCAACTAATGGGCTACGGGCTGGGCTTCATCGAATCGTGGTGGAAGCGATGCGTGCTGAAGCAAGACGAATTCCAAGCATTTGAAAAAACATTCTACAAATAATAACCCTTTAAAACTTAAATTGAACACTATGGAGAAACTCAACATCAATCAATGGGCAGAAGAAGACCGCCCTCGTGAGAAAATGGCAAGCCTCGGAACTGAAGCGCTGAGTAGTGCCGAGTTGTTGGCAATCCTCATCGGCTCCGGATCAAAGAAAGAGAGCGCCGTTGATCTTATGAAACGGATACTCGCCGACTGCAACAACAACCTGAACACGCTGGGGAAGATGTCCATCAACGACCTTTGCCAATATAATGGTATCGGCGAGGCAAAGGCCATCAGCATCCTTGCTGCCTGTGAATTGGGCAAGCGCCGACAGGCTGAAACTCCCGAAGAGCGCCCAGACCTCGGCACTGCCACACGTATCTACAATCACATGCACCCTGTTATGCAGGATCTTGACGTCGAGGAGTTCTGGGCACTATTATTGAACCAGCACTACCGTCTCATCAAGAAAGTGCGTATCTCTCATGGCGGCATCACAGAAACGTCCGTCGACATCCGCGTCATCATGCGGGAGGCCGTCCTCGTGAACTGCACCATCCTCGCCGTCTGCCACAACCATCCCTCGGGTAATCTCACCCCCAGCAAAAATGATGAGATACTCACTAGGAGTCTCAACCGTGCCTGTGAAGTGATGAACATCAAATTCCTCGACCACGTCATCGTCACCGACGGCTTATATTACTCCTTCCACGAACAGGGGCTTTGTTGATAAGAAGCGCAAAATTTTCGGCAAAGTGACGAATAATTAAGCAAAAATGCTTATCTTTGCACTCGATTATGACACAGGAAGAGAAAACCAAGATAGAAGAGCGGATTGTGGATGTGCTGAAGACCGTCT
>CACZVE010000103.1 GCA_902784565.1 uncultured Prevotellaceae bacterium
ACGGTAGTAGGCCATATTGACAATGGGGATATTGTTGAGTGCGTAGGTGAAGTGGATGTTTCGCTCCTTGCTGTCCAATATCATTTCTTCTGGTATGGGGCCGAATCCTCCCCAGAGGGTGGTGTCGCTTCCAAGACCGATGGAGCGGATGTGCACCACAGGTTTCATCAGGAAGGCAGGATCCTTCACATCGGTGTCGATGATGGAGAAGCCCTTGTTGTTGCCCAGCCACAGCTGATGACCGTCGTGGAGTAAGGCGCTGATGGTGTTGCCCTTGAAGGGGTAGAGGTAGTCGAGATCCTTGACTTCCTTTCCGTTTCTCCATCCGTAGAGTTGCGTGCCTTCATTATTCGTCAGCCAGGTGATGTCTCCGTCAAAACAGGAGAACTGCGGGAAGGGGATGGGGTAAGTGGCCAAGGCGTCGATGGCGCGAATAGTGTCGGCAAACTGCACCAGTACTGCCGTTGACTCTTTGGCACTCTCGTTATAGGGTATGAATTTCTTGTCTGAATTCTGGCGCATCACCTGGCCGTACACATTCTACACATTCTGTATCCAGATGTCCCCATGCTTGTCGCAGATGACGGCTGACACCTTCTCCAGATTGCAGACCTTCTTTCTGTTCTTGCCGTCGGGGGTCATTGTGAATAGTCCGCCCATCTCTCCGCTGTAGATCACGTCGCCCGCATCATATACGGAGAGTGCTCCTTCTGACGAAATGAGCGAGTAAGTGCCGTTGGGCTTGATGAGGTAGATACCTGTGGCCGTTGCAGCCAGCAGTCTGTCGCTTGATGCAGAGAGTTCCCAACAGGCAAAATTGCCGAGTCCCACATTCACAAAATGTGTACCCTGCAGCCTGAACAGGCCGTTGAGTGTGCCGGCATAGATGTTATCTTTGAATTTTGTAATGGAAATCACGCCCTCAGACAGACCGTCATCGTTGGTGAAGTGAGAATAAGCAGAGGGCAGGGCTATTGCGAATATACCGTTGTCCATAATCCCCCAAAGCGTACCGTGATGGTCGTATTTGATGTAGGTGATATTGTTGTTCGGCATACTTGTTGCCTCATTCAGTGCATAGAGGACTCGTCCGTTCTGGTCTGAGATAAATAACCCTTGTCCTTTCCTGACAGTAGCAGTCAGACCATTGTCGAGCGGTTCACTTACCAGTGTGTCTGTCAGGGCTTCGACCTTACCTTTTTCTATAAGGGCGTCGGAATCAATGATGTCTGTCAGACCAGCGGTGATAACCTGATCTCCCACCTTCTCCTTGAGTTTGATCTGATTGTTTGTTATTTCGTAGATGTTGCCGTTGTTCGAGATGAAATAGATGACACCATTGTCTTCCTCCCAAATCTCAAGGATCTCACCTTTTATATTATGTCGCTTTCCCAAGTCTTGAAGGGCTAAAGTGCCGTTGGGCTCAACAACGACTTTGCCGAAGAAGTTATAACCACCCGTCCAGACATTACCTTTAGAGTCGCAAAATACGACGGTAAGACGACTGAGGCCTGGCGTGTGAAGTATGCGCCATCTGACGTTGTCGTAATAAAGCAGTAGACGATACCGTTCTTGTCAATATCCAAGTCGAAGTTCATGGCATGCGCCTTATAGTCATCTGTATTGAAATGACGCATGAAAGGCAATCCCTGGGCCAAAGCCGTTAAGGAAAGCAGCAGGATGATGCAGCTGATGAGCACTCTTTTCATGGGCGTTCCTCCTTTCTTCCCGTTTTCACGATAGGCTCGTACTCGACATTCTCACCGATATAGTAGTTCCATTCTGTGGGTGTGAAGTTGCGCTTTACCTGTGCCTTGACATTCTCGATAATCTTGGGCACGGAGATAAGCACCTCAGAGAGGTTTCCTCGCTGGTCGCCTATCCACATGTGTTCCTTTGACGGGTCGAAGGTGAAGCACTGAATCCAGTTCCCCTGATTGACCAGCGTCATCGGTTCAATCTTCTCACCACTGATGTTCCACAGGTTGACGGTTCCGTCGTAACTCGATGAGTAGACGTGGTTGAAGTTGATTTTGATAAACGAGATGCGTGACCGATGACCGACGAGTGTCCTTACCTTGCCGTTCTTGTCTATTACATAGAGCATGCCGTCGCTCATACCGTAGGCTTGCAAGCCCGATCCCTTGGAACTCGCAAAGGCAGTGATGCGTCCCTTGACAGGTGTCTTCTTGGTGATGATCTTGTTAATAGACTCCACAATATGCATCCTTCCCTGATCGTCAAAGATGATAGGTTTGTAGTCAAAACGATTCGTGAATGTGACATTGAAATCCAAATTGCGTGTCTCCTTCACGGTGTTGGTCTTCGTGTCGAAGAGGGCCAATTGCTTCTCACCTATGATCAGAAGGTCGGTGGATTTTTCTAATTGCTGAATCTTGATCGGATGTCTGATGGTCTCCAGCGGTATCATAGTGATTTTCTTGCCAGCCTTCACTGCCATGTAGCTGTTGCGGCTAAGCGCGTAGAAGTGTCCGTTCTTCGGGTTTACATAGACATCGCGGAAGTCATATTTGCTGTCTTTCAACAACTCCATTGTACGGAGATTCCTGCCGTTCTTCTGATGCATCATGATCTCGCCATAGGAACTGACGGAGACCAGCAAGTCGTCGGTATTTGGCATGAAATCCAAGTCGGTGATGGGACCTTGATGCTTAGGCCAGTTATTCGAACTCTGGCTTGAGAGTGCGATGGCCTGGTAGATAGCAGGATAGTACATATCACCATGATAGCGCTTGGTGTATTCATATGCCAAGTCGCTCAGCATGGCTGCCAGTTCTCGGTTACCTGCATAGAACTGTGTCGTAGCTTGTGCACCGAGTGACCTGCCAAGAGCCAGAAAACTCAATGTGTCGGCGACGCTCTTGGAGTACTCTGCCTGTTGTCGCTGTAAGTCGGCTTGTATGCGCTGATACTGGGCTTGTTCGTAGGCGTCGATGGCTTTATGCTCTGAAGCCAAGGCCTTCTGCTGTGCCAATACAGCATTCCTGCGCTCTTGTTCTGCCAGTTCTCGCTGTTCGATAGCTTCA
>CACZVE010000104.1 GCA_902784565.1 uncultured Prevotellaceae bacterium
ATGGACATATCGTTGCCGCCCGCCAAGGCAATCAACTCGCCACCGCTTTCCACCCCGAGCTCGACAACGATCCCCGCCTCCATCAGTACTTCCTCAATAGCATCAAATCTCCTACTAGGGACAGACCCCAGTAGGAGATTTTTTCTACTTGGGGACAGTCCCCAAGCATACGGTCCCTGAGCCTGCCGAAGGGTCTCTTGCCAACCCCCACCCCCTCAGCATCGCGAAGTAATCTAAACTCTCCGTCCCATTCTCCTGAATCGCCATCGCAATGCCGACTGCCATCCACCGTTCGGGCTGATCCGACGGGATGCCGATCGGTTCATCGGGCGGAATACCAGTCAAACGACTCACATTCGCGATATACGTGGCGGTCAGATTCTCCTGGGGCGGTGCCCACTTATTGATGATCGCCCGGATCGTAAACAGCCTGTACTTATGGTAATACGTACGTGTGAGCAGATAAAACGCCGCGCGCCAACCATACTCCAAACTCTCAAACTGACAGAACTCAGCGTCATAGTGAGAGCAAACCGAAGCTTGCTTCGAGTCTGCCGAACGCGAGCTGAGTCGACCGGAGGTCAAATTTGCATCTGTCTGCTGGGCTCGTAAGCCCTTCCACTGATCCTTACCTCTGCGGATATTCAGCGGATTGTTGTTTCTAATTCCTCGTGGTAACATCATCTTTTTACTTTTTTACCTTTTTACTTTTTTACCTTTTTACTTTTTTACCTTTTTACTTTTTTACCTTTTCCTAAATGTCCTAAGTGAGAAAGTGAGAAAGTGAGAAACTTACCATCATGGTAATTCCATCAGAATCTTTTTATAGACTCCATACTTCACACTCTCGATTATTCCATCATCCTTAAAACGTGTGATAGCTCTTGCAGCCGTTGCATTGCTACATCCGAAGCAATCCATAAACTGCTGTGTCTTGAATTCCTCGGGCAACTTCCGATAGCACTCATCATAGCGGGTGGTACGGCGACGCTGCACAAACTCCTTGTTCTGATCAGCGAAATAGTTGAAAGCCATCTCTCCGAAGAAGAACTGCTGGCATTTGTACTGGATCTCCATCGCCAAGCGGCAAAGCCTTTTATCCATCTCATCCATCGTCAGGGTGTGACTCTCCTGCCACTCCTCCCAATGGCGCATGATGATATACGGAAGACTGATGCCGATACCATAATACGGAATACGTTTCAGCAAGGTGCGATCAGCCTTATCACCATTAAACTCCGCAATCTCCATACGAGCCGACTGCCAGTCGAAGGTCTCATCGTTCAGTGGTTCGATGGGGATTTCACCCTCCACCTTGTCGAGCCGATACGCCCAGGTTGTCAGTGCCTCATTCGCCTGGGGATCCACCTGCTGGTGGCGCTTGGCAGTACCCTTATCAGGCAGGGGGATCACGGCGAGTCGCGTACTCATACCCGTACCGAAATTCCGTTGGTTCACCTTACGGTGCAGGGCATACGGCGTTCCAGTGTAGATGAAATTCCAATAGACATTAAACATACCTGTTACTGACTCTTGGTTTGCATACATCTGTCCGTCCTGTTCATTATGGAAAGAGATTTCCCGATCCTTCCAGTCGCCACCTTTATTGTTCTTGGTGACGTTGTCCAGTTCGGAGTCGAAACTGAACATGTGGAGGTTCAGAGGCTGCCCCAGAATCGTTTCCACCGCCGCCTGCATGTGTCGGATAAACTCACCCGTCGCCGTTCTGGCAGGATGCACTCGGATACCCACCACAGGGCGTTTCAAGGCTTCACCCTTCTGGGCTTTGGTAGAGGTACTGCGTTCCGTTCTTCCATCCTTATACCTATTCACCGCATCAATCAGACATTGGTCTGCCTGAATCATCGGGTCGGCAATCTTCTTGTAGAACTTCTCCACAATATTCTTACCAGCACCCGGATCACCGATGATGAAGATGCAGTAATTCAGACGTCTGACAATCTCAGGTTCATACCAGAAATGATACCAAGCCCTTGTCATCAGCGTACCAAACAACGCTGCACTCGAAAACCAAACCGCTGCCAGTTTATGAGGATGCACATTGATGAACAGCTCCTTCATGCAAGGATAATACGCTGCCATCTCCTGCAATTCCTCTGCCCACTTCTCCAAAGGCAGGGATGCATAAACATCTTCTGAGCCCCCTGAGTCAGGGGGCTGGGGGTCTGAACAAGCGCATTTGGTATCTGTCCCCTGCGTGCCCCCCAGCGCACCTAGCACCGCCTTCATAGCTTTCGAAAGCCCCTTCGGGGTTTCCTTGCAGGCAGAATCCACGATAGAGGATAACTCTACATCTGAGAGTCCCAGACGCGGCATCACCTTGAGGAGCGAGATCCAGACGTGGCATCACTTTGAGAAGCAGTGCCTTGTTGTTGTCGCAGATCGCTCTGAGACTTACCGCCAACTGGTACAGTTTAATATTCCTTTCGCCCTCCTGAGGCAGTCCCCCGTTCTGTCGCCACCACTCATCGATAATCGTTGAGTAAGGCATCCCTTTGAACGAGAGTTCCATCAGAGGCTCAGCATCTCGCACGTCTCCTCCATCGCCTCCTGATATACAGCCTGTTGGTCTTCTCCAGCAGCTTGAACGGCGGTAGGATAACCATAATCAGCACGAGCCTTATCAACGTCAATAGTAGGCTGGCTGTTACCAGCATGATAGCTCTCATTATACTTTTTACCAAATTCTTCATTTTCATAATTAATCAGTTTTTCTTTGTCAATAAAAATCACATCATCAATCGTAGTTAGGAACGCTCCCCGACTACCATCAGAGCAGGATTTGTCTGGGGTTAATCCCATCTTCAGAGAAAGCACAATCTGGTTGGAAATAAGGTTGCCGATGGCAGGATCTGCTATAAAGACCACCTTCAAACCATGCCCAGACGGTGTGACGTACACAAAGAGGATTTTCTGCTTATCCTCCTCACTCAGCTTGGCGTAAGCCTCATCCCACACCTTACGGACATCACCCTCGATGTGGTCATAGTCTATCACACACAAACCGTTCAGACGGCAATGCTCCTGACTGCGCCAGCAGCCCCTCTTCGTGGTTTCCTCGTGAGTCTCCTTGTTCACAAACACCTTATCCCATTCTTCATAGGTGGCAATGAAA
>CACZVE010000105.1:0-722 GCA_902784565.1 uncultured Prevotellaceae bacterium
GCAAGGAGATCTGGCCACAGCTGGCCACAGCCGTCATCGTGCTGATTCATCGTGGCGACGAGGTGCTGCTGGTGCGTGCCAAGAACTTTAAGCGCGACTATTACGGACTGGTGGCGGGATTCGTAGAGACGGGTGAGACGCTCGAAGAGGCCGTAGCCCGCGAGGCACTTGAGGAGACGGGCGTCACCATCACCAACATCCGCTATTTCGCTTCGCAGCCCTGGCCCTATCCTTGCGGACTGATGGTGGGTTTCAATGCCGACTATGTGTCGGGCGAGATTCACCTGCAACAGAGTGAGATAGCCAAAGGCGGATGGTTCAGGAAGGACAACCTGCCCGATATCCCTGAGAAACTCTCGATAGCCAGAATGTTGTTGGACGCCTGGACAGGCGATTAATACTCGATGGTCTTCATTTTCAGTTCGCCCTTGTAGGAGATCAAGGTTTCTACAAGGTAACAGCTGGCACCATCGGGGATGCAGAGGGTGGCATTGAAGTGCAGTCCCTCGGCGTCGATACTGCTGAATTCCATATTGCCCAATACCGCCTGCTCCAGGAAACCGGCAGGCACGAACTTGCTGTACTGTGACTTACGGAAATCGCTGGAATAGAGTTTCTGGGCACCCTTATAGACGCTGATGTGCATGATATTGTCGTAATAGACATTATCCACCTCAACACCATCGTCGCTATAAGCATGCTTGATGACCTTATACTTTGTA
>CACZVE010000105.1:773-4192 GCA_902784565.1 uncultured Prevotellaceae bacterium
GAATCGGTCTTCACCTGATGTGTATAGGTCATGATACGCGGGGTGGTGTCGTGCACCCAGACAGAGTCCTCTTCAGGATTGTTGCTGCGACGGTATTTCACCAGATCGCCATTCTGATTGTGAAGCCAGAACAGATTCTCAGTGAGTTTGTCGATGTTATAGGATGCGCCGGATGCCAGGACAAGCGAATCGCCCACGATACGGAAATAGGCAGGCATACTGGTGGTGTCGGAATAGAAGATGGTGTCGCCCGCGATGCGGAAGACCAGATCTTCTGTCTCATTGTCCACCCAGAAGCCTTGCAACATGGTCTTTGCGTCGCGGTCTTCCGCCTGTTCTGTCGTTGCATCACTGGCAGAACGGTTACCACAGCCACAAAGCGCCAAGGCCAAGATGATTATGATTGATAGTTTTTTCATTTACCAATACAATGATACTCAAAGCCGTTTTCGTCGAGCTCTTCGGTATCGAATATATTTCGTCCGTCGATGACCAGCGGGCGTTTCATCGCCTTCTTGATCACGCCCCATCCGGGCAGACGGAACTCCTTCCACTCGGTGAGCAGAAGCAAGGCATCGGCATCGAGCACAGCATCGTACATGTCGCGACAGTAGATGACGGCATCGCCTACCCTGCGCTTGCACTCATCCATAGCAATCGGGTCGTAGGCACGAACGACACAGCCGGCTTCGAGCAACTTACCGATCATCACAAGAGCGGTCGATTCGCGCATATCGTCGGTCTCAGGCTTAAACGACAGACCCCACATGGCAATGGTCTTACCCTTCAGGGCCTCTACGCTGCCGAATGACTTCACGAGTTTTTCGAAGAGTACACTCTTCTGCTTCTCATTCACGCGCTCCACAGCCTTCAGCACTTCCATGGAATAACCATTCTGATCGGCAGTCTTAATCAGCGCCTTCACATCCTTAGGGAAGCAGGAACCGCCATAACCGCAACCTGCATAGAGGAACTTTCTGCCGATACGCGTATCAGAACCGATACCCGCGCGAACCATATTAACATCAGCACCCACACGTTCGCACAGATTGGCGATGTCGTTCATAAACGAAATACGGGTAGCCAGCATCGAGTTAGCAGCATACTTCGTCATCTCGGCTGATGGGATATCCATGAAGATCACACGGAAGTTGTTGAGAAGGAACGGCTTATAGAGTTTCGACAGCACCTTCTTGGCATGTTCGCTCTCCACACCGACGACCACACGGTCAGGCGACATAAAGTCCTTGATGGCATTACCTTCTTTCAGGAACTCAGGATTTGAAGCCACATCGAACTCAATATCAACACCGCGCTTCTTTAGTTCGTCCTCAATCGTCTTGCGAACCTTCTTTGCCGTACCTACAGGAACCGTTGACTTGGTAACAACCACCACATATTTCTTCAGGTTCTCACCAATGGTCTTAGCCACCTGGAGCACATATTTCAGATCTGCAGAACCATCCTCGTCAGGCGGTGTGCCTACTGCAGAAAACACGATCTGAACATCATCGAGCACGGAAGCCAGGTCAGTCGTAAACTTCAGACGACCTGCTGCCTCTTCACAAGTTCATCAAGTCCTGGCTCATAGATGGGAATATCTCCGTTATTCAGACGCTCAATCTTCTGGGCGTCCACATCCACACATGTCACATTGACACCAGTGTCTGCAAAACAGGTACCTGACACCAGACCAACATAGCCTGTTCCAACGATTGCAATATTCATAACTGATATAATTAATCTAAATTCTGCTGCAAAGATAATGCAAAAAAAGGATATAAATGAATTTTTAAGTATCTTTTATTTGTTTATTCTAAAAAAAAGTCGTACTTTTGCACACGTGATAGAGTTGGAAAGACATATTGAGATTCTATTGCTCAGCAACGATTGCGTCATAGTCAGCAACGATTGCGTCATAGTACCTGATTTCGGAGGGTTTATGGCGCATCATGTTGATGCGTATTATGACGAGGAGGAAAATCTTTTCTTGCCCCCTCAGCGTACACTCGGTTTTAATCCCCAACTCAAAATCAACGACTCTCTCCTCGCCCAATCATACGTCGAAGCCTACGACATCAGTTATCCTGAGGCCATCCTGCGGATAGAAGACGAGGTGAACGAGTTGAAGATGCATCTGCAGACGAAAGGCATCTATGAACTCAATGGTATCGGTACGTTAGAGTTTAATGAAAACGGCAATTATGTGTTTACCCCTTGTGAGGCAGGCATCCTGACACCTAATCTCTATGGCTTATGTTCCTTCGAGATGACACCCCTCAAAATGGCGGTGGCAGCCCCGGCGGCTGTACCTGTCGAGGACGAAACAGAGAAGGAAGCCGCTCAGATCATAAGCATGAACCATTTGGAGAGCGATGCCGAGTCTGCAGAAACAGAAGACGAGGACGAAGAAGATGTGGTTCGCATCAAATTCTCCTGGATCCGTAACGCCGTTGCCGTTGCCGCTATTCTGTTGGCAGTCTTCTTTGCAGCCATGCCAACAGGTAAGACCGAGATGATGACCCGTACCATCAGTAACATCAACAACGGATTGCTCTTTGGTATGATGTCGAAAGACACCAATACCAGTAAGATTGAGATCAACAAGGCTGACATACAGAAGTCCACCAATAAAGCCGACACAATTACCCAACTTGAGAAGATCAAGACTGAGCAAACGGTAAAGACAGAACCAGAAAAAAAGAAAGGCTATTGTATTGTCCTTGCCAGTCAGGTTTCCAAGCGTAATGCTGAGATGTTTATTGAGAGACTCAAAGGAAAAGGACTCGACAGTGCGGAAATCTGTACCACAAACAAAACTCAGGTCATCCGTCGTGTGATCTGCGGAAATTTCCAGACACAGGAAGAAGCCTATAAAGCACTTAGGAATATCCACAAAGACGAGGAGTTAAAAGATGCCTGGGTCTATAAGTTGAATTAAAGCAAATGAAACGCGTACGTTGTCCCAAATGTGAACAGTATATCACTTTCGACGAGACGAAATATTCGGCTGCGTGATTGAGAACGTCTTCCATTACAAGCAGGTACTTCCTCTCCGTATGGGTGATAATATCATCGGCCGATATCAGAAGGGCAATCCTGCCAATACAGCCTTTGAGACAGTAGATCCCAGTGTAGATCTGAATCACTGCACGATCACCGTCAGCCGCGATAAACGCGGAGGAATCCGTTATACTCTGAAAGACAACAACAGCAACACGGGAACCTTCGTGGATAATGTGGAACTGAATCCCAAGGAACGTCGCGTGATTAATGACGGTACCCTCTTTACAATCGGCGCTACAAGCATCATTTTACGTAGTGCTGACAATAAAGATGAATAAAAATGCATAATTTCTTAAGAAATTAAGGTTATAGCAGTAATTTCTTAGAATAATCACACGTTTTACCATATTTTT
>CACZVE010000106.1 GCA_902784565.1 uncultured Prevotellaceae bacterium
AAATCATCAAAGCGGCATGAAGGAATCCGAAAACAGAATCATCAGTTTGCCTAAGATCTCAGACGTCCGGGGCAATCTCTCCATCATCGAACAGCTCAAACAGGTGCCGTTCGAGATACGGCGTGTCTATTGGATCTATGACGTACCTGGCGGATTCGACCGTGGAGGACATGCTTACAAGGAGAGCGAGGAGTTCATCGTGGCACTCTCGGGATCCTTCGACGTGGAACTCGACGATGGTGAACAGAAGCAGACCTATCAGCTCAACCGTTCGTACAAGGGACTCTATGTCGCCAAGGCTATGTGGCGACGCATGACCAATTTCTCCACGAACTCCCTGGCGCTGGTGCTGTCTTCGACGGACTATGATCCCGACGACTACATTATGGACTATCAGGACTTCCAACTCTGGTTGAAAGGACAGGCTATGTTGACGGATAACGTAAACAATACTTCGGCGACGGTCATCAACAATGTGCCCGTTCCGAATGCCGTGCGCTATGCCAAGAGTGTGTTCGACTGTTCTCTCTATGAACTGAACAAGATGCACGACGCGGAAGGTAACCTGACATTTATTTACCAGAACATCCATGTGCCGTTCGAGATTAACCGTGTGTTCTACAGCTACGATATCCCCGGTGGAGAAGAACGGGGTGGACATGCCCATAAGGAATGCCATCAGTTTATCATCGCCGCCTCAGGAAGTTTCGAGGTGGTGCTCGACGATGGTACCAACAAGCGCACCGTAGCCCTCAACCGTCCCTTCTGGGGACTGCATGTCCCGCCTGGTATATGGTCTTCAGAGCAGGGTTTCTCTTCGGGTAGTATCTGTCTGGTGCTGGCCAGTCACGGCTATGATGAAGACGACTATATTCGCAATTATGATGAATTTCTTGACTATATAAAGAAATAAATATGGTGAAACTTTTGGATCTTCAGGCCATCACGATGCAGCATGCCGAGGAGTATGAGGCAGCTGCTAAGCGTGTGATTGAGTCTGGATGGTTTTTGCAGGGACGTGAGAACGAGACCTTCGAACGTGACTATGCCCAATATATAGGAACGAAGCATTGTATCGCAGTAGCCAACGGACTGGATGCCCTGAAGTTGATCCTTCGCGGCTATAAGGAATTGGGGGTGATGAAAGAAGGTGACGAGATCATCGTACCTGCCAACACGTATATTGCGACCATCCTTGCCATTACCGACAATCAGCTGGTGCCTGTGTTGGTAGAGCCGACGTGGGAACATCTTGAATTAGATATTGACATCTGCCGGCGTCACGGACTGAAGCTGATGGAAGACTGTGCCCAGAGTCACGGCTGTACCTGGAAAGGTGTCCGAACTGGTGCTCTCGGTGATGCTGGGGCCCATTCCTTTTATCCGGGAAAGAACCTTGGTGCCTTTGGTGACGCAGGAGCTGTGACCACTGATGACGAGGAACTGGCTTCTGTGATTCGTGCCTTGGCCAACTACGGCAGTCAGAAAAAATATGTATTCCGTTATGTCGGCATGAATAGTCGTATGTCAGAGCTGGATGCTGCCATCCTCGATGTGAAGCTGAAATATCTGGACGAGGACAATCAGAAGCGTCAGCAGTTGGCAGCATATTATTATGAGCATATAGATAATCCGCTGATCACCCTGCCACAAAGGCTCAGCGATGAGAACAACGTCTATCATCAGTTCCCCATTTTCTGTGAACGCCGTGATGAGTTGCAGACATATCTCAAAGATGGTGGGGTGCAGACACTCATTCATTATCCCATACCGCCGCATAAGCAGGAGTGTTACCGTGAGTGGAACGACCGTAGTTATCCGATCACAGAGCGCATCCACCAGCAGGAACTCTCCATTCCGATGAATCAGGCAGTGGGTCGTGAGGAGGCAGAGACCGTTGTCCGGCTGATTAATGATTTCAGATGAATATGGAACAGAAAAAGAAAGATATATCTATAGTCATCCCGGAGTATTGCGGGGAGTCGATGTTGGCGGAACTGTTGAAACGACTGCATACCACATTGCAGACACTGACTGACAGTTATGAGATTATTCTCGTCAATGACTGTTCGCCCGACAACGTGTGGGAAGGCATCCGTCAGGTCTGTGCTGTCGATAAGCGTGTCGTCGGCCTTAACCTGAGTCGAAACTTCGGTGAGCATTATGCCATCTCGGCAGGTCTGCGCTATGCCAAGGGTGAGCACATAGTCGTGATGGACTGCGACCTTCAGAAGGACTGCGACCTTCAGAATCGTCCGGAAGACATTCCTGCTCTCTTCAAGAAGGCACAGGAAGGTTGGGATGTGGTTCATGCCCGTCGGGTGCATAAGCGGTTCGGATTCTGGAAACGGATGTCATCGAAAGCGTTCCATGCTGTCTATGACTGGATGACCGGCCATCAATCAGACCCCAGCATTGCTGAGTTTGGCATCTACAGTGCCCGTATCATCCGCGAATACAACAAACTGGGCGAGGTGGCCCGCTCGTTTAATTTCCTGATAGAATATCTGGGATTCCGTGTAACGGCCATTGACGTGGAACACGATTCCCGTGCTGACGGTGGCGGTTCCTCTTACACGCTCCAATCATCGCCGACAGCACACGGCCTCTGAAGATGGCTGTCGTGGCAGGCTTCACGATGTCGTTTCTTTCTGTCATTATGGCGCTTTATAACGTCATTGCCTATTTCTTTGAACTCGATACGGTGCGTGGCTATACCACCACCATATTCTCTATCTGGTTCGCCTGCGGACTGCTGCTTTTTATGATGGGTATTCTTGGCCTTTACATCGGTCGTATTTTCGACCAAGTGAAGGCTCGCCCGATATTCATCGTGATGGATGAATTGAATGTGGGAGAAGACTGAACCTTCTCCCACATATTATTCTTATTTCTTCTTTTCGTAGATATAGAACGGCTGGTTCATGTAGGTTCGCTTCAACCTTAGTACATAGCCAGCATCTTCTATTTCCTTCAGGATTGGCTTCTTGTCATACTGGTCTTCGCGGCAGTAGGTCACCACGAAGTCTGCCTTCCTGTCTTTCAGAATCTGCCTGTGGTTCTCAATCATCGGTGGCGTTCCGCCATTGGGATAGGCAAACTGTTCGCCTGCGGGTATCGGTTCATACATCACACCGAAGCCGAACTCCTGACACTCGTAGCTCAGCAGTTTCTGACAGTTCCTGAAAGGCCTTACGGTCTTCATTGTGGGTAAAGATGGTGTTCAGGCGCAATTCACCGACAATGAGATTTCCATATATACAATATAAGGCGAGGCAGGCTGTCAGCACACCGTAGCTGATTCTCCGTGCTCGTTCGTTGAAGATGAGCAGGATGTCAATGAACAGATAGAGCACGAAGATGTAGCAGACGCCGTAATAGTAGTGCCAGATGTTATGCTTGGTGGAAATGGCGATGAAGAGTAGGGCAATGACTACCGGCACAAACTTGTAATGCTTCAGACGCAGTCCCAACAGCATACCGCTCAGGAAGATGACTGTGATAAAGACGATCTTGCGGTAGTCTGCCAGAATGTTTTCCACGTCTTGCATCATCGTTCGACTGCCACCATCCTCGTTCATCACTGTCTCGTAGGCCAATACGAAATAGTTGTGGAAGAAGGCACCGAGGGTGTCCGTCATGATGAAGTAGATGATAAACGGGACGGCTATCAGCGCCGAGATGAGAATCATCCATCCGAAGGCTAACCCCAGACTGCGCTTGTTCTTGTATTGGTCCCAAAGGGCTACGAGAACGCAGACACCCTGCACGGCGGCAATATTATATTTCATCAGCACCAGCACGGTGAAGCAGCCGCCCAGCATCATAAAGTCAACCTTGTCGTTCCGCTCTTCTGCATAGAGCCGCTTAAACAACGCATAAAGCGTGATGGCTACGAAGAGCAACATCAGGTCCTCGGAGCGTGTCTCGAAATGGAACCACGGGAAGAAATACACGAACATCATCGGCAGCGTGGCTGCCAGACTCTTGAGATCGCTCTGCAGGAATATCCTGGCTGTCTTATAGTTGAAGAAGAGCGTCAAGGCATAGAACACCCCCGAAACCACATACATGCCGTGATAGTCATGTGGTGAGAGAAGATAGCCGATACCATAGAAAAGCCAGATGATTGGTCCCTTGAAATCCGAGAACTCCACGTATGGCCTCATGCCGATGATGAAAGCCTTACCCTCCATATAGAACCAGGCAGAATCTACGTGGTGGGTCAATCCGAAGAAGGGGGAGTCGTTGGAGAGAAACAACTGGACGAGGAACGACCAGAAGGTGAAAAGCAATAATGCCTTCGTGTCTGTCAGCTGTCTGAATGTCTTGTTGGAAGTCATATTTTTAAAAGAGGTTTTGTCATTTTGCGTGCAAAGGTAATTCTTTCTTTGAACTTTGAACTTTGAACTTTGAACTTTATGATTACCTCTTAGGATTTTTTAACGGTCAGTCATGTCAAAAAGTTTAAAGTTCAAAGTTCAAAGTTCAAAGTTTATTGTATCTTTGCACCCGACTTATATAATAATGTAATGGAAAAGAAACGCATCGCCCTCCGCAAACTCTTGGAGGCAGTAGAGAAGGAAATCCTTCGCAAACAGGCCATTCACGGCGAGACCAGCGCCGACGCAAACTATAAGTAATCATTTCCCCTCCTGAGTTAGGAGGGGCCAGGGGTGGTCTGATCCGCCTCAGGCCTATCCACAAAAAAAGGTTCCTCTCAGGAACCTCATTTGCTTTCTTACTCAACAGTAACAGGACGACGCTTCTCCTTGATGCGGGCAGCCTTACCAGTGAGCTTGCGCAGGTAGTAAAGCTTGGCGCGACGTACCTTACCGATCTTGTTGATCTCGATGCTCTCGATGTTCGGACTCTCGATGGGGAAGATACGCTCCACACCAACGGTACCAGACATCTTGCGAACAGTGAAGCGCTTCTTGTCACCGTGACCGCAGATCTTAATCACAACACCACGGTAGAGCTGGATACGCTCCTTCGAACCCTCGATAATTTTGTAAGCGACAGTAATCGTGTCTCCTGCCTTGAACTTAGGAAACTCT
>CACZVE010000107.1 GCA_902784565.1 uncultured Prevotellaceae bacterium
TACCTTTGCACCATCAAAAATGAGCAAGATGCACCAGAGCGACAGTATTGTCATCATTCCGACGTATAACGAGAAGGAGAATATCGAGAAGATCATCCGCGCGGTATTCGCCCTGGACAAATGTTTCCATATTCTCGTGATCGACGACGGCTCGCCTGACGGAACGGCAGCCATCGTCAGGGGACTGATGGCGATGGAGTTCTGCGACCGTCTGTTCATCATCGAGCGCAGTGGGAAGTTAGGATTAGGCACGGCCTACATCACCGGCTTCAAGTGGGCGCTGGAACGTGACTATGCGTACATCTTTGAGATGGATGCGGATTTCAGTCACGACCCGAAGGATCTGCCCAGACTGTATGCCGCTTGTCACGACGAGGGTTACGATGTGTCTGTCGGCAGTCGTTACGTGAGTGGTGTGAACGTGGTGAACTGGCCTGTTGGCCGTGTGCTGATGAGCTATTTCGCCTCGAAGTACGTCAGGATCGTCACAGGCTTCAAGGTTCACGACACGACGGCAGGCTTCGTCTGCTACAAGCGTCGCGTGCTCAAGACCATCGAGTTGGACAAGATCCGCTTCAAGGGCTATGCCTTCCAGATAGAAATGAAATACACGGCCCATAAGATCGGCTTTAAGATCAAGGAGGTGAGCGTGATCTTTGTGAACCGCAAGGAGGGCGTGAGCAAGATGTCGGGTGGCATCTTCGGCGAGGCGTTCTTCGGCGTGATGAAGCTCCGGTGGGACGGCTGGAAGCGGCAATATCCGAAACCAATTGACAATTGACAATTGAGAGTTGAGAATTGAGAATTATGATTACTCTGCTATACAGAATCTATCAGATATTTGTGGGACTGCCGTATTATCCTGGAAGGTGGTGGGCGAAGATCATCCTCTGGGCGCTGTTGATACCCGTGAAGGTAGAAGGTCGCGAGAAACTGGAGAAAGACCGCAGCTACGTGTTCGTGGCGAACCATCAGGGCATTTTTGATATTTTCCTGATCTATGGTCATCTGGGACGAAACTTCAAGTGGATGATGAAGCACCAGCTGGGCCGCATCCCGTTTATCGGCTATGCCTGCAGGAAATCGCACCAGATCTTCGTCGACAAGAGCGGCCCCAAGAAGATCAAGAAGACATACGACACGGCCAGGGATATCCTGCAGGAGGGTTACAGTGTGACGGTGTTCCCTGAGGGTGCCCGTTCGTTTACAGGCCATATGGGAATCTTCCGCAAAGGGGCGTTCGCACTGGCTGACGAGTTGCAGTTGTCTGTGGTGCCGATGACCATCAACGGCTCGTTTGACATCCTGCCGCGCACAAGGGGATTCATCAACCTCATCGACTGGCATCCGCTCCGTCTGACTATCCACGAGCCCATCCATCCCATCGGCAAAGGGCCTGAGAACGTGGAGAACAGCCGTCAAAAGGCGTACGACGCGATTATGAGCGGTCTCGAAGAGAAATACCAAGGATATGTAGAAAATCCAGACCAATGATTGCAAGGGCTCCATACCTGTTCTTATTGTTAATACTGATCCCAGATCTGTATTTCGATCTGCACTACTGGCGTCATAAGTTTAGCACCAGTCAGAGACTATTGCGCTGGCTCCCGTCGATCATTATGGTGGCCTATACCCTGAAACTGACCTACGAGAAGAACTTCATTCCCGATAATCCTGCCATCTTATGGGTTTATCTGCTGCTGCTCGGACTGATAGCCGTGCCCAAGGCAGTGTTTATGTTGTGTTCCATCTTGGGACTCGGAGTCTGTAAGTTGTTCCATAGGCGCAAGAATTATGGTAACCTCATAGGACTGATCTGTGTGCCCGTCATCTGGTATATCCTGCTCTATGGGTCGTTCATCGGCTTCAACAAAATGGAGGTGAATCGCCAGACCTTCGTCTCGAAAGACCTGCCACAGGCCTTCGACGGCTACAAGGTCGTGATCCTCTCCGACGCCCATGTGGGTTCTTATAACGAGCTTAATGAGTACGTCCTGAAAGAGGCCATCGACAGCATGAACGCCCAGCGGCCAGACCTCATCGTGTTTTTGGGTGACATCCAGAATACCGAACCCAAGGATCTCTATCGCCACATGGACGTGCTGAGCAGTCTGAAGGCGAAGGACGGCATCTACACCGTGCTCGGCAATCACGACTATGGCGACTACATCTGCGGCAGATGGGCTGGACGTTGCTGATGAACGAGCATCGTTACATTGATCGTGAGAAGTCGAGCATCGTCATCGCGGGTATGGAGAACGATGGCGACGGCATCAAATTTCCACAAAAAGGTGATATCAAAAAGACGCTGAAGGGCATAAAAGGGGATGCGTTCGTCATCATGCTCGAACATGATCCTTCTTCTTGGCGACGTAAGATCATCCCTGACGGCCGAGCCCAACTCACCCTCAGCGGCCATACCCATAAGATGCAGTTTGCACTCTTCGGTTGGAGTCCGATGGCGCTGTTGGGCAATGAGTTCAACGACTGGTACACCGAAGGCGACCAGTCTCTCTTCGTTACCGCAGGCCTCGGTGGCCTCATTCCCTTCCGCTTTGGCGCCACAGGTGAGATCGTGGTGCTAACGCTGAGAAAGGGTTAGAGATTTCCTGCTAAGAATTTACGACAGAGTTCAAGGGGAAGACCGCGACGG
>CACZVE010000108.1 GCA_902784565.1 uncultured Prevotellaceae bacterium
CGGAAGAACTTGATGAGAACGGGTTCGAGTATCACTGCATTGGTAAATGAAGAGAATAACAACGATATTAATGTTTGCTGCCGTTCTGGTGGGATGTAATCGCCAGGGGTCTACGCCAGCAGAGAGCAAGGAAGCCAAACAGATGTTGCAAGGTGTCTGGATGGATTCGGAAGGTGGTGATGTGTCGTTCCGTGTGAAGGGTGATACGATCTTCTATTCCGATACCACGAGTATGCCTTCCTATTTCAAGATCATCGGCGACTCACTGTTCTTGGGTTCCGGCACTTCTTATGGCATCGTCAAACAGTCGCCGAATGTATTCTGGTTTACCAATCAGAACGGTGACCTTGTGAAGTTGCAGAAGAGTGATGATCCTGTGGACGAACTGGAGTTCGTTCACGACCAGCCTCAGGTGCTCACCTATACGCAGCAGGTGAAGAAGGATTCTGTCGTCACCTATAACGGTGAGCGTTATCATTGGTATATCGCCATCAACCCCACAAAGTACAAGGTGGTGACTCACAGTTACAATGATGACGGTTTAGAGGTGGAGAATGTCTATTACGACAACATCATGCACATCAGCGTGTTCAATGGCTCACGTCAGATCTTCTCAAGCGACTTCAAGAAACAACAGTATGGAAAACTGGTGCCGGCAGGTTTCCTGGATGAAGCAATACTCGGAGCGATGGACTTCGATCATATTGATGCCGATGGCCTGCATTTCGATGCCACGCTCTGCAAACCTGATGGAGCCAGCTGCTATATGATTGATACGCAGATTGCCTTTACAGGCAAGCTGACGATGAAACTGCTGGAGTATTAAGCCTTCAGCCAGTCGTCGAGTAGCATTCGTGCTATCGACAGTTTTTCAGGAATCTCAGGGAGATTGTCACGACGGAACCATCCGCCTTTGGCAATCTCACTTTTTTGTAAGTGGATCTCTCCCGACACATAATCGGCATTGAACCCTACCATCAGTCCGCAGGGGTAGGGCCAGGGTTGTGAGGCGAAGTAACGGATGTTCGTGATCTTCACACCTGTCTCTTCCAGAGCCTCACGGGCAACGGCTTCTTCAAGGGTTTCGCCAGTCTCGACAAAACCTGCTACCAGACCGAAGAAGTCGCGTCTGAAGTTCTTAGCGCGCACCAGCAGCACCTCGTCGCCTTTATGGATGAGCACAATGACGGCAGTAGCCAGTTGGGGCCATATCTCCTTGCCACACTGGGTACATTTCTTGGAGATATCGGTATCCATGCGCATCGGGGCACCACACACACCGCAATATTTGGTGTTCTGATCCCAGTAAAGCAGTTCCTGACATTTGCCCGCCTTGAGATAGAGCGGACGGGGCAACTTGTAGTAACTCTGACGCAGACCGATCATTTCGAAACGGTCGCTGTCCGTGATAGGATTATCGATACGGTAGGTGATGACAGGGGAGCTGTCAGCCATCGGGGTGATGTCCATCTGATGCGTCCAGGGCTTTACCTCATGGTATAACCGCCGTCGGCCGTCTTTTCAAGCAGTAGGTCTTCTTTACAGAAAACGAAATAGTATGTCTTCGCCATTACTGATTTCCAAATAGTAATTGTCTGTCGCGTGCCAGAGCAGGCTTCACCCATGCCTCGGGCACGAACTTCCAGTTGTGGTTGGGCTTCGGATCCAGCGTACCCATCTTGCGGATTTCTTCTGTCAGGAAGTGACGCTGGTCGCGGTCGGTGTGGAAGATTACGCGTGATTCGAGAGAGTCTTTGGGGATACCGGCACCCAGTGTCAGCAACTCACCGCCACCATTGGCACGATAACTGTTCATCGCCACCTTATACCACTTCTTCTCATCGAAAGGCTCACCGTTCGACATACGGAGGATTTTCACTTTCTGACCGTCGGGTTTCGTCAGGTCCACCTCGTAATCGATACCGCAGGCAGAGTCGAAGTTGAAGGTGTAGTACTGGAATCCTGTGCGCTGCTGATCTTCTTTTGAATCTTCATTCAGTCGCAGGGCATGGTCATCGGGGGATATCATCGTGTTAGTCCACATGTCATAACTGTATTCCAGATGCTTCCGTATTTCCTCTCCTGTCATGCGGAGGGTG
>CACZVE010000109.1 GCA_902784565.1 uncultured Prevotellaceae bacterium
TTTCCTGCTTGCAGTCATCATCACTGATTGACGATGCAAAGGTACAAAAAAATAAGACCGATTCCAAGAGAATCAGCCTTATCGAGTTAGCCAAAATGCTATTGACGAATCAACCTTTATGTAAACTCAAAGAAGGTCGTTAAACCTGTGAGGTCAAAGATCTCGCGGAGGTCATCGGAAAGGCCCTTGAGGATCACACGACAGCCGTTAGGCTTGGTCTGTTTCAGGATATCGACCAGAATGGTCAGACCGCTCGATGCTATGAAGTCCAGTTTGGTGCAGTCGATGATGATATCCTGATCCTTGCAGTCGAAGAGTGGCTTGCATGCTTCAGCGGTTTCAGCAGCGGCAACGGTATCGAGCCGCCCCTCAAAAAACACCAGCATATTACCGTCTTGTTCTTGAATGATTGTATTCATTTTGATGATGATTTATTGTTTATTCTCTAAATTGTCTAATCGCTTTATCATGGTCAACGCATTACAGTCATCAATGCGCTCATAACTGACGCTATCCATGAGTTTACGCATCAGGAAGATGCCCAACCCACCCCTTCGACGCTGCTCCAACGGCAGCGTGACATCGGCTTCAGGCATGGCTGTGGGGTCGAAAGGCGCACCGCTGTCGTAGATGTTAACCAGCAACAGAAGGTCGTTCGCGCTCATATCAATCCTGACTTCTCCTTTCACGTCGGGCGGATAGGCATACAGCATCACGTTAGTCACGGCCTCCTCTATTGCAAGAAGCATCTTCTTGGTGAGATTCTCGCTGAATCCCAGTACCTCACAGGTTTCATTCACGAAGGCTGCCAGTCGCCTCAACTGCATGGTGTCGTTAGGCAGCACAAGAGTCTTGTTGTATGTCACGTGATGTTCCGGTTTGATATACTGGATGGCCATCATGGTCAGGTCGTCACTCTGCTCAGCCTCACCCACGAACTGGTGGACGGCATCCGACATCCTGTCGATCAGTTGACGGGGCTCCAGTTGATCGGCCTCACGGGCTTCCTTCGCCACATCGAGCACACGGTTCATCTTGAACTGCTGATGTTGCGCATTCTCGGCTTCGGTCAGTCCGTCGGTATAGAGGAAGATCGTGGTGTTTGCGAAGATGTAGGTATCTTGCAGGATGTACTTCCATTGGGCAAAAAGGCCTACTGGCACATTCGGTTTGCAGGGCAACTTGCCAACACCTGCACCAACCAGCAACGGGACATCGTGACCGGCATTGCAGTAGTGCAGATGACCTGTCTTCAGATCAAGCACGCCCACGAAAAGGGTGACGAACATGTTCGTTTCTCATGAGCCGATACCGTACGGAATACCGCCCTGGTAACCGTCATGAGGAGCGAGGCAGGCACACCCTTACCGCTCACGTCACCGATGCAGAAGAAGAGTTTGTCGTCGCGGAAGAAGAAATCAAACAGGTCGCCGCCCACCGCTTTGGCAGGTGTCAGCGAGGCATAGATCTGCACATCGTCACGGTCGTCTTTAGTGGGGAACACCTTGGGCAGCATACCCATCTGTATGCTGTTGGCAATGCGGAGGTCACTCTCGATGGCGGCATTCTGGGCGGTCGTCCTCTTCAGTTCCTCGATATACTTCACGAGCGAGTTCTGCATATTACCAAACGAGTGACTCAACTGTCCTATCTCATCCGTACGGTCGAGATCAGGCAGCGTCGTTTCAAACTGTCCAGAGGCGATAGTCTTCGTCTCCTGCGCCAGACGGCGCAGGGGGTGGAGTTCGCGGGTGATGATGCGAATAAAGAAATAGAACATCAGCAACAGACTGACACAGACAATCACAATGATGGTGCGGTAGAGACGCGCCACATTGCTGAAGATGTCGCTCTCGGGGCAGACGATAGCCATCGAGCAGCCAGTATGGCCGAGGGGCTTATAGAACACCAGGCAATCCTCACCGTCAACCACCATGTGTTTCATCCCCTCCTCACCGCGCTGCATAGCATGACCCAGGGCAGTCTTCGCCGTGTCGGGATGCTCAATGCTTTCGGTAAAGATCGTTTGGTAGAACACCTTCGTGGTGTCAGGATGCACGAAGTAAGTACCGCCACGACCGATCATCATACTGTAGGAGTGGGGATAAGGCTTCATGGAGGAGACCGTCTCTGCCAGTTTGTCGAGCGAGATGTCGGCGGCGACAACACCGTAGAAATTCCCCTCATCATCCTTGAGCGGACGGCAGTAAGAGGTGATAACCTCATTACCAAACAGGTGGTTGGGCGTCATGGAAGTGACATCAACATAGGGGTCGGTCCAACAGGGCCGGTCGAGCAGTTTACACATCAGATACCAATCCATGTAAAAGTACTTATAGTCGTCGTCTCCTTCCTGTTGGGTTTTGATCACACCGTCGTCATACGTTGAGTAGGCCGAGAAGTAAAGTCCTTTTTCCTTGAAGTAATAGGGCTCAAAGGCAATGGAGCAGCCGAACAGATCGGGATTGTTGATCAGGATGCCAGCGCTATAGACGAACATCGAGTCGGCACTGTTGTGATGCCGTTTCACAAGCCATTCGGTCATGGTGGTCGTCACCTCGGCACTTTTCAGGATACTCTCGACATAGAGTGAGGTGTTGTCCAGAATCTTTGTGGC
>CACZVE010000110.1 GCA_902784565.1 uncultured Prevotellaceae bacterium
CAAGTCATACTATCCATCATATTACAATATTTTCTTGAAACAACGGTGACGACGGTGGATGACAGAATCGAGATACTGCCAATGTGAGAGCACACCATCATTGGATTCCATCATTGGACCAGTCTCAGCATACGAGAAGCCATAAGCCTGATATTGACGGATAAGATCATCGAAGATAAGCCCGTTAGCGCCCTTGGCACGATATTCGGGCAACACACCGATTAACAAAAGATCAACTGTATCAGTCTTGTGCCACTTCAAAATCTTCAGCAGATGCCACCAACCAAAGGGGAAGAGACGACCGTCACGAGTCTTTTGCAGGGCACGCGAGAACGAAGGGAAGGTGATGCCGAAACCTACAAGTTTGTCGTTCTCATTGCCATCAACAATACCTACAACGAGGTTCAAATCTGCGATCTTGATGTAGTCACCCACAAGTTTGTCAATCTGACGGTCAGAGAGTTGGCAGAAGCCATAGAGATCCTTATAGGTAGTATTGAGCAGTTCGAAGACTTCGCGGGCCTTACCCTCCTTCATCAGCTCATGGCGGGTAAACTTATGGGCACGGAGGTTATAGCGACGACGCACCATCTCCGTGATCTTAGAAAACTTTTCGGGCACAACCTCAGGAACTTTCGCCCTACACTCCACCCAATCGTTGGCTTTCTCGAAGCCTCCCAGGCGCTCAATGTGTTGAGGGTAATAGGGGTAGTTGTAGTTGATATACATAGTTGCAAGCTGGTCAAAGCCCTCAACGAGCATACCTTCACGATCGGTATCGATGAAACCCATGGGACCAACCATCTCCTTCATGCCCCGCTCACGCCCCCAGTCCTCAACGGCTTTCAGCAAGGCAGCAGACACTTCGGCATCATCGATGAAGTCGAACCATCCGAAGCGTACCTGACTGGTATCCCAGCGTTCATTGGCGTGACGATTGATGATAGCAGCAACACGACCCACAACCTTCCCGTCTTTATAAGCCAGGAAGTAGTCGGCCTCACAATAATCAAACGAAGGATTCTTCTGGCTGTTGAGTGTGTCCATCTCGTCGAAATAGAGAAATGGCACAGCGCAATCGTTGCCGCGATAGAGATCGTAGTAGAATTGCACGAACGCACTGAGTTCCTTTTTCGTGGTTACTTTTTTAATCTCAACCATTATTTTCCGAAATACTAACCGCTGCAAAGGTACAAAGTTTTGTGGAGTTTAAGGAGTGATAGGCGTTAAAAGGAGTTAAATAGTCATAAAGGCGTTTGTAAAAGGGGTGTCTGGTCATCGTAGAGGCATCTCCGAGGATGATCAGTTTCATTCGGGCACGGGTGATGGCAACATTCATACGCCGCAGGTCGCGGAGGAAGCCTATCTGTCCTTCGTCGTTGGCTCGAACTAAGGATATAAGGATGATATCACGCTCCTGTCCCTGGAAGCCGTCGACGGTATTGACGCTGATGAGACTGCGGTAAGGCTTGAAGAACTCCTTCTTTTTAAACAACCGCCGCAGATACTGCACCTGAGCACGATATGGCGAGATGACACCCACATCGAGGCGCTCGTCAAGGATGCGCTGCTTGCCGATCTTCTGAAAGTACTGCTCGAGAACCAACAGCGTTAGTTCTGCCTCCGCCTTATTGATACGGCCAAAGCTCTCACCCACAAATTGCTCTTTGAAGGAAATGTCCGAGTAATCAGAGTTTTCTGAGTTTTCTGAAAATTCAGATGTGCAATCCACGTCATCGGGATGTCGAGATCAAGAATGCTACGGTATTTCACTTCGGGGGCTGACTCCACCTGATTGCCATAGAACCAATCTGACGAGAAACGCATAATCTCCTCGTTCATACGGTATTGCATCTTCAGCAGGGTCACGGTCTCAGGGTGGTTGTCGACGATGCGTTCCATCAGCGTCTTACCCAATCCAGCCTTCATCGCGGCAAAACTCTTTACTGTGGGTGGCAACTGACAGTGGTCGCCGGCGAGGATGACACGCGACACCCGACGGATGGGAATCCAGCAGGCAGCTTCAAGCGCCTGTGCCGCCTCATCT
>CACZVE010000111.1 GCA_902784565.1 uncultured Prevotellaceae bacterium
GACGACGATACCTATCAGGTTCAGGTTGTTTCTTGGTACGACAATGAGAACTCTTACACTTCTCAGATGGTTCGCACCATTAAGTACCTCGCTGAGCTCTAATCAGTGTAAAAAACTAAAATATTTGCCGTCCGATTTTGTCGGACGGCTTTTTTTTGCTATTTTTGCAAACAGAATGCATAGGATGATAACGATACTGGGTCCGACGGCATCGGGGAAGACCCCCGTAGCAGCCAGACTGGCCTCGGAAATAGGTGGGGAGGTGATCTCTGCTGATTCCCGTCAGGTGTATCGTCGCATGGATATCGGCACGGGTAAAGATCTGGCCGACTATATGGTGGACGGGCATCGGATCCCTTATCATCTGATCGACATTCGGGAGCCGGGTACGAAGTACAACCTGTTCGAGTATCAGCAGGATTTCTACGATGTGTATCAGGATATCCGCAGGCGGGGGAAGGAGCCAATCCTCTGTGGGGGAACGGGACTCTATATCGAGGCGGTGCTGAAAGGCTATAAACTGTCGCCCGTGCCGCAGAACCAACAGCTGCGCGATAGTCTCGAAGGGAAATCACTGACGGAGTTGACGCAAATGCTCACGGAACTGAAAGTCCGGAATGGCTCTAACATGCATAACACGACCGATGTCGATTCGTGTCAGCGCGCCATCCGTGCGATCGAGATAGAGACTTACAACCTGGAGCACCCCACACCCAGGCGTGAGTTGCCGGCGGTGGATAGTCTCATCATCGGTATCGACATCGACCGTGACCTGCGTCGGGAGAAGATCACCCGGAGGCTCAGGAAACGTCTGGAGGAGGGGATGGTCGATGAGGTGCAGACCCTGCTCGATGAGGGTATCCCTGCAGAAGACCTGATCTACTATGGACTGGAATATAAGTTTCTCACAGAGTATCTGACTCATCATATCTCCTATGACGAGATGTTCACACGGCTCGAGATCGCCATCCATCAGTTTGCCAAGCGGCAGATGACGTGGTTCAGGGGGATGGAACGTCGGGGCTTTGAGATTCACTGGATTGATGCAACACTTCCGATGGAAGAAAAGATAGAAAGGATAAAAGAACTATGGCAGTAGAAACGACAAAATGGGGCATCATTTATTGCCCGAAGGCTGGTATCACCAACAAACGCAAGCGCTGGGAGAAGATCCAGAAGGTGCTGGATGAACGGGGCGTCGCCTACGAATTATCATCGTAGGTGGTGACTCTGCATTGAACGATGCGGTGAACTGTCTGATGATGGAGGAGAAGGAAGTCAGGGAGAGCATCTCGTTGGGTGTGATCCCCAATGGTATCATGAATGACTTCGCGCATTTCTGGGAGATCGACGGCGATAAGATCGAGGAGACGGTCGACTTCCTCATTAAGCACCGTGTCCGTAAGGTGGACCTTGGTTGCGTGCGTTACTCGAATGCCAATGGTGACCGCTGTCATCGCTACTTCCTGAACTGCATCAATATCGGTATGACGGCAGATATCATGAACCTGCGCCGACAGACGCGACGCCTCTTCGGTTCTCGTACCCTGTCGTTCATCTCCTCACTATTTGTGATGCTCTTCCACCGGATGGAGTATAAGATGAAACTGAAGATCAACGACGATGTCATCGATCGTAAGGTGATGACCCTCTGTATCGGTAGCGGTCCCGGTTACGGACAGACTCCGAATGCTGTGCCTTATAACGGCATGCTCGATGTGTCGGTGGTCTATCATCCAGAGGTCGTACAACTGATAGAGGGTATCTGGCTGCTGGTGACGGGCCGTTTCCTGAATCATCGGAGTGTGCATCCCTATCGCACGAGGGAGGTGCTGATAGAGTCGGCCAAGCATGCTTTGGTCGGTATCGACGGACGTTTGATGAAGACACCGGTGGGTCCGTATCGCGTCAGTGTGGAATTGGAAGTCATTAATTTTCTTATTCCAGAATGAAATAAGGAGGCTGAGGTTTCGGCCTCCTTTTTGATTAATAATTGTTAAACATATGGGTATCCTTTGCAGGATCCGTATTTTTTTCTTACCTTTGGGGTGTTAAAGACTAATATATTCAATAATTAAATACCCTTTAAGGAACTATGAGCTATTTACGATTTGAAAAAGCCGTGATGACTAATCTACAGGAAAGTCTCCGTCGTGAATTACTCTGATGACAATCATGTTCTCTTGTCGTCGCTCGACTGTACGGTTATCCAGCATGGAGCTGAGTTCAACTTGGGACTTCACAAGTATCAGGGCAACAACTTCAGTCCTAACGGACACAAGTACATCAGAGAGTTTGATGCCAGTCTCGTGCCAACGACAACGTATCGCGTGGGTGGTGTCGTGTTGAAAAAGGAAGTGATCTTCCACCATTATGAGGACCGTATTCTGATCCGTTATACCCTGGTGGATGCTCACTCTGCCACAACCTTGCGTTTCCGTCCGTTCCTGGCCTTCCGTTCGGTTCGCCAGTTTACGCATGAGAACGCTACGGCCAGCCGTGAGTACCACGAAATTGACGGTGGTATCAAGACCTGTATGTATGCCGGCTATCCCGACCTATACATGCAGTTCTCCAAGAAAAACGAGTTTATCTTCCAGCCTGACTGGTATCGTGGCGTAGAATATCCGAAAGAGCAGGAGCGTGGTTATGCCTCTAACGAGGATCTGTACGTACCTGGCTATTTCGAGATGCCAATCAAGAAGGGCGAGAGTATTATCTTCTCTGGCTCTACCTCACAGATCAAGACTTCATCATTGAAGAAACTGTTTGATGCAGAGGTGGCAGACCGCAAGCCTCGTGACAATTTCTATCATATCCTACTTTGTGCAGCCCACCAGTTCCACTTCCGCGATCGCCGCAGTGGCACTATGGAGAAGATTGACAAGAAAGACGATCGCTATCTGCTGGCAGGTTATCCTTGGTTCAAGGCCCGTGCCCGCGACACGTTCATTGCGTTGCCAGGACTGACGCTGGCCATTGACGAGCGCGATTACTTTGAGCTGGTGATGAGAACTGCTGAGCGTGGTCTCCGTGAGTTCATGGAGGAGAAGCCCTTGTCTGTGAAGATATATGAGATTGAGCAGCCTGATGTGCCCCTCTGGGCTATCTGGGCCATCCAGCAGTATGTGAAGGATGCAGGAAAGGACGAGGGATATCAGCGTTATGGCAAGTTGGTATATCAGCGTTATGGCAAGTTGGTCCGCGATATTGTTGATTATATCATCAAGGGTGGTCATCCCAACTTGCGCCTTGACGAAAACGGCCTGCTTTACTCCAATGGCCGTGATCGTGCTGTGACGTGGATGAACTCCACAGCCAACGGTCGTCCGGTGGTACCGCGTTCGGGTTATATCGTAGAGTTTAACGCCCTGTGGTATAATGCCCTGAAGTTCTGTGCCTCCATGATCGCCGAGAAGGGTGATGCCAAGGGCGCAGAGAAACTGGAGGCTCTGGCTCAGAAGACAAAGGCTTCGTTTGTGGATACTTTTGTCAATGAATATGGTTATCTG
>CACZVE010000112.1 GCA_902784565.1 uncultured Prevotellaceae bacterium
CCGTACCGACCAGCCGGTGGTGATTGATCTCACCAAATATGGTCAGGTACAGTCGGCACTCATCAAGACTGGCGATGAAGAAATCCCCTGCCAACTCGATGACATGGATCAGGATGACAACTTCGATGAACTCTGTTTCCTGGCAGACTTGAAGGCGAAGGAGAAGAAGCCATACACGGTGACCCTCTATGCAGAAGGCTCGCCCCGTCAGTATCCAGCCCGCGTCTATGCAGAATTGCTCGTGCGCAATAGTAAGGTGAAGGAGAAAAACAAGCACAACAACTTCCTGGAATCCATCACTGCCCGTGGAGATTGTGCTGACCCCTATCATATCCTGCATCATCACGGTGTGGAATTTGAAAGCGAGCTGAACGGCATCCGCATCTATTTCGACAAGCGCCAGACCCTCGATCTCTATGGTAAGTTCCAGAAACGCCTGGAACTACAGGAGACCCAGTTTTATACCACCAAGGAACAGAAGGCCGAGGGTTATGGCGACGATGTACTATGGGTAGGCAACACCTTCGGACTGGGAGCCTTCCGAGGTTGGGATGGTCAGCAGCCCACGATGATAGACCCCGTGCGCAGTCGCACCCAGCGCATCATCTCCTACGGTCCCTTGCGCACCATCGTCGAAATCATCGATAGAGGTTGGCAGAAAATAAATCTAACTATCCGCTATACGCAGTATGCCGGTCATCGCGACACCGATGTGGATGTCTATTTCAACAAGCCGGTAGCCGACTACCACTTCTCTACAGGCATCATCAACGTGAAAGGTTCTTCGGAATACTCCGACCATCAAGGCCTGCGAGGCTGCTGGGGTACCGACTGGCCATCCAGCGATCACGAGAACTTCAAGCCCGAGACCGTCGGACTGGGCATCTGCATCCCGTCGCAATATATTAAGAGTGAGGAACCTGCCAACAAAGACCAATACACCTTTGTCATAGGCACATCCGACAATCACCTCAACTATAAGATCATCTACTGTTCAGACAACGAATCCTTTGGTTATCATTCCGACAAAGAATGGTTTGACTTCCTGAAGAACTGGAAACAGACAGACGTTTTGCAGCCCGTCAAGGTAAACTACTAAACGTCTTCCGTCCCTTCACATAATACTTTTGCCACACGACTGGCTTGAATCGTCTGGCGATCTGCCTCAAAATCCTTCCGCCAACGCCTGAAGGCACGTCTTGCACGACACACCGCCAGGAAGTCGCCCACGTTCCTTTTCAGGAGCAGCATCTCCCAGGCTGCTAGATAGTCGAGCGCCCATCGCCAGCGCATCACGTATGTCAGATCCTCGTCAGGCAGACATTTATAGAGCATCGTCAGGTTATTGCGGAAATTCAGGAAGGTCTTCATCGGATTACCCTTCGGCAGCGTACCGCCACCCACATGATACGCCAAGCGGGCATCCAGTCCTCCCACCTGCCAATAGTCCTTCGCACGGATCATCAAAGCGGCACCCGTTGCCCAGAGGATATCAGCGGGTGTGTCATACTGACCATTGTCTGACTCTACCGTCTCAAAGATACGACCTCGGCAGAAGGGATAGCCGAACCTATCAAGGAATCCCCCACTCGCCCCAGCATACTCAAAACTGTCTCTGTCGAAGATGGAGAGCAACTTCGGCTGACAGGCAGCCACCTCCTGATGACTGTCGAGATACTCGATCATCGGTGTCAACCAGTGGTGCGTCACCTCGATATCAGAATTCAGCAGCAGGAAGTATTCCGCCTCGATCTGCTTGAGCGACTGGTTATAACCCTCGGCAAAGCCCCAGTTTTTCTCCAGCACAATCAACTTCACCTCAGGGAAATGCTCACGGAGCATCTCCAACGAATCGTCAGACGACGCATTGTCAGCCACATACACCGTCGCCTCCTCACGGGAATACTGTATAACCGATGGCAGATACTTCCTCAGCATCTCACTGCCATTCCAGTTCAAGATTACGATAGCAACTTTCTCCATACGCGCGCGTACATTATTTAATATATACTCTCAACGCTTCCTGTTTAGCAGTCAACTCTCCGAGCGTAACCTTCACCAATTGGTTGTCAAGCGAAGGATCAGCCTGCTGGGCTGGCAGTTCCACACGGATATAGTTGCG
>CACZVE010000113.1 GCA_902784565.1 uncultured Prevotellaceae bacterium
CGAGAAAGCCTGTGAGACCTTTATGATTGCCGACCGCGAAAGTTTCCTGAAGAAAAACGTGCATATCAACGATATCCCGTCTTACCGACATATCAATATTCATGAGTTGTATGACAGTATCCGTCTGTCATCCATCACCGACATCGACCAGGTGAAACGGGAAGACGAGCGTATCCCCGACATGAAGCTCGGCGGTACCTTCTACTACGAAGCCATCCTCAGTCCGATCCGCGATGAAGCGGGGGTGCTCCATGGGGTGATGGCAGCCGGCCGTAACATCACCGAGATGGTGGAGTCGCACCACAAACAGGAGGAAGAGGTGCAGCTGTTGCAGCAGACCAATCAGCAGATCCAGTCGTATATCCAGAATATCAACTACACCCTCAAGGCGAGTGGTGTCAGGATCATCACCTACCACCCGGGGCGGCATGAGCTGCGGATCTTCAGCGACCTGAACCAGGTGCAATACAGCCTCTCGCAGATCCGCTGCTCTCGCAGATCCGCTGCGTCTCACTCATCCATGAGTCGGACCGCAGAAGGCTCAGAGGGCTGTTCATGCGGATGGACCAGGGGAAGGCGGGCAATATCTCCGAAGTGCTGCATACGATCTTCCGTGACCCACAGAAGCGGGATGTCTATATGAACTTCAGTCTTATTCCCATGACGGACAAGGAGGGGCGTGTGACCTTGTATTTCGGTCTGTGCCGTGATGAGACCGAGATGACCTATACGGAGATGCGCCTGATGGAAGAGACCAAGAAAGCGCAGGAGACGGAGGAACTGAAAAACACCTTCCTGTTGAACATGAGCTATGAGATCCGTACCCCGCTGAATGCCGTCTTAGGCTTTGCCGAGCTCTTCAACAGTCCCCACGACGTAGAGGACGAGCCCGTGTTCGCCCAAGAGATCAAGCGCAATACCGACGAGCTGCTGAACCTCGTCAACGATATCCTCTTCATCTCCCGGCTCGATGCGAAGATGGTGGAGTTCCCCAAGGAGCCGAGCGACTTTGCCACCCTCTTCGACGGCTGGTGCTACATGGGATGGAGTGCGTTGAATCCCCAAGTGAAGACTGCCATCGACAACCCCTATAACCACCTGGTATTGAACATTGACGAGCAGCACCTCGGACAGGTCATCCAGAAGCTCTGTACGTGTTCCGCCAACTACACCAACGAAGGTGTGGTGCGGGCGAAGTACGAATACCACCACGGGGAACTGAATATCGTCATCGAAGACACCGGCAGAGGGGTCAAGAAAGAACTCTTGCCCCACATCTACGAACGCTTCTTCAAGGATGACCAGAACAAGATCAGCAATACCGGTCTCGACATCCCTATCGTGAAGGAGCTCGTGGAGCAGATGGGTGGACAGCTCGAAATCCAGTCGGAACAGGGCAAGGGCACCACGTGTTATGTGATGATCCCCTGTGAGATGATCAGCAGAGAGAAGAAAACAGAAATCATCAACTAAAGCAGCGCATGAACAGTATTTTCCTACATAGCACCCTCCTTCAGATCGGCTTCCTCGATACCCCCTCGGTGTTGATGGTCACCCTGACAGCCCTCGCCTTCCTCGTCACCTGGGGCATCAATCGTATCAGTATCCTGCGCATCCGCAGGCGCGTGAAAGAGAGTAAGGAGATCTATGACATCATACAGCATACCCTCGATGTGAACGCCAACTACGTGGTGCGACTTGACCTGCGCCAGCGTTGGGGTTATAACCTCCATGGGCAATTCTTGCCGGAGGCAGGTATGGGGTATGAGGAGAGCTTCCAGTATATGCACCCGGAGGATCAGCAGCACTATCGCCGCTTTATCGCCAAGCTCTATCATGAAGGGGCTGAGACGGGATATCAGTGGAGATCAGCATGCCGGAGCGTGGCGTTATATGCACGACCAGGGCGTGGCAGAGTATGTAGAAGGTCTCAAGACCCCCATCAATATCTTCTGTACGCTGACAGACCAGACCGAGCAGATCCTCCAGGAACAGGAGGAGCACGAGTTGACCGACAAATACCGCAAGACTTTCGAGGAGTCGCTGGTGGGTCTGGCGTTCTATGACCAGGAAGGTCATCTGCTCACGGTCAACCAGAAGATGCGAGAGATCCTGAAGTTCCAGTCGGAGGACGATTCCTATTATTTTGAAAAGACGCTCTACGACATGCCGATCTTCCGGGAAGTGCTGGCCAACAGACATGCCGAGGAACTCTATTTCTGTTCGAAGACAATCATCATGGACCGCGACGTGAACTGCTATACGGAGATCCGTGTACACCCCATCCACGACGAACAAGGTGCCTTGGTCTATATCACCCTCTCCATCCGTGATGTCACCCAGGAGCGCGCCCTCTATCTGCAGAGTAAGCAGAACGGACTGGAGATGCGGCGCGCCAATGAGGAGATCCAGAATCTCGAGAACGAGATCCAGTATCTGATGGACAGTTGTGACATGTGCTTCTGGCGA
>CACZVE010000114.1 GCA_902784565.1 uncultured Prevotellaceae bacterium
AACCCGTCAGGCGACCATCGAGGCCCGTCGGGAGGCAGAGCGTACGAAGGTGGAGAAGAACCTCAGCGTGAGTCTCGATGCCAGCATCGGTCTGAACCAGGTGGCTGAACGCTTTGCGGATGCCTATCGTGATCCGCTCAGTCAGGATATGGATACCGTGAAAGTCACAATCCCCATCATGGACTGGGGCAAACGTAAAAACAGCTACCTCGCCGCCCGTAGCACGGTGGATGCGGCGGAGCGTACAGAACAGGAAGTGGCCCGTGATACAGAACTTGATGTGACGATGACTGTCTATGAGTTCAACGAACGCCAGGCTATCGTCGAGACGGCCAGCAAGGCACTTACTATCGCTGAGGATGCCTACGCCCAGGCGCTACAGCGGTTCATCAGGGCTCAGGCTGATGCTTATAGTCTGACGGTGGCACAGAGTCACTGGCAGACGGCACGTCAGAACCAGATCAACTCGCTGAAGAACTACTGGCTCGCCTATTACCACCTGCGCCGCCTGACTCTTTACGATTATCAGCGTCGCCAGACTATATCCCATAATAAGCAATAAAAAGGTTACCTTGTCAAATGGCTGAAGTCTTCGGACCTGATGGTCGCCACGACAGGCTTGGTGTTTTGCGACAGATTTTGAAGGTATTGGCCTGATTTGTCGCCTCTGGGGCGATTGTCGCAACAAGTGAGAGAAAAAATCGGGAAATATCTTGGAAATTAAAATAAATCTCCGTAACTTTACATCGTCAAAACCTCGATTAAGCGAGTAAAGAGCCGAATGCAATTCGAGCTATTTCGAGCGAAAGAGGTTAAGAGCAAAGCTCAATCAGAACAAACAACATTTGAGCGACAAGAGAATAAAACAGTAAGTTTAACAATTAAAAATTCTAAGATTATGGTAAAGAAGAATGAAACCGTAAAAGAAAAAAGAAAGAAAGCTAATCAACGCACAGAACTTCATTTAGATCACGGGGACAGGTCATTGATCTGATCCAGGACCCCCGGGGGCCAGCCCCCGAAATGAAATACGCTATGCTGGGCGTACAAATATTGAAGAGGCATCCGATTAAGGGTGCCTCTCTCTTTCTAGGCTGCTATCCTCCAACTTGACATAATTAGCAGGGTTTTAGCCCAACACCCACCCCAGCTTAACCCCTTTATACCGAAGGGATTACAGACGATTTGGGGGGAGTGTTGTAGTATTTTAGCGAGATTAACTTAAAGTAATCTCATTGCCAACGACACTACGGCTCGTTAGAAGCGTGGACACGCCACCTTTCTCTTGCTGTAACATTTCTCCAAAAAGCTCTCTTTGTTATCTATTAAGCGATAGAAAAGTAAGGGCCTGTGTGGGACTGCCACGGAAAAAGCCAAGTGCGCCGTTCCGGCAAAGGATTGATATTTCTGTTTCATGACGATTCCATTGTTTCGTCTCATCTAGTAACATTTATGCGGCAAAGATACGAATTATTTTCGGAAACTCAGCAAAAAAACAATGTTTTCTTTTGTTTTGCCCGTAACTTTATGTATCTTTGCATCCATGCTAACGGAGAAAACGATGGAAAAACTGCGCATTCTGGCGGAGTCGGCGAAGTATGACGTGTCATGCTCGTCGAGCGGCACCGTGCGCAAAGGGAAACAGGGCATGGTAGGCTCTACTGTCGGCGGTGTGGGCATCTGCCACTCGTTTGCCGACGATGGGCGTTGTATCTCGCTGCTGAAGGTGATGCTGACCAACTACTGCATGTACGACTGTGCCTACTGCATCAACCGTCGTTCGAACGATATCAAACGGGCCACACTCTCTGTCAGCGAACTCGAAGAGATCACGATGGAGTTCTACCGTCGTAACTATATTGAGGGACTGTTCCTGAGTAGCGGGGTGGTGCGCAACCCTGACTATACGATGGAACGCCTCACTGCCATCGCTCGCGATTTAAGAACCGTTCACCGTTTCAATGGTTATATCCATCTGAAGAGTATTCCTGGGTGTTCGCAGGAACTACTCAACGAGGCAGGGCGCTATGCCGACCGTATGAGTGTGAACATCGAGATTCCCAAAGAGGAGTCGCTGAAACTATTGGCGCCAGAGAAGGATCACAAGAGCGTATTCACGCCCATGAAGATGATCCAG
>CACZVE010000115.1 GCA_902784565.1 uncultured Prevotellaceae bacterium
AGGTCAGACATCACATCACCCATGTAGTCGCCAGGCACGAGCACCTCGAGGTCGTAGATCGGCTCGAGCACCTTCGGACCTGCCTCCTTGAAGGCTGCCGAGAAGGCGTTACGGGCTGCGAGCATGAACGAAAGTTCGTTGGAGTCAACGGGGTGCATCTTACCGTCATAGACGATGACGCGGACGTCACGGGCATAAGAACCTGTCAACGGACCCTGCTCCATACGTTCCATGATACCCTTGAGGATGGCAGGCATGAAGCGGAGGTCGATAGCACCACCCACTACGCTGTTGATGAAGACGAGCTTGCCGCCCCACTCCAAATCGATCTCTTCCTTACCCTTGATGTTCATCTTGAACTCCTGACCGTTAATCTTGAACGATGTGGGATCAGGCATACCCTCTGTGTAGGGCTCCAGGATGAGGTGTACCTCACCGAACTGACCTGCACCACCCGACTGCTTCTTGTGACGGTAGTCGGCACGGGCCATCTTCGTGATAGTCTCACGATACGGGATCTTCGGCTCGATATACTCGATCATGATCTTCTCGTTGTTCTCCATACGCCACTTCAAAGTGCGCAGGTGGAACTCGCCCTGTCCGTGGACGATGATCTGACGGAGCTCCTTAGACTGCTCAACGACCCATGTGGGATCCTCCTGACGCATCTTGGCCAGGGCAGCCATCATCTTCTCTGTCTCAGCCTCGTTCACAGCCTTAATAGCACGAGAGAACTTAGAATTTGGATATTTGATGAAGTCGAACTTGTTCTCACAGTCCTTGCCGTTGAGGGTGTTGCCCGTCTTCACGTCCTTCAGCTTCACGGTACAACCGATATCACCGGCCACGAGCTGATCAACCTGTACACGGTTAGCACCAGCACAAGCATACAGCGTACCGATACGCTCCTTAGAACCACGTATGAGGCTCAACACCAGTCTTGAAGAAGTAGAGTGATGTGGGGGCAGAAGCATCAGCAGGAACATCCTGACCAGCCACATTCTTAACGACGGGCATCTCGCTAACGAAGGGCACCACATTGCCGAGGAACTCCATCAGACGACGGACACCCATGTCACGACCTGCACAGACGCAGAATACAGGGAAGATGGAACGTGTGACGAGACCTTTGCGGATCCCCTCACGCATCTCATCCTCTGAGAGGTCTTCTGTCTCGAAGAACTTCTCCATCAGCGTGTCGTCGCCAGCAGCGGCAGCCTCCACGAGGGCAGCCTTCATCTCCTTGGCCTTGTCGAGCTGATCGGCAGGAATGTCCTCAATGATGGGCGCACCACCCTCGGGCTTCCAAGAGTATTTCTTCATCAGCAGCACGTCGATGACGCTGTTAAAGCCAGCACCTGTGGCAATAGGATACTGCACAGGTACGCAGTTCGGACCATAGACCTCCTTCAGCTGATTGAGGATCTGGTCGAAGTCGCAGTTGTCACGATCCAGTTGGTTCACGCGTTCATCGTACCTACCTCAGGACCATACTGGCCATTGATGAGCAGCACGGCCTGGTCCGTGACGTTCAGGGCGGTGATGGCACCTCCCACGAAGTCGTCAGAACCCGGACAGTCGATGATGTTCAGCTTCTTGTTGTTCCACTCCACATGAAAAACTGTTGAGAACACGCTGTAGCCGTACTCCTGTTCCACAGGGAAGTAGTCGCTCATCGTGTTCTTACTTTCTACGGTACCGCGGCGCTTGATGATGCCAGCTTCGTAGACCATTGCTTCGGCAAGAGTCGTCTTGCCGCTACCCGCACTGCCAAGCAGTGCAATGTTTTTGATTTCGTTTGTCTGATAAATCTTCATATCATTTAGGTTTTAGATGAATAATCTTGAAAAGCGGGCACTAAGGTAGACATTTTTCGAGAAATAGCCAAGGAATTCTTGCAAATATTAAACTAAATTAGTAATTTTGCGCTCATAATGGCAGGAATTTACATACATATACCGTTTTGCAGGTCACGTTGCATCTATTGTGGCTTCTATTCGAC
>CACZVE010000116.1 GCA_902784565.1 uncultured Prevotellaceae bacterium
CAACCCATCAAAGGACAGGCCCGCGAGATACTCACGGCCATCCTGAAGTCGCCCGAGGTCGCTTCCTGCAATCTAAAAGAGACCCTGGCGCTGAGGTTGGCTTGCGAAGAAATCGTCATGAATGTGACATCCTATTCCTATCCGGAAGGTGCCGAGGGTTTCTTGGATGTGGACATCCAGAAGACCGACCGTATCACGATACGTTTCGAAGATGGCGGTGTGCCTTTCAATCCCTTGGAGCAGAAAACACCCAATACTAAGCTGTCGTGGAAAAAGCGTCGCATAGGCGGACTTGGCATTTTCCTCCTCCGTCGTAAGATGGATGATGTTCGCTATGTCTATGAGAATCATAAGAATGTATTGACTATCGAAAAAGTAATATGAAAAAGAGCAAGTTATCAAGCCGTATCACTTGGCGTGTCATTGGAATTATGTCGTTCTTCAACTCACTCGGTAACGGCAGTATGCGCGGACAATACGTGACCGACGGTATTGCCGGCAATGTTGAAACGATGCTCCAATTGGCGAAGACTGTTACATTTAATAACCGTAGCGATGTTGAAGCCAACATGGACAGTCCTGAGCATGTATTCGACGCGTTGGAGAGGATTATGAAGATCAACAAGCGCCTGGCAGGATGTTTTGTTGCCTTTGAACCTGATTACTTCAAAGGTCAAGGTCGATGGTTCGAAGCCTACGCCTACTATGCTGACAGTACGCACGTTGATTGCCGGCAGATAGGCTCCCCACAGCACGACTATTTCAATGGAGCATGGTATCAGCGAGGTTTATCCTTAGAACGTGACGATGATGGCTACTTGACAGACTTGTACTACGATGATGTCGCAAAGTCGGTGTCTATGGCGTTGACTTGAGTGTTGGACTGCTTCAAATAACCATCGACGAAGCGATGAGAAATGTCAGGAAGGAATTCATGGTGGACGCTCAAGACGACATTGGTGATGACGGTGAAATATATTTCTCCATTCAGATTATCGACAGCAAGGGTAACAGGATTGCCGGTTCTGACTCCATCGACATCAGTATGCTCAAGGGCGAGCAAGAGGTAGTGGATCGTGAACTTGATATGAAGGACCTAAAGGGTACACCTTATTATATTAATGCCAAGCAGTTAGGTCAGACGGGCTGGACGCTGGTTGTGTTTCAGCATCGCGACCTTGTGTTTACGTGGGGTATCATACTTGCCCTTATCATCATCATCTGCATGGGCATCGGTGGTCTGGTGATCTTCTTCTTCACGACCCGCAGCATCCGCCGTGCCACCAAACCGTTAGGCTTCCTCTCCGAATCGGCACAGGAGGTGGCCAAGGGTAACTTCGACGCACCGCTGCCCACGTTCAAACACAACGATGAGGTGGCTCAGCTGCGCGACTCGTTCGGCACCATGCAGCAGTCGCTGAAGGAGTATTTGGAGGAACAAAAGGCACTGAGCGCCGCCAAGGCTGCCATGATGAGTGAGCTAATTGGACCTCTATGCCTCGCTGACACCTGCCAAGGCTGTTGGCGGTGACCTCTATGATTTCTTCATACGCGATGATAGTCTGTACTTCTGCATCGGTGACGTGTCGGGCAAGGGCGTACCTGCCTCACTGGTCATGGCCGTCAGCCGGACGCTTTTCCGCAACATTGCAGCCCATACTGACAAGCCGAGTCATATTGTGGAGACGATGAACGTGAATATCTGCGATGGGAATGAGCAGTGTATGTTCGTCACGCTCTTCGTGGGTGTGCTTGACTTGCAGACGGGCCGACTGCGCTACTGTAACGCCGGTCACGATGCACCATACCTCCAAGCCGAACACCTTCCATGTGATCCCAATCTCCCCGTTGGTCTCAATCCAGACATGAAATACTCGGAGCAAGAGGCGATGATAGCCTCAGGCAAAATTCTTTTCCTCTATACCGATGGTCTGACTGAGGCGGAGAATGGGTGCCGTAATCTTTTCGGAATGGAGCGTATCGACGAGGTCATTGCAACCTTTGAGGGATCTCCTCAGGAACTGATTGAAGTGATGACCGCCGCCGTCCACCAATTTGTTGGCGACACTGAGCAGAGTGACGATATCACGATGCTGGCCTTCAGAATCAGGAAATAAACATATATCGGCTGCCAAACTGAAATAGGACAGGTCGTTTCCAGC
>CACZVE010000117.1 GCA_902784565.1 uncultured Prevotellaceae bacterium
TGCGTTTTCCATTCACTCATACAGGAAGAACAAGAAATCATTCCCATGGACATGGCCAGCACGACTGCACTTGCCATCATTACTCGCTTTGCATTCATCATTTGTTTCATTTTACTTCTTTTTTGATGTTCTTTCTGCCTGTTAGACGAACCTGACAAGAAAAAAGTTGCAAGAACAACAAAAAAAACTATGCTAAAGGCAGGTCTACCCAGAAAGTGGAGCCCTTGCCTATCTCAGATTCTACACCCATCTTACCGTCCAGGCTCTGTACATGAGACTTCACGACAGAGAGTCCGAGTCCTGTGCCTGGGATATACTCGTCGAGTTTGATGAAGCGTTCAAAGATACGCTGCTGATCAGCCACAGCAATGCCCTTACCGGTATCACTCACCCAGATATGCACATGATTATCGTCTAACAGGTCATAGCCGGTACGGATACTGCCCTCAGTAGTGAACTTCACAGCATTCTGTATCAGATTGTCAACAATCTCGTACAGTTTATCACGGTCACTCTCTATCATCAACTTGTCCATAGCGCACTGGAGCGTAATCGGCACATTGGTATTCTGGTTATTGTTCTGGATTTCTGTGATGAGTTGACTACGTTCCTCCTCTGTCTGTACGACTGGCAACAAGTCAGCAAAACCGACAATGGCATTCAGCGGAGTACGTATTTCATGACCCATATTGGCCAGGAAGGCAGTCTTCAGACGGTCACTCTCCTCAGCCTTATTCCTGGCAGCCACAAGCGAAGCCATCAGTTCTTTGCGCTCATCAATACGCTGGGAAGTGCCGACGATCTTTGTCGGCTTACCCTCGGAATCACGGTCAACGATGGTAGCATAACTTTCTTCCCAGTAATTGATACCAGAAGCCTTATCCAACACCTGATACTCCTGATGATAGAAATCAGTCCTTCCCTCACAGATATCTTCGAAAGCCCTGTTCACATGATCCACATCTGCCGGAGCGATCACAGACAATGTTTCCTGAAATTTCTCGTTGATGGCCGGCACATAGTTATTACGCCCGTCACGATAGTCTTTCTCAAATAATAATGAATGTGACTCTGCATCATATCGCCAGACAGCGATCTTCATGGCTTTGAGAGATCTTCATGGCTTTGAGAATAAAGTCGTATTCGACATTTCCCTTTCTGATCTTGTCGAGTTGTTCCAATTCTGCCTTCAACCGCCTCCCCATCCGTCGCTGAACAAATAACGAGACGAACAGGAAAATCAGGAACAATATGGCGAAGCCCCACTCGAGGGCAATCAACCATATACTTTCCGTATGAGTATATAATAACAGATTGGTCATAACCATCATATTGGGCACAAAAGTACGAAATTAATTTGAAACACATCATAATTTCATGATGATTTTTAGCAAAATACCATGATTTTTATTTGATTAACAGTCGAAAGCACGTTTTTTTGGTCAACTTATATTAACTTTGCAGGCAGAATTCCACACATTGTCCGTTATAAGCGGGCATGCAAGAAACACTATCAATGGAACAGAATTTCGAATTGATCGCCAAAACGTTTATGGGACTGGAACCTGTACTGGCGAAAGAGCTGACCCAAGTTGCACACCGCCATCAGAGTCCTGAAACCCATCCGCCATTTCAAAGCACAAAGCGCGGATGATGTTTATGAAGAAATCAAGAAAATAGACTGGACCACCTATTTGGACGACGACAAGACCTTTGCCGTCGACTCTGTGGTATTCTCCGAGGAGTTCCGACACTCGAAGTTTGTCTCCTATAAGGTGAAGGATGCCATCGTCGACCAATTCCGTGAGAAGACGGGCAAACGGCCTAACATCTCGGTGGCGAACCCCGATCTCCGTCTGAACATGCACATCGCCGAAGACCAATGCACCTTGAGTCTTGATTCCAGCGGTGAGTCATTGCACCGTCGCGGTTATCGCCAAGAGAGTGTCGAGGCACCTCTCAATGAGGTGCTCGCTGCCGGTATGATCCTGCTCTCGGGTTGGAAGGGCGACACCGATTTCATCGATCCCATGTGCGGCTCATATGCCTTTGAGAAATGGCCTGACTTTGATGCCGACCTATTCGATGAAATCTATAACGACGAGAGCCAAGAGCGTGAGTTTCAGTATCATATATACGGATATGACGTTGACATCAAAGCCGTCAATACGGCTCTCCTTAACGTGAAGGCCGCAGGTCTGACCAACGACATCACCGTCAAGCAACAGGATTTCAAGGACTTCACCCAGCCTGGCAATAAGAGCATCATGATTACCAATCCCCCTTATGGTGAGCGTATCTCCACGCCCGACCTTCTGGGTACTTATAAGATGATTGGCGAACGGCTGAAACATGAGTTCAAAGGTAATGATGCCTGGATCCTCTCCTACCGCGAAGAGTGTTTTGAGCAGATCGGCCTGAAACCCAGTATCAAAATCCCCCTCTATAACGGCAGCCTGGAATGTGAATTCCGCAGGTACCAGATGTTCGACGGCAAACTAAAAGATTTCCGTCACGACGGTGGTATCGTGAAGACTGACGAAGAGAAAAAGCAGATGGCCCAGAAACACCGTTTCAAGAAAGAACGCGAGTTCAAACAGCGCCTTGAAGAGACCGAACAGAATGAGGAAGGCGACATCCGCAGTTTCACCTTCCACCGCCACGAACTCGACCACAACATCCGGAAAGACCGGAATATCCGGAAGAGCCGAGAAGATCAGAACGACCACGATAACGAATATCCGGAAGAGCCGAGAAGATCAGAACGACCACGATAACCGAAAGAATCGCAAGGACCGTGATGACCGCAAATTCAAAAGAGACCGTAAGGACCGTTTCGACAGGAGTGACAAGAATCCCAGATCAGGCAGAGGAAAAGGATTTGACAAAAAGAACAGGAGGTTTGACGATGATAAAGATTAAGTCCTTGTTTGCTTTTCTGATGATGGCAGCCCTCTCCACCTCCCTGTCTGCACAAGACAAACTCTTCACCCTCGAAGACCTGAACTTCGGCGGCACGAACTACCACAGCATGCAGCCCAAGAACATGTGGCTGACATGGTGGGGAGACCAACTGATACAGACCGACGTAGAGGAGTGTTATACCATCGATGCAAAGACCGGCAAGAAAGCAACCCTCTTCACACTTGAAGAAGTCAACGAATGGGCAAATAGCGATGATGAACGTTATGTACGTCACCTGATGCACGCGGTGTTCCCCTATCCCGACAAACCCATCGTACAAGTCGGCAACCGCCATGCTGTCATACTTGTGGATTTCAAAGAGAAGAGAATCGTCTGGCAGGACAGTATCTCAGGACAGACGGCCAACGACTGGAATGCCGTTTCCAAGGCTACAGCCTATGTCGAAGACCATCAGCTCTTCGTAGCAAGGCACGTTTTGGAGTCCCGATGGCCTGCGCCTGGCTTTCTATCGCATGGACCAGAGTATGGTGACAGACTATCCGCAGGTGGACATTTTCCCCCGCGAGGCCACGTATGAGCCGGACAAATACCCTATGGCAGGGATGACGAGCCACAAGGTGACTGTGGGTGTCTATGACCTGCAGACCGACAAGACCGTCTATCTGCAGGCTGGTGATCCTACCGACCGCTATTTCACGAACATCTCATGGAGCCCTGACAGCAAGACCGTCTATATGTTTGAGCTGAACAGAGCCCAGAACGACTGCCGATTAGTGTCCTATGATGCTGCAACGGGTGAAAAGCTTGCAGAGCTATACCGTGAGACCAGCGACAAATACGTTCATCATGCAGAGTCAGAAAGACGGCTTTAACCACCTTTACCTCTTCGATGCCGACGGTAAGGAACTGAAGCAAATCACCAAAGGCGAATGGGTGGTCATGGAGGTGCTGGGCTTCAACAAGAAGCAGAAGACCGTCATCTTCAAGGCCAACAAGGAACATCCCTTGCACCATCGTCTTTATAGCGTCAGCATGAAGGGAGAGATCAAACAACTGGAGACGGTAGACGGTGTTCATAACGCAGAACTGTCTCCTTCGGGCAATTTCCTGATCGACAGGTTTTCTACGCCTACGAGGCCACGAGTCATCGACGTTGTAGACATCAACCAGAAAACTCCACGTCACACGAACCTGTTGGATGCCGAAGACCCATGGGCAGGTTACCAATATCCCATCTTTGAGTGCGGCAGCATCAAGGCTGCGGATGGAGTGACCGACCTCTATTACAGAATGGTGAAGCCCGCAGACTTCAATCCCGATAAGAAATATCCGACGGTGATCTATGTCTATGGCGGTCCACCTTCCACCAGTTGGGACAAATCGAGATGCAGGACCAAATGAAGGGCGTAGAATACCTGCGTACCTTATCTTATATAGATATGGAGCGCCTGGGCGTTCACGGCTGGTCGTTCGGAGGCTTTATGACCATCTCGCTGATGACCAACTACCCCGATGTGTTCAAGGTTGGTGTGGCTGGAGGCCCAGTAATTGACTGGAAATGGTATGAGGTGATGTACGGCGAGCGCTATATGGGAACTCCTGAAACAAATCCCGAAGGCTATGCCAAGATCAGCCTTATCAACAAGGCGAAGGACTTGAAAGGCAAACTGCAGATCATCACAGGCTACAACGACAACACCGTCGTGCCTCAGCATTGCCTCTCCTTCCTCGATGCCTGTATCAAAGCCGGCACACAGCCAGACTTCTTCGCCTATCCTGGTGAGGAGCACAACATGAGAGGTCATGCCAGCGTCCATCTCCATGAACGCATCACTCAATACTTCGAAGATTACTTGAAATCAAATATTTAGCAACGGACTACACGACTAACAAGACTGATTTGCAAAAAGAAAAAGTCCTTAAGTCCTGTTGTCCGTTGCAAAAAAAAAAAGAAGAAAGAATATGAAAATACTTTTATTAGGCAGCGGCGGACGTGAGCACACCTTAGCATGGAAAATCGCTCAGAGCAGCAAGTGTGAGAAACTCTTTATCGCCCCAGGCAATGCCGGGACCAGCAATTGCGGTGAGAACGTGGCCATGA